>NZ_JBBCBJ010000001.1:0-1056265 GCF_037203925.1 Stenotrophomonas sp. CCNWLW57
CTGCCGGCCAGCGGCCGGCACCACCATGCCCGTCTGCCGGAGGGGCCGCCGGCCCCTTCAGCAACACAGTTGCTACATGGACGTATTCACGGCGTGTCCCGCAAACCCACACCCGCCGGCCCAGCTCAGGGCATGCATCAGACAGGGGCTGTTCGCCGAAATGCGTGAAGCAGCCGGGCAGAGCCCGGCTCTACGAGATTGCGTGCGACGGCGGTTATGCCGGCACGAACTGCCAGGCGATGACCGCGAGGATGGCCGGGAGGGCCTGGACGAAGAAGATCCGCTTGTTGACGCTGTAAGCGCCATAGCACCCGGCAACAATCACGCAGCCCAGCATGAAGTTCACCAGCATCGGCAGGTGGTCGAACAGGCCCCAGAACAGGCCTGCGGCCAGGAAGCCGTTGTAGAGGCCCTGGTTGGCCGCCAAGACGCGGGTGAGCTCCGCCTTCTCCGGCGTGTTGCGGAACGTCTTCAGGCCCAGCGGGCGCGTCCACAGGAACATTTCCAGGACCAGGAAGTACACGTGCAACAGCGCGACCACCAGGGTCAGGATCAGTGCGGTCCAGTACATGCGCAAACCTCGAACGAATTGGAAACAGCTTACTCCGGCCGCTCGACCGGCAGCTTCTTTTCTTCGCGCAGCAGCCCGAACGCCGCCGCCGTCATGATGCCCGCCACCACCAGCCCGCCGGCGAACACCGCATGCGAGCCGAACAGCGACAGCCCCTTGTGCACCCATGCGAAGGTCAGGTCGCCACCGCGGTACACCACCGTGTCGATGGCCGCGCCCGCCTTGTAGCGCCACTGCCGGTCCACCCGGGTGAAGATCGTCTCGCGGGCCGGCTTGGCCAGCGAAAACTCGCTGGCCCGCGTCATCACCTGCACCACCGCCACCAGCATCGGCAGCGGCGAGGCAGCCAGCACCGAGAAGCCGATGATGATCGCAAACCCCGGAATCAGCAGCGCCGGCGCGATGCCGAAGCGCGACAGCAGCCAGCGCGTCAGCCCCAGCTGCAGGATCAGCGTCAGCGCGTTGATCGCCAGGTCCACCCGCGAATAGAACGCCGTGCTCGCCGCCGGGTCCGTGTACAGCCGCCGCACGATCGACGCCTGCTCGTTGTACAGCAGCGTGCCGATGCCCACCCCGAACACCACCATCACTGCCAGCCAGCGCAGGAGCGGCTCGCGCGCGATCAGCTTCAGGCCGTCCAGCACCCCGCCGCCCATCGGCGCCTCGCCCGAGGCCAGCTGCAGCTCCTGCTCGCGGGCCACCGCCCACAAGCGCAGCCGCCAGATGCAGAACAGGCACACGCTGAGGAAGCCCGCCGACACCAGCATCAGGTTTGCGATGCCCACCCGCTGCACCAGCGTCGAGGTCAGCGTCGGGCCCAGGAACGCGCCGATCGTGCCGGCCGCCCCGATGTAGCCGTAGAACGCCCGCGCCTGCACGTTCGAGAACACATCGGCCATGAAGCTCCAGAACACCGCCACCGCGAACAGGTTGAACACCGTGGTCCAGAAGAAGAACAGCATCCCCCGCCCCGGCACCCCGCTGTCGAACAGCAGATAGAAGCCCAGCAGCGTCACGATGAAGAAGCCGTACACCGCCGGCAGGAACACCCGGCGCGGGTAGCGGCTCACCAGCGCCCCGTACAGCGGCTGCAGCACCACCATGATCACGAACACGCAGGTGAACAGTACCTGCAGCACGAAGTCCTGCAGCGCGATGCCATGGCCATCGAACCACGCGATCAGCGCCGGCGGGAACACCGTCTGCAGGTCGGCCGATGCCGCCATCGCCTCGCGCACCGGGCGCAGCACGTAATACCCGCTGAGCAGGCAGAAGAAATACACGCAGGCCCAGAACAGCGGGGGCGACTGGCGCAGCGCTGCGCGCAGGCCGGGCTGCGCGGGCGCGCTCGGGTCCGGGGCATTCATGGCGCGCAGGTCCCGCACAGGCGGCGTGGCAGCGGCAGCATCGTGGCGATTCCGGGCAGCAAAGCGCGCACGGTAAACGATGCACCGCAACATCGCTAGGGGGCGACTGGCTTATGCTCGTGCCATCACCGTTGGGGAACGGACATGTACGACTACATCATCGTCGGCGCCGGCTCGGCCGGCTGCGTGCTGGCCAACCGGCTCAGCGCCGACCCGCACTGCCGCGTGCTGCTGCTTGAAGCCGGCCCGCGCGACCGCAACCCGTTCATCCACATGCCGGCCGGATTGGCGCGGCTGGTCAACAATCGCCGCATCAACTGGAACCTCTACACCGAACCGGAGCCGGCACTCGATGGCCGGCGGCTGTGGTGGCCGCGCGGCAAGGTGCTGGGTGGCTCCAGCGCCATCAACGCCATGTGCTACGTGCGTGGCGTGGCGGCCGACTACGACGGCTGGGCCGCCGCCGGCGCCACCGGCTGGGACTGGTCGCACGTGCTGCCCTGGTTCCTGCACGGCGAGGCCAACAGCCGCGGCACGGGTCCCTGGCATGGCGATGCCGGGCTGCTGTCGGTGTCCGACCCGCGCCACCACAACCCGCTCTCCGATGCCTTCCTGGACGCCGCCGTGCAGGCCGGGCACGCGCGCAACGACGACTTCAACGGCGCGCACCAGCTCGGCGTGGGCCTGTACCAGGTTACCCAGCGCGACGGCGTGCGCTGCTCCAGCGCCACCGCCTACCTGCGCCCCGCGCGTGGCCGGCGCAACCTCACCGTGCTCACCGGTGCCCGTGCCCGCGCCCTGAGCTTCCAGGGCGACACCGCCAACGGCGTGTACTTCCGCCACCAGGGTGCGCACCGTCATGCGCATGCGGCCGCCGAGGTGATCCTCAGCGCCGGCGCGATCCACTCCCCGCACCTGCTGATGCTCTCCGGCATCGGCCCGCACCGGCAGCTGCGCGCGCACGGCATCAGTACCCGGGTCGACCTGCCCGGGGTGGGCGGCAACCTGCAGGACCACCTGGATATCTGCACGCTGGTGCACACCCAGCCAGGCGTCAGCTACGACCGCAGCAACCAGGCGCGCATCGCCTTCGACTACTTCCTGCGCGGACGTCGTGGCGCCGGCACCAGCAACATAGCCGAGGCCGGCGGCTTCGCCCGCTCGCCGCTGGCGCAGGGCGACGGTGCAGACGTGCAGTTCCACTTCGTGCCGGCCATGCTGGACGACCATGGGCGCCACCGCCTGCCCGGCGACGGTTACACCCTGCATGCCTGCGCGCTGCACCCGCGCAGCCGGGGCCGGATCCTGCTGCGCGATGCCGACCCCGCCTCCGCGCCGCGGATCGAGGCCAACTACCTGGGTGATCCGGAGGGGCACGACCTGGCCATGATGAAGGCCTGCGTGCGCATGTCGCAGCAGATCCTGGCCCAGCCGGCGTTTGACCGCTGGCGCGGTGCGCCGATCTTCCCGACCCGCGACGACCTGGACGATGCTGCCCTGGAAGCCTTCATCCGCGCCAAGGCCGAGACCATCTACCACCCGGTGGGTACCTGCGCGATAGGCCAGCATGCCGACGCCGTGGTCGACCCGCAGCTGCGCGTGCGAGGCGTGCAGGGCCTGCGCGTGGTGGACGCGTCGGTCATGCCCAGCCTGGTCAGCGGCAACACCAACGCGCCCACGATGATGATCGCCGAACGCGCCGCGCGCTGGCTGGGGGCCCAGGTCCCCGCCACCTGAACAGGGGGTCGACGACGACCCTCCCATTCGATGCAAAAACCGCGCCTTTTCAATGCGATACGCATTCATCTTCGCTTCGTTTGTGCAATCACGAAAAGCAGCGCTAGAATCGGTGCCAGCAGTTGCGCACGGGCCCCAAACGATGAAAGAGAACAGCAGGCGCCGACCGATCCGTTCGGCGGCAACCGGGTTGCTGGGCATGCTCATGCCCATCGCCATGTCGTCCACCGCACAGACACCCAGTGCGACACCGGCCGCGTTCCCCGTCAACATCGAGAACAGCGCCGCCTCCGCCATTCCGCACACCCAGCCTGCGGCGTACCGGGCCACCACGACCAATCCGAAGGTGCTGCCGCCGGCCGCCGGGTTCAACGTGGCCAACATTGAGTCGATGGCCCAGCAGCTCACCTATGGCGAGCGCGTACCGGGCATGGCCGTGGCCATCGTGCAGGGCGGCCGCGTGCTCAGCGCGCGCGGCTATGGCGTCACCGACGTCAACAACCCGCAGATGGTCGATGCGCACACCGTGTTCCGGCTTGCATCGCTGTCCAAGGCGTTCGCCGGCACCATGGCCGGCCTGCTGGTCAACGACGGCACGCTGCGCTGGGACAGCAAGGTCACCGACTACGTGCCCGGCTTCCAGCTCAGCACCCCCGAGGCGACCGAGCGCCTCACCGTGGCCGATCTGCTCAGCCACCGTGTCGGCCTGCCGTACAACGCCTACGACCGCGACGTGGAAGCCAACGCCGAGTACTACACGCTCACCCACAAGCTGGCCTCGACCTCGCTCAAGTGCCAGCCGGGCGACTGCTATGCGTACCAGAACGTGGCCTTCAGCCTGATCGGCGATGTGGTGTACGCCGCCTCGGGCAGCTTCTACGAGCAATCGGTGGAACGCCGCCTGTTCAAGCCGCTGGGCATGGACGATGCCAGCCTGGGCCTGGCGGGCATCCAGGCCAGCTCGCGCTGGGCGCGCCCGCACGTGCGCAGCCGCAACGGCTGGGTGTCGCTGAGCCCGAAGCCGACCTACTACCGCCTCGCTCCCGCTGCAGGCGTCAACGCCAGTGCCAGCGACATGGCGCAGTGGCTGCTGGCCCATACCGGGCACCGCCCCGACGTGCTGCCCGCGCCTCTGCTGGCCACGCTGCACTCGACCCTGATCAACACCCCGGGCGAGATGCGCTCGGGCTGGCGTCGCGAGCGCCTGCACTCGGCCGGCTACGCGTTGGGCTGGCGCAACTTCGATTACGCCGGGCATGAAGTGATCTTCCATGCCGGTGCCGTGCAGGGGTATCGCGGCCTGGTGGCGCTGGTGCCCGAACGCGACCTGGGCATCGCCATCATGTGGAACGGCGAAAGCAGCCTGCCCAGCGGCCTGCTGCCGACCGTGCTCGACGCGGCCATGGGGCTTCCTGCGCAGCGCTGGCTGGACGTGGACACCGACTTCGGCAGCGACAACCTGATGACCGAAGACAGCACGCCGGCCAAGCGCAAGGGCGTGTCGTCGGACCGGGCGGTGGCGTCGCCGCGGTAAGCGTCAGCGAGGTGTATCGCATCCGGTACAGGGCGGCCTACGGGTCGCCCTTTTTTTTGTAGTGCCGGCCGCTGGCCGGCTTCCGATACCGCCTGGGCCGACTGACAGTCGGCGCTACCGTCGGGATCAACGTTCGTTGATCCCTCGCGGGAGGGGGATTTTTTTTGCGCAGCAAAAAAAAACCCCTCCCGCTGGGCGCCGGGAAGGGGTTTCAGGTACGGCTATCGGGAATGGATCAGATCAGCGGTGCCGGGGTTGCCGGCAGGGCGACCGGTGCAGCCTTCTTCTTGCGGACCGCCGGCTTGCGCTTGGCGACCTTCTTCACTGCCTTCTTGGCCGACGCCTTCTTGGCGGCCGGCTTGCGCGCGGTGGCCTTCTTGGCGGTGGCTTTCTTGGCGACCTTGCGGACGGCCTTCTTGGCAGTCTTCTTGGCAGCCGCCTTCTTGGCTACCTTGCGGACGGCCTTCTTGGCGGTCTTCTTGGCAGCCGCTTTCTTGGCTACCTTGCGGACGGCCTTCTTGGCGGTCTTCTTCACTGCCTTCTTTGCGGTCTTCTTGGCGGCGGCCTTCTTGGCGACCTTGCGGACCGCCTTCTTTGCCGTCTTCTTCACTGCCTTGCGGGCAGTCGCCTTCTTGGCTGCCTTCTTTACCGTCTTCTTGGCAGCCGCCTTCTTGGCTACCTTCTTCACGGCCTTCTTGGCAGCCGCCTTCTTGGCGACCTTCTTCACGGCCTTCTTGGCGGCCGGCTTTTTCTTCGCAGCTTTCTTGGTTGCCATGGGATTGGCTCCTCGTCAGTGATCTATGGAGTTGAAACGCCCAGGTAAAGCAAACCCGCCGTTACTGCCGTGCGGGGACCGCCGTCGCGTCGAGCGCGTCGTGACGGATACGGAGATACCTGCCACAGGATGCCAGGCAGGTATCGAATGCGGGGTGCCCTTGCATTTCACCGGAGGTAGCGAAGCCGACTCCACCGTCTTGGGACGCGCGGCGGATGTTCTGGTTGTGCTTCGCGACTGGATGTCGATTCGGCTCACTCGTTTGGCAGGCAAGGTCTGCTGGGCGAAACCTAATCACGCTTTTTTTCACTGTCAACAACCCCCGCGAAAAAATTTCACATGGATGCCCTCCGGCGCACCTCGCCTGGACCCTCCGCAAGCGCTCGGCGACACCCCTTCGACGGTCGTTGTTTGCGTGCACGCATCCATCCGAGCGGCGATGCGTAGAAAGAAAAACACTTAAAAGAAGCACTTTCGCAAACTGCACTGCAGATGCACCCGCGCTGCAGCCCGCAACCGGCGATTGCGCTGACGGCATCGCAACGGCTTCCCGCACGGGAACAAAACAGGGGCAAAAACTTTTCACATCCGCGAACGCTTTTTGCGTCCGGATTTGCAGAACTGCGCAAACTTTTAGGCGGTGGTGGACGTCAGGTTCGTGCCGGTTGCGCGCATCCATGACCCGCGCGATGGGGGTCGATGCACGTCGATGCGACCATCGACGGCGTCGCCATCCGTCACGCACGGATAACGCAATGGACGTCGGCAACCGGACGATGGCGCGCGCAGGCAAAAAAAAACGGCCGCACAGGGCGGCCGTCTTTCCAGGCAGGCGAGGATCAGTTGTCCTCTTCCTCGAGCAGTTCGGCGTAGTCGTCCGGGTCCAGCAGGTCGTTGACCTCCTCCTTGTTGGACAGCTCGATCACGCAGAGCCAGCCGTCGCCGTAGGCGTCTTCGTTGATGGTTTCCGGCTTGTCGGCCAGCGCCGAATTGACCTCGACCACCGTGCCGGAGACCGGGCTGTACACGTCGGAAGCCGCCTTGACCGACTCGACCACCGCGATCGCCTCGCCCGATTTTGCTTCGGCGCCAACTTCGGGCAGCTCGACGTAGACCAGGTCGCCAAGCAGGCCTTGGGCGTGGTCGGAAATGCCGATGGTGACGCGGCCGTTGCCTTCAACGCGCGCCCATTCGTGGGACTTGAGGAATTTGAGGTCGCCGGGGATCTCGCTCATGGGACTGCTCCGAAGAATTTCAGGGGGTCAAAAAACGGGGGTAGTGTAAAACAACCGGTGCTCAGCTTTCGCCCAGCACGCCGGGCTGTGCCTGGCCTTCGCGCACGAACGGGAACTTCACCACGCGCACCGGCACCTGCCGGCCGCGGATGTCCACGTGCACCTGGCCGAGCTCGCCACCCGGCACGCGGGCGAAGGCGATGCCCTTGCCCAGCGTCGGCGAGAACGTACCCGACAGGATCTCGCCGGTGCCGCCGGCGGTGGTCACCGCCTGGCCATGGCGCAGCACGCCCTTCTCGTCCATCACCAGGCCGATCATCTGGCGCGCGTCGCCGGCGGCCTTCTGCGCCTCCAGCACGTCGCGGCCGATGAAGTCGCGGCCTTCGTCCAGCGCCACCGTCCAGGCCAGTGCCGCTTCCAGCGGGCTGATCGCTTCGTCCATGTCCTGGCCATACAGGTTCATGCCCGCTTCCAGGCGCAGCGTGTCACGCGCGCCGAGGCCGGCCGGGCGCACGCCGGCGGCCGCCAGTGCATTCCAGAAGGCGATGACCTGGTCCTGGGCCACCAGGATTTCGAAGCCATCCTCACCGGTGTAACCGGTGCGGGCAACGAACAACGGTGCGCCGCTGGCAGCGGTGACGTCCACGGCGGCGAAGCGGCCCAGCTTCTGCAGCGCGGCGCGGTCGGCCTCGGCCACCAGGCCGGTGACGCGCTCGCGTGCGGTCGGCCCCTGCACGGCGATGATCGCCAGGTCTTCGCGCTCGGTCACCTGCACATCGAAGGCGGCGGCCTGCTCGCGGATCCAGGCCAGGTCCTTCTCACGGGTGGAGGCGTTGACCACCATGCGGAAGAAGTCGTCGGCCAGGTAATAGACGATCAGGTCGTCGATCACCCCGCCCTGCGCATTGAGCATGCACGAGTACAGTGCCTTGCCCGGTACCTTCAGTTTGTCCACCGAGTTGGCCAGCAGGCGGCGCAGGAACGGGCGCACCTGCGCGCCGCGCAGGTCGACCACGGTCATGTGGCTCACATCGAACATGCCCGCATCGGCGCGGACCAGGTGGTGCTCGTCCAGCTGCGAACCATAGTGGATGGGCATGTCCCAACCGCCGAAATCGACCATCTTGGCGCCGAGCGCGCGGTGGGTATCGTTGAGTAGCGTCTTCTGGGTCATGACCACAATCCGGGGGATGAAAATGCAGGTCGTCATTATCCCAGAACCGCTCCGTCAACGCCTGCGGCGGTGCGCCACGGTCAGCCCCGCCTAGCCCGCGCGCGGTGCGAACATGATCACCGCCATGCCGGCCAGGCACAGCGCCACGCCCAGCAGGTCCCAGCGGCCGGGGCGGATGCCATCCACCACCCACAGCCACGCCAGCGCGGTGCCGATGTATACCCCGCCGTACGCAGCGTAGACACGCCCGCTGGCAGCCGGGTGCAGGGTCAGCAGCCAGGCGAACAGGGCCAGGCTGGCGGCGGCCGGTAACAGCAGCCAGGCGCTGCCATCGCGGCGCAGCCACAACCACGGCAGGTAGCAGCCGACAATCTCGGCCACGGCGGTCAGCACGAACAGCAGCAAGGTTTTCACGGCTTGGCTTCGGCGGCCTTGGCCTGTTCCCACAGGCGCTCCTGCGCCTCCAGGTCCAACCCGGCCATCGATGCGCCCGCGGCCGCCGCCTGCGCTTCCATGGCGCGGAAGCGCCGTTCGAACTTGTGGTTGGCGTGGCGCAGCGCGGCACCGACGTCGACCTTGGCGTGCCGCGCCAGGTTGGCACATACGAACAGCAGGTCGCCCAGTTCCTCCTCCAGCCGCGCCTGGTTGTCCTGTACCGGACCGCGCGCGAATTCCGCCGCTACCTCGTCCAGTTCCTCACGCACTTTGTCCAGCACCGGTGCCGGGCCCGGCCAGTCGAAGCCCACCCGCGCCGCACGCGCCTGCAGCTTCACCGCCCGCTGCCACTCGGGCAGCCCGCGCGAGATGCCGACCAGCGCGGACGTGTCGGCGTCGCCCTTGGCGGCGCGCTCGGCGCGCTTGATCGCTTCCCAGTTGCTGTTGACGTCTTCAGCCCCATCGACCTGCACCTGCGCGAACACGTGCGGGTGGCGGCGCTGCATCTTGTCGCTGATCGCGCGGGCGACATCGGCAAAGCCGAACGCGCCCTGCTCGCTGGCCATCTGCGCATGGAACACCACCTGCAGCAGCAGGTCGCCCAGTTCGTCGCAGAGGTCGTCCAGGTCGCCACGGTCGATCGCGTCGGCGACCTCGTAGGCTTCTTCGATGGTGTACGGGGCAATGCTGGCGAAATCCTGCTGCAGGTCCCACGGGCAACCCCGCAGCGGATCGCGCAGGCGCGCCATGATGCCCAGCAGGCGGTCCAGTTCGGCGGGTGCGGACATCGGTGCTCCGGTCAGGCGGGAATCCAGGTACGCCACGGCAGGCGGGTGTCGCCCAGCGCGATGAAATCGCCGTTCAACAGCGTTTCGCGGCGGTTGTAGCGGAATGGTTTGCCGGTGGCGGCCGACAGCACCGCGCCGCCTGCGGCATGCAGCACGCACTGGCCGGCGGCGGTATCCCATTCGGCGGTTGGCCCCAGCCGCGGGTATACGTCCAGTGTGCCTTCCGCCAGCCGGCAGAATTTGAGCGACGAGCCCTGCGCGACGACCTCGATCTCGCCCATGCGGTCCAGCAGTGCCTGGGTTTCCGGGCTGCGGTGCGAGCGGCTGGCGGCCACCTGCAGCGGCGGCAGCGCCGGGGTGCGGGTGCGCAGCACCGAGTCATGCATGCCGTCACGGCGATAGGCCAGCTCGCCGCGCATGGCGTGCCAGGCCACCCCGCTGACCGGCGCCAGCACCACGCCGAACGCCGGCGCGCCCTGGTAGATCAAGGCGATGTTGACGCTGAATTCGTCGTTGCGCTTGACGAACTCACGGGTGCCATCGAGCGGGTCCACCAGCCAGTAGGCGCCCCAATGCCGGCGCACCTCCCACGGCACCTGCGCCGATTCCTCGGACAGGATCGGCAGGTCCGGGGTCAGCTGGCCCAGCCCGCGCAGGATCACCTGGTTGGCAGCCAGGTCGGCGGCGGTGACCGGGCTGCGGTCGGACTTGATCTCCACGTCGAACGGCGTGGCATACACCGCCATGATGGCGGCGGCGGCGTCCTGGGCAATGGCAATCACCGTTTCGCGCAGATCGGTGGTGAGTTTGATCATTCCCCGCGTTCCAGCCACTGGCGGGCAATGAACAACGCCGCCAGCGAACGCCCTTCGGAAAAGTCCTCGCGCAGCATCAGCCGGTCGAGCTCGGCGATTTTCCACGGCACCACTTCCAGCTCTTCGGGCTCATCGCCAACCAAGCGCTCGGGGTAGAGGTCGCGGGCCACCACCAGGTGCGACAGGTGGCTCATGTAGGTCGGGGCCAGGGTCATGGCGCGCAGCACGTCCAGGCGGCGCGCGCCATAACCGGCTTCCTCCTTCAGCTCGCGGTCGGCGGCCTGTTCGGGGGTTTCGCCGGCATCGATGCGGCCTTTCACCAGCCCCAGTTCGTAGCGGTGCACGCCGGCCGCGTATTCACGCACCAGCAGCACGGTCTGGTCATCCAGCATCGGCACCACCACCACCGCACCGTGGCCACGGCTGACCAGGCGCTCGAAGCGGCGGCGTTCGCCGTTGGAAAACTCCAGGTCCAGGTGCTGCCGCTGGAACGGGCCGCTTTCCTCGTCCGTGATCTGGTGGATGGTGGGCAGCGGACGGGTCATGCGAACTGGCTCTTTGAGATCGATAGAATGCAGGCAGGTGAAAACGTGGCCATGAGCTCGAAATGCTAGCAGACCCAGCCCCCCTTACGTTGGCCGACCGGTGGCGGCAACGCGACCTGGCCGTGCTGTGGCACCCGTGCACGCAGATGCGTGAGCACCCGGACACCTTGCCGCTGGTGCCGATTGCGCGCGGTGAAGGCCCGTGGCTGGTCGATCACGACGGCCACCGCTACCTGGATGCGGTGAGCAGCTGGTGGACCAACCTGTTCGGCCATGCCGAGCCGCGCATCGGCGCGGCCATCGCCCGCCAGGCCACCCAGCTGGAGCAGGTGATGCTGGCCGGCTTCAGCCACGAACCGGCGGTGGAACTGGCCGAACGGTTGCTGGCGATCGCACCGCGCCAGGCCGGGCGCGCGCCGTTGTCCAAGGTGTTCTACGCCGACAACGGCTCGGCCGGGGTCGAGGTCGCATTGAAGATGGCGTTCCATTACTTCCGCAACCGCGGCGAGGAGCACCGCACCCGCTTCGTGGCGCTGGAGAACGGCTACCACGGTGAAACCCTGGGCGCGCTGTCGGTCGGGGATATTCCGCTGTACCGCCGCGTGTACGCGCCACTGCTGACCGAGGCACTGTTCGCGCCCTCGCCGGACGCCTACCTGGCCGAACCGGGGCAGAGCGCCGCTGAGCGCGCCCATGAGGCGGCAGATCGCCTCGCCGACCTGTTCGACCAGCACCCGGGCGAGATCTGCGCGGTGATCCTGGAGCCGCGCCTGCAGTGTGCTGGCGGCATGCGCATGCACGACCCGGTCTATCTGAAGCGGGCGCGCGAACTGTGCGATGCCAATGGCGCGTTCCTGATCGCCGATGAGATCGCCACCGGCTTTGGCCGCACCGGTACCCTGTTCGCCTGCGAACAGGCCGGGGTGATGCCCGACCTGCTGTGCCTGTCCAAGGGCCTGACCGGCGGCTTCCTGCCGCTGGCGGCGGTGCTGGCAACGCAGGCACTGTACGACGCGTTCCTGGACGACAGCCGCGAGCGTGCCTTCCTGCATTCGCACAGCTACACGGGCAACCCGCTGGCCTGCGCGGCCGCGCTGGCCACGCTGGACATCTTCGCCAGCGAGGATGTGATCGCGCGCAACCGCAGCACCGCCGAGGTCATGCGCACCCTGGCCGCGCCCTTCACCGACCACGCCCATGTGGCCGATGTGCGCCAGGCCGGCATGGTGGTCGCGTTCGAGCTGACCCGCAACGGCGACAAGCGCACGCCCTTCCCTGCCGGGGCGCGGGTGGGGCTGCAGGCGTACAACGCCGCGTTGCGGCGCGGCGTGGTGCTGCGCCCGCTGGGCAACGTGCTGTACTGGATGCCTCCCTACTGCGTGGAGGACGAACACCTGGACCTGCTGGCCCAGACCACCCTGGCCGCGATCGAGGAAGCTGTTGCATGCGCGTGACCCGTTCTTATGTGGAAGCTCCGCTGGCCGTGGGCCAGACCCTGTCGCTGCCCGAAGAGGTGGCCAATCATCTTGTCCGCGTGATGCGTCTGCGCGAGGGCGAAGGCTGCGTACTGTTCAATGGCGATGGCCACGACTACAGCGCCACGCTGGTGGAATCGGGCAAGCGCGACGCCCGCGTGCGGATCGAGGCCGCGCAGGCGCTGGACAACGAATCCACGCTGTCGATCACCCTGCTGCAGGGCATCGCGCGCGGCGAGAAGATGGACCTGATCCTGCAGAAGGCCACCGAACTGGGGGTGCAGGCGATCGTGCCGGTCAATGCCGAGCGCACCGAAGTCAAGCTGGACGCGGCGCGGGCGGAAAAGCGCCTGGCGCACTGGCGCAGCGTGGTGGTGTCGGCCTGTGGGCAGTCCGGGCGCGCCCGGGTGCCGGAGGTAGCCGCGCCGCTGGGCGTGCAGGAGGCGGCCAAGGGAATGCCTGCCGAAGCGCTCAAGCTGACGCTGGACCCGCTGGGCGAGCACCGCTTGTCCACGCTGGAGGCCGCGCCCGATGGGGTGGTGATTGCGATCGGGCCGGAGGGCGGCTGGTCGCCGCGCGATCGGCAGGCGCTGGCGGCAGCCGGGTTCCAGGGATTGCAGCTGGGGCCGCGGATCCTGCGCACCGAAACCGCCGGGTTGGCCGCGATCGCGGCCTTGCAGGCGCGGTTGGGGGATCTGGGCTGACGCGTCGTCACGACCCACGGTCGTGAGCTACCGCATTTCCGGGGTGTCGAATCCCCGGTCAATTCACCGGAAGCGCCTCATCCAGGGCCGCTTCCAGCGCGTCAAGATCGGGCAGCAACGCGCTCTGTTCGCCCAGCAGCACGCGCATGTGCACGCCTTTCGGCAGGGTTTCTTCGGAGGCGTCGGCCAGCAGGCCGTCGCGCGGCACCGCGATCAGCTGCGGGAAGGTATGGGTCAGCAGCGCAAGGTACGGGCGATTGGGGTTGCCACCCAGCGCTTTGAGCACCACTACCTTGTTGTTGCTCACCACCGCGTCCTCGCCCTGGCCGGACAGGCGCGCGAACGACATCAGCGGCACGTCCCAGCCCTGCCAGCGGATTTCGCCGATCAGCCACGCGGGCGCGTTGTCCACCGGGGTGACCGGCACCTTGGACATCATTTCGGCCACCGTCGCATTGGGCAGCAGCACGCGCTCGCTCCCGGCCTGGATCAGTACCCCACGGATTTCGTCGTTGCTGGCGTAGCTCATGCGTCTGCTTCCTGAAAGTGATACGGCGTGGCGATTACTCGCTCACGCCCCAGCGTTCGGCGATGGCGGCGGCCAGCTGCGGCGGATCACCGGCGGCCATGCCGGCGGCAACCACCGCGTTGGCGGCGATCGGGTCGTAACAGCCCTCACCGGTCTGGCCCGCGACCCAGCCGCCGGCCACGGCCAGCGACAGCACGTCGTCCAGCAGCGCCACGTCACTGCCGCTGAGCATCACCACGGCGCTGTGCGCCGGCGGCAACGCGGCCACCTGGATGCCCTTGGCATCCGCGGTGAAATGCAGGCCGCGGTTGTGCACGGCCACGCCCACGTCATCGGGCAGGATGTAGGCATTGCCGGCCAGCACCGGCTGGTCGGATTCGGCCAACACCACCGGCAACGCCGACACACGGGCCATCTGCTTGACCAGGTTGCCGTAACGGCCCCCGTCCAGGCGCATGTAGACCAGGATCGGCACCGCCAGCCCGGCCGGCAGCGCGGCCAGCAGCCGGCGCAGCGCGTCGGGGCCACCGATGCCGGCCAGCACCAGCACGGCGCCGGGTGCGGCGCTGCTGGGGTCGGCGTCAGCTTCCAGCTCGACCAGCGACAGGCGGTCGATGTCAAACGCATTGGCTTCGATTGGCGCGCTTACCGGCGCAGCCGGTGCGGCAACGGGTACCGCGCTGTCTTCATCCACCAGCGACCAGCTGCTGTGGTCGCCCAGCGGCGCGCGCGGGACAGGCGGGGCCGAGGCCGGGACCGGCGGCGGCACGCTGGCCGACGGTGCGGCGACCGGCGCCTGCATGGCGGCCAGTGCTTCCTCCAGCGAGATCGGCTCGCTGTAGCCTTCCGGCGCCTGGTACAGGCCGTCAGGCGGCACGTCGCCGGCGGCGTCGAAGGCTTCGCGCACATGGAATTCCAGCGGCGCATCGGCATGCAGTTCGGCAGGTGTCTGCGGCAGACCGGGCTCGGGCTGCAGCAGGCCTTCCTGCTCGGCGCCCGGCGGCAGCACGTCCTGATGGCCGTGCAGCTTGGCCACCAGGTGGCGCGCCCAGCGCTGGGCTTCCCAGCCTTCGCGGCGCGCAGCCAGTTCGGCTTCGTCGAAGATGACCGTCAGCGACGGCGAGGCCAGCACCGGGTCGAGGCGTTCAAGCGCATCCTCGATGGCCGGTTCCAGCGCGATCAGCACCGCGCCGGCGTCCGCGCCGCCCAGGGTTTCCAGATCCACGCTGTTGGGATCCTCTTCCAGCACCACGGTCGCACCGGCCTGGGCCAGCGCTTCGCGCAGGCGCTCACGCGCCGGGCCGACCCGTGCCAGCAGTGCCACCAACGGCAGCGGGTTCAGGTCATTCACGGGCACGGGCGATCCCCAGCAGGTCATACACGTTACGCATCAGGTCCAGCTCCTGGTACGGCTTGCCCAGGTAACGCTGGACACCGATTTCAAAGGCGCGTTGACGGTGCTTGTCGCCGCTGCGCGAGGTGATCATCACGATCGGCACGCCCTTGTAGCGTGGATCGGCGCGCATGGCGGTGGCCAGTTCATAGCCATCCATGCGCGGCATTTCAATGTCCAGCAGCATCAGGTCGGGCACCCGCTCTTCCAGGCGCTCCAGCGCTTCGATACCGTCGCGGGCGACGGCCACTTCGAAGTTGTGGCGCTCCAGGATGCGGCCGGTGACCTTGCGCATGGTCAGCGAGTCGTCGACCACCATCACCAACGGGGCCTGGCGGTCGGTTGCCTGCGCGGCCGGCGCGATCGGCTTGAGCGGGTTGGCCTGGTAACGGCGCACCAGCGGGGCGACGTCCAGGATCACCACCACGCGGCCATCGCCGGTGATGGTGGCACCGTAGATGCCCGGTACCGAGGCGATCTGCAGGCCGACCGGCTTGACCACGATTTCGCGGTTGCCCAGCACCTGGTCGATCGCCACGGCCGCACGCAGTTCACCGGCGCGCACCAGCAGCAGCGGCACCTGGTCCTGCCCTTCGGCACGGGCCTGGCCCTGGCCGACCAGCGTGCCCAGGTCGTGCAGCGCGAATTCTTCGCCGCCGTAGTGGTAACCGCCGTTGGCCGATTCGAAGCGCTCGCGCGAGATCCGGCCGATACCGCTGACCGAGGCGACCGGCACCGCGAAGGTGGTCTCGCCGATCTGCACGAACACCGCCTGGGTGACCGCCAGGGTCTGCGGCAGGCGCAGGGTGAAGGTGACGCCCTTGCCCGGCACCGAGTGGATGTCCACCGAGCCGCCCAGCTGGCGCACTTCGTTGTGCACCACGTCCATGCCCACGCCGCGGCCTGCCAGCTGGCTGACCTGGTCGGCGGTGCTGAACCCGGGCGAGAAGATCATCGCGTCCAGTTCGGCATCGCCGAGCACGGCGTCGGCCTCGACCAGGCCGCGCTGTTCGGCGCGGCGACGGATCGCCTCGCGGTTCAGCCCAGCGCCGTCATCGGCCACTTCCAGCACGATTTCCGAGCCTTCGCGGCGCAGGCGGATGGCGATCTCGCCTTCCTCCGGCTTGCCGGCGGCGCGACGCTGCTCCGGGGTCTCCAGGCCATGGGCCACGGAGTTGCGCAGCATGTGTTCCAGCGGCGCGACCATGCGGTCGAGCACGTTGCGGTCCAGTTCGCCGTGGGTACCGTCCAGGGTGACGTGGACCTGCTTGCCGGTGTCCTGGCCGGCCTGGCGGACCACGCGGCGCAGGCGCGGCACCAGGCCGTCGAACGGCACCATGCGCGCGCGCATCAGGCCATCCTGCAGTTCCGAGCTGACCCGCGACTGCTGCTGCAGCAGGACGTCGTACTGGCGCGACAGATCGTCCAGCACGCCCTGCAGGCCGCCAAGGTCGGCTGCGGATTCGTTCAGCGCACGGCTGAGCTGCTGCAGCGTGGAGAAGCGGTCCAGTTCCAGCGGGTCGAACTTGTGGTCGACCTGTTCCTGCTCGCGCTGGTAACGAGCCACGATCTGGGCTTCGGTTTCCAGGTCCAGGCGGCGCAGCTGGTCGCGCAGGCGCGCATTGGTGCGATCCAGTTCGCCCATGGCACCGCGGAAGGCACCCAGCTGCTGTTCAAGGCGCGAACGGTAGATCGCCACTTCACCGGCGTGGTTGACCAGGCGGTCCAGCAGGTCGGCGCGCACGCGCACCTGCTCCTGCTGCGGACGCGCCAGGGTGTCTTCGTCAGTGGACGCTTCCAGCGGCACCGGTGCGGACAACGGTGCCGACGCAACGGCCGTATCGACCACCGCCGGGACCTCGACCGCGGCAGCAGGCGCGGCGGGCGCGTCTTCTGCTTCGGCGCGGCCCAGCGTGCGCGCTTCGAACGCGGCGATCAGGTCGTCCGGCATGGCCACGTCGCGGTGGCGACCGGTGCGGGTCAGCATCTGGTGCAGGCGGTCGAAGCCGCGTTCCAGCAGGTGGACGTCGCTACGGTCGATATCGGTACGGTTGGCGGCGACCGCCTCCAGCAGCGATTCGATGCCGTGGCCCAGGTCGCCGATGGCGTTGATGCCGGCCATGCGTGCGCCACCCTTGAGGGTGTGCAGATCACGCTGCAGCCCGGCGATCGCTTCGCGGTCCTGGGGCGCGGCGCGCAGTTCGCTGATCAGGCCATCGCAATGGTCGAGCAGGTCCTTGCCTTCCTCGACGAAGATGTCGACCAGCTCGCGGTCCAGCACGTTGAAGTCCAGCGAACCGGCGTCGTCGAGTTCCTCTTCTTCGGCGGCCGCTTCGTCCGCCGCAACGGCGGCCGAGAACGGGGCGTCTTCCAGTTCGAACAGCGGTGCCGACGGCGACGATGCTTCGGCATCGGACAGGCCTGCTTCGGCCTCGGCGAACGCATCGCGCTCGTCCAGTGCTTCGTGGCGGGCATCCAGGCCCAGCACCGGTGCGTCTTCGACGGTCGCTTCCGCATCGGGACCGTCGACGATGGTCAGGCCATCGTCCAGCGCCTGCTGCAGTTCAACCGATTCGCCGAACGCGGGGGTCGACGGGATGACGTCTTCCAGAACCGCAGCGTCTTCGTTCTCTTCGATGGCATCCAGGCTGTACCCGGCGCTGTCATCGGCGGTGACCGGTGCGTCTGCCTCCGATTCGATCACGTCGTGCAGCGCCTCGACTTCCACGGCCTCCAGTTCGATGGCCTGGATCTCTTCGGCCACGATTTCTTCGGCCACGACCGCTTCGGCCACGATCTCTTCGGCGACGATGTCGAGCGGCTGCGACGTTTCCGCGGCAGCTGCGTCCGAAACCTCCACCGTGTCCGGCAGGGTGTGTTCGTAGAAGCGCGACAGATCGTCCGCACCCGTCAGCTCCACCGCTTCCAGGCCGTGCTCGACGATGGGGGCATCCACGGTTTCCGGCGTGGTATCGATCGGCGCGCTGGACGGCGCATCGAACGGGGTCACCAGCTCGGCGTTGAAGTAGGCCGAAAGATCGTCGCTGCCCGTCAGCTCATCGACCACCAGGGCATCGTCGGCCGTTTCGCCGGCGTCGACCAGCGACAGCGCGTCGGCCTCGACGATGGCCTGCTGCAGCCCGGTGTCGGTGCTGTCGTCGGCAACGGCGTAGCCATTGCGCTCATCGAACTGTGCGGAGAACGCGGCCAGCTCATGCGCGGTGACATCGTGCGCGGCCTGGGATGCATCGGCGACGGCATCCAGTTCGTCGGCGTCATCACCGTCCAGGTCCATGCCATCGTCGGCAACCAGTGCCGGCCAACGTGCTTCGGGAAGCGTTTCGGCCAGCGCCTGCAGGCGTTCGGCCAGCGCAGCCTGCGACGGAATGCGCGGGGCTTCGGCCTGCAGCGCGACCATCGTGGTACGGATCGCAACGGCGGCAGCGGCCAGTGCCTCGACGCCTTCGGTGCCCGGCACCGCATCGGCCGCCAGCGAGCGCTTGATGAAGCTCTCGGCGTTACCGGTGACAGCGGTGATTTCCGGCACGTCGGTCATCGCGAACGCACCATTCATGGTGTGCACCGCGCGCAACAGGGTATCGGTGACCGGTTGCGGCGCCGCCTGTGCTTCTTCCAGCCAGGCCTGCAGCGTGGCGTGGTGGGCCTCGACTTCGGCCTCCAGGATTTCGCGCAGCACCTCGTCGATGTTGGCCGGGGTTCCGCCGGTTTCCTCGACCGCCTCGACAGCCTCGATTTCGGCGGCTTCCTGCGCGACGTCGGCCACGACCACGTCGGTCGGCTCCACCGGCGCGGCGGCCGGAGTCGGCCGCTGCAGCGGCACATGGAAGGTTTCCTCGCCCGCGGCAACGCGGTCGGCGATACCCTGCATGGCCTGGAGGTCCGCGCTCACGCGGCTGCCATCGCGCAGCGCAGCGTTGAGCTGCGGCAGCACTTCATAGGCTTGGGTGACCATTGCCACCACCGCCGGCGATGCCGGGCGGCTGCCGTCCAGCACGCGGTTGAGCATGCCTTCGATCTTCCAGCTGAACTCGCCCAGGGTGCGCGCGCCAACCAGGCGGCCACTGCCCTTCAGGGTGTGGAACACGCGGCGGATCGGACGCAGGCGGTCCATGTTGTCCGGGGCCATGCGCCACACCGGCAGCAGGTTGCCCAGGTTGACCAGTTCCTCGTCGAACTCTTCGATGAAGACGTCGCGGATATCCTGGTCGATGTTCTCGCCATCGTCCTCGAAGCCGGCGTCGATGGTGCCCGGCTCGTCAGCGGCAACCGGCGCGTCGACCACGGCAGGCGCCTCGACAGCCGGCGCGGTGGAGAACTGCGCGGCGGCGGCATCCAGCTCGGCAAGGAAGCGCGCGGATTCGTCGTCCAGCTCGATCTTGCTGATCACGGCTTCCTGCACGCCAGCGACGGAGCCCACGCCCGTTGCTTCGATGGCAGCTTCGTCTTCGCGAGCCTCGTCCTGGCGGGCATCGATCAGGTCTTCGGCCGGTACAGCGACCGCTTCAACCGGTTCGTCTTCAACCGGCTCGGCCTGCTCCTGCAGGAACGCCGGCAGCGCCTGTACATCCAGCTCGCTGGAGTCGGTGGCCGGCGCATCGTCGATCTGCAGCGAGAGCACGTCGCCGGCATTGTGCAGCGGCTCGTCGAAGGTGAATTCGATCGGCTCGTCGCTCAGTTCCAGTGCATCGTGTTCGGCGGCGACCGGGTCGAACCCGGTGGCGATCGGTGCTGCGGTGTCGGACGGCGTCGCGTCCACGCCATCCAGGGCGATCGGTGCGATGTCGGTTGCCGGTGCGGCCTGCCACGACGTGCCGACGCTGGCCTCTTCCGCCAGCACCGGATCGAAGTGGGCGAAGGTGGGAGCGTCATCGGTACGCGCCGGTTCGCTGTGCAGCGTCCACTGCGGCGCGTCCGCAGCGACCGGGGCGGTCGACGCTTCGAACACCAGCGTCGGCGCCGGCTTGCTGGCCGGCGCGACGGGCGCGGCGGCAGCGACTTCAGGCAGCGGCTCGAAGGTGAAGTCCGGCAGCGGCGGCGAAGGAACGTCGCCCGGTGCCGGGGCGGCCGGCGTGACCGCCGTTTCCACCGGGGCCAGCACGGGGGCATCCCATCCGGTCAGCTCCACGTGTTCCGGGGCAACCGGCAGCGCTTCGGCGCTGGCATCGACCGGGGCGGCATTTTCGTCCGGCAGCGGCCAGTAGCGCAGCGTTTCCAGGCTGGTGCGGGTGATGTCGAGAATGTCGTCGCGACCCTGGCGGCGTTCGCGCAGGGCTTCGAGGTAATACTCCAGGCTGGCCATGGCGTCGGCCAGGGTGTCCAGCTGGCGGCCGCTGGGGACGCGCTGGCGGCCGATCAGCTCGACCGCGATGTACTGGCGCACGCCCTGCAGGTAATCGGCCGGCGTGGAAAGGTCGAGCATGCGCAGCGCGCCGGCGACCTCGCCCAGCAGGCGTGGCACTTCGTGCAGCTGCTCGTGGTTCCAGTTGGTTTCGATGAACGCGACGAAATGCTCGCGCGCGGCCGAGAAGTTGGCGATGGCCTCGTGGGCAAGCACTTCAACGGTACGCCGGCCTTCGGCCGCGCTCGGATCATCTTCACCACTGCCGCCGGCGCCGAGGTGGGCGACCTGGTCGTCCAGCGAGGCATCCACGTACAGCAGCGCACCGGCGATATCCAGCAGCAGGGTTTCATCGATCTGCTGCTGCCCGTCGACCACGCCACGCAGCGCATCGCGCTGCTGCACGACCACGCCGCGGGCCACGCCCAGGCCCATCATGCCCAGGGTGTCGGCGACCGCGCCCAGTTCGTTGACCTGGGTCTGCAGCTGGGCCGGCTCGCCGCCCGTACGCAGGTGCAGGTCCAGTGCGTCCTTGATGCGCAGCAGCTCTTCCTTGACCGCATTGCCCACGGTGTCGAGCAGCTCGCGGTTGCGGCCGCTCAGGCTGCCACGTGCGTGGTCCAGTTCGGCCTCGGTGGCGCTGGCACTGTCCGGCGCGAACGCGAACAGCACGCTTTCATTGATCACCGGCGCGGCGCGCGCCAGGCGGATGTCATTCAGCAGCGGCAGCAGCACGATCGGGATGTCGCGGTGACCGTTCTGCAGGCGCTCCAGGTAATCGGGCAGCAGCACGCTGCCGCGCATCAGGGTGGCGCAGGCTTCGTCGCGGTCGGGGACTTCCCCGGCGCCGATGGCATTGGCCAGCTGTTCCATCTCCTCGGCCACCATCGCCGGGGCATACAGCTCGACCATGCGCAGGGTGCCCTGCACCTGGTGCAGGTAGCCGGCGCAGAAACGCATGCGGCTGCCATCGGCAGGGTCTTCGGCGTAGTACTCGAGCTCGTTGCGCACCTGGCGCAGGGTCTCGTCCAGCTCCGGCTTCACCCAGCCCAGGGCGGCGTGGCTCATGGCATCGCGCAGCGTGCTCATGCCAGGTCTCCCGGCAGGTGGGCGCGCATGTCGTGCTGTGCTTTATCGCGATGCATCATCTGCTGATTCCTTCCCTCTCCGCCCTGCCCGCGGCTCACGCCGGCAGCTTGAAGTCGGCAACCGAGCGGCGCAGGTCGGCCGCCAGCTGTGCCAAATGACCGATCGACTCGGCGGTCTGTCCCGCGCCCTGCGAGGTCTGGCCGGTAATCTGACGGATCACGCCCATGGTGCGGGTGATGTCCGACGCGGCCGACGACTGCTGCTGGGCGGCGATCGAGATGTTCTTGATGAGGTTGTTGAGCGCGTTGGACACGCGTTCGATTTCGGTCAGTGCAGTACCGGCATCCTCGGCCAGGCGTGCACCGGACACCACTTCGGCGGTGGTCTGCTCCATCGAGCTGACCGCTTCGTTGGTATCGGCCTGAATGGCCTGGACCAGGTTCTCGATTCGGCGGGTCGCACCGGAGGTGCGTTCTGCCAGGCGCTGCACTTCGTCGGCCACCACGGCGAAACCACGGCCGGCTTCACCGGCCGAGGCCGCCTGCACCGCGGCGTTCAACGCCAGGATGTTGGTCTGCTCGGAAATGTCGTTGATCAGTTCCACGATCGAGCCGATTTCCTGCGAGGACTCGCCCAGGCGCTTGATGCGCTTGGAGGTTTCCTGGATCTGGTCGCGGATCTGGTCCATGCCCTGGATCGTTTCACGCACCACGCCGGCGCCTTCGGCGGCGATGACCACCGAGCGCTGTGCCACGTCGGCCGACTCGGCGGAGTTGCGCGACACCTGTTCAATACTCGACGCGATTTCGCCAATGCGGTCCGATGCCGAGGTGATCTGGTTGGCCTGGTGGCCCGCCGCTTCGGCCAGCTGCATGGCCGTGGCCTGGGTTTCCTGGGTGGACACGGCGACCTTGGCCGACGTGTCGTTGATGGTGGTCACCAGGTGGCGCAGTTCGTCCACGGCGTAGTTGATTGCGTCTGCGATGGCGCCGGTCATGTCCTCGGTCACCGAGGCCTTTACGGTCAGGTCGCCCTCACCCAGCGAGCTGATTTCGTCCAGCAGCCGCATGATGGCCTGCTGGTTGCGGCTGTTGAATTCCACCTGGGTCTGGTAACGCAGTTCCTGTTCGCGCGAACGGCTGCGCACGGTGCTGCTGACGAAGCCGATGATGGCGATCAGCGACAGTGCGCCGGAGATCACGCCCAGCCAGAAGTTCGGGAACAGGCGGGTATCACGCACCGAACCGAACGAGGAGAACGCCTCGAACAGCTTCTTGCTGTCATCGAGCATCTTGGTCGAACCGCCGGTCAGCGCCGCGGCCGAGGACTGCGCCGAGAACAGCTGGCGCGAGCTGGCCAGGATCGCGTCGGCGTCCTGCTTCATGGTGTCCCACTGCTTCTGCGACTGCTCCAGCGCGGCCAGCGCGGCGGCATTGCGGACCGGGGCGATGCCCAGTTCTTCGTTGCCGTTGCGCAGCGCGTCCAGCACCTGGGTGAACACCACCGAGTCGCGGGCCAGCGCGTCGCCCGCGGCGGCGGCGTTGCCGCCACCGGCGCGCATTTCGGTCACCCGGCGGGCCATCGAGCCCACCACCACGACCTGCTGCAGGGCGTTGTAGACCTGCGACGCCGGGGCGCCGCTGGCCGACATGGCGCGCACCACTTCGTTCAGCTGGGCCTGCAGGGCAGGCACGCCGTTGACGAAGTTGTTGGCGTTGCCGGCCAGGGCCAGCACCGCCGGTTCGCTGGCCACCAGCTGGGCGGCGCTCTTGCCGAGCGGCTCCCAGGTCTGGGTCAGCTGGTTGAGCGGACCGGACACGTTGGCTTCGCTGCCGTAGCGGCCCTGCAGGCTGCTCACGGTACTTTCGATGCGGGCCTTGGTGTCCTTGAAGGCGGTGAACGCCTGGGCGTTGCCCGAGACCGCTTCACGGCCCTGGTTGGCCAGCTGCTGGGACAGCACCTGGAGATCGGCCGCGCCGGTACTGGCACCGGCCAGGCGACTGCCCTGCCAGGTGGCCACGCCGGTGTTGACGCCGAACACGATCATCGACAGGGCCAGCAGGCCCAGCCAGAAATTGGTTCCTACCGTGCCCAGCTTGCCGGCCTTGGCGGTTTCCGAAGAAGTACTCATCGTTCAACCTCGATCTTCAATGCAGTGAGGCAGGCTGCAGCGTTCACGCCGCGGCCTGCCTGAATTCGGGGGTACGCGACAACAGCGAGAGCGAGAACACGCCCCAGTCGTGGCCGTCGCCATGGAACGCGCGGTCGATGAAATGGGCGTAACGGCCGCTGGCCAGGTCGCCGCTCTCGATGTCCTGGTCCAGCTGGAAGCTGCGCTGGCCGAACAGTTCATCGATGGTCAGGGCAACGTCGCCGCCGGCCTGCCGCATGATCAGCACCCGCTGGCCTTCCTGCTGCACGGTGCGCTCGCCTTCCATGAAGTACTTCAGGTCGACCACCGGGAACAGGTTGCCACGCAGGTTGCCCACGCCCAGCAGCCACGGCTGCGCGCCAGGCACCGGGGTGATCGGCGGCATCGGCACGATTTCGACCACCTCGCGGAAGTCCGAGACCAGGTGGCGCTTGCCGACCCGGTAGCCGACGCCGCGCCACAGGTCCTGGGCGAACTGCCGCTCGGGCAGCTGCACCGCATGGGCCAGGCTGCGCCGTTCGTAGGCTTCAAGGATGTCGAAGGGAGAACGCATCAGGACACCAGCAGTTCATTGATCTGCGCGATCAGGTCTTCTTCGCGCGGTGGCTTGACCACATAGGCAGCCGCGCCCTGGCGCAGCCCCCAGGCCTTGTCGGTTTCCATCGCCTTGGTACTCACGATGATCACCGGGATGGCCTTGGTCTTCTCATCGCGGTTCAGCGCGCGGGTCGCCTGGAAGCCGCTCATGCCCGGCAGCACCACGTCCATCAGCACGAGCTGCGGCTGGTGTTCCTGGACGAGCTTGATCCCGTCCTCGGCGTTGCCGGCCTCGAGCACTTCGTGCCCGGCCTTGGTCAACCATTGGATGAACACCGCCCGGTCGGTCGGTGAGTCCTCGATCAGAACGATTCGAGCCATTGTGCCTTTCCCCCCTGGTCAGGCGTTTACGTATGTGCGGATGGCACCCAGCAGTTCTTCACGCGTGAAAGGCTTGGTCAGGTACTGCTCCGAGCCCACGATGCGACCGCGCGCCTTGTCGAACAGGCCGTCCTTGGACGACAGCATGATCACTGGCGTGGCCTTGAACAGCTGGTTGTTCTTGATCAGCGCGCAGGTCTGATACCCGTCGAGACGGGGCATCATGATGTCCACGAAGATGATCTGCGGCTGTGTGTCGGCGATCTTCGCCAACGCCTCGAAACCATCGGTCGCGGTCACTACTTCGCAGCCTTCACGCTTGAGCAGCGTTTCGGCCGTTCTGCGGATGGTCTTCGAATCATCGATGACCATCACCCTGAGCCCTGCGAGTTCCCCACCCGCAGCCATGTTTTCAGTCATTACCTTTCCCCGAGCGCGCGACGCTTCTGCTTTGGTCCGGCGCCGCTGCGAAAGCGTATCTATATCCCACCACGCGGCCGTCATCAAGGGTGTGCTTCCCAAGCCAAGCCGGGAGCGCCCCCCGCGAACCGGCCCGGCCCGGAACTGCGCAAAGCGTGAAGACCGCCGGACGCTGCGTTCCGCCGCTCCGGGCAGGCAATACGGGCGCATTGCCGCTACCATCAGCGCCTGCCCGCCAGGTTGCGACCATGCCGTTGAACGTCATCGTGGTGATGGATGCCATCGCCCATATCAAGATCGCCAAGGACACCACCTTCGCCATGCTGCTGGAAGCCCAGCGCCGTGGCCATGCCCTGCACTACGTCAGCCCCGGCGGGCTGGCGCTGCGCGACGGGGTGGCGATGGCCCGTACCGCGCCGCTGCAGGTGCGCGACGACAAGCATGACTGGTTCACGCTGGGCGAATTCAGCCAGACCACCTTCGGCCCCGGCCAGGTGGTGCTGATGCGCAAGGATCCGCCGGTGGATGCCGAATTCATCTACGACACCCAGGTGCTGGGCGTGGCCCAGCAGGCGGGCGCGATGGTGGTGAACGACCCGCAGGGCCTGCGCGACTACAACGAGAAGCTGGCCGCCCTGCTCTTCCCGCAGTGCTGCCCACCGACCCTGGTCAGCCGCCGCCACGCCGACCTGAAGGCGTTCGTGCTGGAACATGGCCAAGCCGTGCTCAAGCCGCTGGACGGCATGGGCGGGCGCTCGATCTTCCGCAGCGGCACCGGTGATCCCAACCTCAACGTGATCCTGGAAACGCTGACCGATGGCGAGCGCAGGCTGACCCTGGCGCAGAAATTCATCCCCGACATCACCGCCGGCGACAAGCGCATCCTGCTGGTCGACGGAGAGCCGGTGGACTATTGCCTGGCGCGGATTCCGCAGGGCGACGAGTTCCGCGGCAACCTGGCCGCCGGTGGTCGCGGCGAAGGCCGCCCGCTGAGCGAGCGCGACCGCTGGATCGCCGCCCAGGTTGGGCCGGAAATGAAGCGCCGTGGCATGCGCTTCGTGGGGTTGGACGTGATCGGTGATTACCTCACCGAGGTCAACGTCACCAGCCCCACCTGTGTGCGCGAACTGGATGCGCAGTTCGGGCTGAACATCGCCGGCACCCTGTTCGACGCGATCGAGGCCAGCCTGGCGCAATGAGTACGGCGGTCGCCCCGATGGTGCCCCTGCAGGCCCGCGAATCGCAGCGCCTGGGCGCGACCCTGGCGCTGTCGGCGCTGGTGCATGCGCTGCTGATCCTGGGGGTGGGCTTCGCGGTCAGCGACAACGCCGCGCTGGTGCCGACCCTGGACGTGATCTTCAGCCAGACCCAGACCCCGCTGACCCCCAGGCAGGCCGACTTCCTGGCCCAGGCCAACCAGCAGGGCGGCGGCGACCACGACAAGGCGCAGCGCCCGCGTGACAACCAGACCGGGATCGTGCCGCAGCCGCAGGCGGGGCTGTCGCCGGTGCCGCAGCAGCGCCAGGATGCCGCGCGCCCGCCACCGCCGCAGGCGCGGGTGGTGGCCAGCCGCAACAGCCCCGACCCGATCGCCGAGGCGCAGCCACAGCCACTGCCGGAGAATCCGCAGCCGGACGCGGCGATGACCGCGCGCGAACAGCGCGATGCCGAAATGGCCCGACTGGCCGCCGAGGTGCACCTGCGTTCGGCGCAGTACGCCAAGCGCCCGAACCGCAAGTTCGTGTCGGCCAGCACCCGCGAATACGCCTACGCCAATTACCTGCGCGCGTGGGTGGACCGCGCCGAACGCGTGGGCAACCTCAACTACCCCGATGAGGCGCGCCAGCGCCGGCTGGGCGGCCAGGTGGTGATCACCGTGGGCGTGCGCCGCGATGGCAGCGTGGAAAGCAGCCGGATCCTGCGCAGCAGCGGCACGCCGCTGCTGGATGAAACCGCGCTGCGGGTAATCCGCCTGGCCCAGCCGTTCCCGCCGCTGCCCAAGACCGATGACGGCGTGGATATCCTGCAGGTCACCCGGACCTGGGTGTTCCTGCCCGGCGGCGAGCTGCGCGACGACCGGTAACGCCGGCTCCGGGCGCTCTGATTGATCAGCGCTGCTTTGCCGCCCGCGCGGCCTGCTGTTCGACCAGGGTCAGGGCGACGTTGTTGCGCAGGTAAGCCGGTTCAACCAGCTCCGGGGCCATCGCCTCGCCGCGCTCGAACATCGGTACCGCCAGCGCCAGCAGGTCGGAGGCACGCGGCAATGCCTGCGCGTCGACACCGTCCAGCTGATCGGCAAGCCGCGTGGCCAGCACGCCCTCGGCCGCGCCGAAGCCGGTGCCGACGCCGAACCAGCGGCTGCCATCGGGCAGTTCCACGGCCTCCGGCGCACACACCACTTCCTCGCCCTGCAGCTGCCACTGGCCATCCACGCACACGTGGCGCGCCGCATAGACCTCGCCCATGCGCGCATCGATGCTGCTCAGCACGTGGGTGGCTTCAGCCGGCGCGCGCAGCGCCAGCACCTGCAGGGTGGAGACCGGGATCAACGGGCGATCCAGCGCCAGCGCGATGCCTTGTGCGATGGCAATCGCCAGCCGCACGCCGGTGAACGCGCCGGGCCCCCGCCCCAGGGCAATCGCGTCCAGCTGCGAGCGCGCCAGCCCGGCCTCGGCCAGCAGTTCCTCGGCCCAGGGCAGGCTCAGTTCGGCATGGCGGCGCGGGGCGATCTCGAAGCGCTCACGCACCTGCCCATCCACGTACAGGGCAACGGAGCAGGCTTCGGTGGCGGTTTCAAAGGCGAGCAGTTTCATGGGGATCAGAACAGGGAAGTAGGAAAGGCATCGGCAACCGCGGCGGGACTGGCAGTCCCGGTGTCGGCAGCAGTGGCAGGCCATTGTGGCGCAAAGAAGGTCTGCACATCGCCCAGCGAACGGGTGCGCCGGAACGGCGGCAGCGAATCCAGGAAGGTGCGGCCGTAGCTGCGGCTGACCAGGCGCGGGTCGCACAGCACCAGCACGCCCCGGTCGGTCTCGCTGCGGATCAGCCGCCCCACGCCCTGCTTGAGCGCGATCACCGCCTGCGGCAGCTGCTCGTCGCGGAACGGATTGCCGCCATCGCGTCGGATTGCATCCAGCCGTGCCTCGAACACCGGGTCATCAGGGGCGGCGAACGGCAGCTTGTCGATCACCACCACGCTCAACGCATCGCCCACCACGTCCACGCCCTCGCGGAAGCTGGCCGAGCCCAGCAGCACGCCGTTGCCCGATTCGCGGAAGCGCTGCAGCAGCGTGGCGCGCGGCGCCTCACCCTGCACGAACAACGGCCACGGCGCGTCGCGCAGCGCTTCGGCGGCTTCGCGCAATGCGCGATGCGAGGCAAACAACAGGAATGCGCGCCCGCCCGATGCCTCCAGCACCGGGGTCAGCGCGCGGATCAGCGCGGTACCAAAGCCACGCGCGGCCGGATCCGGCAGGTCGGTCGGCAGATAGCACAGCGCCTGTTGGGCCCAGTCGAACGGACTGGGCTGCAGCAACGTGATCGGGTCGTCCAGGCCCAGCCGCTGGGCGATGTGCTCGAACCTGCCGTCCACCGTCAGCGTGGCCGAGGTGAATATCCACGCCGCCATCGAACGCTGGCGGTGCTCGCGCAGCGGTCCGGACACATCCATCGGCGTGCGCTGGCAGCGGAAGCCGCGCGGGGTGAGCTCATACCAGAGCACCTCGGCCGGTGCTGGAACCTGCTCCGGGTCGGTATCGAAGTCCAGCAGCGGCGCATCATCGCCCAACCAGCGCGACAACCGCGACACCGCCTCCATCGCCCGCGCGTGGCAGGCATCCAGGCCGGGCGACGACGCGCGCACGCCATCCAGTACGTCGCGCAGCGCCACCAGCGCACTCATCGCGGCATCGAAGCCATCGCGCACCTGCGGCACCGCCAGGGCACGCCACTGGGTACCGCGCGCGGGCAGGCCGTCCATCGCCGTGCGCAGCTCGCGCAGGGTCTGCTCCAGCGCGCCGGCATGCGCGTGCAGCGCGGCCTGCGCACCGGCCACGCTGCGGCTCTCGGCCAGGCAGTCGCGCGCCAGCTCCTGCCACGGCCGCATGCCGAATCCTTCGCCGAAGAAATTGGCGGCCAGCTCCGGCAACTGATGCGCTTCGTCGATCACGAACGCCTGCGCGCCCGGCAGGATTTCGCCGAAGCCCTCCTGTTTGAGCGCCAGGTCGGCCAACAGCAGGTGGTGGTTGACCACCACCACGTCGGCCGCCTGTGCACGCTGGCGTGCCTGCACTACGAAGCAGTCATCCCAGAACGGGCACTCGGTACCCAGGCAGTTGTCCACCGTGGAGGTGACCATCGGGTACAGCGGCGAATCGTCAGGCAGCGCTTCAAGTTCGGCCATATCACCGAATTTCGTCCGCCCCGACCAGGCCAGGATGCGCTGGAACTGCGCCACTTCCTGCGGCGAAGTGAAGCGCGGCTCGCCGCGCGCCTGCTGCAGCCGGTACCGGCACAGGTAATTGGACCGCCCTTTGAGCAGCGCGCTGCTGTGCCCCACCCCGAGCGCGGCACGCACGCGCGGCAGGTCGCGGTGGTACAGCTGATCCTGCAACGCGCGGGTACCGGTGGAAATGATGGTCTTCAGGCCCGACAGCAGCGCCGGCACCAGGTAGGCGAAGGTCTTGCCGGTGCCGGTGCCGGCTTCGGCCAGCAGCACCTCGCGCTGGTCGAAGGCTTCGGCGATGGCCGTGGTCAGGCGCAGCTGCGCCGGACGGGCGACGAAGGCATCAAGTTGGCTGGCGAGCGTGCCGCCCTCGTTGAGGGCTTCACTGCTGGCGTGGGCAAGGCGGGACATGCCGTCATTGTAGTGCCGGCCGCTGGCCGGCACCGTTTCAATAGCGCTTGATGCCCGGCACCGTGCAGCCTTCCAGCTGGGCGTGCGCCGATGCCGCGTTTTCCTTCTCGCCGCGCGCCAGGCGCGCCTGTTCGATGGTCGCCCAGTGGCGGCGGCACAACGGGCCGGTCTTTGAGCCAAGCTCCACCGCCTTGCGGGCCAGCGTTTCGGCGCGGGCCCAGTCGCCCTGCAGCAGCGCGATCTCCGCGCGTTCCTGCACGATCGACGGATCACCTTCGTTGATCAGCAGCGCCTGGTCCAGCGCTTCTGCCGCACCGGCCAGGTCGTTGGCCTGGCGCTTGGCCTTGGCCACCACGCGCAGGTCCTCGATGCCGGCATCGCGCAGCGGCTGCACATCCAGCTCCTTGTCGTCCTTGCCGGCGCTGGCATCCACGGCCGCCATGCGCTGTGCCGGCGTGGTGGTGTCGACCGGCGGCTTCACCGGCGGCGCGGTGGACACGCAGGCGGCCAACGCCAGGCCGAGCGCGAGCACGGAAGCGGTACGGATCACGGTGCGGGAAGTCGTCATGCGGAGCTGCCTTGCGTTGCGCTTCATCGAGCGGGGGGAGTGGCCGCGGGAGCGGCCTGCGCCGGCTCGGCGGCCGGTTCGGGCTTCTTGTCCAGGCCGAACCAGCTGCGCCAGCCACCGCCTTCGCCACCCTCGCCGCCTTCGCCTTCCGGCAATGCGGTGGGGGCCACGCAGGCAGTGTAGGCCGGCGCGTAGCCGACCACGAACGGGAAGCGGCGCGCGCCCGGGCAGGACTCGTCGGTGGCGGCGGTGCCGCCGGCTTCCACCGGCTGCCAGTCCAGCCCCTTGTTGCTGACCTTCAACGGCGCGCTCGGCAGGCGGCTGAAGATGCCCGACCAGACCCGCATGGCGCCGGTGGCGCCGAACAGGCCGGTCTGCTCGTTCTGGTCGTTGCCCATCCAGACCACCGCCAGGTGGTCGCCGGTGTAGCCGGCATACCAGCTGTCACGACCATCGTTGGAGGTACCGGTCTTGCCGGCCGCCTGCAGGCGCGACAGGCCATCGGCGTTGAGGCGCGCGGCGGTGCCGCTGGACACCACCTGCTGCAGGCCGATGCTGATCAGGTTGGCGGCGATGGAGTCGCCTTCCTGGGCCGGCGCCGGGGTCTTGTCATAGCGCTTGAGCAGCTTGCCCTGCGGATCGAGCACGCCGCGCACGGCGTGCAGCGGCTGGATCTCGCCACCGGACGCCAGGAACTGGTAAAGCTGCGCCATCGCATAGGGGCTCTGGTCGGTCGCGCCCAGGATCACCGACGGATTGCTCTCGGCCTTCAACCCGGCCAGCACGTGGATCAGCTGGGTGACCCGCTCCGGCCCCACCTGCATGCCCACCCGCACGGTGGCCTGGTTGTAGGAATTGGCCAGCGCGTCGACCAGGCGCACGGTACCGTGGCTGCGGTTGTCTGCATTGCCCGGGGTCCAGCGCTTGCCGCGGCTGAGCTGCACGGTCACCGGCGAATCATCGACGAAGGTGGCCAGCGAATACTTGTCCGGCTGGGCCAGCGCCAGCAGGTACACGAACGGCTTGAGCAGTGAGCCGACCTGCCGCTGCGCTTCGATGGCGCGGTTGAAGCCCGGCTCGGACACATCGCGACTGCCGACCACGGCCAGCACGTCGCCGTTGTGCACGTCGGTCAGCACCAGGCCGGCCTGCAGTTCGGGGCGGCGCTTGTTTTCCAGCGACTTCAGCGTTTTGGTCACCGCACCTTCGGCATAGGCCTGGGCCGAGGGCGCCATGCCGGTCATCACGCTCAGGCCAGCGCCCTGCAGCACGGCTTCGGGGTAGTCATGGCCCAGCTGGCGGCGCACCAGGTCGACATAGGCCGGGAACCGGTTGGCGGCGATCAGGCCGGGGTTCTTCGGCACGCCCAGCGGCGCTTTCAGCGCACGCTGCAGCTCGGTGTCGTCGATCAGGCCGTTCTCGTGCAGCTTGCCGAGCACGAAGTTGCGCCGGTCCAGCGCGCGCTCGGGGTTGCGGCGCGGGTCGTAGTAGGACGGCCCCTTGACCAGCCCGATCAGCAGCGCGATGTGTTCGGTGTTGAGCGAGGACAGGTCACGACCGAACCAGAATTCGGCGCCGGAGGACATGCCGTGGATCGCCTGGCTGCCGCGCTGGCCCAGGTACACCTGGTTGAGGTAGGCCTCCAGGATGGTGCGCTTGTCGTAGCGCGCCTCCATGATCAGCGCGTACAGCACCTCGTTGAACTTGCGGGTGACGGTCTGTTCCTTGCCGATCCCGAGCAGGCCGCTGCGGGCCAGCTGCTGGGTCAGCGTGGAAGCGCCCTGGCGGCTCTGGCCGCCGGAGCGCACGGTCACCCAGACCGCGCGCGCGATGCCGCTCAGGTCGATGCCATGGTGACGGTTGAAATCCTTGTCCTCCACCGCCTGCAGGCCGGTGACCAGCAGCTCGGGGGTGTCTTCGAGCCGGACCAGGCGGCGCTCTTCCTGCTTCTGGCCGTACAGGGTGGCGATACGCGCCGGGTCCAGCCGCGCGGCCTTGAGCGCCTTGCGGCTGTCTGCGTCGCGCAGCGAGGCGACCTGGCCACCGGACAGACTCAGCTCGATCCTACGCGGCGCGACCTTGCCGTCGACGTCGTTGTAACCGCGGCTGGACACCACGAAGCGGCCGCCGTCCTGGCTGAAGGTGGCCGGCGCCTTGCCGGTGCCGTCATCACGGTAGGCCGATGCCGCCAGCTCGGTCTTGAGCGTCTGCGCATCCATGGCCACGCCCGGCGCCAATGCCAGCGGCCGTGCGTAGACGCGGGTGGGAATCTGCCAGCGCAGTTCGCCGAAGCGCTGGGTGACCTGGGTGTTCAGGTACACCGTATAGGGAATGAGGAAACCCAGCGCCAGCGCCACGGCGGCCATGCCCCAGGTGATCAGGCGACGGCGCCACAGCGGCCAGTGGCTGTCGGTGTCGTCCTCGAACGCGTCGTTGTCGTCGGAATCGTAGCGTGGGGGCACGGGAATCGGGCAGAGTTGAATCTGCCGAGTCTAACGCAGGCACCGCAGCCGCAGCTGACCGCCGCGTCCTCGTTTCACCCCAGTTCAAATCAGGCCAGGCCGCGCAGCCGCCATCCCGCCCATGCTCCCGTGCAGGCGGCTGCTACACCCTGCCAGCCGCCGCCGGCCAGACAGACGTTTGCCAGGCGGGCCAGCAGACGGGGCGCGTCGTGACCGATCCAGGCCCAGCCGACATCCGGCCTGCGGTAAAGCTGCACGCGCGACCATGCCATACGCCAGGCGATCGCCGCCAGGCCCTGCACGCGCGGCGGCGCGATGTTCACATCGCGCTGGTCCAACACAGCCTGCAGGGCGTGCAGGCGTTCGGCCGTGCGCTGCCGTGCCACCGCATCCAGCAGATCCAGCCCGCGCAGCCGTTGCAGGAACGAACGCCGGGACGCCCCGATCTGATTGCTGCCGTGCTGGCGATAATCGATGGTCGGCCGCGGCAGCAGGTCCAGGCCACCCTGCAGTGATGCAATCACCGCCAACCACTCATCGTGGCTCCAGCGCGCGGCGATGGGCAGCCCTTGCGCCAGCAGCGAACGGCGCAGCGCACAGGTGGCACCGGTGACGAAGTTGCGCAGCAGAATCGCATCCAGAGCCTGGCCGGAGCGCTCCAGGTCGATCTCGGCCGGATGGACGCGGAGCACCTCCAGCAGGGTGCCGCCCAGCGCGTCGCCATGGCCATCCACCAGCCGGGCGTCACTGTGCAGGAGCAGCAGCGCCGGGTCTGCGTGGAACCGGCGCACCGCCGCCTCCACCCGGTCGGGGTGCCATACGTCGTCCTGGTCGCAGAGGAAGATGATGTCTGCCCGACAGCGCTGCATGGCGTCGGAAAAATTCAGCACGTAGCCGAGGTTGCGCTGATGCTGGACAACGGTGACTCCGATTCCCATGGACCGCGCGCGCGTGGCGAATGACGCCACGATGCTCAGCGTTGCATCGGAAGAGCCATCATCGCCAATCACCACTTCATCCACCGGCATGCTCTGGGCCAGCACGCTGTCCAGCTGCGCCTGCAGGTAACGCGCGCCGTTGTAGGTGCACAACGCCACACCGATGCGGGGGGGCACGATCGACATCAGCGTGCGCCACCGCCGAGCCGGGCCCGGGCCTGCTCCGGCGTCATCGGCGTCCACGTACTGGCGTCCGGCTGGAACGCCCTTGGGTGGACCCCCAGCAATGACACCAGCGCACGGTTGTCGGCGATCAGGTCCTGCTGCAGCCGGGATACCGGACCGCGCGCCCGCGGCAGCAAGGCGGCAAGCAGGCGCAACGCCGACAATGGAAGGTACAGGGGCAGCGCGCCGCCGCCCAGGCTGGCATGCACCCGGCGGAACATCTGCATGTAGTCCAGCCGCTCGCCACCGCCGATCTCCAGCACCTTGCCGTCCACCGCGTCGCTCTCCAGCGCAGCCAGCACGGCCTGGGCGATATCGTCGGCATGCACGGGTTGGCGCATGCCGTTGGCCATGGGGATCGGGAACAGGCGCAGGCGGCGCGCGCGCGCGACGATCGGCGACAGGCTGCGGTCCACTCCCGCGCCGTAGATCAAGGTCGGCCGGAACAGGGTGTACGCCATGCCCAGCCGTGCCGCCTGCCGGGCCAGTTCGTCCTCGCCGTACTGAAGTCGGGCCACCACCTGCTGTTCGTCGCTCTGCGCCGAGCCCTGCTTGGTCACCACGCTCATTGAACTGGTGGCGATGATCCGCGGTGCGGGCGCCACCGCCTGCGCTGCCAGCCAGTCCGCCCAGGCGTCCATCGGACTGAAACTGACGATGGCACGCCAGCGCTCGTTCAGGTCTGCGGCCAGCACGGTCTTCAGGTCACCGGTCCGCCATTGCACGCCCGCCTGCGGCGGTTGCGGCCGTCGGCTGATGGCCACCACCGGTACGCCGGTCAGTGCAAGGCGGGCAATCAGGAAGCGGCCGATCTGACTGGTCGCCCCGGAGACAAGGACGGTCATGCCGGCCCCAGGAATGAAGGACCAATACTATAGCCGAGCCCGTTGGCGGCTCTCAGCGCTGGGCGCCGATGTCCCGTAGCCGCGCCTGCAGTGACTGGAACTCGGCGGCGCTGGAGCCTGCGCCCCAGCGTGACGCCATCTGCAGCGCCAGCGTCGCGAATTCGACATCTCCCTGGCCCAGCCGTTCACTGCCGATCGCCAGCCAGCGCTGTGCCAGCCGCTGGCGTGCCGGGGTCAGCGCCGCATCGCCGGGCGACAGGGTCTGCCACGCTTCCAGGCAGGCGCTGGCGGCCTGTACCCGGTTGCCGCGCAGATGGTCCTCGAAACAGGCGCCCGTATCGGGGATCAGGCGTTGCGTGGCAGCGCGCACGCGCGGGTCCCGCGGTGCCATGGCCTGCGCTTCGCGCAATGCATCGTAAGCGCTTCGCCCAGGAGGCGAGAGGAAATCGCCGCGGGCCTGGGCTTCATCAAAGCGCCGCAGCAACGCAACCACCTCCCGTTTGCCTCGGGCATTCGGCGCAGGGGGCGAGGTCAGGGCGCGTTCGGCCTGGCGGGCTTGGGTGATGGCCTGGCGGGCGGTGTCCAGTTGGCGTCCATTGGCTCCCAATGCCTCTGCCGACGCCAGCGCCTGCCCCGCCAGATCAAAGCGGAAGTCCGCCGCCAAGCGGGCGGCCGAGGCCAGCAGCGCCTCGATCGCCCGCTGCTGTCCCTGCTGCGCTGCGGTATCGTCCGGCCGCGTCGCCAGCACACTCTGGAACGCCTCGCCTGCCGCCTGCCAGCGCTGCCTGCGCAGCAACCGCTGTGCTTCGTTCAAGCGGGCTTCAAGCGCAGCGTTCAGCGCCGCTTCGCTGGCCGGAAGATCGACATGACCGGGGTCGAAGCCGCGCGCTCTGCGCACCTGTTCCGCCGCTGCGGCCACATCTCCCCGCGCCGCCGCGTCGCGTGCCTGCTGCAGCAGGTCTGAAAGCGCATCCTCGCGCCCTTCCAGTGCGCGCAGGTGGTTGGGCGCGCGCGCCAGTACCATCTGGAACAGCGGCAGGGCGCTGTCATCGGTGCCATCCAGGCGTTGCGCCTGCAACGCCGCTTCTGCCCGGCCCAACAGCGCGCCGATACCGGCCCCCTCCTGCTGGTGGTCGCGCAGCCGGCGCGCCACGGCATCGGCATCGCGCTGCGGCACCTGCAGTTCGCGGGCCAGGGCCAGCGCGCGTTGCGCGGTTGCCGCATCGCCGGCATCGAGGGCGGCAGCGGCCTGCGCCAGCGCGGCCTGGCCCGTACGCGCCAGGCCGGCGCGGGCCTGCGGACGATCGCTGTCCAGCGCCAGCGCCGCCTGGTACCACTCACGCGCGCCGCTGCCATCGGCTGCGCTCAGGCGGCCCGCGGCCAGCGCACGGTCGCCCCTGTCCAGCAGCTGCTCCACCTGCGGCTCATTCCAGAACCAGTTGGCCAAGGGGCCCCCGAACGCGACCAGCAGTACGAACACCACCACCGCCACCAGCAGCGCCCAGCGCCAGATGCGCCGCGACTGCCAGGCCTGCACCCACCACCAGCGGCCTTCGCGGCGCACGCGGCGCAGGGCGGCATGCGCGGCGTCCTCATGGTCGGGATGGCGGCTCATTCCGTGAGCGTAGCGTGAGTCACGTGAGGTCAGCCCAGACGCCGCGCGTCGCTGACGCCGGGCAAGGCATCCAGCTTCCCCAACAGTGTCGAAAGCTGGCCGTAATCGCTCACTTTCAGGCGCAGGCGCAGGTGCGCACGGCCGCTGTTGCGGACGTTGTCGCTGTGGATGTCCAGCACGTACGCATCCTCCTGCGCGATCAGGTTGGTGATGTCCTTGAGCAGCCAGCGGCGATCCACCGCGTCGACCACCACGTCAACCTCGTAGCCTCCGCCTGCCTGGCCCCATTCGACCGGCAGGATGCGCTGCGGGCTGGCGGCGGACAGCCGCGCCAATGCGGCACAGTCGGTGCGGTGCACGGTGACCCCGCGGGTACGGGTCAGGTAACCGACGATGGGCTCGCCGGCCACCGGCTGGCAGCAGCGCGCCAGCTGCACCAGGAGGTTGCCCACGCCCTGTACGGTGAACTTGGACTTGCCCAGGCTGTCGCGGCGCGCGGTGGGCCGTGGCAACGCGGGCACCGCCGGCTGCGTGGCGGCACGTTCGGCTTCGAGCAGTGCCCGGCTGACCTGGTGCGGGCCGGTGTCGCCCAGCGCCACCTGGATGTACAGGTCATCGACGCTGTCGGCATGGAACTTCTTCGCCGCCACGGCCAGGTCCGCCTGCGCCAGCCCGAGCCGCTTCAGTTCGCGGTCGAGCAGGTCGCGCCCGGCCTGCACGTTGCGCGCCCGGTCCAGCTTGTGGAACCAGCCGCGCACCTTCTCGCGCGAGCGGTTGCTTGCGAGGTAACCGTTGGAGGCCAGCAGCCAGTCCCGGCGCGGGTCGGCTTCCTTGCCGGTGAGGATTTCGACCCGGTCTCCACTGCGCAGGCGGTAGGTGAGCGGCACGATGCGCCCATTGACCTTCGCACCACGGCAGCGGTGGCCGACCATGGTGTGCACGTGGTACGCGAAATCCAGCGGCGTGGCGCCCTGCGGCAGGTCCATCACCTCGTCCTTCGGACTCAGCGCATAGACCCGGTCCTCGGTCAGCTCGGCGTCCAGCGCACCCGCCAGCTCCCCGCCATGACCTTCCTGCGACTGCTCCAGCAGCTGGCGCATCCAGGTGATCTTGCGGTCGAACGCCTTTTCCGCGCCCTTGCTGCCTTCCTTGTAGCGCCAGTGTGCGGCCACGCCGAGCTCGGCCTGGGCGTGCATGTCGTGGCTGCGGATCTGTACTTCGATGGTGCGCCCTTCCGGCCCCACCACGGCGGTGTGCAGGGAGCGATAGTCATTGGCCTTGGGCCGGGCGATGTAGTCATCGAACTCGCTCGGCACCGGTGCCCACAGCGAGTGCACCACGCCCAGCGCGGCGTAGCAGGCCGCCACGTCCTTGACCATCACCCGCACCGCGCGGATGTCGTAGAGCTGCTCGTAGGCGAGCCGCTTTTTCTGCATCTTCCGCCAGATGCTGTAGATGTGCTTCGGGCGCCCGCTGACCTCGGCCTCGATGCCCTGCGCCAGCAGCTCGCGCGACAGCACCTTCTTGACCGACTCGACATAGCGTTCGCGCGCCAGCCGTGTTTCGTCCACTTCACGTGCAATGCGGCGGTAAGTCTCCGGCTCCAGGTGCCGGAACGCCAGATCTTCCAGTTCCCACTTCAGCTGCCAGATGCCGAGCCGATTGGCCAGCGGCGCATGGATATCGCGGGTCAGTTGGGCCAGCGCGCGGCGCTCTTCCTCGGGCAGGCGATCGGCCGCGCGCATCCGCGCCAGCTGCCGGGCCAGCAGGATCGGCACCACCCGCAGGTCCTGGATGATCGACAGCAGCAGGCGGCGCAGGCCTTCGCTGTTGCGCCCGGCATCGCGCCCGGCGTGCAGCGCCCAGACCTGGTCGGCCGCGTCCAGGCCCTCGAGCAGGCCGAACACGGCCGTTTTGTGGCTGCCCAGCGGAAGTGCGTCCAGCCCGGCACGCAGCCACGGCAGGTCGAACAACAGGGCCGCCAGCAGGGCGCTGTCGTCGGCCGACAGCAGGGCCAGCGCATCCAGGGTATCGGCCAGCACCGGCCAGGGGGCAGACTGGGCGTGGTCGGCATCGTTGGCCTGCCAGCGCTGCAGCAGCGCCTCGCGCACTGCGGGGGACAGCGAAGCCGCCGAGGGTCGGTTCAACAAGCCATCCAGGCCGGGGACAGAAGCGCGGTTCACAGCATCATGCAGACAAGATAGAGAGCCCTACACTAGCGCTGGTATCGTTGCCGGACAATCAGAACCGGTTCCATCGTGCATTCCTGGAGAGCTGCCATGCGTTTTTCCCGTCTTAGAGTGTTGGCCGCTGCGGCCGTCCTGCTGGCCATGGCCGGGCCCGCCCTCGCCCAGCGCGTGGTCGAAGGCGACCTGCAGCAGCAGATGTCCCCGGCCGAATTCAAGGCAGCTGGCCTGGACAAGTTGAGCCCCGCCGAACTGGCCGCCCTCAACGGCTGGCTGCAGGGCAAGGTGGCCGCGGTCAGCGCTGACGTGCGTGAGCAGGTGCGCGAACAGGTGCGCGAAGAAGCACGCGAGGAAGGCCGCCAGGAAGTGATCGTGAAGAACCGCGGCTTCTTCGACTTCGGCAGCAAGGAGCCGATCGTGAGCACGCTGCAGGGCGAGTTCCGTGGCTTCGGCAAGGGGCGCCGTTACGTGCTGGCCAACAACCAGGAATGGGAGCAGACCGACGACACCACGCTCTCGGGTGTGCGCCGCACCGATCCTGAAGTGTCGATTGCGCCGGGCGTGATGGGCGCCTGGTACCTGCAGGTCAAGGGCACCAACACCCGCGCCAAGGTCCAGCGAATCAAGTGACCCGCATGTCCCGCGCGGTTGCCGCGCGGGACATGCCCGTTCACGCCTGGCGCAGCGCCGCCACCCGCTGGGCCAGTTTCTTGGCCGAAATGCCGGTCCTGGCCCCCAGTTCCTGCGCGAACAGCGACACCCGCAATTCTTCCAGGTCCCAGCGCAGCGCCTGCCACTGCGTGCGGTCGCGCAGGCCGCGCGCCTGCGCCTCTTCCAGGGCATCCAGGAACGGCCGCAGTTCCAGCATCCGCGCCTGGTCACGCGGCGGATCGCGCTTGGCCCGTTCGCTGCGCAGGATCATCGCGCGCAGGTAGCGCGGATACTGCGCCAGTGCTTCAGCAGGCGTCTCACGCAGGAACCCGGGATGGACCAGCGCCGCCAGCTGCTGTTCCAGGTCATCCAGGTTGCCGCGCGCCCAGCCCATCAGCGGTGCTTCCAGCAGCGGCTTGAGTTCGGCCACGTGCGCCAGGATGTTTTCCGCCAGCTTCAGCCGCGCCATCGCCTCGCCGAACAGGTCGCGGCCGGCGGCATCGCGCCGCTTGGCAAAGGCCGCCGGGTCGCGGATCTCGCCCAGGCCGTCGGCCAGCACGGCATTCAGCGCCGCATCCGCCAGGTCACCGCGCAGGCGTTCCTGCGATTCGATCGAGGCATACAGCAGGCCGGTCTTGGGCGGCACCGGCAGCTGCTTGCGGGCCTGCTTGGCCTTGTCGGCCAGCGCGATATCCATCAGCCGGCGTACGCCACGCGGATGCTGCTCCAATGCTTCGTTGCGGTCGGCGAAAATGCGCAGTGAGGCGGATTCACCGGCATCCACCAGCGCCGGATACGCCGGCACGCCGGCTTCACCGGGTACCTGCAGCGGAATCGGCGCCACCGGGAAATCACGCAGTCCTTCGGCTGCCAACGCACGGCCAGCGCGTGCGGCGAATGCATCGCCGGCCTGCGCGCCGAAGCGGGCGCGCAGCGCCTCCAGGTCGCGCGAGGCGGCCAGCAACCTGCCCTGCGCATCGTGCAGGCGCAGGTTCATGCGCAGGTGCGGGTCGAGCGCGCTTTCATCGAAATCGATGGCCGCCACCTGCGCGCCTGTCGCGCGCGACAGGAACCGGGCCAGTTCGCCACGCAGGTCGTCGGCGCTCGGCGCGGGGAACGCCTCGGCGAAGGCGCGCCCGAAGTCCGGCGCCGGCACGTAGTTGCGGCGCATGGCCTTGGGCAGGCTGCGGATCAGCGCGGAGGCCTTGTCGGCCACGAATCCCGGCGCCAGCCACGACAGACGTGCCGGATCCAACGCGTTGAGCAGGTGCAACGGCACATCCAGGCTGACGCCGTCTTCGTCGCTTCCCGGTTCGAAGCGGTAGTGCAGCGCCAGCCGCGCATCGCCCAGCGGCAGGTAGGTCGGGTAGCGCTCGGCATCGCTGCCCTCGCCCGGCAGCAGGTCGGCCAGCGTCCACGCCAGCGCGCGCTTCTTCTCCGGGGCCAGCGCCTTCCACCAGGTATCCAGACCGGTGGCCGAATGGATCTCGGCCGGAATCCGGTCCAGGTACCAGCGCGCCTGCCAGCCTTCATCGGCCACGATGCCGGCGCGGCGCAGCTTGGCTTCTTCTTCGCGCGCCTGCTCCAGCACCTTGAGGTTGTCGGCGATGACACTGGCGCGGGTGTTGATCTCGCCGGTGACCAGCGCCTGGCGCACGAAGATGTCGTGCGCCTCGCCCGGGGCGATGCGGCCGTAGTGCACCGGCTTCTTCGGTGCCAGCACCAGCCCGAACAGGCTGATCTGCTCCGAGGCCAGAACTTGGCCCTGCGCACGCGACCAGTGCGGATCAAAGTGCTTGCGCAGCAGCAGGTGCGGCAGTTCGGCGATCACCCAGTCCGGTTCGATCGCCGCATTGGTCAGGCCCCATACCTTCTGCGTATCCAGCAGGGTGGCGGCCAGCAGCCATGGCGGCGGCCGCTTGGCCATCACCGAGCCGGGGAAGGGCAGGAAGCGGCGCTGGCGCGGGGCCAGAAAATCGCCCTTGTCGCTGCGATGGCCGATCTGGGTCGGCAGGCCGGCGATCAGTGCACGGTGCAGGGTCTGGTAGGCCGCGGCACGCACGCGCTCGCTGAAGGCATTGCGGGCCTCTACGGCCGCTGCGGGGGCGGCGGGCACAACCGTGGCAGCTGGCGGTTCGACCTTGCCCTCGCGGGCCAGACGGGCGGCACGATGCTGCTGGCCACGGGTGGCCTTGGCCCTCCCGGCATCATCGCGAACGGGCGCAGGGGCCGACGAACCGGCCAGCAACGGCGCCATCGCATTGTCCACCGGCTCCTCGCTCCAGCCCAGCTCTTCGCAAAGCACACGCAGCTGGCGGTGCAGCTCGCGCCATTCGCGCATGCGCAGGAAGCCGAGGAAATGGCGATCGCACCAACCGCGCAGCTTGGATTGGGTAAGATCTTCGTGGGCCTGGCGATAGCCTTCCCACAGGCGCAGCACGCCGACGAATTCAGAGCGCCCATCGGCAAACAGCGCGTGTGCGTTGTCAGCCGCGGCACGCGCTTCGGGTGGGCGTTCGCGCGGATCCTGGATGCCCAGGAACGACGCAATGACCAGCATCGGGCGCAGGCAGCCCTGCGCGTGCGCGGCGACCAGCATGCGGGCCAGCTTCACATCCACCGGCAGGCGCGCCATCTGGCGGCCGATCGGGGTGAGCCGGCGGTCGTTGTCGATCGCGCCCAACTCGCCGAGCTGCTGCCAGCCATCGGCAATGGCGCGCTCGTCGGGGGCTTCCAGGAACGGGAAATCCTCGATCCGGCCCAGCCCCAGCTGGAGCATGCGCAGGATCACTCCGGACAGGCTGGAGCGGCGGATTTCCGGATCGGTGAACTCGGCGCGCGACTGGAAATCCGCTTCGGAGTAAAGCCGGTAGCAGATGCCTGCGGAGACGCGACCGCAACGGCCTTTGCGCTGGTTGGCGCTGGCCTGCGAAACCGCCTCGATATGCAGCCGGTCCAGCTTCTGGCGCGGGCTGTAGCGCTTGACCCGGGCCAGGCCCGGATCGATCACGTAGCGGATGCGCGGCACCGTGAGCGAGGTCTCGGCCACGTTGGTGGCCAGCACGATGCGGCGCTTGCTGCCCGGATTGAACACCGCGTCCTGGTCCTTCACCGACAGCCGCGCGTACAGCGGCAGCACTTCGGTTTCGCGGTATTTACGCCGTTCCAGCGCCTGGTGCGCGTCGCGGATTTCGCGTTCACCCGGGAAGAACAGCAGGATGTCACCGCGCGGGTCGAGCCGGGTGATCTCATCCACCGCCGCCACCACCGCATCGTTGACGGTGCGTTCGCCATCGCGGCCGCCGTCCTCATCGCCACCGCCCTCGCCTTCCAGCGGGCGGTAGCGTACTTCCACCGGGAACGTGCGGCCTTCCACGCTGATCACCGGCGCATCGTCGAAGTGCTGGGCGAAGCGGGAGGTATCAATCGTCGCCGAGGTGACGATCAGCTTGAGGTCCGGGCGCTTGCGCAGCAGCTGCTTGAGGTAGCCGAGCAGGAAATCGATGTTGAGGCTGCGTTCGTGCGCCTCGTCGACGATGATCGTGTCGTACTGCGACAGCCAGCGGTCGCTGCTGATTTCGGCCAGCAGGATGCCGTCGGTCATGAACTTGATGCGGGTATCGTCGCCGACCCGGTCGGTGAAGCGCACCTGGTAGCCGACCGTAGTGCCCAGCTCGGAGTGCAGCTCCTGCGCCACGCGGGTGGCCACCGCACGTGCGGCAATCCGTCGCGGCTGGGTGCAGCCGATCATGCCGGCCACGCCGCGCCCGGCGGCCAGGCACAGCTTGGGCAGCTGGGTGGTCTTGCCCGACCCGGTTTCACCCGCGATGACCACGACCTGGTGTTCGCGGATCAGCGCCGTGATGCGCTCGGCTTCACGCGCGATCGGCAGGCTGTCGTCCAGACTGATCGACGGCTGGTTGAGCGCCCGCGCCTGGCGCCGCTGCACCGAAGCGTGCAGGGCCTGCTGGAATGCCGCCGCCACGCCGGCATCGGCCGGTTTGGCCCGCCAGCGCGAGAGCATGCCGAGCAGACGACCGCGATCACGGCTCATGGCCCCGTCAATGGCGGCCTGCTGCGAAGACAGGGACGAAGCATCGGGTTGTTTGATAGCGGTCATCAATCGGATCGTTTAGAACTTATGAGTACAACTGAAGGTTAGTCTGACTTATTGTGAAGGCCATCCCATCCAACACGAGGATTTCCCCCATGGCGAAGACCAAGACCCCGGCCAAACCCAAGGCCGCCAAGCCCCAGGGCGCCAAACTGAAGCTGGCAGCAGCGGCGCCCTCGGCCCCGAACATTGATATCGGGATCAAGGAAGCGGATCGCAAGAAGATTGCCGAGGGCCTGTCGGCCTTCCAGGCAGACGCGTTCACGCTCTACCTGAAGACCCACAACTTCCATTGGAACGTGACGGGCTCGATGTTCAACTCGCTGCACCTGATGTTCGAGACCCAGTACACCGAACAGTGGGCGGCCCTGGACGACGTGGCTGAACGCATCCGCGCCCTGGGCTTCAACGCGCCGGGCTCCTACCGCGAGTTCGCCGCCCTGACCTCGATCGCCGAGGAACCGGGCCTGACCGACAGCGCCGACTGGCGTGAAATGGTACGCCAGTTGGTCGCCGCCAACGAGGCCGTGTGCCGGACCGCCCGCAAGGTGCTGGACGTGGCCGACGACGCCGACGACGCCCCGACCGAAGACCTGATGACCCAGCGCCTGCAGACCCACGAGAAGTACGCCTGGATGCTCCGCTCGCTCCTGCAGTAATCCCTCTGGGGCTTTGCCCCTGCGGGATTTCCAAGGTTCCGCTTCGCGGAACCTTGGACCCTGCACAAGTCGCCGGCCACAGCCCCGCGCCTGTCGGCGCGCCCCCCTTGACTCAAGGGGGGCTCCTTGGCCGGATGGTCTCTCGCCTACGTTCAGATCCGGAATTGGATGACCCGCCTTGGGTCGCTCAGCCCTGTAAACTAGGGCGATGTCTTCCCGCCCCGCGCACGAACTGCTGCACCGCATCTTTGGTTACGACGATTTCCGCGGTCCGCAGCAGGCGATCGTCGAGCATGTCGCGGCCGGTAATGACGCGCTTGTGCTGATGCCCACCGGCGGCGGCAAGTCGCTGTGCTACCAGGTGCCTTCCCTGCTGCGCGAGGGCACCGGCATCGTCATCTCGCCACTGATCGCGCTGATGCAGGACCAGGTGGAAGCCCTGCGCCAGCTGGGCGTGCGCGCCGAATACCTGAATTCGACCCTGGATGGCGAAACCGCCGCCCGGGTCGAGCGCGAACTGGCCGCCGGCGAGCTGGAACTGCTGTACGTCGCGCCCGAGCGGCTGCTCACCGGCCGTTTCCTGTCCCTGCTGGCGCGCAGTCGCATTGCCCTGTTCGCCATCGACGAAGCCCATTGCGTCTCGCAGTGGGGCCACGATTTCCGGCCTGAATACCGCCAGCTGACCGTTCTGCACGAGCGCTGGCCGGACGTGCCGCGCATCGCGCTGACCGCCACCGCCGACCCGCCGACCCAGCGCGAGATCGCCGAGCGGCTGGACCTGACCAATGCCCAGCACTTCGTCAGCTCCTTCGACCGCCCCAACATCCGCTACACCGTGGTGCAGAAGGACAACGCCAGGCGCCAGCTGCTGGATTTCCTGCGCGGCCACCGCGATGAAGCGGGCATCGTCTACTGCATGTCGCGGCGCAAGGTCGAGGAAACCGCCGAGTTCCTGTGCAAGGAGGGCATGAACGCCCTGCCCTACCACGCCGGCCTGCCGGCCGAGGTGCGCGCGGCCAACCAGCGCCGCTTCCTGCGCGAAGACGGCATCGTGATGTGCGCCACCATCGCCTTCGGCATGGGCATCGACAAGCCCGACGTGCGCTTCGTGGCGCATACCGACCTGCCAAAGTCGATGGAAGGCTATTACCAGGAAACCGGCCGTGCCGGCCGCGACAGCGAACCGGCCGAAGCCTGGCTCTGCTATGGCCTGGGCGACGTGGTACTGCTCAAGCAGATGATCGAGCAGTCCGAGGCGGGCGAAGAGCGCAAGGCGCTGGAACGCTCCAAGCTCGACCACCTGCTGGGCTACTGCGAATCCATGCAGTGCCGCCGTCAGGTGCTGCTGGCCGGGTTCGGCGAAACCTATCCGCAGCCGTGCGGCAACTGCGACAACTGCCTGCAGCCACCCGATGCCTGGGATGCCAGCGTGGCCGCGCAGAAGGCGCTGAGCTGCGTGTACCGCAGTGGCCAGCGGTTCGGCGTGGGCCACCTGATCGACATCCTGCGCGGCGGCGAGAACGACAAGATCCGCCAGTTCGGCCATACCGAACTGAGCACCTACGGCATCGGCAAGGATCTTGATGCCCGCACCTGGCGGAGCGTGTTCCGCCAGCTGGTGGCCGCCGGCCTGCTGGAAGTGGACAGCGACGCCTACGGCGGCCTGCGCCTGACCGACGGCAGCCGCCAGGTGCTCAAGGGCGAGCGCAAGGTAATGATGCGCCGCGAAAGCCCCAGGACCCGCGAACGCGAGCGCGGCGGCCAGCGCACCGGCCTGTCGGTGCTGCCGCAGGACCTGGCCCTGTTCAACGCCCTGCGCGGCCTGCGTGCCGAACTGGCGCGCGAGCAGAACGTGCCGGCCTTCGTGATCTTCCACGACAGCACCCTGCGCAACATCGCCGAACAGCGCCCCACCAGCATCGACGCGCTGGGCCGCGTAGGCGGCATAGGTGGCACCAAGCTGTCCCGCTACGGCGAGCGGCTGGTGGAGATCGTCCGCGAAGAAGGCTGATGCGCGCGCGCCCAGCCAGACCCACGTCCAACGTTGAACCTGCCGTTCAGGCACGGGTGCGTGGGGGGCGCTTTGGCGTTATGGTGGCGCCCATGTCCGCCGGTGGCCTGCTCCTGCGAGTGGTATTGATGCTCAGCCTGTTGCTCAACGGGCTGAACGCGGCCATGGCCGGCCCCATGATGCTGGCGATGGCCACGCCCGCCGCTGCCGAAGACGCACCTGCGCCGCCCTGCCATGGCCAGGAGCATGTCGCCCTGCACGGTGCCCCGGCCGAACCACCGGCCCAGGCACCGGACGACAGCGAGCACTGCAGGATAAAGGACTGCCTGCGCAACTGCGCCCAGCAGCCCAGCCTGACCGTGCAGATCGCCTGGATCCCGGTGCCGCCACCGCCCTCGCCGGTGCTGCTGCGCGTTGCTCATCCGTCCCTGCCCAGCCCGCCGCTGGACCGCATCACCCGCCCTCCCATCGCCTGAGCCCGCGTTCGCCACGAACGCCTGCGTAACGCGATGCCGTGCTGACGCACGCGCGTCCTGCCGGCACCTGCGCGTGCCCCTCGGATCCGATTCGGAGTTGCAATGTCACACCCCTCTTCCCCCGGCGCGGGCGCCCCGCCCGTACCGTCGCGACGCCTGTTCGTGCAGGGCCTGGCCGCCGGCGGCGTGGTTGCCGGCCTGGCAGGCGCCATGCCCGCGCGCGCCGTGGCCAACGCCGGCCCCCGCGTGGCTACCGCCCCGCAGGTGCTCAGCGGCCAGCAGTTCCAGCTGAGCATCGGCGAATCACTGGCCAACTTCACCGGCCGCACCCGCCCGGCGATCACCGTCAACGGCAGCCTGCCCGCACCGATCCTGCGCTGGCGCGAAGGCGACACCGTCAACGTGCGCGTGGCCAACGCCCTGCAGGGCCACCCCACCTCAATCCACTGGCACGGCATCCTGCTGCCGGCCAACATGGACGGCGTGCCCGGCCTGAGCTTCAACGGCATCGCCCCGGGCGAGGCCTACCAGTACCGGTTCAATCTCAAGCAGTCCGGCACCTACTGGTACCACAGCCATTCCATGTTCCAGGAACAGGCCGGCCTGTACGGCGCGCTTATCATCGACCCGCTGCAGCCGGCCCCTTACCGGTTCGACCGCGAGCACGTGATCCTGCTGTCGGACTGGACCGACATGGACCCCGGCGCGCTGTTCCGGCGCATGAAGAAGCTCGCCGAGCACGACAACTACTACAAGCGCACGCTGCCCGATTTCCTGCGCGACGTGCGCCGCGATGGCTGGAGCGCGGCCACGGCCGACCGCGGCATGTGGGGAAGGATGCGGATGACCCCCACCGACATCTCCGACATCAATGCCCACACCTACACCTACCTGCTCAACGGCACCGCCCCGGCCGGCAACTGGACCGGGCTGTTCCGCAGCGGCGAAAAGGTGCTGCTGCGCTTCATCAACGGCGGCTCGATGACCTACTTCGACGTGCGCATTCCCGGCCTGAAGATGACCGTGGTCGCCGCCGACGGGCAGTACATCCACCCGGTGAGCATCGATGAATTCCGCATCGCACCGGCGGAAACGTTCGATGTGATCGTCGAGCCCACTGGCCAGGATGCGTTCACCATCTTCTGCCAGGACATGGGCCGCACGGGCTACGCCGCCGGCACCCTGGCCGTGCGCCACGGGCTGCAGGCGCCGATCCCCGCGCGCGACCCACGCCCGCTGCTGACCATGAGCGACATGGGGCATGACATGGGCCATGGCGCCAGCATGGCCGGCCATGACATGAAAGGCATGGAAGGCGGCTGCGGCGCCAACATGGGGCACGGCGGCCATGGCAGCGCCGGCAAGGCACCGCGCCACGCGCCGAGCGAGACCGGCAACCCGCTGGTCGACATGCAGAGCGCGGCCACCGGGCCCAAGCTCGACGACCCGGGCATCGGCCTGCGCGACAACGGCCGCCAGGTACTCACCTATGGCGCGATGCGTAGTCTGTTCGAGGATCCCGATGGGCGCGAGCCGTCGCGCGAGGTCGAACTGCACCTCACCGGCCACATGGAAAAATTCAGCTGGTCGTTCGATGGCATTCCGTTCGCCAGCGCCGAACCGCTGCGCCTGAACTACGGCGAGCGCATGCGCATCGTGCTGGTCAACGACACCATGATGCAGCACCCCATCCACCTGCACGGGGTGTGGAGCGACCTGGAAAACGCCGATGGCGAATTCCAGGTGCGCAAGCACACCATCGACATGCCGCCGGGCACGCGCCGCAGCTACCGCGTGCGCGCCGATGCGCTGGGCCGCTGGGCCTACCACTGCCACCTGCTGTACCACATGGAAGCTGGGATGATGCGCGAAGTGAGGATCGAAGAATGAAGATGCTCACCGTTGCCCTTCTAAGCGCCATCGCCGGGCCGGCGTGGGCGCAGTCGCATGCGCACGCACACACCGATGCAGCACCCGCGGCTGCACCGGCCGCGGCCGACCATTCGAAGATGGACCACTCGAAGATGGACCACTCGAATATGGATCATTCAGCGATGGACCAATCGACCATGGATCACGGCGGCGTCGACCACCCGCAGATGGATCACTCGACGATGGATCACGCCGCGATGGGCCATGGCACCGCGCCGGTTGCTCCGCGCGAACCCATTCCCGAAGTCACCGACGCCGACCGAGCGGCCGCCTTCCCACCCATCAACCATGATGCGATGGAGCACGCACCGAATGTGCACAGCCTGCTGCTGATCAATCGGCTGGAACACTGGGATGGCCAGCACGGCACCGGCCAGGCCTGGGAAGCCGGCGGCTGGGTCGGCGGCAACATCAACCGCCTATGGGTACGCAGCGAAGGCGAACGCAGCGGCGGGCGCACGGAGTCGTCCGATCTCGAAGTGCTGTACGGGCGCAGCGTGTCGGCGTGGTGGGACGTGCTGGTCGGCGTGAAGCAGGATTTCCGCCCCACGGATTCGCGCACCTGGGCCGCGTTCGGCATCCAGGGTCTGGCTCCGTACAAGTTTGAAACCTCGGCGACGGCGTATGTCGGCGAAGGCGGACAACTGGCTGCCACGGTGGAGGTCGAGTACGAGCTGCTGCTCACCAACCGCCTGATTCTGCAGCCACTGGTGGAGGCCACGCTCGCCGCCAGGGACGAGCCCGAGCACGGCATGGGTGCGGGCCTGAACAAGGTCGAGGCCGGGTTGCGCCTGCGCTACGAGTTCAGCCGCCGCTTCGCCCCGTACATCGGTGTCAGCCACGAGCGCCTGTTCGGTGACACGGCCGATTACCACCAGGCAGCGGGCGAGCACACCCGTGACACCCGCTGGGTGGCCGGCGTACGGGTCTGGTTCTGATGGCACTGCAGATCCGCCGTGCAACGACTGCCGATGCAGAGCTGCTCTCTGCATTGGCCATGGCCACCTACACAGAGACCTTCGGCGACTCGTATCCGCCGCAGGACCTGCGCGACTTCCTCGACGCGCACTACTCACCCGCACCCCAGCGTCGTGAGCTGGAAAACCCGCTCAGCGCCGCGTGGCTGCTGTTCGATGGCGAGCAGGCCATCGGCTACCTCGCGGCCGGGCCGAACAGTCTGGCCCATGCACTGGCGACGGAAGGTGATATCGAACTGAAGCGGCTGTACGTGCACGCCAGCCACCAAGGTGGCGGCCACGGCGCACGGCTGATGGAGGCCTTGCTGGACTGGCTGGACCAGCCCCGGCGCCGCACGCTGTGGGTGGGCGTGTGGTCGGAGAACTTCGGCGCGCAGCGCTTCTACGCGCGCTACGGCTGTGTGCAGGTAGGCAGCTACGAATTCCCGGTGGGCGAAAGCCGCGACCTCGAATTCATCCTGCGCCGGCCCTGAGCAGGACCGGCACACGGATCGCGTGGACGATCAGAAATCGAACAGGTCGGACAGGAAGCTTTCTTTCTTCTTCTTGCGGTAGCCCTGGCCATCCCCATAGTGCTGCTGGCCAAGGTGGCGGGTGTCGCGGTGCTGCACCTGCGGGTGGACCTGCTGCGGCGGCGGAGGCGGCGCGGCGGCACGCACCGGGGGGGGCGCGGCCGCACCGGCCGAGCGCTCGATGATCTTGTCCAGCTCACCACGGTCCAGCCACACGCCCCGGCATTGCGGGCAGTAATCGATTTCGATGCCCTGGCGCTCGGACATCACCAGCGCTTGGGTCGTACATACGGGGCATTGCATCGATTTGGCTCCATTCGGGGTCAGATCTCGACTGTACCGTGGCCTACCTGACCCGCGCACAACAGAACAACGTTCGGCTGACGGTTTTTGCACGATCCCCTCACCTTCTGCTGCCCATACTGCCGCGCCTTTCCACCCAAACCCTGCAGGGGAACCCGCGTCATGCTGTTGTCCAAGCGCCATGTTGCACCGCGCGTGCTGTTGATCGAAGACACCGAAGACACCCGTGAACTGAGCCGCATGGCGCTGGAAAGCCAGGCCTGCGACGTGGCCGCCGTCAGCTCGGCCGAAGCCGCCTTGGGCCTGCTGCAGGCCGGCGAGCGCTTCGACCTCGTATTCACCGACGTCTGCCTCGGCGGGCTGAGCGGCATTGAAGCTGCCCACCGCATCCGCCAGCACCAGCCCAGCCTGCCGGTACTGGTCACCTCCGGCCTGCAGCCGGACCGGGTCACCCCGCAACTGGCGCCGGGCATTCATTTCCTGCCCAAGCCTTATTCGATGAGCGAGCTGCTGGATGCGATCCGCGCCTGCTTCGGCGACCAGGATGTGGATCGGGCGGCCTGAGCCCGGAAGCCGACAGGGCGCGCTGGCCGCGCCCTGCTTTCATCAGGATTTCATCAAGCCCTGCGCATCGTTCGGCAAGTGAACCTCCCTTGCCGGAATCCTGATCATGCAGACCCGATTGCTGCTTGGCACGCCCCTGCTGCTGCTGGCCACGCTGACCGACGTGCGCGCGGATGACTTTGTCACCTGCGAAAGCCGCGATAACCGCTACCAGTCCTGTCCTTTGCCCTACGCCGGCTATGTCACGCTGGACCGCAAGTTGTCCGGCGCAGATTGCCGCCAGGGGCGCAGCTGGGATTATGACCGCCGCAATGTGTGGGTAGACGACGGCTGCCGCGCCTCGTTCCGGGTGCGCGGCGATGATCGCCACCATGACCGCGACGACGACAACCATGATGCGAAGGTGGCGGCCGGCGTGCTGGTCGGTGCGGCAATCCTGGGCGCGCTGGTGCACAACGCGAACAAGCAGGACGAGCGCTACAACGACGACAACTACCAGGGCGCGCGTCATACCTCGTACGTGCCGCAGTGGATGGTGGGCGAGTTCGAGGGCTACAACCCGATGTACAACACCGACATCCGCATGCGCATCGAAGCCGATGGCCGGATGTCGGCACAGGCCAGCGGACAGAACCTGTCGGGCTGGGTCAATGGCGGCCAGCTCAACGTGGGCAGCAGCGTGTTCGACATCAACCAGAGCCGCGATGGCTTCGTCACCACCGAAGTGGGCGATCGTCAGAACGAAGTGCGCTACCGCCGCGTACGCTGAGCGGTGTGTTGGTGCCGGCCTGTGCCGGCACCCACTTCACTTTACCTGCCCGCCGCCTTGCAACTCAGGCGCGTGCCGTAGAACTCCAGCGTGGCCTCGCCCTGGTGTTCCCAGAACTCCACGCCCTCGCGGGTGTAACGGCTGCCACTGGCTGACGGTGCCGCAAACGCGATGGCCTGGTCACGGCCCAACCGAATGACGGCAACCTGCGGGTCAAGCTCGTTGTAGAACACCACCGAGAGCGGCTTGCTGGCGTCATCGCATTGATACTGCGTCGCGGCCGGTCCCGGCCCAGTGGCCGCGGCCAGCCGGAGCTCGACGATGCGGGTCTGGTACGACTCAAGCAGGCAGCGGTTGGCGTCCACCGCCTGCCAGCAGGCATCGCGGCCCTTGATCCAGCCGCGCTGTTCAGCGGCCACGTCAAGCTCGCCCGGACCGGTCTGCGCCGCCTTGTACAGCCCGGCCAGCTCCCGATCCAATGCGGACAACCGTGCGTCACCGCATACGGTCTTCTCCGCATCCGAGCCGGCCTTGGCGCAATCGAACGACGGGCCCTCGGAGCCCGCCGCCGGCAGCGCGGCTGGCACTGGTGCCGGCTTCGGCGATTCGGCCGCGGCCTCGCTCGTAGCAGGCGCGGTGGGGGCAGCCGTCGTATCGGTCGGCGTGGGTTTGCAGGCCGCCAGCGCCAGTGCGCCCAGGCCGATCAGGACAAAACGGTTCATGGCACCTCCACAGCGCCTGCTGCTCAATCTACCTAGTCTGCGCCATGCCGCGCTCAGGCGGCGTGTAAGTACGCTATTCAATGGTGCAGTCATCGACGCGGGCGGTATCGGGCAGGACTTCGATACTGCCCACCGCCAACTGCTCCAGGATCGTTTCAGGCCCGCGCCAGCTGCGCCATTGCAAGCCGACACTGGCGGCGTGCGCGTCGTGGATGCGATCCACCACCGGCAGTGACCAGCCGCGACGGTCGTACTCGGCCAGCCATTGCGGGCACCGCTGGGCCAGAACGTCACGCGGGTGCGTCACCAGCGCCTCGCAATCCTCCCGCTGGAACGGCGTCCAGCCACTGACCAGGTAACGCTGGAACGCCGGGCCGTCGTTGGTCAGCGCAGCCACATGGGCGTCCGCCACGTCTCGCACATCGATGCCGCGATGCAACCGGTACAGCATCATGCGTTCCGGCGGCTCCGGGAAGCAGCGCGACATCCGGATCACGCGCACATCAAGGTCGGGGCCAGCGGCCTCTTCCAGCCACTGTTCGGCGGCCAGCTTGGAGCGGTGGTAAACGGTGCGGGGCTGGGGCGTGGTCTGCTCATCCACCCAGGTGCAACGCCCCGGCACGATGGCGTGCCCGTACAGCGCGGTGGTGCTGGTGAACACCAGCCGCCGCACGCCCGCCTCGCGCGCCAGCATCGCCAGCGTGCGGGTGCCTTCCACGTTGATGCGCTGGAATTCGCTGTCGCTGAAAAGGCCCACATGCGGCGCGTGCAACGCAGCGGCATGGATGACCGCATCCACGCCTTGCAGGGCTTTGGCCAGCATCCGGGTATCGGTGAAATCGGCCACGTGACGCGTGGTCGCAAAGGGGCTCCGGTCAATGCCCACCACCTCGTGGCGGGCGGCCAGGGCGCCAAAGATGGCGCGACCTACCCGGCCTGAACTTCCTGTCAGGAGAATCTTCACTGGAGAGCACATGTCAGCGCCCGGGAGCTACCGGGATGCAACAAGTGTAGTAGAGCCACGCCCTGCGTGGCTGGATTCATGCCGCAACCAGCCCAAGCGCCTTCGGCGGCAGACCCCATCATCACACCTGCCCCAGCGTCAGAACCGGAAGTTCACACCAGTGTAGAAAATCCGGCCGGCGTTGTCGTACTGCGCGCTGCTACTTACCCGGCCGCTCAAGCCTCGCCATTCAGGGAAGCGACATTCGAATCAAGGGCGGCATTCACGCAGCAAATAAAACTGGATAACTCCCAGATGCGTCCACTGACGTTCGATATCGTGCTCTCCGTCGCTCTTCGAGCGCGTGGCCACGTCGGAAGCGTCAGGGTCTGTTCCCAGCGTCCGAATCGACTGCGGAAAATCGCGTCCTAGCGATGTGCTGACGCGATACCAGGGAACATGCTTTTGAACTGCTTCCGGTCAGAACCGGCCCGCCCCGCCGCCTGCGTCTCATTACCGGCTCAGGCACGCACGTGAAGTCAAAGAGCCAAACTGTCACCCTTGCGGGCGAGCGCTTCGAATCGCTGCAGGCGTTGCGTGCCATCGCCGCGGTGGCAGTACTCATCTTTCATCTTCGCTTCGTGGAACTCCGCTACCTGGAAGGTCATGCGCTGCTCGACTGGCTGGGCCGAAACGCCGACGCGGGCGTCGATCTCTTCTTCGTGCTCTCCGGATTCGTGATGGCCAGCATCTCCCGGGGCAAAGGGTCCGGACCAAGCGCGGCGCGCGACTTCCTGACGCAGCGGGCGTGGCGCGTAGTCCCCCTGTACTGGATGTTCACCACACTGGTGGTGTTGCTGATGTCGGTCGCCCCCGCCATGGTGAACAGCTCCTACGCCGACCAGAGCATCGCTGCTTCGTATCTCTTGATCCCACACCAACAGCTGCCGGTGCTGGCGGTGGGGTGGACGCTTGTTCATGAAGCCTACTTCTACCTGGTCTTCTCGCTTGCGCTGGCGCTCGCCTATGGAACCCGGCAACGACTAAGCCTCTTCGCCATGGCATGGGGAAGTCTCGTCGGATTCGGCTATTGGCAGGGATTTGATGAAGGAGCGCCAACGGCATCGGTCGTCTTCAGCCCTCTGACGTTTGAGTTCCTGGCAGGTGTACTGACGGGGCTGCACTGGCGCCGCATTCCGCCTCGATTCGGATCTCTATTGTTCATTACCGGTCTCGGCGTGTTGTTGTTGGCGGCTGCGCTGTTACCCCCATCGGATTCCGAGTTCAACGCCCCATTGCGGCGCGTGATCCATCTAGGCCTGGGAAGTGCATTGCTGATCGCTGGATCGGCATTGCTCGAGACGTCTGGCCACCGCCCGAACCGACTGCTCATCGAGCTGGGAGATGCCTCCTATTCCCTGTACCTGTCCCACATCTTCGTTATATCCGCCATCGGTCGAATGTGGGGCCACTTCCTACCTTCGGCGCATTGGCTCAATCATGGTTTTTTCCTGCTCTTCACCGTCTTCGTTGCGTGCCTCTCCGGCAACCTGATCCACAAACGAATTGAGCGACCACTTCTCGATCTTCGCTATCGATGGAAGGCTGCTGGAACATTCCGCTGATGCCTGGACCGCATCGCTTCCGGAGAATGTTCGATGACCTTGCGCAAGATGTCGCGACCAGCATTATTTCGCTTCTGGTGCTTCACCCCAAACAGTGTTTAAGCTCACTTCCGCACCGTGCGCCGGCTTCCGTTTTTGTACATCGGCGACTTATTTGATGGCGTCCGAGACGAATCTGCGAACCCGGTCATTCGGAGCACGAAATCGACTACCTACGATTCTGGCGCGGGAACGGATCCCGCAAACCAACAGGATGATTCATGACAAGGTCCTTTTTGGCCCTCGCAACTCTGCTCGCCGGTGTCGGCATCACATCTACGACCGCATCGGCCAGTCAAGGAGATGATCTCCAGGCTCCCAACAACCAGGGTCTACACGTGCCCGCTGCGGGAATTATGGCAGGCACCCTTTCCCTGCCTGACGGGGCAAGCCTGAGGGAGATCACCAGGCTTTACAACGGCAGGGCGGAGCGACATGCGACGCTTCACTTTTTCCCGGACAACTGGGACCAGTTTGGCTGGCGAGCCGAAGGCTCTCTGGGTTTCATTTCAGGCGCGCCCTTCTCCAACTCAAAACCCCTCTACGCCTGCGCGCTCTGGGGGTACACCGAGGCGTACTTCACGTCACCGGATCCGAACTGCGAAGGGCAGTTCCTCACCACCTTCGGCATGATCGGGTACATCAGCGATGTCCCGCTTCCTGATACGAAGCCCATCTATCGATGCAAGTACGTATTTGACAGGAAGCTGCGCCACTTCGACACGTTCTATCCGAATTGTGAAAATGTCCCGACCGGTTCCTTGGACTTTCTCATTGGCTACGTGTTCCTGTAGAGACGGACTGGCGAAACCACAGCCGGCTGAATATCCATCTCAAGCCGGTTGATGCAGGGCGGGACTGTGTCCCATGTCCCGCCTCTAGTCCTCGCCAACCTGCACTGTCGAGAGGTGTCTGATCTGGAGTTGACCAAATGAGAACATCACGCCGCCTCCTCAGGACTACAGTCACAAAAAAGGCGCCCATCGGGCGCCTAAGTCGTTGATGCAATTGGTGGGCCGTGATGGATTCGAACCATCGACCAAAAGATTAAAAGTCTAAGCCTAAGTCCATAAGCGGCGGCCGCTTAGGTCACATCGAAGTACGGAGGCAGCATGCGAGAGGTCAAGCACCCCATAGCCGGAAGTTACGGAATTACGGAGGGTGATGCCGCGGCCTTAAGAGGGGGAAGACACGTCCATACCTAGCCGGGCTTCTTCGGCATGTATGGGCCAGACGTCTGCTGAATCACGCCTTGGTCGCGTCATCCCAAGGACGATCGGCTTACAGGAGCTCCAATCTCCACGAATTTTTCTAGGACCCCAATTACCTTCTCTCACTTCAGAGCTAGGTGCCATCCCAACCCAATTCCAGAGCATGGGCGGTACCCGCACGTGTAATCGCATAATTCAGCTCCCAACCCTCTGTAAAGTCGTCAGGATCTAAGCTCTTAATCCATCTTCCATCAAAAAGCTCACCGATTATGTGCTCTACAAAACTCTCAGCAAATCCAGTCTTCTCACCAATTTGAGCCTTGGTCAGGCCTGCAGGGTGACGCGCCAGCACAAACAGGGTATATCGGATCCCTTTCTGCGAGGAAGTCTCGAATGGCAGCGCCCCGTCAGTTGTACCGCCTGCAAGCTCCTGCACCTTCGCCTCGGCAAGGGCTAGCTTCATCCTAAGTTCTGCCAGCTCAACTGATTGTGACTGTAAAAGGTCCCCATCGAGGGCAGCGCGCACATACTGCAGCTCGCGCTCAGCAGCCTCCGATCTATCCACTGCCAGCCTGAGCTGATCACGCACAGCGTGCAGCTGCTCTCTCTCCATATGCAGCCTTCGATTAAACTCCAACTCAGACTCGTAGAACTGCTCCTTAAGTGTCTGGGCCTCTTGTCGTGTTATTAGCTTCAGATTGTCCAACTGGCGCTTCGAGTCCTCCAACATTCTGCGATGGCGTTCCACATGATTTGCCGCGAGCGCCGCTGGCGTCGAATAAATGAATACATACGCCCCGCCCAATACAATAGGCACCATTACAGCCAACACTGAAGAAAGACCACTTCCGTAGAGACTACCGATTATCGATAGTTTTATCCTGACCGGCTCAAACGAGAGAAGCACCAAGAATAATTTGTAGTTCCAAATAATTGCAAAGGTCGCGATAGCTCCTGTCAGCGGGTTGGCTGCACGCTCACGCAGGTGATCGGCAACCGAACTAGCGACTTCGACCCACAGCCTCTCTCCCGCCCCGTCATCATCACTTCTCGTACCCTGCGCCATCTCACACCTCCCTGTCAGCGAATAGCAAGACCGACGCGTCGGTCGGCCAGAAGCAGCCGAACAAGAGTGACCTCGCTTCGAGCCTTGATTTATCACAACCAAGGAACTTTGAAAATCCTTTCACGAAGCGATCAGTAGGGCACTCGTCTTCAGTCCATTGCCTATCGGCCTTTGACGCACCTGCCCCCCAGGCATCGCACTACACCCGGGTATGTTGCTGATTTGGACGGCTTTTATCCGACTCGGGCACCTACGGAACGTTACAATCCGTACCTATACCGATCAGCAAGTTATCGCTTGATAGGGTGACCCTCACGCCCTTTTTCAACCACTTCTTGCCCCCTCCCTCTGCCTCTGTATGAACCTCCCGAGAACTGCGTCGCCTCTGTATCACGACTTTTCGCGCGCCGCGTCAATGCGCTTAATACGCGGACGGGACGTTGAGCCGGTGTTCGCAACGGGCTCAAAGACAAATACTCGGCATGCGGCGAACGTCGCCAGGATTAGTGCAAACAATGCAACGATGGATAGCACCGGATGCTCAGAGAACCACCCCATCAGCTCTTTCTCGGTCAGTAGCAGGAAGCCGCCTATATAGGCAACCACACCGAATGTGGCCACGATGCTCGGACGGATGTAGCGCTGCTCGCCCAAGAGTCGGCGTATGCCAAGTCGTAAGAATGGAGGCCCGTGCGTAAAACTTTGAATTAAACTTATTGAGTAAAAGCCAAGCAAGAGAAAGCCGATTGTTCGTCTGAAGTATCGGGGCGGCTCGGCTGAGGTAGCCACATCAACAACCGAAATATCAGCGACCCCAGCAACTCGGCCAGACACGTCCAATTTCGGCAGGTGCCCGGCCGTCAACAAACCCAAACGAAAGCTATCCGAAGGATTCAAGAGAAGCGGAGCCACGTGCACCTTCCCATCTTGCACGGAGACCTGAGGATCCAAGGATGTGGGACGTGTCTTGAGTATTTGGACCGACTCGATCCTTGCTCCGACGGCGCTGAGAACAACGTCACGCTCGAAGCTGCTCGCGAGAACTGGTGTAGTGCCGGTGTTTGAAAAGTCCAACACCACATAGGAAGGGCTCTTCACCTCAGCGCCATTGATGAGGATGGACACTTTGCTTACGACACCTTCAGGCACGACCGGTGCCAGGCTCGCTTTTGAGACTACTTCCACCCGCATTTCATTTGACTGCCTGTCGACAAGCCAGAGCACCAAGGTCAATACCATCGTCGCAACGGTGAGCGCCACGCCGCCGATGCCTATCCAAGAACTCTTCATCCCTCCTCCCCCCTGTAGGTCACGCACAGCCTTGCCGATCGATGGTTTATAGCGGCCGCGAAGCAGTGAACTTTAACCCTGGGCGATTCAACTAGGTCTGATCCAAGGGTTGAGCAGAAGATTAAAAGTTCAGCGCCAGCAGCAGGCACCACAAGGGCTCGCGGTCTTATTGATTTCAGGAGTCTGCCGTGTGAAACCATTGATGGAGCTCGGCCAGGTTATAGATTTTCAGGAGTTCCGCCAGACAACTTACGTGCGCCGCCCTCGGATCGATCTCGATCAAGCCATCTTTTGATCGCGCTCCCGGCCCCGCAAAGAGTACCCCTGCTATCACTACAGAGCCTCTTTCCTAGACTCGGGAATGGCGGCGTCCTCCACAAAAAAACAGACCTTCCATAGAGCCACAGCGACCACAGCCTCAACCCTTACCGACCGACCGCTCCGCTTAGTTAATCCAGAAGCTGAGGTCAGCAAACTCTCCTGCAAGCTCTTGATGTTCGCGTGCGCGATGGCGATGCCAACGCTAGTGAGCGTAAAGCTCTTCATAGGGGAGTCGTCCCATACATCAAAAACGTGCGCCATGTAACCTAGACGACCGACACACGTCTCCCTAATTTCCTGCTCGGTCATTTTGTTCTGATCGAACATCGCCGTGATCTTAGGCTGGTCCTCCAGCGACACCCCCCACCTTACGAAGGCCGGCTCTAACCCAGCCTTACTCAGCACACCAACTTGGTACTTTTCGGGCTCATTAAGACACCTAATGATAAGCCCCTTCTCAATATAGCGCGCCAGGCCCTGCGATTCCACGTCGGAAAGATCAATCCCTTTAAGAAACAGTACTTGGTAGGACATGCCGAGAAGCTCCGCGAGCCGGCGCTGCCCCAACGCAATAGCGCCGCACCCAGTGAACTCCAAGTGCTGGCACCAAGCTTGATTCTTCTTCACAAGTGCAGCAAAGGGCTTCAAGATCCGGTCAAAGCTCTCCGCAAACGAATCAATGCAGTTAATCGATGAATTTTGCGTATACCTGAATGCAAAGACGACTGAAAGAACTGCCAACTGACCTTCCGTCAGCTTTGGCGCGGTATTTAGTGACTCATCCAGTACAATCTGCATAATGTCGCGACTTGGGTGACGCGTGCGATCCACCAACAGGTCGACGAGCAGACTTGCTAGATCATCGTCTCCAGTACGCGCGTGCTCCTTCTGAGCCGTGTAGAGCGCGTGCTGGAACCCTGGATCAACCGCTTGCGCAAAACCCTCTTGATTCTCTTTCTGGAGACGACCGAGGAACATGTCGGTCACTTCCTCTGCTCTCCGCTCGGCCGTCTCTGCCGACGATCACCTCGGGTGCCGGCGGGGCGCGTCCGGCTGGCGCCGCTCATGCATTGGGACTGTCCAGCGCGTTCATGGTCCAAGCTGCCCACGGCGAGGGCCGCCCTGGCGGTGCTCTACGCTGGGGCGCCGGGAGCAAGCCCGCCGGCATGCCTGTAGGCACCGCGACTGCAAGCAGCAACGGCGAGCACGCGGTCGCCGAGGCCGAACTGGCAGAGCTCTCGCCCGAACATCAGGAAGGCGCACTGCGGGTAGCCGCGTTCCTGGTGAAGTACTACGGCACCGGCGCAAATGATCCCAGCCTGGCCGACCCGGTTGACACCGTCACCACGAAGGACCGGCTGGCGCTGGTCACAGTGGTGATCAAGGGCACGCCGTACGTGATCGTGGACATCGGCCTGCGCATGCTCAAGCCACATGAGCTGTATCGCGCGCCGGGCTTCCCGGCCGGCTACGTCATCGACCGCACGGCCAACGGAACTCCGCTCAGCACTAGCGCAGCCGTCCGCATGGTCGGCAACAGCGTCAGCCCGCCGCCGCTGTGCGCCTTGGCCGAGGCCAACTTAGATCCCGTCAATTTGCTGGTTGAGTCAGCCGCGTGATTAGTGCGAATCGGTCACTCGCCCTCCTTGATCAGCATCCAGTGCACGTCACCGGTCGAGGTATACAGTGTCCTAATCCAATCACTCCGGCACTCGCCGCACATCAGCGGGGTCATCACCTTGCCGATGGGATTTCGGCCGACATCCCGGCCATGCATCTCCTGGTAGGGCCAGTCCCTGTCCGGACTTGCCTTAATCAACTCGCACTCCCTACAAAGCATGTTGCACCTTCCCGACGTTTTGGAATATGGGGAATGTACCAATGTCGTACTGAGGAGACGACAGCTTGATCGGCCCCGTCCTCCAGTTCGAAGACCTTCAGCAGCTCTGCAAGCCCGCACCAGTACGACGGGAAAGGTGGGATCTGGACCACCCACACCGCATTGGATGCGGCGCTCGGAGTGAGCCGCGCGGCCGCCAACTCAGACTCCCACCCTGCCGACCTCTTCTGACATGTCACCTCGTGCCCGCAAGCATCATCCGAACATTCCCGAACACATCGACCAGGCGAAGATTCCAAAAGGCGTCTACTGGGATCCGAGTGGCCGAGGAAGGTGGTTCGTCTTCGAACTGGAAGGGGGAAAGAAGAAGCGGCGGACCGTCGCCGGACCCAGCGCAAGGCTTTCGGATCTCTTTGCGATAACTGAAGGGGGCACCGAATCGGGCAGGGTCCAGTGGGTCTGCGACCAGTACCACGAAAGCCCGAAGTTCAAGAAGCTTGCCAAGGGCACCAGGGACGACTACAGCCAAGCTAGGGACGTCATGCTCAGCTTCCCCACATCGCTGGGGGTGAAATTCGGACAGCTACAGGTGGCGAAGCTGCGAAACTCCAACTTCCAGCGACTTGTAGATCGCATCGAGGCCGATGGTACTCCTACGAAGGCAAACAAGGTGCTGCGCTACTCGCGATTAGTCTTCCGTTGGGCTCTCAATAGAGGGCTGGTGCCCCACAATCCAGCACAAGGCTTTGAGGCTGCCCAAGAGCGCAAGCGGCAACGTCTGCCAACGGATGCGGCGTATGACGCGCTCCTGGCTTTCGCGCGGGAGCGAGGAATACGCGGCTCACATACGGAAGGGTCTGTCCCGCCATACCTCTGGATCGTGATGGAGATCGGCTACCTATGCAGGCTTCGTGGAGTCGAGACAATTACGTTGACAGACGCACACGCGCATGAAGAGGGTCTGCACACTAACCGTCGGAAACGAAGCCGTGACAGCCTAGTCGAATGGTCGCCTCGGCTCAGGGCGGCTTGGGACGCGGCGGTCGCGTTACGGAAATCGGTAATTGATCGCCACGGCCTGCCCGTGCAGCTTCGTGCAGAGCAGCGACACCTGATCCTCGCACAGCATGGCGAACCTATCCAAAAGTCCAGCCTTGATAGTGCATGGCAGCGATTCGTGCAAATGGCCATCCGCGAGGGTGTGATTCGCACGGATCAGCGCTTTGGCATACATGATCTGAAGCGAAAGGGCGGCACTGACACTGCCGGAAATCGCGCCGAGAGACAGGATGCGCTGGGAGTGAGCGACGCGATGATGAAGGTTTACGACAAAAGCGTTCCCAAAGTCAGCCCTGCTGGAACGGAGTGAGAGGTAGAGGAAGGCTCGGCACAGCCCATGGATGGACCAGGGAATCTATCTTCCGGACGAGCTCCGCAGCCTCACTGGCGTGACCGTCTATCCATGCCGAAGCAAGTCGGTCGAATAGGGTCTCCCGACCAAGGTTCAACTGATCCGCGAGAGCAGGCAGGATCCGCATAGCCCAGGCAATAAAAAGCCGGCCTTTCATTCTTCCATTTACGGAACGTGCAGAGCGAACAATCAATTAGGCGGCGGCACGTCCAACACGCTCGCAGGGGCTGATGGCGCCGGAACCCACTCCGGCAGCTCGACTTCCTCCGCCATGTACTTTACTTGGCCAGGAGCCAGTCGCTTTCCGATCCTGTGAACTGCCAATGTGCCCGGTCTGTTAAACAGTGAGCTCTTGATAGCGGCCAAGTACTCCAAGTCATCATCGACCGCTGCAAGGCTCGCGACCTCCATGCCCCGCGAAGTGAACTTGTAAATGTGGCCCGTAATGGGACCGTCCACAGTGAGGAGATCGACTCGCAGAACGTGCTTGTTGAGGACGTAGTCGCGGCGAAGCTTGCCGTCCGAGTTCGGCGTAAAGGTCTTCGTAATTCCAAGGGCCTCGACCCCTGAGAGTATCCCTAACTCCTGCAGCTCGAGGAGATCCCCAAAGCTGAGGCCCTTCCGCTGAAAAAAATCACCGTCATCGGCCGGTCGGTACATGAAGTCATGAACTCGATACACAGCCGCACGAGAAATGAGTTCCGCTTCGTCTTTGCTGAGATTCCGCACCAGCTCGAGCGTCCTCATAGAGAAGGAACCCGGCGCCTGAAGTTCACCCGCAAGTATCCGGCCCCAAAGCTCATGCAACTCGTCGTCCTGCACGATCTCAACGCTCTGGCGCCAACGCGCCAACCAGGTGCTTGAAGGCTCCTCCGCGGGCGGTTCAGCCCCCTGCTCGAGAATTTCTTCGGCGTATAGAGCTGCCTTCGCGACGTTCACCTCTTTCTGAATTTTCTCGGCCACAAGCGCGCTGGTGACATCCACGCCCCCTTCAACTAGCGGCTTGCGTTCGTACTGCACCTGGTGCTCGGCATATGAGCGGGAGACATCGTGAGAAATCAAACGAAATTCATTAAGCGAGAAGGATTTTTTCCCTTCGTTCATCTCTTTCACGTAGAGGTCTGCCTGGGCGAGTGCCAAGCGTTCTTCTACCTTGACCGTCGTAGCCGCTCGCCCGTCTCGTCGGATGCGAGAAGGGCCCAACAGCGTGTCGATTATGCCGCCACCAACCAGCCTCCAAAGTTTGCCCCCCCAGGCGGCCGCACCGGCAGCAGATAAAGGTTCCATATACCCCTCCAAGCTCAGTCTCGAAGGATGATTGCACTCAATCCCGGCCAAGGCCAGAGGCGAGCGTGCTGGGACGCCGCGCATACAGTTCGCCGCGAGACCCTCGGGAAGAACAGTGCCAAGTCCAGGCCGATGCCTCTTAGAGCCGAGGACAGGCTTCTGTTCCTCAACGAGTCGAGAACCGCGCTCACCAAGTCCGGTCTTGATAACGCCTAGCAGCGCCTCATGCGGGGCGCACTCGATCCGGAGACGGGCGGGATATAGAAGGAACAGTATTTCACGCTCCACGGCTCAAGCATCGGGGGAGCTCGGACACGGAGGGCAACAAGGCAACGAAGCGCGACTCTCCTGGACACCTGGACCCCCGCATGACAGACAGGTATCGACCACGAATTACACGTCGTAGAACCAGCACAAACGAGGGGTTTTTACGGAGAGATTTACGGAGACGGGGATTCCGGCGGCTCCGAACCGACCTAAGTCGTTGATGCAATTGGTGGGCCGTGATGGATTCGAACCATCGACCAAAAGATTAAAAGTCTTCTGCTCTACCGACTGAGCTAACGGCCCATTGCATGCCCCGACTTCGCGCCGGGGGTGCGCATTCTAACCCATCTTGCGGCGCAGGCGTAGCCCGGCGATCAGGCGTAGCGGGTCGGGTCGGCCACGCCGGCGTCGGCGAAGCCCTGCGCGCGCAGGCGGCAGGCGTCGCAGTGGCCGCAGGCGGCGCCGCTGTCGTCGGCGTTGTAGCAGGACACCGTAAGACCGAAATCCACGCCGAGGCGCACGCCTTCACGCACGATGTCAGCCTTGCTCAGGAACTGCAGCGGCGCGTGTACCTGGATGCCCGCCCCTTCCACACCGGCCTTGGTGGCCAGGTTGGCCAAGGTCTGGAAGGCGCTGATGAACTCGGGGCGGCAGTCCGGGTAGCCGGAGTAATCCACGGCGTTGACGCCGCAGAAGATGTCGTTGGCGCCCAGCACTTCGGCCCAGCCCAGCGCGACCGAGAGCATGATGGTGTTGCGTGCCGGCACGTAGGTGACCGGAATGCCCTCGCCGCCCGCTTCGGGCACGTCGATTTCGTCGGTCAGCGCCGAGCCGCCGATGCTGCGCAGGTCCACGTTGACGGTCTTGTGCGCGACCACCCCCAGCGCCTTGGCCACGGCCGCGGCGGCGTCCAGTTCGGAGGTGTGGCGCTGGCCGTAGCGCACGCTCAGCGCATGCACGGCAAAGCCCTGCTCGCGGGCCATGGCGACGACGGCGGCGGAATCCATGCCGCCGGACAGGAGGACAACTGCATTCTTCATGAGGGTGTTTCCGGTGGGTTGCGGGAAAGCCAGCACGCTGTCCCGCGCCGGTATATCAAGGGGCAACGAACGGGCTCAGCGGCCCGGTTCGTCGTCCCACAGAATCTTGTGCAGCTGCATCTGGAAGCGGACCGGCAGGCGATCTTCCACGATCCAGTCGGCCAGCTCGCGCGGGCTGACCTGGCCCTTGCTGGGCGAGAACAGCACCATCGAGCGCTCGTTCAAGCGGTGCTCGCGGACCATGCCCCGCGCCCAGTCGTAGTCCTCACGGCTGCACAGCACGAACTTGATCTGGTCGCGGCGGGTCAGCAGCGGCAGGTTTTCCAGGCGGTTGCGTGCCATTTCGCCCGAACCGGGGGTCTTGAGGTCGACCACGCGCGACACCCGCGGGTCCACGCCGCCCACATCCAGCGCGCCTGAGGTTTCCAGAGAGACGTCCAAGCCGGCCTCGCAGAGCTTTTCCAACAGCACCAGGCAGCGCTTCTGCGCCAGCGGCTCGCCGCCGGTCACGCACACGTGGTGGACGCCCTGGGCCAGCACTTCGCGCACGATCTCGTCGATATCCCACCAGGTGCCGCCGTGGAAGGCGTAGGCGGTGTCGCAGTAGGTGCAGCGCAGCGGGCAGCCGGTCAGGCGCACGAACACGGTCGGCCAGCCGGCGGTATCGGCTTCGCCCTGCAGGGAGGTGAAGATCTCGGTGATCTTCAGCCGTGGCAGGGGCGACTGCACGATCTCGCTGGGGAGCGCGGCGGCGGCGGACAGGGGGGTGGTCATCGTGGGCGTCTGATGTGCGGTTACGGAAACAAGAGCAGCCAGGCGGGGCCTGGCTCTACGGTGCCCGAAACAGTCGGGCCAACCTTTGATTATACCGGCCTTGGCCGGTCGGGGCCTCAGCGGATCTGCTGGCCGAGGCGGATGGCCTGCAGACGGTCCTGCGCGGTGCGCGCGGCGTCCGAGCCGGGATAGGTGTTGACGACCTGCTCCAGGGTGGCCTGGGCTTCATCGATCCTGCCTTCGCCGTACTGGGAAAGGCCGATCTTCAACAGGCCACCAGAGGCCTTGTCGTGGGTCGGGTAACGCGCGATGAGGTCGCGGAACTGCGCCTCGGCGAGCGGGAAATTGCGGGTGGCGTAGTAGCTTTCACCCAGCCAGTACAGCGCGTTGGGGGTGTAGACGCCATTGGGATAGAGCTCCAGGAAGCTCAGGAACAGCTGGGCCGAGTCGTCGTACTTGCCGGCCTTGAGCGAATCAAAGGCCACGTTGTACGCGGTGCGCTCGTCGACACTGGCGGCAAGGCTGCCCGGGTCGCCGTGCACGGAGGGCGGCCGCTCGGTGGCGGCCACTGCCGGTGCGGCGGGCTTGGGGGCAACGGCCGGCGCATTCGCGGCCGGAGCGGCCGGAAGGATCGGGGCCGAGCCACCTTCAATGCGATTCAGACGCCCGTCCAGGTCCAGGTACTGGTCCTGCGAGGTCTGCTTGAGCTGGGCGTTTTCGTTCTGGAGCTGCTCAACCGTGCTCTGCAGCTGCTGGATCTGCTGCCGAAGCTGGTTGACCTGGTTCAACAGGTCCTGGTTGGAGCTGTTGTTGTAGGCCTGCTGCTCGAGCGCGCCAACGCGGTCGGCCAGGCTCTGCCGCTGGGCCTGCGCCGGTGCGGCAGCCACGAGGGCTGCCGCAACGACCAGCATCAGGGTTTTGATGCCGATGCGCATGGATTACTGCGCGGTGTAGACGATTTCGACGCGACGGTTCTGCGACCAGCAACCTTCGTTCGACTCGGTGCAGGTCGGACGCTCTTCACCGTAGGACACGACGGTGATCTGGCTGGCCGAACCACCGTTGGCCTGCAGCGCCGAGGACACGGCGTTGGCACGACGCTCACCCAGGGCCTGGTTGTAGGCGCGCGAACCGCGCTCGTCGGTGTGACCCTGCAGGGTCATGCGGGACGACGGACGGTCACGCAGGTACTTGGCGTGGCAGGCCATCTGAGCCTGGAATTCCGGCTTGATTGCATCCTGGTCCAGGTCGAAGAACACAACGCGCTGGCGCAGGCAGGCGTCGGTGTCCAGGTCGCCCGGGCCGTACAGGCCGGAGGTCGACGGGCCGGTCGGCTGCGAGGTGCTGCCGGTGTCGACCGGAGCAGCAGGCTGTTCCTTGACCTTCTTGGAGCAACCGGCCAGAGCGGCCACGGACAGCAGGGAGACAAGCAAAACGCGGGTGGTCTTGTTCATGTAGTTACCTTTGAGGCTCCTAAAGCCGGATGTAGGGATGAATACGTGCGGATCTTAACACTCTGTTAGCGCTTTGTACGGTATGGCGACCAAGAAGGTTCGCGGACATCACCGTCGGCCAGTACCAGCCGCTGGCGCACGCGCGCATCAGCCGACACGGCATACAACACTCCACGACCACCCTCGCGGGCGGCATACAGCACCATGCTTGCGTTGGGCGCAAACGTGGGGGACTCGTCAAGCGAACCCGGCGACAGCGTGCTCCAGCGCGGCGAGCCCAGGCTGCTGTCCATCATCGCGATCTTGTAGGTATTGCCGCTGCCCTGCGCCACGACCAGCTTCTTGCCGTCGTAGGACATGCTCGGGGTCGCGTTGTAGTTGCCCTGGAAGGTCACGCGCGAGGCGCTGCCACCACTGGAGGAGACCTGGTAGATCTGCGGGCGGCCGCCACGGTCGGAGGTGAAGTAGACGCTGGAACCGTCTGCGCTCCAGGTCGGCTCGGTATCGATGGCGAAGTGGTTGGTGAGCTGGGTGAGCTGCTTGCTGCCCAGGTCCATCACGTAGATTTCCGGGTTGCCGCTGCGCGACAGCGACAGGGCCAGGCGGCGGCCGTCCGGGGAGAACGACGGGGCGCTGTTGATGCCGCGGAAACTGGTGACCAGCTCACGGGCGCCGGTGGCGATGTTCTGGATGTAGATCGCCGAATTGCCACGCTCGAAGCTGACGTAGGCCAGGCGGTTGCCGTCCGGGCTCCACGAGGGCGACAGCAGCGGCTCGGCCGAGCGCACGATGGTCTGCGGGTTGAAGCCGTCCGAATCGGCCACCATCAGCGCGTAGCGCATGGCATCGCCCTTGCCGCTGGCGGTGACATAGGCGATGCGGGTCCAGAAGGCGCCGCGCACACCGGTGATCTTTTCGTAGATGGCGTCGGCCATCTGGTGGGCGACGTCGCGCATGGCATTGCCGCGGGCGGTCATCGCCAGGCCCAGCAGGCGCTCGCCCTTGGGCACGTCATACAGCTCGTATTCGACGCGGTAGGCGCCGGCACCGGCGTCCATGACCCGGCCGACCACGATGTAGTTCTGCTTCAGCGCGCGCCAGGTGGCGAACTGGATCTCGCCGCCACGGGTGGGCTTTTCGACGATCTGCGCTTCGGGGAGGGTGCGGAACTGGCCCGAACGCTCCAGATCGGCGCGGACCACCTGCGCCACATCGGTCTGCGGGGCGGCGGCCGAGCCCTGGTAGGGCATGGGCACTACGGTGATGGGCAGCGCGGAGGCGTTGCCGCCGATGATGTCGATGTCCAGGCCCCTCTGCTGCGCAGCGGCGGCAAGTGGCAGGAACAACAAAGCCGCGAACACGGCAAACCAGCGAGGCATCTTCTTCATGGGCGCTCTATAGGGGGAAAACCAGAACGAGGGATAACAGCAGTGCGGTGAACGGTTTCGCAATCATGAACCAACCGGGTGTGAAATCCGAGTGGTCATGCCACGAAAAATCACGTGTCATTAACGAAACCGGGAACCGCCTGCCCGCCCGGGATCAGTTGTCCTGGGCGGTAAAGGTGAAGTTGAGCTGGCGCGAGAACACCTCTTCGAAGCCGCGGTACGGCAGCGGCTGGGCGTTGAGCACGGCCGCTTCGATCGAACGGCGGCCGGCCTCGTCGAACGGGCAATCCGGGCTGACCTTGGCCGAGTTCACGTTGCCGCCGGGCAGCTGCACGATCACGATCTTGCAGCGCTGGCCGAACGGCACGTTGTCCGGGCGGGTCCACGCCGCCAGCACCTTCTGCTGGATCGCTGCCGCGTACTTGGCCCGCAGGTCGTCGCTGGTACCGCCGCCGCCGGCGGCCGGCTGGGCGGCGCCGCTGGAGCCGGCGGTGGACTGGCCTGCGGCGGCACGCGCGGCAGCCAGCTGGCGCAGCTTCTGCTCGGCGAGCTTCGCTTCCTTCTCGGCGGCCTCGCGGCGGCTGCGGATCTCGGCAATCTTCTTCTGGCGCTCGGCTTCGGCCTTGACGTCGTTGGCCTTCTGCTCCTGCTCGGCAAGCTTCTTCTTCTGCGCGGCCTCTTCCTGCTGCTTGGCCAGGCGCAGTTTCTGCTCGGCCTCTTCCACGCGCTTGCGCTCGGTCAGGTCGATCTGCTCCTGGCGGCGCTTGGCTTCCTGCTCCTGCTTGGCCTTCTCGGCGGAAATCGACATCGCGTTGACCGCGGCCTGGTCGACGGTGTCGGGCTGGGCGATGCGTTCCTGCGCGTTCTGCTGCTGCGGGGTGGGCGCGTCCTGCGGGCGCGGCTCGGGCAGCGGCTGCGGCGGCGGCACGGTGTCTTCTTCCACCGGGATCGGCTCGGCCACAGGTTCGGGCAGGTCGGGCAGCTTTTCCGAGGCGCGCAGCGCCTGGCGTGCCGCGGCGGCTTCCGAGGCCGACAGCTGCAGGCTGGCTTCAATGGCCGGATCGCCGGCGGCCGCTTCGGTGCTGCGCTGGGGTGACCACAGCCAGGCGGCGATGAACACCAGCGCGAGCAGCACGTGGACCAGGATCGCCAGGGCGATCGGCAGGCCCCACTCGCCGTCCGGCTGGCGCTGCGGTGGCAGGGCTTCAGCGTGCATCGGTCGCCAGGCCCACCTTTTCCACGTTGGCGCGCTTGATCACGTCCATCGCCGCGACCACCTTTTCATAGGCCACGGCCTTGTCGGCGGCCACGATCACGCGCAGGTTCTTGTCCTGTGCGGCGAGCGCGCCGAGCTGTGCCTGCAGCTGGCCGGCGTCCATCGGCGCCGGCTCCTTGGCTTCCGGCAGCTTCAGGCTGAGCTGGCCGTCCAGGCGCACCGAGACGATCACCGGGTCCTGCTTGCTCTCCAGCGCCTTGGCCTGCGAACTGGGCAGGTCCACTTCAAAGCTCAGGGTGAGCAGCGGCGCGGTGACCATGAAGATGATCAACAGCACCAGCATGACGTCGATGTACGGCACGACGTTGATTTCGGATTTGAGCTTGCGGCGCTTGCGGCGGCCGATGGCAGCGGTCATGGCGTGATCCTTGTGCTGGGCGCTTACTCGTCGCCCGCGGACTGGCGCTGCAGGATCGAGCTGAACTCTTCGGCGAAGGTCTCGAAGCGGACCGACAGGCGCTCGACGCGGGTGGTGAAGCGGTTGTAGGCCCACACCGCCGGGATGGCCACGAACAGGCCGATGGCGGTGGCGAACAGGGCTTCGGAAATACCCGGTGCAACCGAGGCGATACCGGCCTGCTCACCGCTGTTGATCATGTCGTGCATGGTCACCATGATGCCGAACACGGTGCCGACCAGGCCCACGTAGGGGGCGGTGGAACCGATGTTGGCCAGCAGCTCCAGGCTGCGCTCCATCTGGTCCACTTCACGGGTGAAGGTGGTGCGCATGGCGCGCTGGGCGCCTTCCAGCTGGGCGCGGCCATCGAGCCGGCGCTTGTCGCGCAGGCGGGTGAATTCGCGGAAACCGGCCTCGAAGATCGCCTCCAGGCCGCCCACCTTGCGGTTGCGGTCGGTGGCAGCGCTGTAAAGCTTGCCCAGGTCGGCACCGGACCAGAAGCGGCTTTCGAACTCATCGGCTTCGCGGTTGGCGGCGTTGAACACGCGCGCCTTGCGGAAGATGATCACCCAGCTGATGAACGAGCCGGCCAGCAGCAGCAGCACGATGATCTTCACCGGCAGGCTGGCCTTGATCATCAGGTCCAGGTAATTGATGCCACCGCCGTGCGCGGCTTGGGCGACGGTCTGCGACGCGGCGCTGGTGACTTCCTGCGGCAGCGCTTCGACCACCGTGGCCTGCAGGGCCAGGAGCATTCCGATCATCCGTTGTTCCTCAATATGCGGCTATTTGAATTACGTGGGGTTTCAGCGCGGCGTGGAGAACATCGTCCATGCCGCGCGGCTTGAATGTGGCAGCGTCCAGTGCCGCGATTTTCACCTGCGCGGTCAGCAGCGTTTCATCGCCGCGACACACCGCCTGGTCGAACACCATGCTGGCGCGCTTGCACTGCACCAGCGTGGCGGTCACCGCCAGCGCGTCGTCCAGCCGCGCCGGCTTGAGGAACTCCATGGTCATCGACCGGACCGCGAACACCAGGCCATGCTCGGTGCGGGTGCGTTCCTGGCCGTAGCCCAGGGCCCGCATCCATTCGGTGCGCGCCCGCTCCATGAAGGCCACGTAGCGGGCGTGGTAGACCACCCCGCCAGCGTCGGTATCTTCCCAATATATGCGTGTCGGCCAACTGAACCGCAGGTCAACCGACATCCGGCACCTCCGCGAACAGGTCGGCCGGTGGATTCTTCGGCTTCAGGCCCAGGTGGCGGTAGGCCTTCTGGGTAGCCATGCGGCCGCGCGCGGTGCGCACCAGGAAGCCCTGCTGGATCAGGTAGGGCTCGACCACATCTTCCAGGGTGCCGCGCTCTTCGGACAGGGCCGCGGCCATTGATTCCACGCCCACCGGGCCGCCGTCGAAGTAATCGATCAGCGTGCGCAGCATGCGCCGGTCGAGGTCGTCGAAGCCTTCCGGGTCCACCTTCAGCATCTGCATGGCGGCCTGCGCCACTTCCTGGTCGATATGGCCGGCGGCCTTGACCTGGGCGTAGTCGCGCACCCGGCGCAGCAGCCGGTTGGCGATACGCGGGGTGCCGCGCGAACGCCGCGCGATTTCCGCCGCGCCATCGGCGGTGCAGTCGATGCCGAGGATGGCCGCCGAGCGCCGGACGATCCTGGTCAGCTCTTCGGGGGTGTAGAACTCCAGCCGGTGCACGATGCCGAAGCGGTCGCGCAGCGGCGCGGTCAGCAGGCCGGCCCGGGTGGTGGCGCCAATCAGGGTGAACGGCGGCAGGTCGATCTTGATGGAGCGGGCCGCAGGACCCTCGCCGATCATGATGTCGATCTGGAAATCTTCCATCGCCGGGTACAGCACTTCTTCCACCACCGGCGACAGGCGGTGGATTTCATCGATGAACAGCACGTCGTGCGGCTGCAGGTTGGTGAGCAGCGCGGCCAGGTCGCCGGCTTTTTCGATCACCGGCCCGGAGGTCACCCGCAGCGCCACGCCCAGCTCGTTGGCGATGACGTGGCTCAGGGTGGTCTTGCCCAAGCCCGGCGGCCCGAAGATCAGCACATGGTCCAGCGCATCGCCGCGGGCCTTGGCCGCTTCGATGTAGATCGACAGCTGCTCGCGCACGGGCGCCTGGCCAAGGTAATCGGCCATGCGCTTGGGGCGGATGCTGGCGTCGGTGGTGTCATCCTCGCGGGTGGCACCGGCGCCGATGATGCGGTCGTCGGTCATCCCGCGATTATGCGGCAAAACGGGTGACGACCAACGGGCGTCCCCTTAGATTTCCACCTGGGCACCGAGCTCGACCAGGCGATTACCCGGAATCCTGAAGAACCCGGTCGCCGGCGCCGCGTTCCGGTGCATCAGCGCGAACAGCTTGTCGCGCCAGATCGGCATGCCGCGGTTGGCGGTGGCCACGATGGTCTCGCGGCTGGCGAAGAAGGTGGTGTCCATCGGGTCGAAGTAGATCCCGCCGTGGTCGCATGAGCGCATCAGCGCCAGCGGCACGTCCGGGGTTTCCATGAACCCGAAGCGCACGAACACGCGGTAGAACTCATCGCCCACCGATTCGATCTTCAGGCGCTTGCCTTCCATCGCATACGGAATGGGCAGGGTTTCCACGTGCAGGAACACGTTGCGCTCGTGCAGCACCTTGTTGTGCTTGAGATTGTGCATCAGCGCGTGCGGGGCCACCGAGGGGTCGGCGGTGAGGAACACCGCCGTGCCCGGCACCCGTACCGGCGGGGCCAGCATCAGCCCGGGCAGGAAGGTATCCAGCCGGATGCCGTCCTTGCGGATCTCATCGCGCAGCAGCTCGCGGCCACGCCGCCAGGTGCGCATCATGGTGAACAGCACGATGCCCAGCACCACCGGGAACCACGCGCCCTGCAGCAGCTTGGCGCCGTTGGCGATCACAAAGCCCAGGTCGATGATGAAAAACACCACGCACAGCGGGATGATCCAGTAACGCGAGGTCGGCCACAGCGCGCGGGCCACCAGCGCCAGCAGCAGGGTATCGATGAGCATGGTCGCCGACACCGAGATGCCGTATGCCACCGCCAGGTTGGAGGAGCTGCGGAAGGCCAGCACCAGCCCGATGACCATCACCGCGATGCCCCAGTTGATGCCGGGGATGTAGATCTGGCCGATGGTGTCGTGCGAGGTATGGGTGATGCGCATGCGCGGGATGTAGCCCAGCTGCATGGCCTGGCGCGAGACCGAGAACGCGCCGGTGATGACCGACTGCGAGGCGATCACCGCGGCCATGGTGGCCAGGATGATCATCGGGTACAGCGCCCACTCCGGCACCGCCTCGAAGAACGGGTTCTTCACCGCCTCGGGGTTGTTGAGCACCAGCGCGCCCTGCCCCAGGTAGTTCAGCACCAGGCACGGCAGCACGAAGAAGTACCAGGCGTGGCGGATCGGCTTGGCCCCGAAGTGGCCCATGTCCGCATACAGCGCCTCGCCACCGGTCACCGCCAGCACCACCGCACCAAGGATGAAGATGCCGTGCCAGCCGTGCTCCATGAAGAAGCGCAGCGCCCACATCGGGTTGAAGGCCTTGAGCACTTCGGGCGAATCCACGATGTTCCAGATGCCGATCGCGGCGAGCGAAATGAACCAGATCGAGGTGATCGGCCCGAACAGCTTGCCGATCTTCTCGGTGCCGAAGCGCTGCACGGCAAACACCGCCAACAGCACCACCACGGTGATCGGTACGATGAAGGCATGCAGGCCGGGGGCGGCCACTTCCAGGCCCTCCACCGCGCCCAGCACGGAAATGGCGGGGGTGATCACCCCGTCGCCGAAGAACAGCGAGGCGCCGAAGATGCCCAGGATGCCCACCACGTAGGCCGAGCGCGACCCGTGGCGCAGGGTGCGCTGGGTCAGCGCCATCAACGCCATGATGCCGCCCTCGCCGTCGTTGTCGGCGCGCATGATGATGGTGACGTACTTCAGCGTCACCACGATGTTCAGCGCCCAGAACGCGAGCGAGAGCACGCCCAGCACGGTGTCGTGGTCGCTGTTGAGGCCGTAATGCGGCGAGAACGCTTCCTTCAGGGTATACAGCGGGCTGGTACCAATGTCGCCGAACACCACGCCGATGGCGCCGACGATCAGGGCCAGGCCGCTGGCGGCCGGCGCATGGCCGTGCCCGTGCTGGCCGCTGTCGTGCTGGGTGGAAGAGGTGGACATGGGACTCCGGGAGGGCGTCAGTCGGTAGGGAAAAAGGCCGGCGCGCTCAGCGCAGCGCGGCCTGCAGGGCCTTGCGGATCACGGTGGCGACATCATCGCCCTCGGCGTTGGCATCGCGCGCCATGCGCGCGGCCTCGGTCGGCTTGTAGCCCAGCTGCTGCAGGGCCACGGTGGCTTCGGAGACCGGGTCGGTGGCCGGCGCTGCGCCGGCAATGGGCGCGCCGCCGCCGCCAAAATTGGCCGCGCGGTCGCGCAGCTCCAGCACCATGCGCTCGGCGGTCTTCTTGCCGATGCCCGGAATGCGGGTCAGCGCGGTGATGTCACCGGCCTGCACCATCTTCGCGAACTCATCCACGCTCACCCCGGACAGCACCGCCAGCGCGATCTTGGCGCCGATGCCGCTGACCTTCTGCACGTCGCGGAACAGGCGGCGCTCGCCCTCGCGCAGGAAGCCATACAGCGACACGCTGTCTTCCTTCTGCGCGTAGTGGGTGAACAGGGTGACCTCGCGGCCCAGTTCGGGCAGGTCGTAGAAGGTGCTCATCGGCGCCTCCAGTTCGTAGCCGACGCCGTTGACGTCGATCAGCAGCCACGGCGGCGCCTTGTACGCCACGATCCCACGCAGACGACCAATCATGCAGATGTCCTCATTTCCGTCCCCAGGCCTGGCGGGTGTTGACGCCCAGGCGCTGCGCGGTTGCCCTTACGTGGGCGTGGGTGATGGCCACGGCCAACGCATCGGCGGCGTCGGCCTGCAGCCTGGTTTTCAGGTTGAGCATAAGCCCGACCATGTGTTGGACCTGTTGCTTCTCCGCCCCGCCCCGGCCCACCACCGCCAGCTTGATCTCGCTGGCCGCGTATTCGTGCACCGGCAGGTCGCGCATGACCACCGCCGAGATCGCCGCGCCGCGCGCCTGGCCCAGCTTCAGGGCCGAATCCGGGTTGCGCGCCATGAACACCTTCTCGATGGCCACTTCGTGCGGGCGGTATTCCTCCACCAGCGCGTTGAGCCCCAGCACCAGCAGCTTCATGCGGTTGGGGAAGTCGTCGGCGCCCAGCAGCACCAGCGGCAGGTGGTGCACGTGCAGCACTTTGCCGGTGGGGTCCACATCAATGATGCCCACCCCGGTGCGTTGCGAACCGGGGTCGATGCCGAGGATGCGGATCATGCGTGGAACGTCGGGAGTCATCATGGTCCGCATTGTCCGCCCCCGACGTCGCACTTGGCGAGACGGGGGCATGGACGTCAGGCGTAGGCGTCCGCGCCGAGGTCGGCGTTGGAGAACACGTCCTGCACATCGTCCAGGTCTTCCAGCATGTCCAGCAGCTTCTTGACCTGCAGGGCGGTGTCGCCCTCGACCTTGATGTCGTTGTCGGCGCGGAAGGTCAGCTCGGCGTGGTCCGGCTTCAGCCCACCGGCCTCCAGCGCATCCTTGACCGCGTGGTACATGTCCGCCGCGGTCAGCACGTCGATGGCGCCGTCTTCCGGGTACACCACGATGTCATCGGCGCCGGCCTCGATGGCCGCCTCGGTCACCGCGTCCTCGTTGGCGCCGCCGGCGAAGTGCAGCACGCCCATGCGCTTGAACATGAAGGACACCGAGCCTTCGGTGCCCATGTTGCCGCCGCACTTGCTGAACGCGTGGCGGACATCGGCCACGGTGCGCACGCGGTTATCGGTCAGGCAGTCCACGATCACGGCCACGCCACCGGGCGCATAGCCCTCGTAGCGGATCTCTTCGTATTCAACGCCTTCCAGCTCGCCGGTGGCCTTCTTGATGGCCCGTTCGATCACGTCCTTGGACATGTTCGAGGCCAGGCCCTTGTCCATGGCCACCCGCAGGCGCGGGTTGTTGTTGGGGTCGCCTCCACCGCCGCGCGCGGCTACGCCGATCTCACGGATGATCTTGGTGAAAATCTTGCCGCGCTTCGCGTCAGACGCGTTTTTGCGGTTTTCGATGGAAGGGCCTCTACCCATGGGTGTTTCCGTGCTTGCGTCAGGAACAGGGCGCGGATTCTACCTGATCGGCCGCCCTCACCGTGTTAGCCGGGGCTCAGGCGGCGTGCGCGGCCCGGTCCGGGCGGAAGCAGCCATCGCGCAGGAACGCGGCGGTCTGGCGGGCGGCGTCCGGGGAAAACACCAGCCCGCTGTGGCTGGCGGCGACCACGCAGTGGTCGGCCAGGCCAGGCAGGCGGGTCTCGTCCAGCGCCACCGTGCCGTCGGAGGCGTCGCCACAGGCACCCAGCAGGCTGCCCAGCCCATGCGGCACGGAACCGGCGATCAGCCCGACCTGCGCCCTGCCCTCCCAGGCCGGCAGACCATCGAGCAGCAGTTCGCTGCTGCGGCCCAGTGCCAGCGACCAGCCATGTTCGGCCAGCGAACGGGCAGTGCCGCTGCCGCGCAGCGGCGAACCCAGGCAGACCACCCGGGACACCGGCAGGTCCGGCTGGCGGCGCAGGGCCTCCAGCGCCACCAGTCCCCCCAGGCTGTGCCCGACCAGCGCTACCGGGCCGCTGTCCTGCAGCCGCTTCAACAGCTGCGGCACGGCCACGTCGGGGCCGCCGAACACGCTGGCGTAGCCGAAGGTATCCACGCTGAAGCCGCGCGCGCGCAGGCGCCAGGCCAACGGGCCAACCCAGGCGCGGGCATTCCAGATGCCGTGCAGCAGTAAAACGGGGGGAGTCATGTGCTCAGCGTAGCCGGTGCGAAACCGTTCCAGAGGTAGCAAACGGTGCCATTAGACAAATGGACGAAGGAACGGCGGGTGAAACCCGCCGTTCAGGCCGCCTGAGGCGGGCGGCGCAGGATGAATTCAAGGTCGCGCACCTGGCCGACCGGGAATTCGTAGGTACCCACCTTGCTGAACCCATAGCGGGCGTAGAAACGCTGGGCGCCGAAGTTTTCCGACCAGACCCCCAGCCACAGGGTGCGCGGGCCATTGCGCTCCAGCCAGGTCAGCGCGGTTTCCAGCAGGCGGCTGCCCCAACCGCAGCTCTGCTGTTCCTTGATCAGGTACAGCCGCTTGAGCTCGCCGTCGCCCGGTTGCACGTCCGGATGCGGCAGGCCACAGGGGCCGGCGGCGGCATGGCCGACCGCCACGCCATCCAGCTCGAGCAGCCACACCGCGTAATCGGGGTGGGACAGGATCACGCGCTGGCGGTCTTCGGCGTAGGCCTCGTCCAGGAAGTCCTGCAGGTCCTGGGCCGGGTACAGGTGGCCGAAGGTTTCCACGAAGGTACGGGTGGCCAGCACCGACAGGGTCGGTGCGTCATCGGGGCCGGCGCGGCGGATGGTGTACATGGACGGGTACGGGGCAGGCCTCAGGCCTGCGTCCCCTTGGCGGCGTCTTCCTCTTCGCCGTCTTCTTCGTCCTCTTCCTCGTACTCCTCCTCGTCCTCGTCTTCCTCGCCCTCTTCGTACTCTTCGTCTTCGTCCTCGCCCTCTTCCTCTTCGTCGTCCTCGTAATCCTCGACGCCGAAGTCCTCACCGTCCCAGCGGCCTTCGCCATCGGCGACGAAGGTCAGCGCCATCGCGGCCGGGTTGGTGCCCACGCGCACGAGCCAGCCGCCGAACACGCGGGCGCGTTCGGTCACCAGGTTGGCATCGGTGCCTTCATTGCCCAGCTTTTCCCATTCCAATACGAACGCGAACTCGGTCATTACCTGGATCTCCTGAGCGATGTGACGGTGAGGGGGGCCGGCCAACGGCCGGCGCTACCGGGGGGGTGCGATCGGACGATCGCGGAATCAGTTTTTCCGCGGGCGGACCTGGATGTGCACTTCGGCCAGCTGCTCGTCCGGGATCGGCGACGGGGCGCCGGTCATCAGGCACTGCGCGCCGGTGGTCTTCGGGAACGGGATCACGTCGCGGATCGATTCGGTGCCGGCCATCAGCGCCGCAATGCGGTCGATGCCGAAGGCGATGCCACCGTGCGGCGGCGCGCCGAAACGCAGCGCATCAAGCAGGAAGCCGAACTTGGCCTCGGCCTCTTCGGCGCCGATGCCCAGCAGCTCGAACACCGTGCTCTGCATGTCCGAGCGGTGGATACGGATCGAACCGCCACCGATCTCGTTGCCGTTGAGCACCATGTCGTAGCCGCGCGACACGGCCGTCTTCGCATTGGCGCGCAGGTCGGCGATGTCATCCACCGCCGGGGCGGTGAAGGGGTGATGCAGGGCGACGTAGCGCTGGGCTTCGTCGTCGTACTCGAACATCGGGAAGTCGGTGACCCACAGCGGCGCCCAGCCGTCGGCGACCAGGTTGAAGTCCTTGCCGGCCTTCAGGCGCAGCGCGCCCATGAAGTCGGACACCTTGTTGTAGCCGCCGGCGCCGAAGAAGACGATGTCGCCGTTACCGGCGCCGACGTGGGCGACCAGCGCGGCGAAGGCCTCTTCGCTGAAGAACTTGGCGATGGGCGAGCTGACTTCGCCGTTCTCGGCGATCTTGATGTAGGCCAGGCCTTTGGCGCCGTACTTCGCGGCGTGCGCGGCGTACTCATCGATCTGCTTGCGCGACAGGCTGGCACCGCCCGGGATGCGCAGCGCGGCAACGCGGCCATCGGCATCATTGGCGGCGGCGGTGAACACCGGGAATTCGCTGGCCTTGACCAGTTCGGCCACGTCCACCAGCTCCAGCGCGATGCGCAGGTCCGGCTTGTCCGAGCCATAGCGACGCATCGCCTCGGCCCAGGTCATGCGCGGGAAGCTGGCGGCCAGCTCCACGTCGACCACTTCCTTGAAGATCGCGCGGATCATGCCTTCCACGTAGTCCTGCACGTCGCGCTCGCGCACGAAGGCGAATTCCATGTCCAGCTGGGTGAATTCCAGCTGGCGGTCGGCGCGCAGCGCTTCGTCGCGGAAGCAGCGCGCAATCTGGTAGTAGCGGTCGAAGCCAGCCACCATCAGGATCTGCTTGAACAGCTGCGGCGACTGCGGCAGGGCGTAGAACTCGCCCGGGTGCATGCGCGCCGGCACCAGGAAGTCGCGTGCGCCTTCCGGGGTGGCCTTGGTCAGGATCGGGGTTTCGATGTCCTGGAAGCCGTCGCCATCGAGGTGGCGGCGCAGCGCCTGCACCAGCTTGATGCGGGTGCGCTGCATGCGCTGCATTTCCGGGCGGCGCAGGTCCAGGTAACGGTACTTCAGGCGGGTTTCTTCGCCCGGGTTCTCGTGGGCGTGGAACGGCAGCGGCTCGGCCTTGTTGAGCACGGTGATGCGGGTGGCGACGATCTCGACCTGGCCGGTACGGATCTTGTCGTTCACCGCATGGCGCCTGCGCACCACGCCTTCCACCTGCAGCACGTCCTCGTAGCCGAGGCTGGCGGCGACCTTGAACACGTCCGCGTTCTCAGGCTCCACCGTCACCTGCACGATGCCCTCATGATCGCGAAGATCGATGAAGCACACGCCGCCCAGGTTGCGGGCAACGTCGGTCCAGCCGGCGAGGGTGACAGTCTGGCCAATCAGGGTCTCGTCGACCAGGCCACAGAAGTGGGTACGCATGGGGGTAAAGCTCCGCAGGAGATTGCCGGCGCTAGGCGGCACCGGTCAGCCCGGTATTCTGCGGCCGGCGACCCGATCGGGCAAATCCGGACGGTCACACGGGCTTAATACGACCCGTACCTATAGTCCGCGCACCACCATGCGCAAGGGGATTTGCCATGAACCGCCTCGCTGTCGCTTGTTTCACCGCCCTGCTGGCCTGCGGCGCCCCGTCGCTGCCGGCCCAGGCCCAGGTCAATGCCCGGGCCTACGCCCCGGAGAACCTCCGCACCCTGTCGGTCCAGGACCAGCAGCGGGTCATTGCCCAGGAATACGCCGAACAGTCCGGGGGGCGGCGCATCCCCGACGACCAGATGCGCTTCTACCTGGACCAGGTGAACCGCTCGTCCTGGGGCTTTTCCCGCATCAAACAGGACATCGCCACCTCGCTGGGCGGCTCCGGCGGCGGCTGGAACCCCGGCGGCGGCAACAACGGGGTGATCCGCTGCGAAAGCAACGACAACCGCCAGCGGGTCTGCACCACCGGCTGGCGCAGCGCGCGCCTGTCCCGGCAGATATCCGGCACCCGCTGCGTGGAAGGCAACAACTGGGGCTCCCGCAATGGCCAGGTCTGGGTCAGCGGCGGCTGCCGGGCCGAATTCGTCGAAGGCCGTGGGGGCGGCTGGGGGCCGGGTACCGGCGGCCCCGACACCACCATCCGCTGCGAAAGCAACGACAACCGCGAGCGCAGCTGCCCAACCCCGTGGCGCAATGCCGCGCTGGTCCGGCAGATCTCCGGCTCGGCCTGCGTGCAGAACCAGACCTGGGGCATGCGCGGCAACGCCATCTGGGTCACCCGCGGCTGCCGCGGCGAATTCGCCGAGTCGCGCGGCAACTGGGGCGGCGGCGGCGGTGGCAGCAACTACAGCGTGACCTGCAGCAGCAACGGCAACCGCCAGCAGACCTGCGCGTGGGACTCGCGCCAGGGCCGACCGGTGCTGCTGGAGCAGCTCTCTGGCAGCAGCTGTGTCGAGAACCGCAGCTGGGGCTACCGGCCGAGCATGGTGTGGGTCAGCAACGGGTGCCGGGCGAGGTTCGGCGCGCGTTGACGGGAACGCGGCCCGACCAACGGTCGGGCCCTACCGGCGCGCTTATCTGTTGGTCGGTTCGGTGTCCGCGCCCCAGGGCGCGGGCGGCAACGCTACCGGGTGGGCGAGGTCGAACACCACCTGGAACCGGCGGCCACCCGGACGGGTGAGCTCGTACACGAACGTCTTGTCCGGCTCGATTTCCATCGCCCACGTATTGGTCACCGACGCCTCCATGCCGGCCTTGCGGAACATCGCCACCGAATCGGCATCCACCGGGAACGACTGGCGCTGCGCGGTGCCGGGCGGTGCACTGTCGCCACCGTACATCGTGACCGCGTCCGGACTGCCGTCTGCATGGCGGTGATCGTGCTTGAGGCGCAGGCCGGTATCGGTACGGCCCAGCACCCAGGTGCGCGAATGATCGTCACCCACATGGAAGGGAATGCGCAGCGTATGCGAGGCGTCATCGCAGCCGCGCACATGCATCACCAGGCGCTTGCCGTCGAACGGGTCAGGCCCGGTGCCCTTCGGCTCGTTGACGGCGATTTGGCCTTCAAACGCCTTGCCGCAATGCGCGGCAACAGCAGCGAGAAACGCGTCGGCCGGGGCCATCGCAACATCGTGGGCCACGCTGTCACGCTGGCCACCACACGCGGCGAGCAACGACGCAGCCGCGAGCGGCAGGAACTTGTACACAGTCATGCGGACACCGTAGCCCGCGTGGGCGTAATGCGCAAATCCGCGCCAACCGCGACAAAGGATTAATCACGTCTGTGTTAGGGTCGTTGTCGTGACCGGTTCGCCTTCCCCACGAAGGTCGCACGCGTGTTGCGGCTGACCGCCCTGCTGACGGGAGTAGCGCTGCTGTTGACCGGCAGCGGGCTTCTGGGCACCTTGCTGGCGGTAAGTGGCGGTGAAGCCGGCTTTGGTGCCGGTGCGTTGGGCCTGGTGATGTCCGGTTATTTCGCCGGCTTCTTCATGGGCACCTTCTTCGCCCCGTCGCTGATCGGCCGTATCGGGCATATCCGTGCGTTCGCCTTCTTTGCCGCCCTCGCCGCCATCGCGGTGCTGCTGCATCCGCTGTGGCTCAACGCCTGGCTGTGGGGGCTGCTGCGCATCATCACCGGCATCGCGCTGGTGGGCCTGTACACGGTGATCGAAAGCTGGCTCAACGCCGAACCCGACCCGCGCCAGCGCAGCCGTGCGTTCTCGCTATACATGGTGGTGAATCTTTCCGCGCTGGCGCTGGGCCAGATCCTGCTGATGGTCAGCAATGCGCCGGCCATGTCGATGTTCATGCTGATCGCGATGCTGGTCTGCGCCGCAGTGCTGCCGATCACCGCCACCCGGCTCACCCCACCGGAGGTGCCGTCGGTGCCGCGCCTGACGCTGTCGCGCCTGTATGCGATGGCGCCGGTGGCCACGGTCGCCGCCGGGCTGTCGGGCCTGGCGATGGGCGCGTTCTGGGGCCTGCTCCCGGTGTATGCCGGCGAGGTGGGCCTCGACAATGACGGCGTGGCCCGCTTCATGCTCACCGCCATTGCCGGCGGCGCGCTGCTGCAGTGGCCGCTGGGGCACATCAGCGACGGCCATGACCGGCGCGTCGGGCTGGTGGCGCTGTGCCTGGCCGCCGCCGGCATCGCGCTGGTGGCCGCGATGCCGATGATCCAACAGCAGACCTGGCTGTTGTTCGGGCTGTTCTTCTTCTATGGCGGCCTGGCGTTCGCGCTGTATCCCTTCGCGGTGGCGCACATGCTCGATTACCTGCCACGCCAGGACCTGCTGTCGGGCTGCTCCAGCCTGCTGCTGGTGCATGGCGTGGGCGCGGCGCTCGGCCCGGCGCTGGCCGGGGCGGCCATGCAGCAGTTCGGCCCGGCCGCCCTGCCCCTGTACTTCGCCGTGGTGCTCGGCGTGCTGGCCCTGTTCACCACCGCGCGCCTGCTCAGCTTCGACCGGCTGCGCACACACCCGGTGGTGTTCCGGCTGATGCTGCGCACCACGCCGGCGGCACTGGAATTGATGCCGGAAACGGACGTCGCTCCGCCGCCGGACACCCCTTCTCCCTCACCCAACGACACCGATAAGGAAGTGCATTGACTGTTTTGACACCCAACCCGTCCACCTCATCCCGCACGCCGGCGGCTCCCCCGGCCCAGCAACTGATTCTCGCCACCGACCTGGATGGCACCTTTCTCGCCGGCGATGCCGCCGCGCGCCACCGTCTCTACCGGCTGGTCGACCAGCACCCCGGTATCCGCCTGATCTTCATCACCGGCCGCGGCCTGGAAGCGGTGATGCCGCTGCTCTCCGATCCCGCCATTCCGCGCCCCGATTACGTTGTCTGCGATGTCGGCGCGACCGTGGTCGATGGCCACACCCTGCAGCCGCTGCAGCCCCTGCAATCGATGATCGACGCGCACTGGCCCGGCGAACAGGTAGTGGCCGCTGCGATGCGGCGGTTCACTGCACTGCAGCGCCAGGACGTGCCGCAGGAGCGGCGCTGCTCCTACTTCTGCGACCCGGCCACGCTGGCGCCGCTGCGCGCGCAGATCCAGGCGGCCGCGCAGGCGCTGGGCTGCGATGTGCTGTATTCGGCCGACCGCTACCTGGACATCCTGCCGCCGGACACCGACAAGGGCCGCACCCTGGCTGCGCTGGCGCGCCTGCTGGACCTGCCGCGTGACCGCATCCTGGTGGCCGGCGATACCCTCAACGACCTCTCGATGTACACCGCCGGCTTCCGCGGCGTATGCGTGGGCGATTCAGAACCGGCGCTCACCGCCGCCACCACCGGGCTGGCGCACACCTACCATGCGCAGGCGCCGGGCTGCGGCGGCATCCTGGAGGCGATCGAGCACTTCGCCCTGCTGCCGGCCGATGATGCGTGGCTGAAGCCGCCAGCGGCCAAGCGCGCCGAAGGCGCCGACCTGGTGATGCTTTACCACCGCATGCCCTTCGATGAAGTGATGGAAGACGGCGTGCTGGTGCAGCGCCCACCGCGCTCGCCCAACGGCATCATTCCCTCGCTGCTGAGCTTCTTCCAGGGCGGCCAGACCGGCTCGTGGGTGGCCTGGGGCATCGACGACCCCAAGCGCGGCCCGTTCCAGACCCATATGGCGGTGGACGCCGAGCGCTACCCCACGCTGACGGCCGCGCGCGTGCCACTGACCCGGCAGGAAGTGGACATCTTCTACAAGCGCTTCTCCAAGGAAGCGTTCTGGCCGATGCTGCATGTGTTCTGGGAACGCGCGCGCTTCCGCGAGGATGACTGGCAGGTGTTCCTGAAGGTCAACCGGCGCTTCGCCGAAGCCACCGCCGCCGAAGCTGCGCATGGCGCCACCGTGTGGATCCACGACTACAATCTGTGGATGGTGCCGGCCACCCTGCGCGAGCTGCGCCCTGACCTGAAGATCGCCTTCTTCCACCACACCTACTTCCCTTCGGCTGATGTGTTCAACGTGGTGCCGTGGCGCCGCGAGATCATCGGCAGCCTGCTCTGCTGCGATTACATCGGCTTCCACATTCCGCGCCAGGTGGAGAACTTCGTGGATGTGGTGCGCGGTGCGATGCCGGCGGAGCGGTTGTCCTGGGAAAGCTGCGCGCCACGCTTCCTGACCTACGGCTGCGCGGTGGGGCTGGATACCATGACCACGCGCATCCGGGTCGGAGACCGTGAGGTGGCACTGGGTGCGCACCCGGTCGGCACGGATCTGCGCCGCATCCACGATGTGCTGGCCCGGCCCAGCGTGCGCAACGACATCTTCAAGCTGCGCCGTGAGATCGGTGCGCGCAAGCTGGTGCTGTCGGTGGAGCGGCTGGATTACACCAAGGGTACGCTGGCCAAGCTGGAAGCGTTCGAGCGCTTGCTGGAGCAGCATCCGGACCGCCAGGGCAAGGTCACCCTGCTGATGGTGTGCGTGCCGGCCGCGCGCGAGATGACCGTGTACCGCACGCTGCAGAACCAGATCGAACAAGCGGTGGGCCGTATCAACGGGCGCTTCTCGCGGCTGGACTGGACCCCCGTGCGCTTCTTCGCACAGGCATTGCCGTTCGAAGAGGTGGTGGCGCATTACGCGGCTGCGCAGGTGATGTGGATCACCCCGCTGCGCGATGGCCTGAACCTGGTGGCCAAGGAGTTCGTGGCCACCCATGGCATCGAAGGCAGCAATGGCGTGCTGGTGCTGAGTGAATTCGCTGGCGCGGCGGCCGAGTTGAAGGGCGCGGTGCTGACCAACCCGCATGATCCGGCCGATCTGACCGCCGGGCTGCTGCAGGCGCTGTCGATGCCGGAAGAGGAGGCAGGCGGGCGCATGCGCCAGTTGTTCGGCAGCGTGGAGTATTACGACGTGGACCGCTGGGGGCGCGAGTTCCTTGGTGCGGTCAAGGAAACCGGCACCGCCTGACGCCGCAGTGATCAGCGCGCGTGCGCGCTGATCATTTTCTCGGCGATCACCGCAACCTGGCGCAGCGTGTCGTTGCGCCCGGCATCATCCACCGTGGCACCCTGCAGGTAGCTGGTCAGCACCCAGGGCGCCCCACCGGCCAGCGGCCACAGGATGGCGATGTCGTTGGTGGTGTCTTCGCCATTGCTGCCGGTCTTGTCGCCCACCCGCCACGCCGACGACAGCCCGGCACGCAGCCGCGTGTCACCGGTTTCGTTGTCGATCAGCCAGTCGGCCAGCTGCAGTCGCGAGGCTGGCGTGAGCACATCCCCCAGCACGAACCGCTGCAGGCTGGCGGCCATCGCAGCGGGGCTGGTGGTATCGCGCGGATCATCGGGCGCGAACCGGTTCATGTCCGGCTCCAGGCGATCGTTGCGGGTCACCGCATCGCCATTGGCGCGGAGAAACGCAGTCACCCCGGCCGGCCCGCCGACCACCCCCAACAGCAGGTTCGCCGCCGGGTTGTCGCTGGTGACCATGGTCGCGCGGCACAGGTCGCGCACGGTCAGGTCCTTGCCCACATGGCGCTTGGTCACCGGTGCGTGGGAGAGCATGTCCTGCTGGCGCACCGGCAGCCGCCGGTCCAGCGACAGCGTGCCCTGGTCGGCCAGATGCAGCACCGCCGCCGATAGCGCGAACTTGAAGGTGCTGCACATCGGGAAGCGCTCGTCCTGGCGATGGCCGATGCGGCGGCCGCTCGCCGTGTCGAGCAGGGTCACGCCCAGACGCCCGCCACTGGCTTTTTCCAGGGCGGCGAAATCGGCTGCCTGCGGCTTGTCACCCGCCAGTGCGGTCGGCGGCGTCTTGGCCAACACGGTAGCGGCCAAGGCGGAAGCGGCGGCGGCACCGGTCATCTGGAGGAACTGGCGGCGGGCGAGCATTGGGCATCTCCGGGGCTGGGAAGTGGCCATGGAAGCATTTCGGGCCACAGGCCACCAGCGAGTATTCCCAACGGGAGGCATGAGCAGGATTCATGGCATGGTGGTAACGGCAGGGTTACCTCGCATGGCGTCCACCCGTGGTAGCGCCGACCGTTGGTCGGCCCAAGGAGTGCTGCATCGACCACGGAGGGTCACAGCCCGAGATGCTTCCAGCACCGCCTGGGTCGACCAACGGTCGACGCTACCGTAGGCCCTGCCGGCGTTACCATTACCCATCAAGATTCCTCACGACTCGCCCATGCTTCGTCCCCAGCTCCCGCTCAACGCGTTGCGTGCCTTCGAGGCCGCCGCGCGCCACCAGAACTTCACTCGCGCCGCGCTGGAGCTGTGCGTCAGCCAGGCTGCCTTGAGCCATCAGATCCGGGGGTTGGAGGAGCGACTGGGCGCGGTGCTGTTCCACCGGCTGCCGCGAGGGGTGGCGCTGACCGACGAAGGAGCGCGCCTGTATCCGGTGCTGAACGAGGCCTTCGACCGCATCGCGGTGAGCCTGGACCGGTTCGTGGGCGGGCATTTCCGCGAGGTGCTCGGGGTCGGCGTAGTGGGCACGTTCGCCACCGGTTGGCTGCTGCCGCGGCTGGCCGATTTCAACGCGCGGCACCCGGATATCGAGCTGCGCCTGCAGACCCACAACAACCGCATCGACCTGGCCGGCGAAGGGCTGGACCTGGCGATCCGCTTCGGCGATGGCGACTGGCAGGGCCAGGTGTGCACCCCGGTGCTGGCGGCGCCTTTTGCACCTGTGTGCGCGCCGGCACTGGCGCGGACGCTGCGGCAACCGCGCGACCTGGCCAGCGTGGCACTGCTGCGCTCCTACCGCAGTGATGAGTGGCCGCAGTGGCTGCAGGCTGCTGGCGTGGCCGAGTTGGAAGCGCGCGGGCCGGTGTTTGATTCGTCGTTGACGCTGGCCAGCGCGGCCGCCGCCGGTGCCGGCGTGGCGTTGCTGCCGCTGCGCATGTTCGAACAGGACCTGGCGCAGGGACGGCTGGTGCAGCCGTTCGCGCAGACGCTGGAGCTGGGGAGTTATTGGCTGACGCGGTTGCGTTCGCGGGCGGAAAGCGAGGCGGGGAAGCGTTTCAGGACCTGGTTGGAAGCGCAGGCGTAGGGACACGCCATGCGTGTCCGGGTTTCGTTCGGGCATTCCGTGGACACGCATGGCGTGTCGCTACGCGGGCATGTTTGTGCCGACCAACGGTCGGCACGGGCCTTCAGGCCATCAATTCCATCCACGCGGCTTCGGCTTTTTCCAGCTGCTGCGCGGTGGTTTCGCGGTCGCGGCCGAGCACCGCCATGCGGGTGGCGTCGGCGTAGTTGACCGGGTCGGCCAGTTGGCGGTCCAGCTCGGCCAAGCGAGCTTCCATCTCGTTGACCTTGGCTTCGGCGCTGGCCAGCTTCACCGGGTTGACGGTCTTCTTCGGCGGCAGCGGCGGGGTTGGCGGCACCGGCTCCGGCGCGGCAGCGGCCATCTTCTGTTTGGTGCCCTGCGCGGCCGGGCGCGAACGCAGCCACGCTGCGTACTCGTCCAGGTCGCCGTCGAACGGCTCCACCACACCGTCAGCCACGCGCCAGAAGGTGTCGCAGACCAGGCCGATCAGGTGGCGGTCGTGCGAGACCATCACGATCGCCCCTTCGAAGGTCGCCAGCGCTTCGGCCAGTGCTTCGCGCATTTCCAGGTCAAGGTGGTTGGTCGGTTCGTCAAGCAGCAGCACGTTCGGCTGCTGCCAGGCAATCATCGCCAGCGCCAGGCGCGCGCGCTCACCACCGGAGAAACCATCCACCGGCTCGAACGCACGGTCGCCGGCGAAGTTCCACTTGCCGAGGAAATCGCGGAAGGCCTGGTTGCTGCCATCCGGGGAGATGTCCCGGAAGTGGTCCATCGGCGACTGGCCTTCATGCAGCGACTCGACCGTGTGCTGCGCGAAGTAGCCGATGCGCAGGTCCGGGTGCGCCGAGCGATCGCCGGCCACCGGGTCCAGCTCACCGACCAGGGTCCGCACCAGCGTGGTCTTGCCCGCGCCGTTGGGACCCAGCAGGCCGATGCGCTGCCCCGCCTCCAGGCCGAAGCCCACGTTGTGCAGGATCACCGCGTCCGGGCTGTAACCGGCCTCCACATCGTTGAGGCGGATCAGCGAGAACGGCAGCTTGGCCGGCGGCGCGAACTCGATGCGGAACTCGCGCTCGGCACGCACCGCTTCGGTGCCGGTCAGTTTGGCCAGGCGCTTCATGCGGCTCTGTGCCTGCGTTGCCTTGCTGGCCAGCGCCTTGAACCGGTCGATGAAGCTCTGCAGGTGGGCGCGTTCGGCCTGTTCCTTCTCGTGCGCGATCTGCTGCTGGCGCAGCTGTTCGGCGCGCTGGCGCTCGAAGTCGGTGTAGCCGCCCGGGTACAGCTTGGCGCCGCCGCCATGCAGGTGCAGGGTATGGGTGGCCACGTTGTCGAGGAACTCGCGGTCATGCGAGATCAGCAGCAGCGTGCCCGGGTACTTGAGCAGCCACTGCTCCAGCCAGAACACCGCGTCCAGGTCGAGGTGGTTGGTCGGTTCGTCGAGCAGCAGCAGGTCGCTGGGCATCATCAGCGCGCGCGCCAGGTTCAGTCGTGCGCGCCAGCCACCGGAGAACGTCGCCACCGGCCGTGAATGGGTGTCGGACGGGAAGCCCAGGCCATGCAGCAGCTTGCCCGCACGGGATTCGGCATCGTACGCACCGATCTCGGCCATCTTCTGGTGCGCATTGGCCACCGCCTCCCAGTCCTCGCGCGCGGTCGCCTCGGCTTCCTCGCGCAGCACGGCTGCCACTTCGGTGTCGCCTTCCAGCACGAACTGCAGCGCCGGGTCCTGCAGCGCCGGGGTTTCCTGGGCCACGCTGGCGATGCGGATCTTGCCGGGCAGGTCCACATCGCCCTTGTCGGCCTCCAGCTCGCCCTGCACGGCCGCGAACAGGCTGGACTTGCCGGCTCCGTTGCGGCCGACCACGCCCACGCGGTAGCCCGCATGCAGGGTCAGGTCGACATTGGACAACAGCAGCCGCTCGCCGCGGCGCAAGGCGAAGTTACGAAGGGAAATCATCTGGGGGGTCCATATAACGGAATGGAATGTGCTGGTGAGCACCTTTCCTGCGACGCAATTCTAGCGTTAACGAATACTTGACGCGCCCCGGGATGCGCGGCAGGCCTCGTCTCTCTCCCACGAACCTGCCAGCGCTTTCCCCGGGACCCTCCCCCGCCTGATTGACCGAATCTTGCTAAACCGTTGCTTTTGCAACGTTTTTTCAATTTGACAGCCAATAAAAATACCGTTAATCCGTTAATTGCGCACCGCAACACCCGCCCTCGCTGACCCGCTTTCCCGCAGTCGTGATGTCGCCCGGTGCCGCCTCGTCCCAACCGGAGCCACATCGTGATGAACCGCAAGACCCGTACGCTTGCCGCCGCTGTCGCCGTCGCCCTCGGGGCCTCCGCCTTCAGTGTCGCCGCCCAGGACGCCCCTGCCCGCGCCACCGCCAACACCCTGGACACGGTCATCGTGACCGGTACCCGCGTCGCCGACCGCACCGTGGCCGAGTCGCAGTCGCCGATCGACATCATCACCCCCGAGGCGCTGCAGTCCACCGGCACCACCGAACTGGCCACCGCGCTGGCGCGTGCCCTGCCCTCGCTGAACTTCCCGCGCCCGGCGCTGACCGATGGCACCAGTGGCATCCGCCCGGCGCAGCTGCGCGGCCTGTCCCCGGACCAGGTACTGGTGCTGGTCAACGGCAAGCGCCGCCACACCTCGGCCCAGATCAACGTCAACGGCAGCATTGGCCGCGGCTCGTCGGCGGTGGACATCAACGCCATTCCGATCGCCTCCATCGAGCGCGTCGAAGTGCTGCGCGACGGCGCCTCGGCGCAGTACGGCTCGGACGCCATCGCCGGCGTGATCAACATCGTGCTCAAGGGCTCCAGCGCGGGCGGCAGCCTGGCCCTGGATGCCGGCCAGTACTCGGCCGGCGACGGCAACAAGTACCAGCTCTCCGGCGATACCGGCATCGGCTTCGCCGACGGCCGCGGCAGCGTGCACGTGGCCGGCCAGATCACCCAGCAGGACGAAAGCAACCGCGCCGGGCCCTACCAGGGCACCACGCCGAACACCGGCAACTTCCCCAGCGTGGGCCAGACCACCTTCGTGGTCGGCGACCCGCAGGTGGATGCCACCGCCGCCTCGGCCAATGCCAGCTTCCAGTTCAGCGACCACGTCTCGGCCTACGCCACCGCACTGGCCAGCAACCGCGACATCACCTCGTTCGCGTTCTACCGCTCGCGCACCAACAGCGGCCAGGGCGCGCTGCTGGCGCAGACCTACCCCGACGGCTTCGTGCCGGAAATCAACCAGTACTCCAAGGACCGTTCGCTGGTGGCCGGCGTGAAGGGCGACACCGAAAGCGGCTGGACCTGGGACGTGAGCTACAACCACGGCACCAACAAGATCGACTTCCACACCCGCAACAGCATCAACTACGCGTTGGGCGTGGACAGCCCGCGTTCGTTCTACGCCGGCGCGCTGGAATACACCCAGGACATCGGCAACGTGGACATCACCAAGCAGCTGGACTGGGGCCTGGCCTACCCGGTCACGCTGTCCTTCGGCGGTGAGTACCGCCGTGAGAAGTGGGAACAGAGCGCGGGCGAGCCCAATTCCTACTTCGGCACCGGTGCGCAGGGCTTCGGCGGTTTCACCCCGCTCAATGCCGTCGATGCCGACCGCGACAACTACGCCGTCTACGCCGGCCTGGAAGCGGACCTGACCGACAAGTTCTCGGCCGGCGTCACCGGCCGCTATGAGGATTACTCGGACTTCGGCGACAAGTTCTCCGGCAAGCTGTCGGCCCGCTACGCCTTCACCGACAAGGTCGCGCTGCGTGCCACCGCCTCGTCCGGCTTCCGCGCGCCCTCGCTGGCCCAGCAGAGCTACCAGGCGGTAACCAGCACCATCGTCAACGGCGTGTTCGTCGAACGCGGCACCTTCCCCACCACCAGCACTGCCGCGCAGGCGCTGGGCGCCAGCCCGCTGAAGGCCGAAAGCTCCACCTCCTACAGCGTGGGCCTGGTGCTGCAGCCGATCGACCGCCTCTACCTGACCGTGGATGCGTACCAGATCGACATCGACGACCGCATCATCCTGTCCACCAACATCACCACCAACGCTGCCACCAATGCGCTGCTGGCCGACCTGGGCCTGCCGCAGGTCACCGCTTTCTCCTACTTCACCAACGGCGTGGATACCCGCACCCGCGGCGTGGACGCCGTGTCCAGCTACACCATCCCGTTCAGTGCCAGCTCGCTGGAACTGACCGCGGCCTACAGCTACAACGACACCGAGGTGAAGAAGTTCATCGCTTCCCCGGCCGTGTTCGGCTCGCTGGGCCTGACCCAGTCGCTGATCGGCCGCGATGAAGTGGGCCGCATCGAAGACAGCTACCCGCGTGACAAGACCATCCTGAGCGGCACCTGGCGTTCGGACCACTGGGACCTGAACCTGGCCGCCACCCGCTACGGCTCGTTCACCGTGCGCAATTCGGCCACCCCGACCCGCGACCAGACCTACGATGCCTCGTGGGTGCTCGATGCCTCGGTGGCCTACAAGCCCAGCGAGAACTGGACCCTGACCCTGGGTGCGGACAACCTGCTGGACGAGTACCCCGACCGCACCGTGGACCTGCAGAACTCCACCTGGGGCATGCTCCCGTACAGCAACTACTCGCCGTACGGCTTCAATGGCGCCTATGTGTACGGCCGCGTGACCTACAAGTGGTAAGCGGCGGGTGACATTGGATCCGGCAGACCGCAGCGCGGTTTGCCGGATCGGGCCGCATCGGTGAAAATCGGGGCATCCCCCAAGTTGCGAGCCCCGATGCACCATGACACCGACCTGATCAACATCGTCGCCGTTGGCCTTGGGCTCGCCTTCATTTTGGGTGCGCTGGCCAACAAGCTGCGTTTGTCTCCGCTGGTCGGTTACCTGGTTGCGGGCATCTGCGTAGGACCGTTCACTCCCGGCTTCGTCGCCGACCAGGCGCTGGCCAACCAGCTGGCCGAAATCGGCGTGATGCTGCTGATGTTCGGTGTCGGCCTGCACTTCTCATTGAAAGACCTGATGGCGGTCAAGGCGATCGCCATTCCCGGCGCGGTCGGCCAGATCCTGGTCGCCACCCTGCTGGGCTGGGGCCTTGCCTGGCTGATGGGCTGGCCGGTGATCCACGGCGTGGTGTTCGGCTTCGCGTTGGCCACCGCCAGTACCGTGGTGCTGCTGCGCGCAATGGAAGAACGCCGCCTGCTGGAAACCCAGCGCGGCAAGATCGCGGTCGGCTGGCTGATCGTCGAAGACCTGGCCTGCGTGCTGGCCCTGGTGATGATGCCGGTGCTGGCCGGCGTGTTCGGCCCGGATGCCGCCAATGAAACCCACACCGTCGGCAGCGTGCTGGCCAGCATCGGCTGGACCTTCGTGCAGCTGGGCCTGTTCGTGGCGGTGATGCTGGTGGTCGGCCGGCGGGTCATTCCGTGGATCCTGGAGCGCATCGCCGGTACCGGCTCGCGCGAACTGTTCACCCTTGCGGTGCTGGCCATCGCACTGGGCGTGGCGTTCGGCTCGGCCATGCTGTTCGGCGTGTCGTTCGCGCTGGGCGCGTTCTTCGCCGGCATGCTGCTCAACGAATCCGAGCTCAGCCACAAGGCCGCCAACGATTCACTGCCGCTGCGCGATGCCTTCGCGGTGCTGTTCTTCGTCTCGGTGGGCATGCTGTTCAACCCGGCCATCCTGGTCGAACACCCGTGGCAGGTGCTGGCCACCGCCGCCATCATCATGTTCGGCAAGTCCGCTGCCGCGTTTTTCATCGTGCGTGCGTTCGGCCACCCCAACGGCACCGCGCTGACCATTTCGGCCAGCCTGGCGCAGATCGGCGAGTTCGCCTTCATCATCGCCGGCCTGGGCGTGAGCCTGAAGATCCTGCCGCCCACCGGCCAGGCACTGGTGCTGGCCGGCGCGCTGATCTCGATCATGCTCAACCCGCTGGTGTTCGGCCTGCTCGACCGCTGGCTGGTGAAGCACCAGGAGACCCCCGCCGCCGCCGTGGAAACCGAATTGCCGCCTGGCCCCTCGCTGGACCTGCACGACCACGCCATCGTGATCGGCTACGGCCGGGTCGGCAGCGCGCTGGCGCAGGTGCTGCGTGACCGCGGCGTGCCGGTGCTGGTGATCGATGACAACAAGGAGCATGTGGCCGAAGCACACGCCGCCGGGCTGCCGGCGATCCGTGGCAGTGCCGCCTCCGACCGCGTGCTGGCCGAAGCCCACCCCGAACGCGCCAAGATCGCGGTGCTGGCCATTCCGCAGCCGCTGGAGGCGGGCGAAACCCTGGCCAAGCTGCGCGCGCTCAACCCGGGCCTGACCCTGCTGGCGCGCGCGCACAGCGACGCCGAGGTCAAGCACCTGCTCGAACACGGCGCCGACGGCACGGTGATGGCCGAACGCGAACTGGCGTACTCGCTGGCCGAAATGGTCATGGCCACCCCGCCTTACCGCAACATCGGCAAGCACACCATTCCGGTGGTTTAACGGGCCGCCAGCGGCACGCAGATATCGGCGCGCAGGATCGCCTCGGGGACGTCCTCCGGGTCGTCCAGATAGTGGTAGTACAACGGCGCGTCGCGCAGCACGCGCCCGCTGTCGGGCAGCCACTGCCTCAGCAGCGCGTCGGTGGCGGCTTCAAGACCGGCGTAGCTGCCCACGTGGCGCAGCACCGCATGGTCGCCGCCGCCCAGCCGCAGCACCCGCATCGGCGGCGGTGCCGCCACATTCGTACCGAAGCCCATCGCGCAGTCGAATTCGCAGGCCCGCGCCGGCACGTCGCGATGATCGTTGAGGGCGATTCCGATCAATTGCTGAAGCTGGTCGGCCAGCCCTGCGCCCGCTGCCCAGGCGAACACACGGCCGAATGCCTGGTCCAGATCGTCGAACGCACCGCGGGTGCGCAGCGCCACCACGTCGAACGGTTCCAGGGTGAGCACCCGTACCTGCAGGGCAGGCTCGGCCGGCGCATTGTCCGCGGCCGGCAGCACCAGGCGCTGCTGGCACTGCCCGCGCAGCTGTGGATCATCGCGCAGCGCGCTGGGCGTCGCACCCAGCATCTGCCTGCAGATGCGTGCCAGCGCCTGTGGGCTCTCGTAGCCCGACTGCAGGGCCACGTCGGTCACCCGGCTGCCAGGCTTGCCCAGCAGGTGCAGGGCCTGCGCCAAGCGCAGGCGCAGCACGGTGCGCCCAGGGGTTTCGCCGGTCAGCGCGCGGTACAGCCGATGGAAGTGATAGGGCGACTGGTGCGCTATCGCCGCCAGTCCCTCCAGTTCGGGCAGAGGATCGCCCGCGCGCAGGCAGGCCTGCAGGTGGGCGATGACGCGGTCGATACCGTGGCGTTGATGGACCTGGACGAGGCGGCTCATGGCGGGCTCCTTGCGGGACAGGACTGCAGCGTGACCCGCCGCGCGCCGCAGCGCGTGTCGGATCTTGCGCACCTGAGGGCGGATCGTAGCGGTTCGCCGCCATCCCGTGTGATGGCGATCCGGTCTGTACTGAGCACCGCGTTGCGGAAGCCGGTGCGGTTCTGACAAACGCAACTACTCCCATGGGCAAGTCCGGCGCGCGCGTGCACTGTGCATCGCACCGGCGCCCCGCCACCTGCACCGCAGCGGCCACGGCGCTCCCTCAACGAGGAGGTTGTTATGCCGCTCGATATTTCGTTGGTCCGCCGCGCCCAGGGCGAGTTCAACAACAGGATCGCGCAGCCTCGCGGCGTGCAGGCGCTGCCAGGCCGGACGGGCCCGCTGACGGTACGAAACGGCCAGCAATGGCTGGTTGCCGCACTGGCCCTATCCTCGGCGATGGCCATCGGTCGCATGCCGCCGCGCGGCGTGAGGGCGCCGGCGGGCGACCCGATGCCATTGCCGGGCGCCAGGGCGCAGGGGGGCATCGACCACCAGGCCGTGCCGATGCTCGGCGATGCACCGACGGCGCCCGTGGTCGCACTCGAACATATCGCCAATGGCGCCACCCTCGGCTGCATCGCGTCCCCCCGGCACTGTCCGCAGACGCTGGCCGCCAGCCTGCTGACCTTCGGCGCGCTGACGGCCAGCACGCTCGGAGGCGGCGCACTCGGGTACGCATTTGGGCGTTTCAGTGCGCCGGCGGCCGGCTCGGAAGCGTCGCGCGAGTCGTCCGCGTCCCTGCCGCAGTCGCTGTATGCGCTGCTGCCGGACGAGCAGCGCATGCAGCTGCTGCAGATCGTCCGCGACTGCGGCACCGATGCGGCGGCCTGCACCGCCCCGGCCATCCGGTCGCTGCTGCAGGAACTCCCTGAAGCCACCCGTCGGCAGATCATGGTGACGCTGGGCGTGGCCCGCCATGCTGAAACGCACACGCACGGCGGCTGGCCCGCCGGTGCCGACGCGGCCGCACTGGCGCCCATGCTGTCGTGGGTGGATTGGGCGGCGGACCTGCTGGGCAGCGTGGTGAGCCCGGCGCAGGCGTGCTTCCAGCTGGATCTGGAGCAGATCGCACAGGCCACACTGGATGCACAGCAGCCGGGCATGACCGGTGCACAGCGCGAGGTGGCCGCCAACATCGCGCGTTTCGACACGCTTCGTGCGCTGCTCCGGCGCGACGGACACACCCTGCACCAGCTGCCGTTCTCCGGCAGCACCCGCGACTCCTTCGGCTTCGACCAGACCTATAACGGCTGCAATCTGATGCTGGAATTTTCCGGTGCCGGCACCCCCCGACGCACGTTGATGGTGCTCGCCCATGGCGACATGACCGGCGCGCGCGAAGGCTCCAGCGGTGCCAGCGATAACGGCACCGGATTGGCCACGCTGCTGGCGCTGGCGCGGAAGCTGGGCGCGGCAACGCTGCCCGACGGCGTTCGCGTCCAGCTGCTGGTGTCGGATCTGGAAGAGCACGGCATGCTCGGCGCCAAAGCCTTCGTCGAACAATGCCTGGCGCAGGCCAGCTGCCCCGATGTGGCGCTCAACCTCGACATGACCGGGCGCGGCGACGGCATGACGTTGTCCGGCTCGGACCGCCACCACCTCTACATGGACGGCGATTCGCGTGCGCTGCAGCCACCTCCGGCTCCGGTCACCGCCGCCGAAGCGCAGCTGCGTGGGCTGCTCGAAGCCGCTGCCGGCGAGGTCGGGCTGACCGTGCATGACAGCGCGGGCTGGGTAATGCAGTCCGACCATATTCCCTTCCAGCGCGACGGCGTGCCGGCGCTGGGAATGAACCTGGCCGATGCGGCCGACATCACGCTTGAACGCGACATGCAGCAGGCGCGTACGCGGTTGTGGCTGGCCAATGCGGAGGTGGACTGGAGCCGGTTCGAGCACTACCTCAATGGCACCCTGGGACCGGATGAGACGCAGGCGATGGAAACGCGGATGGACGCCATGGAACACGCCATGCACACCTACAAGGCGTTGCCGCTGTCACGCGCGATGGCCAACATCCACAACCGCCATGACCAGCTCGACCAGGTCGACCCGCGTCGCGCCATGGCCGCGCTCGCCGTGATCGAGAACGCCCTTGACGCGTGGCTGCACGCGCCGGCGCCCTGATAAAAACCCACCCCGGCCGGCCCGCACCGGCCGGGGTGGTCCCGCCTCACGCCTTGGCCAGCGCCTGCTCCAGATCGGCCAGCAGGTCGTCCACGTGTTCGATGCCGATCGACAGCCGCACGGTGTCTTCGCTCACCCCGGCGCGTTCCAGTTCCGCCGCATCCAGCTGGCGGTGCGTGGTCGATGCCGGATGGGTAGCCAGCGACTTGGCATCGCCCAGGTTCACCAACCGGGTAAACAGCTGCAGGGCATCCAGGAAGCGCGCACCCGCCGCGCGGCCGCCCGGCAGGCCGAAGGTCAGCACGCCCGAGCCATGCCCGCGCAGGTAGCGCTGCACCAGCGCATGTTCGGGGTGGTCGGGCAGCGCTGCGTAGTTCACCCACGCCACCTTGGCGTGGTCGCGCAGGAAACCGGCAATGGCCAGCGCGTTGGCATTGATCCGGTCCAGCCGCAGCGCCAGCGTTTCGATGCCCTGCAGGATCAGGAAGGCATTGAACGGCGACAGTGCCGCGCCGGTATTGCGCAGCGGCACCACCCGGGCACGCCCGATGTAGGCCGCAGGACCCAGCGCCTCGGTATAGACCACGCCGTGGTAGCTCACGTCCGGCTCGTTGAGGCGGCGGAAGCGCTGCTTGTGTTCGGCCCACGGGAACCGGCCCGAATCCACGATAGCCCCGCCGACGCTGGTGCCGTGCCCGCCCAGGTACTTGGTCAGCGAGTGCACCACGATGTCCGCGCCGAAATCGAACGAGCGCTGCAGGTACGGGGTGGCCACCGTGTTGTCGACGATCAGCGGCACCCCGTGCGCGTGCGCGATGTCGGCCACCGCCTGGATGTCGGTGATGTTGCCGCGCGGGTTGCCGATGGATTCGACGAACACCGCCTTGGTGCGGTCATCGATGAGGCCGGCGAACCCATCCGGATCGCGGTAATCGGCGAACCGGGTCTGGATGCCGAACTGCGGCAGGGTGTGCGCGAACAGGTTGTAGGTGCCGCCATACAACGCGCTGGACGCCACGATGTTGTCCCCCGCCTCGGCGATGGTCTGGATCGCGTAGGTGATGGCCGCCTGCCCCGACGCCAGCGCCAGTGCGCCGATGCCGCCTTCCAGCGCCGCCAGGCGCTGCTCCAGCACGTCGGTGGTCGGGTTCATGATGCGCGTGTAGATGTTGCCTGGCACCTTGAGGTCGAACAGGTCCGCCGCGTGCTGGGTATCGTCGAATGCGTAGGCCACGGTCTGGTAGATCGGCACCGCCACCGCGCGCGTGGTCGGGTCCGGGCGATACCCGCCATGCACGGCGATGGTTTCCGCTTTCCACGGCGGCAGCGAGGTGTCCGGTTCCGACATCGTGAGGTCTCCGCGCACGGTGCGTGCGAAAACGCACCATAGCCGAGCCCCACCGCGCCCTGTCATGCCGGTTGCTCATGAGCACCGTCCCTGTGGTGATGTGCAGGGTGCGTTTCGTACCAATCCTATGTGCGTTCTCCGCGCCCGTGGTCATGATCGCGCTCCGCCTGCGAGGGCAGGCACCCGCACGACTGATAGTGGAGGTCACGCCATGCGTGCCGATGCCGTACAACAACACCGCCGCAGCGTGGGCGAATTCGATCGGTCGCTACGCGGCCAACAGCCCGCGCAGGATCACGCCCGGCACCAGCGGTTTGGTTCCGCCCATCCACCGCTGCTGCGCGTGGGCAACGCCGGCGTACTCACCCTCGCCGCGCTCTCCAGCCTGATCGTACCGGCGTCCGCGTCGGGTGCGGCGCGCGCGGATTCGACCCCGCCGGTACGGCCGGCGCTGCTGCCTGGTGCGGGCGCGACGCGGGGCGAGGCGTACCTGGCCGTGCCGGCGCAGGAACCATTGAACGGGATTGCTTCAGCGGCCGCTGCAGGCTGCCTGTCCCGACCCCGCCAGTGTCCGCAACTCCTCGCCGGTGCCGCCGTGACCGCGCTGGGCGGTGCGCTCGTCGGCGGGTGGTTGGGCTACCAGGCTGGCCACCGCGCAGCCCGGGACGAGTGCAATACACGCTTCGCAGGTCTCCCTGCCGCCGACTCGCAGGTTCAGACGCCGGAGACTGCCGATGGCCTGCCCGCGCCGATGCGGTTCACCCCCGCCGACCTCGATCCTGCCCACTCGCCGTGCGACTCGCTGTACGACCATGTCAATGCGCGTTGGCACGCCACCGCAACCCGGCCGGACGACCAGTCGCGCTGGGACGTACCGGCCATGTTGCAGGACCGTTCCCTGGCCCTGCAGCGGCGGTTGGCCGAGCAGGCGGCACGGCTTGAGCTGCCTACGCCTGCCGAAAGAATTGTCGCCGATCTCTGGACGACCGGCATGAACCAGCACCGGATCAATGCCGAAGGCATCTCCCCCTTGCGCGATGAACTCGCCGCGATCGACGGGCTTCAGTCACCCGCCCAGATCGAGGCCCATCTGCACGCCCTCACCGCCGCCGGAATCAACCCGGTGTTCGGCTTTGGGGTGGACCGCGACATGGACGCGCGCGATACGCAGATCGCCTACGCCTTCCAGGGCGGCCTCGGGATGCCGGACCGCAGCTACTACCTCACGGACGACCACGTCGAAGCCGCGCTGGGCTACCGCGCGCATGTTGCCCATGTGCTGCGCCTGGCCGGCGACGCACCGGCCGACGCCGAACGCCAGGCCGATGCGGTATTGGCGCTGGAACGCCGGTTCGCCAATGCGTCCACGCCATGGGAGGAGTTGAACGCCAACCTCACCCATTACTACCATCCGGTCAGCCTGGCAGAGGCCGACGCGCTGACGCCCGGGTTCCGCTGGAGCGCGCTGTTCCAGTCGCTGGGCGTGGCCCCTCCTGACCGGTTCTCGCTGCCCACGCCGGGATTCCACCAGGAGGTCGCTGCGGCCCTGACGACGGAGGATCCGGCCACCTGGCGCGCCTACCTGCGCTTCCATACGCTGGATTCGGCCAGCCCGTTCCTGGGCGATGACTTCGTGCGTGCCCACCACGCCTTCCACGCGCGCACGCTGCAGGGCCAGGATGCGATGCCACCGCGCTGGAAGCAGGTGCTGGCCGCGATCGAGCGGGTGGCGGGCGAAGCGATCAGCGAGCTGTATGTGCCGGTGGCATTTCCCGCTGAAACGCGCGAGGCCGTCAATGCGCTGGTCGAGCAGATCACCGCTGCATTGAAACGCCGCCTGCAGGTCGTGCCCTGGATGGACCCCGATACCCGCGCCACGGCCCTGCGCAAGGCGGACCGGCTTCGTACCCGCATCGGCCACCCCGAGCGCTGGCCCGACTGGTCCGGACTGCACACCGAATCCTGCGGCTACCTGCGCAACCTGCGCCGGGCAACCGCTTTCGTACAGCGCAGGGAACTGGCGCGACTGGGCGCGCCGGTGGACCCTTCAACCTGGCGGATGACCGCGCAGACCGTCGACGGTTACTACGACATGCTGGAGGAAGAACCCTACATCGCCCTCTCGGCGGCGCTGCTGCAGCCGCCCTACTTCGACATCGGCGCCGGTCCCGCGTTCAACTACGGTGCGATCGGGGTGGTGATCGGGCATGAGCTGTCGCATGCGTTCTCCGCCGAATCCAGCCAGTTCGGCATCGACGGCGGCCTGCAGGGGTGGTGGAGCGACGCCGACCACCAGCGCTACGCCGCGCTGTCAGCGCGCCTGGCGGCACAGTTCGACCAGCAGCAGGTCGACGGCGTGGCGATCAACGGACAGCTGACAGCCAGCGAGAACATGGCCGATCTGGGCGGACTGTCCATTGCCCTGGACGCGCTGCTGCATGTCACGGACAACCTGACCGATCCGGTGCCGGACAGGCTGGGCATCGTGCGGGACTTCTTCGTGGGCGGGGCCGTTACCCACCGCCGCCTGCACACCGCCCAGCGGTTGCGGCAGGACGCGGAAACCGACGTCCACGCCTTCGGCGCCCCGCGCGCCAATGTGGGCCCGGCCAATCTGCCGGCCTATGCCCAAGCCTTCAACTGCACGCCGGGAACACCGATGACCCGCACCGATGCGGAACGGGTGGTGTACCTCTGATCGTCTGAAGCGGGGACCGCAACTCACATTTCAAACCGCCAGCTGACCGTGCATACTCCGCGACGGTCGCCCGGGAAGCTTCCGGCGACGTCGCAGCAGGGGCGGGGTCCCTGCGATTGTCACCAAGGGACGGAACATGCGCTTTGCCTTACGCACACTGCTGGCGGCTGCGCTGCTGTCGGGCAGCTTCGCGTGCCTGGCCCAGTCGGCCACCGGCACGCTGGTCATGGAAGTGGACAAGCTGCAATCGGAAGTACCGCTCAGCAAGGAGCTGCAGGAACTGATCCGCACCGGCGGCGTGGACTGGGGCATCAAGGGCAACGAACTGGTGCTCACCGTCGTCGATACCCGGTACCTCGACTTCGACTACGGCTTTACCACCCGCTACGGGTACCGGCACGCGTTGCAGCTGCCGGTGGGCACCTACCGGATCACCGCCGTGAGCCGGGAACCCCGCCGCAGCTACAGCGAACAGCGGCTGCTGGACCGGGCGACCTTCGTGAACCGCAACGTGGCCTCCTTCACCGTCGAAGCCGGCAAGACCACCACCCTGCAGGTGGCACCGGTAATCATGGATGAAGATGCCCTCAACCCGGCGGTGTTCATTCCCACCCTGTTTGCCGGCGTATCCGCGCCCAGCGCTGACGCCGTCGACGGCACGATACCAAAGCGCAAAGCAGTCACCCTGCGCGACAACACCTCCACTGCCTGGCCGGACTACCGCGGCCCCGTCAAGTTCGTTCCACGCTGACGCGCAAAAAGAAGGCCCCGGCTTGACCGGGGCCTTGCTTCATCGTCGCGGGACCGCTCAGCCCTTGGCAAACGCCAGGCGGCCTTCGGCCGCATCCACCTGGATCACATCGCCGCCAACGAACTCGCCGGACAGGATCTTCTGCGCCAGCGGGTTCTCCAGCTGCGCCTGGATCGCGCGCTTGAGCGGGCGGGCACCGTAGATCGGATCGAAGCCGACGTTGCCCAGCAGCTCGAACGCCGCATCGCTGACCTCGATGCGCAGGCCACGTTCGGCCAAACGCTTCTCCAGGCCCTGCATCTGGATGCGGGCGATCTGCTTGATCTGCACCTTGTCCAGCGGGTGGAACACCACGATGTCGTCCAGACGGTTGATGAACTCCGGGCGGAAGTGCGCCTGCACCACGCCCATCACCGCCGCCTTCATCTGCGTGTAGGCCTCCGGGCTGTCATCGCTGGACATGTCCTGGATCTGGTGCGAGCCCAGGTTGGACGTCATGACGATGACGGTATTGCGGAAGTCCACGGTGCGACCCTGGCCATCGGTGAGGCGGCCATCGTCCAGCACCTGCAGCAGGATGTTGAACACATCGGTGTGCGCCTTCTCTACTTCGTCGAGCAGGATCAACGAGTACGGGCGGCGACGCACGGCCTCGGTGAGGTAACCGCCTTCTTCGTAGCCCACATAACCCGGGGGCGCACCGATCAGGCGCGCCACGCTGTGCTTTTCCATGAACTCGCTCATGTCGATGCGGATCATGGCGTCGCTGCTGTCGAACAGGAACTCGGCCAGCGACTTGCACAGCTCGGTCTTGCCCACGCCGGTCGGGCCCAGGAACAGGAACGAACCGCTCGGCCGGTTCGGGTCGGACAGGCCGGCACGCGAACGGCGCACCGCATCGGAGACGACCTTGATCGCCTCTTCCTGGCCCACTACCCGCTCATGCAGCACATCTTCCATGCGCAGCAGCTTGTCGCGCTCGCCTTCCAGCATGCGGTTGACCGGAATGCCGGTCCAGCGCGAGACCACCTCGGCGATCTCCTCGGCGGTGACCCGGTCCTGGACCAGCTTGAACTCGGTGTTTTCCGCTTCCTGCGCCGCGTGCAGCTGCTTTTCCAGCTGCGGCAGCTGGCCGTACTGCAGTTCGCTCATGCGGCCGAAGTCCTGGCGCCGCTGCGCCGCTTCCAGTTCCAGCTTGACCTGCTCGATCTGCTCCTTGATCTTCGTGGTGCCCTGCAGCGCGGCCTTCTCCGACTTCCAGATCTCGTCCAGGTCGGAGAACTCGCGCTCCAGCGCATCGATCTCGGTTTCCAGGTCGGCCAGACGCTGGCGCGAGGCGTCGTCCTTCTCCTTCTTCAGCATCTCGCGCTGGATTTTGAGCTGGATCAGGCGCCGTTCCAGGCGGTCCAGTTCTTCCGGCTTGGAGTCGATCTCCATGCGGATGCGCGAGGCCGCCTCGTCCATCAGGTCGATGGCCTTGTCCGGCAGCTGGCGGTCGGCGATGTAGCGGTGCGACAGCGTGGCCGCAGCCACGATCGCCGGGTCGGTGATCTCCACCCCGTGGTGCACCGCGTACTTTTCCTTCAGCCCGCGCAGGATCGCGATGGTGTCTTCCACGCTGGGCTCGCCCACGAACACCTTCTGGAAGCGGCGCTCCAGCGCGGCATCCTTCTCGATGTACTTGCGGTACTCATCCAGGGTGGTGGCGCCCACGCAGTGCAGCTCGCCGCGCGCCAGCGCGGGCTTGAGCATGTTGCCCGCGTCCATCGCGCCATCGGCCTTGCCCGCGCCGACCATGGTGTGCAGTTCGTCGATGAACAGGATGATCTGGCCTTCGCTCTTGGCCAGGTCGTTGAGCACCGCCTTCAGGCGCTCTTCGAATTCGCCGCGGAATTTGGCACCGGCGATCAGCGCGCCCATGTCCAGCGACAGCACGCGCTTGCCGCGCAGGCCCTCGGGCACTTCGTCGTTGATGATGCGCTGGGCCAGCCCTTCCACGATGGCGGTCTTGCCCACGCCCGGTTCGCCGATCAGCACCGGGTTGTTCTTGGTGCGGCGCTGCAGGACCTGGATGGTGCGGCGGATTTCCTCGTCGCGCCCGATCACCGGGTCCAGCTTGCCGCTCTCGGCACGCGCGGTCAGGTCGATGGTGTACTTCTCCAGCGCCTGGCGCTGTTCTTCGGCATTTTCCGACTGCACGCTTTCGCCGCCACGAATCTTGTCGATGGCCGCGTCGATCTTGTTTTTGTCGGCACCGGCAGCGCGCAGCGCCATGCCCAGCGTGCCGCCATCGTCGAGCGCGGCCAGCACGAACCACTCGCTGGCGATGAACGCATCGCCATGCTCCTGGGCCAGTTTGTCGGTCTTGTTGAGCAGCCGGTTCAGGTCATTGCCGATCGACAGGTTGCCTTCCTGCCCGGAGACCTTCGGCAGGGCGTCCAGCGCCTCGGTCAACCGCTCGCGCAGCACCGGCACGTTGACCCCGGCCTGGGCCAGCAGCGGGCGCGTGCTGCCACCCTGCTGGTCGAGCAGCGCGGTGAGCACGTGTACCGGTTCGATGATGTTGTGGTCGCGGCCCACGGCCAGCGACTGTGCGTCCGCCAGCGCCTGCTGGAAACGCGAGGTGAGCTTGTCCATCCGCATGGGGGTGTCCTCGATATGTTGCCGCTGGCCGAGCCAGCACTATCTGACAGATGCGGTTATGCAGGCGTGTTTCAAGGGGGGATGAGAACGCATTCAGGCCCCGGACGACGTGGCAGCGACATCGCCATCACGCCTGCTTGGCAGCGCAGGCGGGAGGCTGGGCGCTCCTGTCGCGGAGCTTGCGCATGCATTACGAGCTGTACTACTGGACCGGCATCCAGGGCCGGGGCGAGTTCATCCGGCTGGCGCTGGAAGATGCTGGCGCCTCCTATACGGACATGGCGCGGGTGCACGGCGACGAGGTGATGCAGCCGTTCCTGGACGGCAGCCAGGAGGGGTTGCGGCCGTTCGCGCCGCCGTTCCTTGTGACCGGGCGACAGGTGATCGCGCAGGTGGGCGCGATTCTCAGCCATCTGGGCCCAGAGCTGGGGCTGGTGCCAGACGCGGCGTCGCGGCGCGCGCAGGCGTTGCAGCTGCAGCTGACCATCGCCGACCTGGTCGCGGAGGTCCACGACACCCACCATCCCATTGCGGCCTCGAAGTACTACGAAGACCAGAAGAAGGAAGCCAAGGCGCGCGCCGCGTCGATGCGGGACGAGCGGTTGCCGAAGTTTCTGGGCTGGTTTGAAAGCGTGCTGGAGGCCAATGGCGGCCTGCACCCGCTGCGCGAGCACTCGTACGTGGACCTGTCGCTGTTCCAGCTGCTGAGCGGGCTGGACTACATGTTCCCGCGCCGCATGCAGGCACTGCGGCCGTCGCTGCCGCTGCTGCATGCACTGAAGGACCGGGTGGAACGGCGACCGAACATCGCCGCATACCTGGCCTCGGAACGCCGGTTGGCGTTCAACACCAACGGGATCTTTCGCCACTACCCCGAATTGGACGCGGACGCGTGACGCATCCCTTGGGCCGACCAACGGTCGGCGCTACCGAGCGCCTCGGACAGTGGCCTGTCCCGGTAGCGCCGACCGTTGGTCGGCCCAGGCGGTCTACGCCGCGTCCTTTTCCCGTGCGGGCACCGGAATAACCGACAACAGGGCCAACAGCACCGCCAGCGCCACATACGCGCCCGCGAACTGCCACATGATCTGCTCCGGCAAGCCTTCCAGTGTCCACGGCAGGTAGATCCCACCGCGCGGATCGACCGAGTGGATCAGCCCGAACAGGGTAAGCGCCGCAGCCACCAGCAGGATCCCGGAAGAGCGCAGCAGCCTGCCGTCGATCATCGCCACCACCGCGGCAATCCACAGCATCGAGGTGATGATGAAGCCATTGCCCAAGGTGAAGATCACCGCCAGCTCCGGCAGCCCATGCCCATCGAGCGTGGTGGTCATCGCCGCCAGCTGTTCGGGCGGGATCCAGCCCGGCGCCTTGATCGCCAGCAGGTAGGCCACCGAAGGAAGGAACCCCAGCACCATCGCACCGGCATGCTCGCGCGGCGTTGCCTGGAACGCCTGGGTGGTGATGTCGATGGCCACGTACACGATGATCGGCGCCAGCACCGCCAGCGGCAGCCACTGCACCAGCCCGGAAATCACCCCCAGCATGCCGCCGATGCCCACGAACAGCCCGGTCAGCAGCGTGTAGCCGCTGCGCGCGCCCATGTGCTTGTACGCCGGCTGGCCGATGTACGGCGTAGTCTGCGCCACGCCACCGCACAGGCCGGCCACCAGCGTGGCCACCGCCTCCACCAGCAGGATGTCGCGGGTGCGGTAGTCATCCCCGGCCGCGCGTGCGCTTTCGGAGACGTTGATGCCGCCCACCACCATCAGCAGGCCGAACGGCAGCAGCAGCGGCAGGTAGGTGATCGCCGTGGGCAGGCCATCGATGAAGCCCAGCGTCGGCCACGGCAGCACCATCTGCAGCGGGGTCCACTCGGGCACCTTGAAGCCCGGTGCACCCAGCCCGGCCAGGCCGAGCCCGTAATACAGCACCGTGCCGAACACGAACGCCACCAGCACGCCCGGCGCGCGGATCGGCAGCTTGCGCTTGGCCACCAGCACGTACAGCAGCAGGCCCAGCGTGACGAAGCCGACCACCGGCGAGCGCAGGGTTTCCAGCAGCGGCAGGAAGCCCATCAGCACGATCGCGATGCCGGCGATGGAGCCCAGCAGCGAAGCGCGTGGCAGCGCGCGGGTTACCGCCTCGCCGAAGAAGGACAGCACGGTCTTGAGCACGCCCATGATCACCAGCGAGGCCATGCCCAGCTGCCAGGTGGCAATGGCCGCATCGTGCGGAGCCAGCCCCTGCGCCTTGAAGGCCAGGAACGCCGGGCCCAGCACCAGCAGCGCCATGCCGATGCTGGTCGGCGCATCCAGGCCGAGCGGCATCGCGGTGACGTCATCGCGCCCGGTGCGCGCGGCCAGCCGCCGTGCCATCCAGGTGTAGAGCACGTTGCCGACCAGCACGCCCAAGGCGGTGCCGGGGAACATGCGCCCGAACACCACGTCGGCGGGGAACTGGAAGATGCCGACCAGCGCCATCGCGATGAAGCCCAGGATCGACAGGTTGTCGACCACCAGGCCGAAAAAGCCGTTGAGATCGCCGGCGACGAACCAGCGGGGGCGACCGGAGACAGGAGCGGATGCAGGCATGCGAGGGGGCACGGGGTGGGGGGTACCCGATGGTAGGCGTTCATTGCGCCCGGCGACAGACGCATGCGTGGAACACCGGGGCACGCCCCGTACCGACCAACGGTCGGTACCTACCGGCGCGGCAGGTCACGACCGTTGGTCGTGACGCCCTACGGCTTGTTGAGGAAATTGTTCGCCAACAGGTCCCGCACGTCCCCCACCCGCCCGTGCAGCAGCGCCTTGGCCGCATACAGGGCGGTGCCGGCCACCTGCTTGGCCTCCACCTGCGGCGGCATCACCAGCTCGGTGGGGCTGGTATGCACGTCCAGCAGCGCCGGGCCGGGGTGGGCCAGCACGTCCTGCACCGCCTGCTCCAGGTCTTCGCTGCGGGTCACGGTGCGACCGTAGAAGCCGATCACCTCGGCCAGGCGGCCGAAGTCGGGGTTTTTCAGATCGGTGTAGTTGTCCAGCAGGCCCTGCACCTTCTGCTCCAGCTCCACGAAGTTCAGCGAGCTGTTGTTGTAGACCACCACCTTGATCGGCAGGTTCTCCTGCACGGCGGTGAGCAGCTCGCCGAGAAGCATCGCGATGCCGCCATCGCCGCACATCGCGATCACCTGCCGGCCCGGGAACGCCTTCTGCAGGCCCAGCGCCTGCGGCAGGGCATTGGCCATCGTGCCGTGCAGCAGGCTGGTCAGCGTGCGGCGGCGACCATTGGTGCGGATATGGCGCAGGATCCACACCATCGGCGAACCGCAGTCGGCGGTAAACAGCGCATCGTCATCGCCATGCCGGTCGAGCAGCGCGGTGAGATGCTGCGGATGGATCAGCTCGCCCTCGCCCGGGTGCTCCTCCTTCGCGCGGGTCTCCAGCGCCTTCTCGCGGTGGCCGATGCACTCGTCCAGAAAGCTGCGGTCCTCGCGTTCCGGCAGCAGCGGCAGCAGCGCCTCCAGGGTCGGGCCGATGTCGCCCACCACGCCCAGCTGCACCGGGTGGCGCCGGCCCAGGTGGCTGCCATCGCGGTCGACCTGGATCAACGTCGCCTTGTCCGGATAGTACTGGCCCCAGGCGAAATCCGCACCGAGCAGCAGCAGCGTGTCGCACGCCATCAGCGTGTGGTAGCCCGACTCAATGCCGAAAATACCGGTCATGCCCATGTTGTACGGGTTGTCATGCTCCACGAAATCCTTGGCCCGCGAAGTGTGCGCGATCGGCGCCTTGAGGTGCGCGGCCAGCGCGACAAGTTGATCGTGCGCGTGCTCGCAGCCGGCACCGGCATAAATGCCGATGCGCTTGCCCGCGCCGATCAGCGCCGCGATGCGCTGCAGTTCGTCGTCGTTGGGGCGCAGCACTGGCTGGGTGTAGTGTACGGAAAACGGCTGATCGTCCTTGACCTCGGCTTCAGCAATGTCGGCCGGCAGGATCAGCACCGCCACGCCGCGCCGGCTGATCGCCGCCTGGCAGGCCAAGGTCGCCATCCGCCGCGCCTGCGCCGGGGTGTACACCTGCTCGCAGAACACGCTGCAGCTGGCGTACACCGCCTTGAAGTCGACTTCCTGCGGGAACTCCATGCCCAGCTCGGTGGTGACCACCTGGCTGGCGATCAGCACCAGCGGCGTGCGGTTGCGGTTGGCCTCGAAGATGCCGTTGATGAAATGCAGCCCACCGGGGCCACACGAGCCAGCGCAGGCCGCCAGGCGCCCGCTGATCAGCGAATCGGCCCCTGCCGCGAACGCCGCGGCTTCTTCATGGCGCACGTGCACCCAGTCGATGTCACTGCGATGGATCGCGTCGGTGACGTGGTTGAGGGTGTCGCCGACGATGCCGTAACAGTGCCGCACACCGGCGGCCTGCAGGGTATCGACGACGATTTCGGCAACGCGCTTGCTCATGGTGGCACTTCCACGTTCGGGGGAAATACCAGCCTAGACCTGCGAAGGTGACACCGGCGTGCGAATCAGCGCGTACCCGGGTCATACGTTGGTGTTATTCCCGTTCGGCTGCCTTTGCCTGGGCGAGCAGCCGGGGGAAGGCGTCCAACGCGTCGGAATTGCGTCGAATCTGGGCAAGCAGCATGCCTACCTGCTGAGGGGTGCCGGATTGCATGTAAACCTCCGCCTGGATCTCCCTTGGCATGTACCCCTCAGACACCATCAGTTCCATGAAAGTGCGGAAAGCCCGCGGAGAAGACCGTTCCAGTGCCACACCGACAGGGTCCTGGGGGGCAGGACACGTCGGAGCAGCGGCTGCGGCTTCCGCCGGGCGGTTGCTGATTTCAGCGACGGACAGCGTCTGCGTGCCGATCGTTGCCTGCTGCTTGTCGTTGGTCTGCGACGCGACCGCTTGCCGCGCGACCGACGCCTGCGAGGAACTGGAACCTACGGAATGCACGGCAACTCCCTGGAATCGATGGTTCCCCATTTTTCGCCATGCCCATTGCATGTGCTTCCAGAAAAACATCGCTCCAGGCGTCGCAAAACGACTTCAACTGCTGCGATCAAAACGACACTTCCACCGCCTGCTGTGACCACAGCACCGACTGGTGCTTCGTCGCCTGCTTCCATGCCAGGCGGATCGCCTCGATATCCGCGCGCCGCTGCGGGGTGTTTTCGTGCAGCACCACCAGCACCTTGGTGCGCAGGCGATTGGGCTCCTTGGCGCCGCGGAACAGCCACTGGCCGTAGGCATCGAACACGGTCAGGCCATCCGGGAAGCGCGGGGTGACCTGCTTGTCCAGGAAGTCGCGCCACTGCGCCTCGCTGATCGCATCGGTCTGCTCGCGATCAGAGGCACCGCTTTCCTCGCCCACGCCGAAGTACAGCTCGCTGCGCACCCAGTTGGTCGCCGCATCCGGACGGGCGGCATCGCCCTGGAGGGTGGCGGTGGCCGATTCGGGGGCGCGCGGGGAGGAGGTTGTGGTGGTGGCGCAGCCGCCGAGGGCGAGGAAGGCGGCCAGCAGGAGGGGGGAAAGCTTCATGGTGCAGGGGGCTCCGGGTGCTGCGGGGGTTCCGTGGACACGCATGGCGTGTCGCTACGCGGTGGACAGGGTGACGGATTCCGTGATCTGCGCAGATCACGTCCGGTTATGAGCTGATAACCGTCGGTACTGGGACTTGCATCACAGGTAGGGTTCACGCCAAGATAATATATCGCTTCATCCGGATGGAACAATAGTTTCGTCTGAGACCAGCCGGGCAGCGCCCGGCACCACCCTCCCCCTCGTTTTGCTGCTGGAGCCCGCATGTCCCGTCCGTCCGCGTCGCGCCTTGGCCTCGCCATTGCTCTGGTCCTGTCCTCTCCCCTGCTGGCCCAGGACCTCCATGCGCAGGACGCGCCCGCCTCCGCCACCACGCTGGACACGGTGATCGTCACCGGCACCCGCGCCATCGACCGCACCGTGCTCGAATCGACCTCGCCGGTGGATGTGCTCACCGCCGAGGACATCCGCCGCGCCGGCGTGGTCAATGGCGAGCTGGGCAGCGCGCTGCAGGCGCTGCTGCCTTCGTTCAACTTCCCGCGCCAGTCCAACTCCGGCGGTGCCGACCACGTGCGCGCCGCCCAGCTGCGCGGGCTGTCGCCCGACCAGGTGCTGGTGCTGGTGAACGGCAAGCGCCGCCACACCAGCGCGCTGGTGAACACCGACAGCAAGATCGGCAAGGGCACCACCCCGGTGGACTTCAACTCCATCCCGGTCAGCGCCATCAAGCGCATCGAAGTGCTGCGCGACGGCGCCGGTGCGCTCTACGGCTCGGATGCGGTGGCCGGCGTGATCAACGTGATCCTGGATGACGCCCCGGAAGGCGGCGCCATCGAAGCCAGCTTCGGTGCCAACCACACCGACCTCAAGCCGATCGACCGCACGCTCACCGATGGCCAGACCAGCTTCGCCAGTGCCAAGGTCGGCACCGCGCTGGGCGAAGACGGCGGCTTCCTGCGCGTGGGCCTGGAGCTGAAGAACCGCGAAGGCACCAACCGCGCCGGCTTCGACCAGATTCCGCCGTGGGACCAGACCGATGCGAACCTGGCCCTGCAGGGCCAGCGCAACTACGTGCTCGGCGATGGCAAGACCAAGGACCTCAACGCCTGGATCAACACCGAACTGCCATTCGGTGAAACCTCGAAGTTCTACTTCTTCAGCACCTTCAACCAGCGCGACAGCGAAGGCGCCAACTACTTCCGTTACCCCGACAGCGACGCCAACTGGACCGAGCTGTACCCCAACGGTTACCGCCCAATTTCCGAAGGCGAGAACCGCGACGTGCAGGCCGTGGCCGGAGCCAAGGGCCAGTGGGGCGAGTGGAACTACGACGCCAGCCTGGATTACGGCTTCAACGACTTCACCTACCGCCTGCGCAACTCGCTCAATGCCTCGCTGGGCCCGGGCAGCCCGACCCGGTTCAAGACTGGCGATTACCGCAATGAACTGACCGTGGGCAATTTCGACCTCGGCCGGGTGTTCACCCAGGGCGAAAACACCCACAGCCTCGGCCTGGGCCTGGAAGCGCGCCGCGACCACTTCCAGACCCGCCCCGGTGACCCCGCCAGCTACGCCGCCGGCCCCTACACCGACCGCCCGACTGGCTCGCAGGCCGGTGGTGGGCTGACCCCGCAGGACGCCACCTCGCTCCGCCGCGACGTGACCAGTGCGTATGCCAGCCTGTCCAGCCAATTCGGCGAACACTTCTCCAGCGACCTGGCCGCACGCTACGAGCACAGCGACGATTACGGCGGCGAGCTCACCGGCAAGCTGGGCCTGCGCTATGAGTTCACCCCGGCGTTCGCACTGCGTGGCGCGATCTCCAACAACTTCCGCGCGCCGTCGCTGGCGCAGATCGGCTATGAATCCACCTCCACCGGTTACAACGCCGCCGGCCAGCTCGTGCAGGGCCGCACGCTGTCGGTGAACAACCCGATCGCGCGCGGCCTGGGCGCTACCGACCTGAAGCCGGAAAAGTCGGTCAACACCAGCCTGGGCTTCACCAGCCGCATCGGCGACCACTTCGACCTGTCGCTGGACTTCTACCAGATCGATATCGATGACCGCATCGCGCTGTCGGAGAGCATCACCGGCGATGCGCTCACCGATTATGTGCAGCAGCAGTTCGGCGTGGCCGGACTGCAGAGCGCCAATTTCTTCGTCAACGCCGCTGATACCCGCACGCGCGGCGCCGAGCTGGTGACCAACTGGCGGCAAGGGCTGGGCGATGGGCAACTGGTGCTGACCGGCACCTACGCCTACAACAAGACCACGTTGAAGAACGTGCTGGCCACGCCGGCGAGCCTGTTGGCGCTGGACCCGGACTACGTGCTGTTCGGCCTGGAAGAGACCAACACCCTGACCGATGCCACGCCGCGCACGCGGGCGCAGCTGGCGGCGACCTGGGCAAATGATCGCTGGACGCTGAGCAGCCGCCTGAGTCGTTACGGCAGCGTGACCCGGGTGTTCAACTTCGGCGATGGGTATGTGCCGCGGCAGACCTATGGCGCCGAGTGGCAGCTGGATGCCGAGGTGGAGTACCGGATCACGCCGCAGTGGAGCGTGGCGCTGGGTGGGCAGAACCTGACCGACAATTATTCGGATCTGTCCAACGAGGACATCTATTACTTCGGCAACCTGCCGTATGACGTGCTGTCGCCGATTGGCAGCAATGGTGCCTATTATTACGGGCGCGTTCGTTACACGTTCTGATCATTGGTACCGCCAGGCAGGGCCTGGCGCTACCGGGCGCGTTTGAATGGAAGCGTGATCGTCTACTGGACGATCACGCTTCCGGTGGCATGTTGGCAGCATGGCCAACGACTACCCCCTCCGTCCGCCGCCACCACTGCTGGACAATGCGTGCGCGCTGTTCCTGGACGTGGATGGCACGCTCATTGAATTTGCCGACGACCCCGAGGCCGTCACCCTGCTGCCCGAGGTGCGCGAGGCCATCGGCCGCATCAGCGACCGGCTCGCCGGTGCGGTTGCCCTGATCAGCGGGCGACCGCTGGCCCAGCTGGACCGCCTGTTCGCGCCACTGCACCTGCCCGCCGCTGGCCTGCACGGCCACCAGGTGCGTGGTATGGGCGGTGACACCCACGCCGTTGACGGCCGCTCCGGCAGCGCCACTGACAGCGACACCAGCGAATGGCTGCACGCCGTGCACCAGCAGGCCATGCGGTTCGCGCATGGCCATCCCGGTGTGCTGGTCGAAGACAAGGGCCGCAGCCTGGCCCTGCATTGGCGTGGCGCGCCGCATGCCGCCAACGAGGTGCGTGCGTTCGCCGAACGCCACATTGGCGGCCACACCGGGTACCGGCTGCAGCCTGGCGACCACGTGGTGGAATTCATTCCCGAAGGCAGCGACAAGGGCCGCGCGATTCGCCAGCTCATGCAGCAACTGCCCTTCCGCGGCCGCATTCCCGTGTTCCTGGGCGACGACCTGACCGACGAATACGGCTTCGATGCCGCCAACACCCTGCATGGCTGGAGCGTGCTGGTGGGCGAACGCGAGCCCAGTGCCGCTGTCTTCGCCCTGCCGCGTGTGCGCGACGTACACGACTGGCTCCAGAAGAACGCTGACTGATGCACCCAGAGACCCCCACCCCATGAATGATTCCAACCTGGACCTTGGCGTGGTCGGCAACGGCAGCTTCGGCGCGTTGATCGACCGCCACGCCCGCGTCGTGTGGAGCTGCCTGCCCACCTTCGACGGCGACCCCACCTTCTGCGCACTGCTGCAGCCCAACCAGCAGGTCGGTGGCGATTTCGCCATCGAACTGGAAGACATGGTCAGCAGCGAACAGAGCTACCTGACCAACACCGCCATCCTGCGCACCGTACTGCACGACAAGCACGGCGGCTCGCTGGAAATCATCGACTTCGCCCCGCGCTGGCGCCAGAACGATCGTTTCTACCGGCCGGTCAGCCTGATCCGCCAGGTGCGCCCGCTGGGCGGCAACCCGCGCATCATCGTGCGCGCCCGGCCGCTGGCGGACTGGGGCGCGCGCGTGCCCGAGGCCACCTGGGGCAGCAACCACATCCGCTGGGTGCTGCCCGACCACGTGCTGCGCCTGACCACCGACGTACCGCTGCGCTTCGTGCGCGATGAGCTGCCGTTCGTGCTCAGCCACCCGGTGCACCTGGTGCTGGGCGTGGACGAATCGCTGAACCGTTCGCTCAGCGGCTATGTGCAGGAATCCTTCCAGCGCACGCGCGATTACTGGCGCGAATGGGTGCGCTACCTGTCCATTCCGCTTGAATGGCAGGACGCGGTGATCCGCAGTGCGATCACCCTCAAGCTGTGCCAGTACGAAGACAGTGGTGCCATCATCGCCGCCATGACCACCTCCATTCCCGAGGCGCCGGGCAGCATCCGCAACTGGGATTACCGCTACTGCTGGCTGCGCGATGCCGCCTTCGTGGTGCGCGCGCTCAACCGCCTCGGTGCCACCCGCACCATGGAACAGTTCCTGGGCTACATCTTCAATCTCGCCACCGGCGATGGCAGCCTGCAGCCGCTGTACGGCATCGGCTTCGAGGCCAAGCTGGAAGAAAGCGAAGTGGCCTCCCTCGATGGCTACCGTGGCATGGGCCCGGTGCGGCGCGGCAACCTGGCCTGGGTGCAGCGCCAGCACGATGTGTACGGCAGCGTGGTGCTGGCGTCCACCCAGCTGTTCTTCGACCGCCGCCTGCAGGACCCCGGCGACGCCCACACCTTCGCGCGGCTGGAACCGCTGGGCGAACAGGCCTTCGCCCTGCACGACGTGCCCGACGCCGGCCTGTGGGAATTCCGCGGCCGCACCGAAGTGCATACCTACACCAGCGCGATGTGCTGGGCCGCCTGCGACCGCCTGTGCAAGATCGCCGTGCGCCTGAAGCTGGACCACCGTGCCGAGTACTGGCGCGACCGCGCCAACACCATCCACGCGCGCATCCTGCGCGAGTCCTGGAGCGACGAGCTGGGCCACTTCACCGACACCTATGGCGGCCACCGCCTGGATGCCTCGCTGCTGCTGCTGGCCGACATCGGCTTCATCGCCGCCGATGATGCGCGTTTCGTCGCCACCGTCGAGGCCATCGGCCGTGACCTCAAGCACGGCAACGCGCTGTACCGCTACGTGGCGCCGGATGATTTCGGCGAGCCGGAAACCAGCTTCACCATCTGTACGTTCTGGTACATCGACGCATTGGCCGCCATCGGCCGCCTGGACGAAGCGCGCGAGATGTTCGAAATGCTGCTCGAGCGCCGCAACCACCTGGGCCTGCTCTCCGAAGACCTGGCCTTCGACAATGGCGAGGCCTGGGGCAACTTCCCGCAGACCTATTCGCACGTGGGTCTGGTCACCGCCGCCATGCGGCTGTCGCGCAGCTGGCAGGAGGCCTCATGAGCCGCCTTGTCGTGGTGTCCAACCGCGTGGCCGCGCCCGGCGTGGCCGCCCCGGGTGGGCTTGCGGTGGGACTGCTGGCCGCGCTGAAGGAACGCGGTGGGCTGTGGTTCGGCTGGAGCGGCAAATCCGTGCGCGATGACAGCGGGGAGCTGCACGAGCAGACCGAGGGTGACATCCGCTACGTCACCATGGACCTGAACAAGCGCGACGTCGACGGCTACTACAACGGCTTCGCCAACCGCACCCTGTGGCCGCTGCTGCACTTCCGGCTGGACCTGGTGGACTATGACCGCGCCACCCGCGAAACCTACCGCCGGGTCAACGCGCTGTTCGCCGAAAAGCTGGCGCCGCTGCTGCGCGAAGACGACATCGTGTGGATCCATGATTACCACCTGATCCCGCTGGCCTCGCTGCTGCGCGAACGCGGCATCGGCTGCCGCATCGGCTTCTTCCTGCACGTGCCGATGCCCTCGGCCGACCTGCTGCAGGCCATGCCCGACCACCTGCGGCTGTTCTCCAGCCTGTACGCGTACGACCTGGTCGGCTTCCAGACCCAGCGCGACGCCGATCGCTTCCAGTCCTACGTGCGCCTGTTCGCCGGCGGCAAGGTGCTGCCCGATGGCCTGCTGGAAGCCCCCGGCGGGCGCCGTTTCCGCGCCGCCGCGTTCCCGATCGGCATCGATACCGCGCACATCGAACGCCAGGCCAAGGCCGGTGCCAACAAGCCGGCCGTGCGCGACCTGCGCAACAGCCTGCGCGACCGCCAGCTGGCGATCGGCGTGGACCGGCTGGACTACTCCAAGGGCCTGCCCGAACGCTTCCAGGGTTTCGAGCGCTACCTGCAACGCCACCCTGACCAGCGTGGCAGCCTCACCTACCTGCAGATCGCCCCGGTGTCGCGCGGCGATGTCACCGAGTACCGGCAGCTGCGCAGCCAGCTGGAACAGATCGCCGGCCACATCAACGGCGGCTTTGCCGAACCGGACTGGACCCCGCTGCGCTACGTGAACCAGAACTTCGCGCATGCCACCCTCACCGGCTTCTACCGCGCCGCCGCCGTCGGCCTGGTCACTCCGCTGCGCGATGGCATGAACCTGGTGGCCAAGGAGTACGTGGCCTCGCAGGACCCGGAAAACCCCGGTGTGCTGGTGCTGTCGCTGCTGGCCGGCGCGGCCGACGAAATGAAGCAGGCGTTGCTGGTGAATCCGCACGACCTGGATGGCGTGGCCGATGCCATCGCCACCGCCGCCACCATGCCGCTGCGCAAACGCGTGGAGCGCTGGCAGGCGATGATGGATCACCTGCGCACCCATGACATCAACCACTGGCGCCAGAGCTATCTGGAGGCACTGGAAAACGGCTGATTACGACATGCTGTCGGGCCAGAAATCTGTCGCTTCTGGCCTGAACTCGCACCCGCCATGCGCATCATCCGCTGTGATGCGCTCGTTTTAGGAGTGTGTCGCTTTCTGCACCCCCCGCCGTGGAAATCCCGATAAGCGAAGCGTGCCATTTAGATAGGCCTCCTAAATCGTCGGAAACTACGACCGATTCGCAACCTGCGACCCGCGCAACTTTCATTTTTCGTTGACAGGCCGTTCCGACATTGACTCCCGCAACGCCCGTGCATGCCGCAGGGGCTGGAACCGGGAATCGGATTGATGTCACTGCTGGATCGCTTCATCGAAGACACCGCCCTGCACATGGGCCTTGGCCACCGCGCGCGCAATCTGGTGGACGTGCTGGTCGATTACATCCGCGGCCTGCCGGGCGGCATCCATGGCCTGCGCCGTCGTTTCGATGCCGTGGGCCTGGGCAGCCGTTTTCCCGGTGATGAACGGCCCTCGCGGTTGCTGGCCAGCCAGCTGGAATGCGTGATCGGCCGCGAAGAGCTGGCCGTGCTGGCGCGGCGGGCCGCCTTCCCCACCGGCATGTTCGCGGTGGTGGCCTCCGACCTGCTGCCGGGCCTGCTGGATGTCCTGGAGCAGGAAGCCCGCAGCGCGCAGGCGCCCCATCCCGTGAAGCAGGCGGTGCCGCGAAGCCCTACCCTGCGCCTGGTACGGGGCACCGCTGCGCGAGGGCTGCTGTGGGTGATGGTAGCCGGCGTGCTGCTGTGCCTGACCGGCTGGATCCACCAGAAGACCCGGGTAAGTACCGGTGCCGCGCCGACCTATGCCGAACAGCAGCACCCGCCCCGGCTGTCGCTGGTGAACAGCGGCGGCGTGATCGACGTACGCGGCCGCCTGCCAGGCGAGGCCGACCGCCGCCGGGTATGGAGCGCGCTGGTGGCCCAGTACGGCCAGGGCGGGGTCACCGGCGACATCCTGCGCGACCCACAGGCACAGGCCCCGCGCTGGCTGGACCGGCTGGTGACATTGGCCCCGGTGCTGCGCCATCCCGGGCTTTCGCTGTCGTTTACCGGCGATGCACTGCACGTGGACATGACCCGGCTGCCGGAAGGTGACCGGATCGCGGTGTCCAATACCCTGCGCCGCGCGTTTGGCCACCTGCAGGTGAGCGGGCTGTGGGACGCGGGCCGGATCGCGCTGGCGCAGCTGCCGGCCCAGCCCGAACCGCACGCGCTGGTGGCGGCGTTGAACCAGGGCAAGGTCGGGTTCGAGCACAAGTCGCCGGTGCTGCGGGCCGATGGGCGCGACATGCTGCGGGCCAGTGCGCAGGCGATCCTGGCCGCCGGGCCCGGTGTGCGCCTCGAAGTGGGCGGGCATACCGACAGCCTGGGGGCTGCCGAAACCAACCTGCAGCTGAGCCAGCAACGCGCGGATGTGGTGGTGGCGGAACTGCAGGCGCTGGGGGTACCGGCCAGTGTGTTGGAGCCGCGCGGGTATGGCGAAGAACATCCGGTGGCCGACAACCGGTTGGAGAGCGGGCGGGATCGCAATCGTCGGATTGAATACAGCGTTCTTCGGTGACGTGCGCGTCCGCGCGCCTTCAATCGAGAAAGCGCGCCGCCTGCGCTGGTGTGGGCAGGAAACACTGCTCATGCCGGCCGAACCACCGGTACCGGTTGCGTGCCAGCGCGCGATACGCACGATCGCGCCACCCACGCGGCACCATCCTCAGCACGTGTGCGACCTTCCACGCCCCGCCCAACCCGGCCAGCACCCGCACGATGGCATCGGTATCGCTCCATGCGCGGCCCTGTTCCACCAGCAGGAACGACAACGGGTCATCCGGATCCAGCCCGTGCTGCTGCAACAACGCGCGCCCATGCGCCCCCTGCATCGCCGCGAAACGGTAGCGCCCCCGCTGATCAAACCGCAGCAGGAACCGCACCCAGCGGCTGCAAAGCGCGCAAACGCCATCAAACACGATCACCGCCCCGGCATCGGGGCTCACGGCGCCATCCACGCCAACGTCGCCATCCGCCCGGTCCGTCGATCCCGCCGATGCGAATAGAACCGCTCCGGCTCGGCAATCGTGCTCAGCTGCCCACCACTGATCCCGCCCGGGTCCACCCCGGCCGCCACCAGCCGCCGCCGCGCCAGCGCGTACAGATCCACCTTCCAATGCCCCGGGCGGGTGGCCACGAAGGCTTCCGCCGCCCCCGCATCCAGATCCACGAACGCCGCGAACACGTCCGCACCAATCTCGTACTCGGCCGGCCCGGCGGCCGGCCCCAGCCACGCCTGCAACCCGCCCGGCGGTGTACGCATCGCCGCCACCGTGGCTTCCAGCATGCCGTCGGCCAACCCACGCCAACCGGCATGGGCGGCCCCGATCTCGCGGCCATCGCGCGCGGCCAGCACTACAGGCAGGCAGTCGGCGGTCAGGATCGCCAGCACCACCCCGGGCACCGAGGTCACCGCCGCATCGGCAGTGGGTTCGGCGTCAATGCCGCCCTCCACGGGTGGCGCATCAAACCGCAGCACCCCCGTGCCATGCACCTGGCGCAGCCAGTGGGGTGCCGAGGGCAGGCCCAGCCCGGCCTGCAGCAGCGCGCGGTTGCGCGCCACCTGGACAGGGTCGTCGCCGTCGGCGGCGGTGCGGTTGCCCATGTTGAACTGGTCGAATGGCGCCTTCGAGCCGCCTGCGCCGTGGCGCAGGGTGGTCAGCGCATGCACCCCGGGCGCGGCCGCCCAGTCGGCGGCCAGCACCGGCAGCAGCGCGGCGTGCGGCGAATCGGGGGCCAAGGGCGCAGCCATCAGCGGCGACCGCGTTCCAGCTCGGTGAAACGCTTGGTGTCTTCACGCAGCGCGTCCAGCAGCGCCACCATGTCGGCCGGCAGCGGCGCGCTGTTGCGGATCGGCTCACCGGTGATCGGGTGGGCGAACTCCAGCGTTTCAGCATGCAGCGCCTGGCGCTTGAAGCCGCGCAGCTGCGCGACCAGCTCGTCGGTGGCGCCCTTGGGCAGCTTCAGCGCGCCGCCGTACAGCGAATCGCCCACGATGGCGTGCTTGAGGTGCGCCATGTGCACGCGGATCTGGTGGGTACGCCCGGTTTCCAGGCGGCACTCCAGCGCGGTGTGGGCGCGGAAGCGCTCACGCAGGCGGTAATGGGTCACCGCGTCCTTGCCGTCCTCGCGCACCGCCATGCGGATGCGGTCGCGCGGGTGGCGGTCGATCGGCGCATCGGCGGTACCGCCGGAGACCAGCGCGCCCACCACCACCGCCAGGTACTGGCGGTGCACGTTGCGCGCGGCCAGCTGCTCCACCAGCGCGGTCTGCGCCTGGATGGTGCGGGCCACCACCATCACGCCGCTGGTGTCCTTGTCCAGGCGGTGCACGATGCCCGCGCGCGGCAGCACCGACAGGCCCGGGTCGCGGAACAGCAGCGCGTTGACCAGGGTGCCGGTGGGGTTGCCCGCACCGGGGTGGACCACCAGGCCGACCGGCTTGTTGATCACATAAACGTGTTCATCCTCGTACAGGATGTCCAGCGGGATGTCCTCGGGCTCGGCGTGGGTCTGGGTGTCGAGCACGACATGCAGGCTGGCCACCTCGCCGCCGCGGACCGGGTCGCGCCCGCGCACGGGTTCGCCGTCCAGCAGCACGTCCCCGGACTTGATCCACTCGCTCAGCTTGGAGCGGGAGAATTCGGGGAACAGGTCGGCCAGCACGGCGTCAAAGCGCCGCCCGGCGGCGGTATCGGGCACGACGGCCTGACGGGTGGATTCGGTTTCAGAAGCGTTATCGGACATGGGGAGCACACCGCAGGAAGACAAATTGGGGGTCCCGGCGACCAGTTTCAGTCGCAGGACAGGCCACTAGGCTATCATCGACCCTTCGTATTCCAGCCGCGTCCCGCCCTGACCCCATGATCCGACGCTCTTCCCTGCTGTCCGCGCCCGTCCGCACCGCGGCCCTGATGCTGGTCCTGGCCCTCGTTTCCACCGGCTGCCACCGTGGCGCCAAGGGTGACAACCCGGAAGAAGGCCAGCCTGTCGAAACGATCTACGACAAGAGCCACGGCCTGATGCAGAAGGGCAACTGGAGTGGCGCCGAAGCCACCTTCCGCCGCCTGATCGCCCAGTACCCGTACGGCCCGTACACCGAGCAGGCGATGATCGAAAACGCCTACGCCCAGTACAAGGCCGGCAAGCACGATGACGCGGTGTCGAGCATCGACCGCTTCATCCGCACCTACCCGACCCACCGCAACATCGCGTACATGTACTACCTGCGTGGCCTGGCCAACAGCAACCGCAACACGGTGTTCCTGCGCCGCGTGTGGTCGCTGGACCCGAGCCGCCGCGACCTGTCCACGCCGCGCCAGGCCTATGCCGACTTCAACATCGTGGTCGAGCGTTACCCCAACAGCCGCTACGCTGCCGATGCACGCAGCCGCATGCTGGAGCTGCGCGACGTGTTCGCCCAGCATGAGCTGGACAACGCGCTGTACTACCTGCGCCGCGAGGCCTACGTCTCCGCCGCCGGCCGCGCCAACTACCTGCTGGATACCTACCCGCAGAGCGCGTTCCAGTACGACGCCGTGGCCGCCCTGGGCGAGGCCTACACCCACCTGGGCAACAAGACCCTGGCCGACGACGCCCGCCGCGTGCTGGAGCTGAACCAGCCCGAGCACCCGTGGCTGCAGGGCAACTGGCCGAAGTATCCGTGGATGGTGCGCAAGCTGAACCCGTTCGCCGGCGAGAAGTCCGCCAGCACCGGCCAGCGCAACGCAACGATGAATCGCCGCTGATACCAGCGCGGCGCTGAAACAGAAAAAGGGTCCCTTGCGGGACCCTTTTTTGTTTTCGGGGTTGGGCGGTTAGAGCCCAGCTACGCCGCGGGTCGGCACCGGGGTTATCCGGCCATGGCAATCCTTCTCCGTGGACCAGGCACTGAGCGTCACCCGGGGTATTGACGGCGCGGAGGATGCGCCGTGGTAGTCGCGCGCAGGGAGCGAGGGCTTCAGTATCGAACGCGGGCCCGCCTGCAGCGAAGGAAGCTGCGTGGGCATCACTTGGAATCGCCCGCGCTGTTCAACGGGCAGGCTTTCCTGGCGCCGGTTGAAGAGCGAGGTGATGTGCGTAGTACCGGCCGGTGCCTGCCTGAGGCAGGCACCCATGTCGTAGTCCACGGGCCGCACGACGGCCGGTGCCTGCAGCGGCGGATGGTTACGGACCTGGCACGGCTCCGGCCGTGCGGCGAATGCCGTCGTCACCACGTTACGTGGGACATCGGCCGGACGCGTGCAGGGGGGTAAACAGATCATGGGGCAGCTCCTGGGGGAATCGCCCAGCATCACCCGCCCGCCCTGCCCGCGCTTCCGGGTTTCGCTCAGCCCTTGTAGCCGTTGCTGATCGGGTAGCGGCGCTCGCGGCCGAACGCGCGGCGCGACACCTTCGGGCCGGGGGCTGCCTGGTGGCGCTTCCACTCGCTGGTGCGCACCAGCCGCAGCACGCGGTCCACCACCTCGGCGGCATACCCTGCCCCCACGATCTCCTCGCGCGACTGCTCCTGGTCCACGTAGCGGTACAGGATGCCGTCCAGCACGTCGTAGGCCGGCAGCGAATCCTGGTCGGTCTGGTTGGCACGAAGTTCGGCCGACGGCGGCCGCGCGATCACCGCCGGCGGGATCACCGGCGCGCCGCCCACGGTGTTGCGCCACTTGGACAGGCCGAACACCTCCGTCTTGTACAGGTCCTTCAGCGGCGCGTAGCCACCGCACATGTCGCCGTAGATGGTGGCGTAGCCGACCGCGTATTCGCTTTTGTTGCCGGTGGTGAGCAGCAGGCCGCCGAACTTGTTCGACAGCGCCATCAGGATCACGCCACGCGCGCGCGACTGCAGGTTCTCCTCGGTCACATCCGCCGGCTGGCCCTCGAACATCGGGCCCAGCGCGGTCATCAGGCCTTCGAACACCGGCTCGATCGACACCGCTTCCAGCTTCACGCCCAGCGCGCGGCACTGCTCGGCGGCCAGGTCGTTGGACACGTCGGCGGTATAGCGCGAGGGCAGCCGTACCGCAGTGACGTTGTCCGCGCCGAGCGCGTCCACCGCCATCGCCAGCACCAGCGCCGAATCGATGCCGCCGGACAGCCCCAGCCACACCTTCTTGAAGCCGTTCTTGCCGCAGTAATCGCGGATACCGCGGGTCACCGCGCGCCAGGCCAGCGCATCCATGCTCTCGTCGCCGTCGTCCATCCACTCGCGCGGCAGGAAGCGGCGGCTTTCGGCGTCGTAGTCCACCACCAGCCACTGGTCGGTGAAGGCCGCTGCGGCCGGGTGCACGGTGCCATCGCCATCGGCCACGACCGAGGCGCCATCGAAGGTCAGCGCGTCCTGCCCGCCCACCATGTTGACGTACAGCAGCGCCGCCCCGGTTTCGCGGGTGCGCTCGGCCAGCAGCGCATCGCGCTGGGCGTGCTTGCCACGCTCGTACGGCGAGGCGTTGGGCACAACCACCAGCTCGGCACCGTTGCGCACGGTATCGGCCAGCGGTTCGGGGAACCACAGGTCTTCGCAGACCAGCACGCCCACGGGTACGCCCTTCAGCTCGAACACGCAGCTGCCGCCATCGGGGTCGATATCGAAGTAACGGCGTTCGTCGAACACCGCGTAGTTGGGCAGTTCGCGCTTGCGGTAGGTGTGCAGCACCTCGCCGTCGCGCAGCACGCTGGCCGCGTTGTAGACCACTGCGCCGGTGGCCTCGGGCCAGCCGACCACGGCGGTGATGCCTTGGGTGGATTCGGCGATCCGGCCCATGGCCACCTGGCAGTCGTACAGGAAGCGCGGGCGCAGCAGCAGGTCTTCGGGCGGGTAGCCACTGATGGCCAGCTCCGGGAACACCACCAGCTCGGCGCCGAACTCATCGCGCGCCTCGGCGATCATCGCGATGATGTTGTCGGTGTTCTGCGCGACCGCGCCCACCGGAAAATCGAACTGGGCCATCGCGATGCGGATCGACGTCATGGGGTGAAGCCTGTGGTTGCGATGCCCCATTGTAGCGCTGGTGGTTCGGCGGACTGCAAAAGCAGAAAAGCCGCCCCTTGGGGCGGCTTTTCGTTTGCCGACTAACAGTCGGCACTACGCAGAGTTGGCTGGCGCGCTTATTTGACCAGCTTGGCGATGGCGGCGCCCAGGTCGCCCGGCGAGCGGACGGTGACCACACCGGCAGCTTCCATGGCGGCGAACTTGCCTTCAGCGGTGCCCTTGCCGCCCGATGCGATCGCACCGGCGTGGCCCATGCGCTTGCCGGCCGGAGCCGAAGCGCCCGCGATGAAGCCGACGACCGGCTTCTTCACGTGGTTCTTGATGTACTCCGCACCGGCTTCCTCGGCGTCGCCGCCGATTTCGCCGACCATGATGATGCCTTCGGTCTGCGGGTCTTCGTTGAACAGCTTGAGGCAGTCAACGAAGTTCAGGCCGTTGATCGGATCGCCACCGATACCGATGCAGGTCGACTGGCCCAGGCCCACTTCGGTGGTCTGCTTGACCGCTTCATAGGTCAGGGTGCCCGAACGCGACACGATGCCGATCTTGCCCGGCTTGTGGATGTGGCCCGGCATGATGCCGATCTTGCACTCGCCCGGGGTGATCACGCCGGGGCAGTTCGGCCCGATCAGCACGGTGTCCGGATGCGAACGGGTCAGCACGTTCTTCACGCGCAGCATGTCCAGCACCGGAATGCCTTCGGTGATGCACACGATGACCTTGATGCCGGCAGCCGCAGCTTCCAGGATCGCGTCAGCCGCGTACGGCGGCGGCACGTAGATGACCGAAGCGTTGGCGCCAGTGGCCTGCACGGCGTCGGCAACGGTGTTGAAGACCGGCAGGTCGATGTGGGTCGTGCCGCCCTTGCCCGGGGTCACGCCGCCAACAACCTGGGTGCCGTACTCGATCATCTGAGTGGCGTGGAAGGTACCCTGCTGGCCGGTGAAGCCCTGCACGATCACCTTGGTGTTCTTATTGATCAAAACAGACATTGTTATTCCTTCGGTGTCGGATCAGGCGGCGTTCTTGACAGCTTCAACGACCTTCTTGGCACCGTCGTTGATGTTGTCGGCCGGGATGATGGCCATGCCGCTGTCGCGCAGCAGCTGCTTGCCTTCTTCCACGTTGGTGCCTTCCAGGCGCACCACGACCGGAACCTTGACGCCCACTTCCTTCACAGCGGCGATGATGCCTTCGGCAATCATGTCGCAGCGGACGATGCCGCCGAAGATGTTGACGAAGATGCCTTCGACCTTGTCCGAAGACAGGATCAGCTTGAACGCTTCAATGACGCGCTGCTTGTTCGCACCGCCGCCCACGTCCAGGAAGTTCGCCGGCTCGCCGCCGTTGAGCTTGATGACGTCCATGGTGGCCATGGCCAGGCCGGCGCCGTTGACCATGCAGCCGATGTTGCCGTCCATGGTGACGTAGTTGATGTCCAGCTCCGAAGCGGTCACTTCGGTTTCGTCTTCCTGGGTCTTGTCGCGCATGGCGACCAGGGCCTTCTGACGGAACGCGGCGTTGTCGTCGCTGTCGAACTTGCCGTCCAGCGCGTACAGGTTGCCGTCGTCCAGGATGGCCAGCGGGTTGATTTCAACCAGTGCCAGGTCCTTTTCGTTGAACAGCTTGTACAGGTTCACCATGATGCTGGCGAACTGGCCGGCCTGCTTGGCGGTCAGGCCGAGCTTGAAGCCGAAATCGCGGCCGTGGTAACCCTGCACGCCTTCAACGAAATCAACGTTGAGCGAGTGGATCAGCTCCGGGGTTTCAGCAGCCACCTGCTCGATCTCCACGCCGCCTTCCGAAGAAGCGATGTAGGTGATGGTCTTGGTGCCACGGTCAACCAGCACCGACAGGTACAGCTCCTTGACGATCTCACCGGCGGTGGTCACCAGCACCAGGTTGACCGGCAGTTCAACGCCTGCGGTCTGGTAGGTGGCCATCTTGGTGCCGAGCATCTTGGCCGCAGCGGCCTTGACGTCATCGGTGGTCTTGCAGAACTTGACGCCGCCAGCCTTGCCGCGACCGCCCGCATGGATCTGCGCCTTCACCATCCAGGGGCCCTGGCCCAGGGAGTTGGCAGCTGCGACGGCCTCATCGGGGGTTGCCGCGACCTTGCCGGCCGGGACGGGAATGCCGTACTCGGCAAGCAGCTGTTTTGACTGGTATTCGTGGAAATTCATGCGTCACCGTGGGAATAGGAACGACCGCACGCACGGACCGCGGCGGGCCCACTATTGTGGACGACCCGGCGGCGCGGCGCAAAGAAACCGGGGCCCGGGCGTGAAGAGGGGGAGATTTCCACCTTCATTCAGGCAGTTGCGCCCGGGCCGCCCCGCCGGGGGTGGGTCGGGAATGGTCAAAATGCGCGGCTCGGGGCCCAAACCTATGCCTATACTGGGCCCAGCCAGAAGGGGAGTTCCGGCGTGTCACCCAGTGCTTCATTGATCGACCGCATCGAGTCCATGCCGAAGCGGGAGCTGTACTTTTTCGCCCTCTACCGGGTCCTGATCGCAGCGGTCATCGCCGCCCTGCTGTTCAGCCCGTTGAGTGCGATGGTGGGCGAATCCACCCACCCGCGGCTGGCGGCCGTGGTCAGCGGCAGCTACCTGGCGCTGTCGCTGCTGATCTTGGTGGCCGGCCGCAACGACCGCTGGCTGCGCCCGATCGTGGTGGGCAGCGTGCTCATCGACATCGTCGCCACCGTGCTGCTGGCCCACGCCCTGCCCGGCGCCAGCGCCGGCCTGTCGATGGCCCTGCTGTTCAATATCGCCGCCGCGGCCACCCTGCTGCCGCTGTCGCTGGGCCTGAGCCTGGCCCTCACCGCCAGCGCCACCACCGCCGGCGAATACGTCTGGAACCTGCTCGAGAACGGCGAGCCCAACCGCACCCTGGCCGAGCTGGCCATGTTCATCACCAGCTTCCTGGCCCTGGCGTTCGTGAGCTACCAGGTGGGCAACCGCGCCCGCCGCAACCAGCAGCTGGCCAACCAGCGCGGCGCCGAAGTAGCCAACCTGTTCGAGATCAACGAACTGATCATCCGCCGCATGCGCACCGGCGTGCTGGTGGTCGATGGTGCCAACCGCATCACCCTGGCCAATGAGGCCGCCGCCACCCTGATCGGCGACAACGACGGCAACAGCGGCAGCGGCCTGCTGGAACTGGGCAGCGCGGCGCCCGACCTGAGCCGCCGCCTGCAGCGCTGGCGAAATGGCTGGACCAACGAAGAAACCCCACTGCAGCTCTCGCCCGACCAGCCCGAAGTGCAGCCGCGCTTTGCCCGCCTGCTGGCCGGCAGCGACCTGACCCTGGTGTTCCTGGACGATTCCACCGTGGTCTCGCGCCGCGCCGAATCTCTCACCCTCTCGGCCATGGGCCGGTTCTCTGCCAGCCTGGCCCATGAGATCCGCAACCCGCTGGCAGCCATCAACTACGCCGCCCAGCTGCTGGAAGAATCCACCGCCATCGGCGATACCGACCGCCGCCTGCTGCAGATCATCCACCAGCAGTGCCAGCGCACCAACGGCATCGTGGAAAGCGTGCTGGGCCTGGCCCGGCGCGAGCGGGCCAACCCGGAGAACCTGGACCTGGCCGCCTTCGTGCGCCGCTTCGTGCTCGAGTACAAGCAGAGCCTCACGCTGGAAACCGACAGCATCGAGCCGATCATCAGCGAGTCTTCCGTGCATGGGCTGGTGGACCCGCGCCACCTGCACCAGATCCTCACCGTGTTGGTGCACAACGCCTTGAAGTACGGCCGCACCGGCCAAGACCCGGCCCGCGTACGCCTGCGTGTGGCGCGCCAGGACCGCAATGCGGTGATCGACGTGATGGACCGGGGCCCGGGCATTCCCGAATCGGTTGCCAGCCAGCTGTTCCGCCCGTTCTACACCACCTCCGAACATGGCACCGGGCTGGGCCTGTATATCGCCCGTGAGCTGTGCAAGGGCAACCAGGCGAGCCTGGAGTACGTCTCGGTGCCCGCCGGCGGCGCCTGCTTCCGGCTGGTACTGCCCGGGCCGCACACCATGCGGCCGCAATGACGCGCTACCCTGCAGGCGTCAATAGTTTGTCGTTTTCAACCGCACTCGGCTATCTTTCCCCCATATGAACGAAAACCGCAGCGCCCTCGTCGTCGACGACGAACGCGACATCCGCGAACTGCTGGTACTGACCCTGGGCCGCATGGGCCTGCGCATCAGCACCGCGGCCAACCTCGCCGAAGCGCGCGAGCTGCTGGCCAGCAACCCCTACGACCTGTGCATCACCGACATGCGGCTGCCCGACGGCAACGGCATCGAGCTGGTCACTGAAATCGCCCAGCACTACCCGCGCACCCCGGTGGCGATGATCACCGCGTTCGGCAGCATGGACCTGGCGGTGGAAGCGTTGAAGGCCGGCGCGTTCGATTTCGTCAGCAAGCCGGTGGACATCTCGGTGCTGCGCGGGCTGGTCAAGCACGCGCTGGAACTTAACAACACCGAACGCCTTGCCCCGCCGCCGCTGACCAGCGACACGACCGCGCGGCTGCTGGGCGAATCGGCGGCGATGGATGGCCTGCGCGCCACCATCACCAAGGTCGCCCGCAGCCAGGCGCCGGTGTACATCCTGGGCGAATCGGGCGTGGGCAAGGAACTGGTGGCCCGCACCATCCACGGCCAGAGCGCACGTGCGGCCGGCCCGTTCGTGCCGGTGAACTGCGGCGCCATTCCATCGGAACTGATGGAAAGCGAATTCTTCGGGCACAAGAAGGGCAGCTTCAGTGGCGCCCATGCCGATAAGCCGGGCCTGTTCCAGGCCGCACATGGCGGCACCCTGTTCCTGGATGAAGTGGCCGAACTGCCGCTGCAGATGCAGGTGAAGCTGCTGCGTGCGATCCAGGAAAAGTCGATCCGCCCGGTGGGCGCGGCCACCGAAGTGCCGGTGGATGTGCGCATTCTTTCTGCCACCCACAAGGATCTGGGCGACCTGGTGGAAGACGGGCGGTTCCGCCACGATCTGTATTACCGCATCAACGTGATTGAACTGCGCGTGCCGCCGCTTCGCGAGCGCCGTAGTGACCTGCCGCAGCTGGCGGCTTCGATCCTGGCCCGGTTGGCCCGTACGCATGGGCGGCCCACTCCGCTGCTGGCGCCGTCGGCGCTGGAAGCGATGGGCACGTATCACTTCCCGGGCAACGTGCGCGAACTGGAGAACATCCTGGAGCGTGCATTGGCGCTGGCCGAGGGTGACACCATCGGGGCGAGTGATCTCCGGTTGCCGCAGCAGGGGGTGCCTCGGCATGGTGGAGCTCCCGTGGCGGCGCATGAAGAAGCGGTGGTGGATCTGCCGGCGGGGAGCGGCGCGCTGCCGTCTTACATCGAGCAGATGGAACGCACCGCGATCCAGAAGGCGCTGGAAGAGAACCGCTGGAACAAGACGCGGACGGCCGCGCAGTTGGGCATTACGTTCCGCGCGTTGCGGTACAAGCTGAAAAAGCTGGGAATGGACTAAACCCGGAATCGGGTTGAATCCAACGTCGCGGCAATGAAAATGAAACCGTAGAGCCACGCCCTGCGTGGCTGCAATGCAGATCGACGCCCGGCACCCCAACGATCCACGGGCAACGCGTCGCCGGACACCGCGATGGACACGCATGGCGTGTTACTACCGATTACCTCCACGCCCGCCATCTCGCTGGACACGCCCGGCATGTCGCAACAGGCACAAACCCGCGTAGCGACACGCCATGCGTGTCCCACGTAACGCTGGATCCCCTGTCGCCAACACCCCAGCAAAACCGCACCGCCGTCGCACTACCGCTCCAACCCGGGCCGCTAGCGACAACCTGTTGGCATCGCCTATCAAACCCGGCAAAACCAACAGACAGAATCGATTGGCTACCGACCCCACCACGGCGCATGGTGGCGATGGAGCTTCGAATCTCCAAGGTCGATCAAAATTATGGACGTCCCATGTCGGGAGGGTGGCTAATACAAGACCCTTTAACCGGGGAAATACGCCCGCCGTACGATCGACCACGGATTCGAACCTCCCGGCTCCCTTGCCGCAATGGCAAGGGAGATTTTCCCCTCGGAGGCTCCCCATGCGCTCGCCACGCAACACCCCCCTCTTCCCAGAACTCCTGCTACCCACGGCAGACCGCCCGCGCCACTACACCGTGCGCGCACACACCTACGCCTGGATGGACACCTTCGACGGCGGCACAGTCCCATGCCTATCGATACACGGCCGTTGGCTTGAGAGCGCAGGCTTCAAAGTCGGCGCAAGCGTGAGCATCGAAGCAACCCAGGGCAAGCTGATCGTGACCCTGATTGAGTACCCCGAAGAAGCGCGCCGAAGCACCTCCACCGCCTTCGAGAAACACATCGCCAAGCTGGGCCGCACCACCCCGGACAGCCGCATCATCGTCGAGCACCCCGGCTGGCTGGTGCGCGAACTCATCCTCGCCCCGATGGGCGCTTCCACCCTGGACTTCGCCCACGCCATCGGCGTATCGCAGGACTTCGCCGAATGCTTCCTCGCAGGCGACCAGGACGTGGACCTCGATCTGGCCCAACGCCTCGGCCCCTTCTGCCAAACCTCACAGACCTTGTGGCTTGACCTGCAGCACAGGCACCGATCAATACGCTGACCGCGTCGCAGCCGTAGAGTCACGCCCTGCGTGGCTGAAGCGATTAAAGTGACGCCGCACAGTACACGCCCATCCCTTGACGTATTGCTCCAGCAATAGGTGTTGCCCCACTACCAAGTGCGACACCCCCTTCACATGTATGCGCGCGTCCCCTGAGGCTCTCAGGATCCAGCTGCCCTGCTCCCGTGCGCCCTACCGAATCCAGTGGTCGGTTGCGCGCGCGGAAAGGAGGTCAGATCGAACCGCATCAGCATTGATCCGCATTCCAAGCATCTCTACCCCACGGCACAGCCAATCAGCGATGTTGACTCTGACCTCCTGGCTGCGAGCGGATGCGGACACCTCCGACCTTAAGCATTCCCATAGAACCGCCGAAATGAATCCCACCGCTGCGTGGTCCCCCAAGGCATCGGGCAAGTCATCGAACTTCTCCCTGAGCGATTCATCCCACTCGCTTTCGATGGCACGGCACGAATCAAGCATCGTCAGCCTCTCTACCTGCGCCACCAGCGAGGAACGTAACCCGGCATCCAAGACACCAGACGGATCCGCCTCGAACCCAGACCCGACCTGTCTCTGGATAAACGTCATCAACGCCCAACGATCGTCACTGGAAAGAGTCCCACAGCCAAGCATCTGACCAACCAGCCAGTTAAGCTTCTCAGCATCCGCGCTCCGAATTCCCGATCGGGCAAGGCCAAGAAACTGGTTAAACGTCCCTTCCCTTCTCTCCGCTGACAGGTCGAGGTAAAAATAGTTGGAGTTCGCGCCGAAGATTCGCTTCGTTGCACCTCTAGCGGCAGCCTTTATCTCTGCAAGCACAGGCCCGCTCTCATCCCAGATACCGAGGCGACCCAGCCAGCAGCAGAACCAGTCTGTGGACAGCAGAAACACCACGTAATCCAAGCTTTGTTCTCGCGCCGTCATTCAGCACCCCCGCGGCATCGAGGGCAACCCTCGATAAGCAGCTCTCATTGCCCCAAATGGAAGATAGCAGTTTTTACTGATCGCTTCAGAGATCTTGTTTCTCAATCGATTCTGCCATCCCTTGATCTGTTCACCGTGCCCGCCCCAATACCCGAGGCACCCTGGCCCTTACGCAGGATTTGGGGCGAATCTGGCGAGATTGTACATATTGCACTTTTCCACAAGCATCTCTTCGCTTCGCCGGTTCATTTCATGCATTGCCTGTCTGATTTCCGCAACGATTCGTGCACAGCGATCATCGCAGTTGCATTACTCCCCGGAGCTAAGGTCAGATTGTAGGTAGCGCTGCAGCAGCGGCCAAACAGCCATTCCAGTCACCACAGCGGCACTGTACGCGCTCCACAGGACCCCAGCACCGTACCGGACACACGCACGAACCGCTGCATCATTGCTCCCCATGAGGCCTCTTCCCGTCCAGACCGCAAGGCGCCTCAACCACGCCGAATTAGCGTGAAATCAACACTGGGAACCGGAAAATGCACCAAGCCCATCTCCGATGATTTCACCAGGGCACCTTGCACAAGGTGACCCCAATGCTCCTTTGGGTAATCAGGGGTGTATCTCCCGTTATCAAACACCGCGACAACCGATCCGGTCATCCCCCCGCCCAGATCCACCCGATCATGAAGCAGCACCTCAGTTCCGTCTTCGTACTTCACTGCTACTCCTCGGGAGCTTGATGATCACGCCCCCTCACGTTGGAAGGCAAGGTCAACGCTTCTTCCAGAGAACGGTCTCGTCGCCGAGCCCAAGGTCGGGGCTACCTGCCAGCGTTAGGATCCTGAACTTTCCCGCGCTCATAGATTGAGCACAACGCCCGCAAGAACGCGATCAATCCCTTCCATTCATTCCCCGGACTTGATTTTTCCACATCCGGATACACGATCACTGCCCCTGTCCGTGTTGCACAATCTCAATAATACCCAAGACGGCCATCATCAACAGCAGGGCAACGACTACGCCCCACAGGCACATCTGCACAAGCGCAGCGATTGTCGCCGGCCTGCGCAAGGAACCAGTCCTGATCGCCAGCACGCACCCGTAGAAGGTGTCCTGCATATCGCCGATGTCTCTGGACGCCAATAGGCGCAACTTGGCGAGAACTTCCTCGCCCGCGGTCTTATCCGCAACTCGACGCGCAAGAATCACCGCGCACGTCCGACTGATTACGGTGGCCACGCCGATGTAGAAGAGATAAAACACGAGCTTATCCATGATCATCGCCACCAACCCGACCGGCCAGGTCGCCTACGCGTACCGATTCGGAATCAACCTCGCAGCGCGTTGCAATACTAATCATTTTCAGACTAAGCGTAGCATCCGGGTCAAATTGTTCGAGGAAGGCCGCGTCCATGGGAACACTGACATCCAAACTCTCGTTGGGGAAAACGGCCAGAACGCCCCTCCACTGGTCGGTACTACCCAGCGTAATGATCGGCTCCCAACCTTCCAGAGCGGAGCGCAGCACGGAGAAGTAGAAGGCGTTCGGGTGCAGATATGGCAAGCGCGCAGTCTCTATAGGCTCAGAGAGCGCGTAGTACACCGGAACACTTCCCTGATTGGTCAACCTGAATACCCCTTCCCGCCCCTCCGCCGCGCTTTCGACCCAAAGCATTCGTAGCTGCATGGGCGGACACTCGCAACCTGGGCCTGCGTAAGCCGAATCGCTCGACACCGAGCCAGAAAGGAACGCGGCAATCCAAAGTGCGACGGACAATCTGTACATAGCCGGCTAACCCCCTAAAGCTTCCATTGGCCTGCAACCGGCAGGTCGCGTTCTCATTTCCCATCCAAGGCCGCGCTCGAACCTGTCAAGGTTGAGACCCGCCGTCCATTCCGTCCCACCAGAAATCACAGTACAAGGCCTGGATCAGCACCCGCCGCCCAGAGCCAGACTCGACTGCGCGAACAATGGCGTAATCAATATACCCGTAGTGAGTCCGATCGAAGAAGTCCACGAACTCAAGCTTGGGAATATCGACAGCTGCAACCCGCTCGTCCTCGCTCCAGTAGTTATTTCCATCTGACCCGGCACGGGCAAACTGGACAGGCACTTCCCAATGCAGGGGCTTTGGCTTCACGATAAGGCCACCAATGGCGGAGTGCCCGTATTGATCTGCAGCGGCACTCCCCTCGAGCACGATGCTGCGCAGCAGCTCTCGCTCGATCTGGAGGAAAGAATCCTCCACCGCCATGTCCAGGACACCTTCGCCAGGCATCAGGTAGGAATTCCAGATATGCCGGCTTGCTTCCTTGAATCTCTGCATCTGACCCGTTACGTCTTTCATCCCCGCATCCCTTCAGAAGCCCATCTGCCCATTTCCGCGTATCCCAGACTTCGAATTGGCACGCACGCCCGAGGGAAGCATACGACTTCCAGAGCGAGGAAGCCGATCGGGCCGCGTTCTGGGCGTGGGGCGAGTCACTGCGGGACCGAAGGCATGCCGTCCTCCTCCGCTGGACGGCCCCACGGCCTGCCGTTGGGAACGCCTCAAGTTTCGCGACGCTCCGCCTGCGCCTGGCATCGCGATGGACATACTTGGCGTGTCGCAACAGGCGAAAACCCGCGTAGCGATACGCCATGCGTGTCCACGTGACGCCAGCCCCCCGCTGTCGCCAACACCCCAACAAAACCGCACCGCCGTCGCACTGCCGCTCCCACCCGGGCCCCTATCTATAACCTGGCACTTCCGCCCTCGGCTCGAACAAACTCCTGGGCAGCCTCATTCCCAGCAGCAGCGGCAGCCTGAACCAGGCTCATCCCTTTCAAGATATCGGCGGGAACGCCGACCCCATGTACCAACGAGAGTCCGTACTCATACTGAGCGGGTGGGTAGCCTTGACGAGCTGCGGCCGCAAAATTCTCTGCAGCCGACTCCTTGTCCAATGGCGCCATGTCACCAAACAAGTGATACATGCCTTGCATGAATAGTGCAGGCGCGTATCCCGATTCCGCCGCCACTCTTACAGAATCGACATGACGTGCGTGGAACTCCTCTTCACCCTCGCCCGGCTGACTCGACATGGCCGATAGGTAAAGCGCCTCAGCAAGACCTGACTCCACAAGAGGCGCGAGCAGGACCCTCACGCCATCCCAGTCATCCGCGCTGACGAGGCGGTCGTACTCGGTCGTTACTGCAGTTGGAAGATTAGCCATGCGGGATTATCTCATCACTCCGTGGGAACCTGCAGCGACATAGGACGTGACAGGTTGAACTCGCGCCGAGCTTCTGCTTTGAGTACTCATCTACCATCCGCTTCGGCTGGATCTCCGGCTGCAGCCCCCCCTCTGCAAACACCAATAGTAGCAAGGCCATTTCGGCACTCGGGAACCCGGGCATGAGCCCCAACCATCGCAGCACCCTCTTCATCCAGCCAGCTCGATCTCTCTGGCGACGAGAAATCGGCTTGCGGCGTCCCTGACCTGCTCCCAAGACGGATGAAAGAGTTCACTTGCATCATTCCCTGCAAACGCGGCTTCCGACAGGGCCGCCGCAGCTCCCACCAGACGTGCAATTCTCTGTTTCAGCGTCTCCGACACTCCACTCCAGTGCAGCAGTGACTCTCCAACCAAAAGCTCCTGCCTGAGCTCCCATGCGGCAGCGAAATGACCGTTGGACTGCTGCAATGCTAGGTCGGGGCCAGCCGCAGCGATTCTGGCCGAGTCTGCGAAGTAGAAGAGGCAACTCTTCATTGAATCCTCAAGATCCTCCTCAGATACGCCTTCCATCGTCATTCTCCTGTTCTCACTCGGAGTGGACCGAGCAAGCATTTCCAGACCTCTCGGCTTACGCATCATCAAGGCCGAGACGGGCGTGAAGGATTCTCCAGCTTGCTTAATAAGCTCAGCTAGGAGGATGGTAATCGGGCGCTTCCACCATTGCCATCCCAAGCCAGCGTCGCACTTTCCGATAATCAATTGCTTTGACCGACATCATTGGCAAGGACTGTCAACGCTCACTACATGACCGCGCCCTACCGCTCGGCGACTACGGAGCTGCGACCTGGAAGATTCCGCTAGAGCCCTTTAATTAAACCCTCAAGCCTCCCTGATTTATCGAAACTGTAAAACCTTTCATCTCCGATGAAGTTCACGCACCGCCCATCGTGAGCAACCATCCGCCTGGCCTTGACCGTGGCGCCCGCCCTCGTCTTGTAGACGGAAAAGTCACAGCCAGAGTCGGCCTGGCTACAAAATTCCGCTGCTTCAACCTTTGCAATGCTCACAAGGTGCAATTCGGAATCGGTTGCCGCCTTTGGGTACACCCCGCCTCCACAGTCTATTTGGGGCTTTGAACAGGCAGCGCTGGCCATCGCGATACACGCGCCAAACATCAAACACCAACACTTACTCCGTTCCATAGGTTCCATCACTTCAACGCGGGTGGTGGTCAGCGTCAATGCTGGCAAGAAACACTATTTCATCATCTGGCTCGGCGTAATGGACCATACCGATCTCGGAGGCTTCGACTAGAACCCCGCTCGACAAGGATGTACCGCCGACCACTTCGACTTTGCTTAGCCAGCTTTCATAACCGCTCAAACAGTTCCAGTGGTCGAAATCGCAAACCACAACGCCTTTTACACCGCCCTCAACAAGTACGGAGTCTCCAGCCCGAATGCTCCTCGCTTCGTTGACGTACCTCATAAAGCCACTCCAAGGTCAATTAGCAACCGGCTCAATAGGCACCTACTCTGGACTAAAGCCTTCCGGCTTCGACACCCATTAATGCACCAAGCCCATCTCCGACGATTTCACCAAGGCGCCTTGTGCAAGGTGACCCCAATGCTCCTTTAGGTAATCAGGGTCTCCAGTTATCAATTACCGTGACAACCGACCCGGTCATGCCCCCCCCCCCCGCCCAGATCCACCCGATCGTGGATCAGCACCTCAGTTCAGTCTTCGTACTTCACTGCCCTGCTCCTCGGGAGCCTGATGATCACGCCCTCTCACGCTGAAGGCAAGGTCACCGCTTCTTCCAGAGAACGGCCTTGCCGCCAAGCTCAAGGTCGGCGCAAGCGTAAGCATCGAAGCAGCCCTGGGCCAACTGATCGTGACCTTGATCGATTACATCGAAGAAGCGCGGCGATGCACCTCCACGGCCTTGGAGAAGCCCGTCGCCAAGCTGGGCCGCACCACCCCCCGGCGTGTCCCAGACTTCGAATTAGCACCTACGCCCGAGGGAAGCATACGACTTCCAGAGCACGGCGGAACGGCCACACCACTACACCGCTCGCGCCCACACCTATGGGTGGACGGACACTGTCGGCGGCGGCACCGCATCCAGCTTAGCGATACACGGCCACTGGCTGGAAAGCGCAGGCTTCAGATCGGCGTAAGCGTAGGTATCGAGGCGACTGTCGGCTAACTGGTCATCACGCGGGTGGAGTTTCCCGAGGGAGCGCGGCAGCCCCACTCCACTGCCCGAATGCTTCCTGGCCGGTGACCACGATGTGGATCTGAATCTAGCCCAGCGCCCGGGCCCGTTCTGCGGTATCTCGCAGACAATGTGGCTGGAGCTGCAGCGGAGACATCAGGAAGTGAGGTAGCGACGGGCTCTTGATGCCTACATTTCCCCTTTTTAGTCGACGACCATACGTGCTTGCGCCACCCTTTAGTACACGTAGACGTGGAACCCAGTCTCCTTATCCAACCTTTCACCGAGACGCTCCGCCAGCTCTGGCCCTTCAACGACGTAATCCTCCAGCGCTATAGAACCAGAAGCCTCTTCTTCACCAGCATCCCTCACACCTTCAATGCGAAGAGACAGCGCCGAGCCGGTCTCACTACTCCCGATGAGCTGAAACATCTGTCCGACATACGGGAGCGAATCAAGCTCAACAAACCCCGTCACGTTTCCGTATGGCTCCGTCGGTGAGGAGTACAGCGACATATCGACATGGAATCTCATCAACGCCCCCAAGGATCCGGAACAATCAGACCAATCGCCATTTCTTCTTCAAGGATCATGCCGCAACCCGCCATCTCTCCAAGCACAATCATGTCAGCAATATTAGCGGGCAGCCCCTTGAGGTCGGCAGCGTGTCCCAGCCATGTGGTGATACTTCCCGTACTACCATGGTCTCCTTTGGAAAAGGCATGATCATACAAGCTGCGGTCATGCAGCATCTGACCCTGTTGTCCGCGCGTCCGCAACCTAGTAGACGTCGACAAAGAACTTGTGTACTTGTTCCAAACAGCGTGCAAGCAACTCGGCTTCGGCGAATCCGTCGGCGACATGGTCCTCCAACATCAAAGTTCTGGGCTGATCTGGATCAGCCTCCAGTACCGCGTCCACTCTCAGCGCCAATTGAACCCCATCCTCTCCCTCTCCAAACATCTGGACTAGCTCCCCCAACACGGGGGCGGAGGGCACTTCAAGATACCCCGTAACGCAGCCATACGGTTGAGTGGGAGAGTAGAACAGGGAAAAATCAAATCTGAATTTCATCATCTGCCCCAAGGATCTCATGCCCCATTACCGACCGCGCCAAAGACCGGACGCGGCTAAAAACCGTTGATGACATCGACCAGCTTCCCAACCTCATCAAAGGCATAGTATCTCTCACCGCCAATGCGGGTGATGCATCTACCTTCATAAGGGAAGCTCGGGGACGCTTGAACAGTCCAGCCAGATTTCGTCCTATAGACCGAGAAATCGCACCTCGCACCCTCCACTTGGGTGCAGACTTTTTCGGACTCAGCCCGCGCAATAGCTATAAGCTGCAGCTCGAAATCCGTTGCATTCTTCGGCTTGACAACTGTTCCGCACGCGATCTCAGGCTTCGAGCAGCCAACTACGAGCACGCCAGCTGAAATAGAAATCGCGATTAACCATGAAGTGATTCGTTGCCTGATCGACATCTGGACATCCTGGTTGGAGCCGAAGTAATCGGATACGCGATGATCTCTGGATTTCGAGATCCAACAAGCTTGTTACCACCTTCCAGCCTGTGACCTTGTCCGCGCCAGAGATCAGCTCACGCGATCGGTGTATTTCAGGACTTCACCGAATGTTTCCTCGCTGGCGACCAGAACGTAGATCTGCATCTGGATCTGGCACAGCGTCTGCGGCAGTTCTGCCGAACCTCGCAAGGCTTGTAGCTCGACCTGCAACTCAAACACGGCTAAATCCGCTGACCCCGCCCAGCCGCCCATACAAAGCCCTATCCAGCGATGCAGGATCGAAGTCATCTGCCTCCATCCTCAGGCAAAGGTCATAAGGAGAGCCCGGGCTGAAGAATGACCTTACAGATAGACTCGCCTCAATCTGCGAGGCATCAACCCAATCCCCAATGTGGGCGGCCAAACCGAGCAGGTCGCTCAAAGCACCTGCAATCCAATGATCATCGATTACGGCGGAGCTCCATGTACCAATCTCCAGGTAGTCGTACGGCCCTAGATTGCGGTGGCAGGAAACCCAGTCATTCTCTTGATGAGAGGCGTAGTCACGCAGCTCAGTCACGAGCGAGCGAAGTCCGGCTTTGGATCCAACAATGTTCCATTGCTTCGCCTCATCATCCCGCTCGTAGTGGTATCCAAGCTTCCTCCATTCCGCCTTGAACCAATCGTCTGAGAACATCTTCACTGGACCAATCACCCTCTATTCCTGAGCATGGACACGGAACGTTGTCATGAGAAGCGGGAAAGCAGATACATGTTCAGGATGGCCAGGCCGGCGGCAGACAATCCACATGCGAATTTCCTGGAGGGCGCCACCCATGCCGCTGCGCATCCGGCCGCGCCCACCGCAACCGTGAACGCGAACACCAACAGTGCCATCTCGACATCAGGAAGCCATGCCGCATACCAAGTTGGCATGCTCACTACTGGGCTGGGTAGCGATAGATCCGAGGTCCACTCCGTTCCTAAATCACCGTCCGGACAGAAGCGCAGCAAAAGCATCGCCCAACACTCTGATCGCATTCCTACTGTAGACCCAAACCCTGCGGGATTGAGACGATGAATCGTGCGCGATTCGAGGCAAATCCAGAGAGGGCAAGACTACCTCTGCAGCACCAAGCAGTTTCCACACCAACGCGATGCACCAAGCCAAACACTACACCTCCACGTTGCCCGCGGAAGCGCATTGCCGCTGAAAAGTCGCTGACCTCTGCTCAACGCATAACCTTTTCCATCGCAAGTTCAACAGAACTGAATTCGCGCGCTCACCGTCTCTTGGTTAGAGACGTCAGCCCTTGTGCGACTTCCGGCGACAGTGCATCGCGCCACACATGGGTCAAGACACCCAAAAAGGCCTTCTTCTCGGACATGTACGACTCAATAGCGTTCAATGCAAATTGGCCATGCAAGCCCAACAGCGTTTCCACGGGACCAGCCCCCAGATTTTCCAGCACCCACGGATCGGAGCTCAATTCAAATATCTCGACAACCGATCCCCATGCCTGTTCTGGATCCTCAATACACATCATATTGAGCTGAATGGCAGACCATTGGGAATCGCTTTGTAGAGCGGAGCCATCGGTGGCGCGCTGCAAGGCAACCCAAGCACTTGCCAAAGCATGGCGGTCCAAAAATTCCATCAAAAACTACCTCGGTGCACGCTGAGTCGGGAGTGGCTTCGTTGCCCACTCCCAAGCGTCGGAAGGATAACCTTTGCAGTTCATCGCGTCTGCCACCTCAAGGTACCCGCGAAGATTCACCTGCCAAGATCGGAACTGTTGCTGGTGCCCCGCCCATGACGTCTTTCCGGGATGCAGTTCGTATCCGAGGTCCACTCCGTTCCCAGATCACCGTCCGGACAGAAGCGCAGCAACAGTCCGCGCAGCGACGCCAGCAACATGAACAAAGCCACGAAACTGACAAGGGCGGCGGGTACTACTGCCATCCATCGCAACGCGTTGGTCATGGTAATTCCTTCGAGCGCGAGGAAGGGCCGTGCCACAGACGACAGGAAGCCTTTGATTCATTTAGCGACGAACAACAAACTACGACCATGGGCGTACCAAACAACAGCATCACGGCAAGACTTCCCGGGCTGTCATCACTGAACAATCGAGACGCGCGTCGCGACTACTTCAATGAAGCCATCGCTGACGTACATCCTGATCATGTTCTGCTTGCGGTGAACTATGCAGCTTCGAACATTGCCAAACCGGTGTTCGCCCGCCAGCGAGGCGACATCCAGCTTGGCCAGGCAAGACGTCACACCACTGAATGCGATCGTCACGGGCTGGGGGTCTGAGGTGATGCCTCCCTTGCGCATGAGCAGGTTCATGGAGCAAATACCGGCAGCAGGCGAGAAATGGATCGATTCCAGATATGAGAAATCGAACTCTACGTCCTCAATCTTCTTGAACCCGCCGCGGCCAGCCCGAACGCGCGACGTTTCGGCTGCATCCATTGGCCGAGGCAGTGCAGCCAACCGCACATCACGACCGGCCGCCTCTACGAGCCCTCCCGCCAGGTAGAGCCGAAGACTTCCGCGTGAGGTGTCAACGCGGCCATCCTGGATGTTCCCGGAAGAGGCGTTGTCAGCCAACTCCTCAAAACCAAATCGCCCGAAGAAGTCCTCTGTGCCCGTACAGGCGAGCAAGCACGCTGACCTCGCCCTACCCACCTTGTAGTCACCAAGGCTTAAATCGATCTCGCATGTTCGCTCAACGATTGATAGGGAGACTGAATTGATGACGCCATCATGGAACTCGACATCATTAAACATCTCCTGACCCGTCACGTCACTCACACCAGCCTCCCGCAGTAACAAACCAGAAATCCCTATATGAGCAATCCAGATACTACACGCCATATCCGAAGCCATCGACCGGAGGCGAGTGGTCTACGATTCTCCAGCCAAGCCACCAAGCTCGTCCAGATGGATGGCAAGGGAGCGCGGCTCGACATACATGCAGAGATGCTGAGCAGCACCTGCCCACCATTCAGCCAGCCGCGCCACGTCAGGCTGGCCGTAATGCAGACGACGAGTGGCAACTGCCACTTCCTGCAAGAGCACGCTGGGGGCGTAGGCAGCGCTTGCGAGGTCTTCGAGCCTTCCAGGAAGACCACCAAATTTGCTGTCGAGCTCCACGTCCCATCTGCTTTCAGGCTGGAATGGAATCTCGCCGGCACCGAGCAGTTCCAACATGTTGATCACCACGGCCACCACTCCCTCGCCCAGCGCAGCGCGGGCGTCAGCCCCGAGACCGAGGGCCATCGCACGAATCAAAGCTGCCTTGAGCGCCCATCTCTGGTCACGAGATAGCAGCGAATGACCGGTGATTGAATCCACCAGCCTACGGAGATCCCGCGATGCCTTTTCATCCAAGCACGCCTTCAGCTCCTTCATGAACTGATCAAAGGTCGCCGCCTTTCTGGTGGGCGACAGATCCACCAAGTAGTAGTCAGTGGATCCCGAAAGAATGTCCGAGGCAGCACGTCTGGCGACGTCCTTCGTCAGCGCTAATGAAGCCTGCCCGCCCCTCCATTGACCCAAGGAGAACATCCAGGTTGAGAACCAGTCGGTTGAGAGCAGGAAGATGACGTCATCTGTTTCATCAGAGATCTGGAGCAGTTTAGTATCCTCGTGACTTGCCAGGAAGCGCCCCCGTAGGTCGCCACCCTACGACCACCTCCGCCACATCAATGAATCGTAAAGGGGGCCGAGATTGAGCGGCAAGTGAAGTCCTCGTTATAGAACAGAATTGCGAACTCACCCTCCGGCAGTGAAGGTTGATCTGAAAACAACCATTTCTTCATATAGAGCGTCGTAGAGCCTGCGGGCTCAAGCTCCAGCGCACCCGCTGGCGCCCTCGAATGCCCGAGATCGGGATCATCCTCCCGCCATTCCGAGGTCGCCGAATCTCGTCGAAGCACACGTACGTAGTAATCATCAACCAAGGAGCGGCCAGGGTCTCCAAGAGGGATATCGCTGGAACGCGCACCTGAGCTACGTATCGTGAACTCTCCTCGAGCCTGCAACGAGCCCCGATCCTTGACGCCGACGAAGTCGATGTCCAGCAAAGGGCACGCTGCGTTACGACGAAGTTCAGCGGCACAACCTTGGACTAACAGCACAGCCAACAGCAGGACACTCCCGCTCAGCCTCATGGCACACCCCTCGAATGTCGACCACTGTCATCCCACCTGCGCTTAGACGCAGAAAAAGCGTCGTACGCTCCGGCTTCCACTATTGACTGAAGCCTGCCTCTATTTGCGTCTGAGCACCCCCTTTCAGTGGAGTACACCACTCCCTTCAACTCCTGCTCAAGCGCTGCCGCGCGCCCTTTGGAAGAAGCTCCCGACGTCGGACGCTTGCATGGACGGTATGTAGTCACTTCATAGACGCTGGCCTATTGACTAGGTGGAAGTAGCTTCGCGAGATCCTGCACGCTTATCGCAGTCGACCTCACCTGGCACATTGTGGCAATCGAAATCAGCTCCACCATCACCATGGCTTCCGGAATGTCATTCTCCTGAAGGACGCGCTCGATCCCAATATGCAAGTCGACGGTGGCACCTGGATTGACGACCAGAGCTCCTCCCCATGGAGGTAACGAGCCCGCTTCAAGGATAGGCACCCATCCCCGCATATTTAATTCGCGGGTGTAGTTCGAGTTGCGGGTGTAGATTTGGTACGCGCCCCAATGCAGGAGGGGCACGCAAGAGGCGGAATTCGGCTCCCATAGCGGGAAGTACACAGTCACATCGCCGAGGTTCCGAAGTGTTAAAACGCTTGTACGCAGCTCGGGCGAGCCTTCCGAATGCTTAAATTCGAGCTCCATCGGCGGGCATTGGCAAGACGGAGAAGCGCCCACCCTCCCAATCGGAATCGAGAATGCACAAACGAGGGACACACAGATCACCAGCAGGTATCGGATCATCAAAGATCTCTCCAGTTCAATCAACACCTATCCCCTCAGCCCGCGCAAAAATTGAGAAGTAAGTCACCATTCCGTCAGGTCATGCTTTCGACTTGAATCCCACCGCTTAATTGAACCCATCATCGCTGGATAAAAGCCGGTACGCACAAAAGACTCCATAGCGTCTCTATTGTTCGATTCACACTCGGCTTGGCTCCGATACGCCTGAAGACTCAAAAATCGCTCATAGGACTCTGCGTTAGCTTTCTCACCAGCACTCCAGGCGTTGATGTCACCTACATGCTCCAGCTCGTAGCCGCAGTCAACAAGACTGCCGTCTGGACAGGTCATCGAGTGGAGCCGACCCGACGGCGCCTAGGTGTAGCGCAGCATCAGCGACTGCCCTTCCACCACTTGGATGCGGCGAACCAAGTCACCGAGCGCGCTGTAGCAGTAGTTAGTACGACCAGTGGAATCAAGCATGCTGGAGATGCGGCCCCGGCTCGGCATCTTCAATTCCGACGCACCTCGCTGCCGTCGCGACCGCTTATGTCTCCAACTCCGATCAGCGCAAGTACCATCTTCACTGGCAGATCAACGGCTCTAGCAGAGCTAGGCGTTAGAGCCCCCTCACCAGTCCGACGGTGGCCATCACCACAATCATGATGCCGAAGAGCAACCATGATCCCACGTGAATAATCGCGAAGCGCGCCGGCCATCCGCCCAGCTTTGACTCCTTTAGCACTGCATAACATGCAGCCACGGCGTCCTGCACGTCGGACATCTCTCGACTTACCGGTGGTTCTGACGCCGGTCCGATTAACTTTATTCAGGCGCCAAAGCGGTCCATAGACTCCGGTACTCGCCCGCATATCGGCCTCGGCTTGGGCCAAGGAGGGATAGCATCGAGCCTCGTAGCAGAACTCCGACGGTAACGGAGATTGCTGTGCGAACGCTTGCGGGATGAAGGGCGCGGCGAAGAGCAGCGCGAAAAGAACCGAGAGCTGTGGACTCATATCAACTTCCTTGTCCTGTACCGGTACAACATCCAACGCGGACACACACGTCAACGTCGCATCTACGTTCAGCGAAGTGTTGCGGAAAAGCGATCTTCGAACCAAGGTGGCCTTCTCGATTCTGCTTGAGGACTCCCCGCAAAAAGGTCGAGAACATCAGACGGGCATCAGGCAACTGTTCCAGAGGTGAGGACTAGCCTCTCTGAACTTCTACATCTGGTCGACGTTTCTCATTCCAACTCCCTTGCAAACCGCTGCCTGGTCCATCTGAATCGCGGAGGGATAAAAGCCTCTCTGACTCGCTGTCCAGGCAGCGCGGACGCGTGAGAACTAGCGCTCTACCTTGGCCTCCGACTGCATCGCCAGCAAGGTCAGCAGTCGAAGCGACGCATCCCCCTGCGAACGGCGATTCAACCTTGTCCAGTAGTAGTGGGACAACTCCTTGGCCGCCGCCCCGTTTCCTGTCGACAACGCTGCATACTGCATGGCGCCAAATATGTATCGGCCAGACACCTGGTCGGCCAGCAGGGCCTCACCATGCTCGCCTTGGAACAGCTCGACGCCAAGCTTGAGCACCTCGTCATGGCGATCACCCGTCACAGCCGACATCAAAGCCAGTGCGCCGTTGACCGTGGGGTCGCCCGTGGTGCAGTTGATCCATTCCGGCTTACCCCACATCCGCTGCAGACGCACCGGGTCCAGATTTGCAGCCGTCTCGCCGCCGATGGCAAAGAGCATCGTGGTATCCCGCTCAGGCCGAGCGCCCAGCTTGCAGGCCGACGCCAAACCACGCAATGCGTCCACCTGCAGACCGTTGAAGACCGAAGGCGGCTCGCCCTTCTCCGGGTCTGGCTCGACCAGTGCGGCAAAGATTTCGTTTGCCTCCACGCTCTTCCTCACCGACTCAAGCGGAAGACGGGCCACATTCTTCTCAAGCAATGCCGTCCGGGGCGCGGGCCCGCCAAGATACTTCACGATCGGCCAAGGTGCATTTCCCAGATCGTTGAAATCGGTAGCCTGTGCGTTCTGGAAACGCGCCTTGGGTGCCTCCAGCTTCAGGACCGGGAACATGTCCGAGTTGACTTTGTGGGGATACAAACCGAGATAGGCCTCAAGCCCCTTCCGGTTCATCACCATTGTGTCCTGAAGATCGCGCGCGTTGTCCACGCCGATCCGGGCAAGGTCATGGGCAAGCAATGCTTGCTTGAACACACCCTCACCCAGTTCAGGCACCTTGCCATGTGGCGACGCGACAAGAATGAGGTCGGTGTCGTTGGCCAGGTAGGCTCTGGCATCGTTGAAATTGAGCAGCAAGGCCGAGAGGACCGAGTTCACCAGCTCCGGGGTGATCTCGTACAACTGCACCCATTGCACGAACAGACCATCGCGGTTGAGCTGTCGCGGAACATATTGATAGAACTCCGTGCTGAACAGCGATGCAGTACCGCCCATCCATGGATTGGAGGGTTCGGAGATGATCAGGTCGTACTTCTGCGGCACGGAGGCGAAGTACGCTTTTGCATCATCAATGACGATGTGCGAACGCGGGTCGTTGAATGCACGTTCGACACGATTACCCAGATGGCGCGCGCCTTCTACCATTGCCGGCTCGATCTCAACGGTATCTACCGACCCAATCTTCCCATGCCCCAGAAGGCCATGCGTGGTCATCCCTGATCCGAATCCGATTACCCCCACCCGATCAAAATGATCGCGCATGGACAAGGGCAATGCGGCGGCAAGCAGCATCGTCGTTTCGTCAGGATTGACCACGTCGACGTTGTTATAGCCAAGGCCCGCGTCCACCTTGCCATTCGTCGAAATCATGCGGGTTTCCCGCCCCTTTTCGCCGAACTCGAACACCGCCACGGTAGCCGTCTTTCCATCCTTGACGAAAATGGGCCTGGCCGTGTTCCCCAGCGACGCCGCACCCGTCCGGTAGACCGACGAATTCAGCACCGCAGGATCAAAGCTCACCAGCAGTACGGAAGCCACCACAGCCGCCGCGGACACCGCAGCCGCCGGCAGCAGTGCAGGAAGCTTGCGCCCGGTGACAGCGGGGGCATGGCGCGCCAACAGCGCCAGACCCAGACCCATGTCGACCACGGCCGCGATGAGCAGGGCGTACTTGAGGCCGAACATCGGCATCAACAGGTGCACCGCAGCGAGCACACCCACGATCGCACCGACCGTGTTGAAGGCGTATGCCTGCCCGATCGCCTTTTCACCGTGACCTTGGCGCAGCAAGGCCAACGTCAGCAGGGGCAAAGTCATACCGGCGAAGAACGCCGCCGGGAACATCACCAGCAATGCGATCCCAGCACTGGCAACGTTATACAGGCCGTAGCCTTCGGCGCTGCGCACGATGACCTTCATCAACCAGCCAACCCACTCGAATGCGTTTGCATAGACGAACATGGAAGCGAGTGCCGCAATTCCCATCAGCACCTGAATCCAGCCGGCGGTGGCCAACGGCGAGACCAGCCTGTCTGCGCGGTTCTTGAGCCACAGTCCACCCAGGGCAATGCCCAGAATGAACGAGGCAAGCATGAGCTCGAAGGAGTGAACGGTAGTACCCAGAGCCAGCGACAGCATCCGGATCCAGGTGATCTCATAGATGAATGACGCGGCTCCTGTCAGGCCTGCTGCCAATAGGATGAGAATGGGCGAGGACAGCGCCCTGCCCTTCGCCGCCTCAGTGGGCACCTGTACCGATACCGGCTCGACTGCGGGCACCGGAGCTTCCCGCTTGCTCAACGGGTACACCATGATGGCCACGATGATGTTGATCAGGCCGGCGGAGAACACTGTGCCGGGCATTCCGATCGCCGGCAGCATTACGTAGGTAGACGCGAGCGCACCGATTGCCGCGCCCAGGCTGTTGGAAAAGTACAAGCCGGCCAGAACCCGGCCTTCCCCGTGCTCCTGGAGGCGAATGTAGCCCGCGCTCATCAGCGGGAAGGTGGCACCCAGCAGAATACACTGCGGCAGCACCATGGCTGCAGCCAACAGCCAACGAACGCTCTGAAGCTGACTGGCGGGAAGCATCGGCAGCAACTGATCGTAGGCCCAACCGGTCAAGCCCTGGTATATGCCGTCGAAGAACAGACCGAGCAGGCCGATCAGTATCTCGATCAGCGCGTACGCCAACAGTGGGCGCTGGACCTTGCTGCTCCAACGACTCACAAGCCAGGCACCGATCGCCATTCCACCCATGAACAGGATCAGCACAAGCGACTGTGCGTATGACGAATGGCCGAGGAACAAGCCGAGGTACTGCGTCCAGATGGACTGATAGATCAGCCCAGAGAACCCGGACAGCACGAAGATCCACAACAGCAAGGTACCCGCCCTGCTCTTTACCAACGTCATGTCTATACCCCGTTGCGTAGCGCCGAGCCCACCTGCGACTCGTATTGATAACTGTAGCCAAGCGCGCCGCCGCGATGGCGGCGCCGGAATGGCAGTCGAAAATTGGGCCCAGCTCCCCGCCGGGCGATGCAGCTATCCGATGGTAGCAGGAGATCGCAACTGAATCATGGCAGCTGCCTGGATGCCGGGGATTCCCCGGCATCCCGTCAATCCTTGGTCACGCGATTGATTTCGGCCAGACTCGTCGTCCCTGCCGCAGCTTTGACCAAGGCGGATTGGCGAAGGTCGTTGATGCCCGCACGCTGCGCAGCTTCGGCAATCTGGATGGCGTTACCGCCAGCCAGCACGATCACCGAAATCTCTTCGCTCATCGGCATGACCTGGTAGATGCCGGTTCGCCCCTTGTAGCCCTCGGTGCATTCTTCGCAACCTACAGCCTCGTAAAGCGTGATGCCGGCATCCAGCTGAGCTTGGGTGAATCCCTCTGCCAGAAGCGCATTGGCAGGCAGATCCACCGGACGCTTGCAGTTGTTGCATAGCCTTCGCGCAAGACGCTGGGCAATAACCAGAGTGACCGAACTGGTGATGTTGAATGGTGCGATACCCATATTCATCAGACGCGCGATGGTCTGCGGCGCATCGTTGGTGTGCAGGGTGGACAGCACCATGTGGCCGGTCTGGGCAGCCTTGATCGCGATCTCTGCAGTCTCAAGGTCGCGGATTTCGCCGACCATGATGATGTCCGGATCCTGGCGCAGGAACGAACGCAGCGCGGCGGCAAAGGTCATTCCTCGCTTGTTGTTCTGCTGCACCTGGTTCACCCCGGGCAGACGGATTTCCACCGGATCTTCTGCCGTGGAGATGTTGCGGGTTTCATCGTTCAGTATGCCCAGCGCCGTGTACAACGAGACCGTCTTGCCCGAGCCGGTTGGGCCGGTGACGAGCACCATGCCATATGGTTTATGAATCGCCTCAAGGAAGAGCTTCTGCTGAACGTCTTCGTAGCCAAGCTTGTCGATACCCAGCTTGGCGGCGCTGCCATCCAGAATACGAAGCACGATCTTCTCGCCAAACAGCGTCGGCAGGGTACTGACGCGGAAGTCGATCTGCTTGGTCTTGGACAGGTTGAGCTTGATGCGCCCGTCCTGCGGCACGCGCTTCTCGGCGATATCCAGCTGCGACATGACCTTCAACCGCGCCGCAATGCGCTGGTTCAGCTTGACCGGGGCCTTGGCGACGTTCTTCAGCAGACCGTCGATCCGGAACCTTACCCGATAGTCGTCTTCATAGGGCTCGAAGTGGATGTCCGAGGCCCCTTTGCGAATGGCATCCACCAACACCTTGTTGACAAATTTCACCACCGGAGTGTCATCGCCCTTGGCATCGACCCCCGAGTCGCTGGCGCCGCCTTCATCATCCCCAGCAGAGACATCCAGATCACCCATGCCCTCGTCATCGCCACCGAGCCCACTGCCCAAGGTGTCGTGCTTGGATTGCCACTGCTCCAGAGTGCGGCGGATCTGGTCCTCATCGACCAGAATGGGTTCGACCACCAGATTGGTGTGGAACTTGATCTCATCCAGCGAATGGGTCGGGTCGCTGGTGCCGATGAACAGCTTGCCACCCCGCTTGAACAGAGGAAGCACGTGGTGCTTGCGCAGCAGGTCCTCACTGACCAGGCTGATCGCGCTCTGCGCAGCGTCGAAGACGCCGACATCAAGCAACGGCATGCCAAACTCGAGCGCATTGGCCGCCGCCAACTGCGCCGCGCTGACAATTTTCTTGTCGGCGAAATACTGGGGCAGCGGCTGCTTCGCCGCAGCCGCCTTGGCCATTGCGTCCCGCGCAACGGCTTCCTCAATCGCTCCATCCTGCACAAGGCGCCGAGCGATGCCGGTGATTCCGACAAGATTGGCGGTGACTACGGCGTTCATTGGCCAGACCCTTCAGTACGAACCTGCATTATGGCCAGCATCTTCGTCAAGCACTAGCACCCGGCCGGGCGGTACTTGGCATCGAACGCCGAACCGTCGCACGTCCATGCCCCCTCGGCGCTTCGATTCAGGATGAGATCCTTCCCGGCCACTTTCGGAGCCCCCGCCAGAGTGCAGCTGATGGTAGCCACGCCACTGCTCTGCGCGCTCGCGTTTACGACGCTGCAGCGCTGGGAGACTTTGATGCCAACGTAATCGGCATTGACCAGACTCGCATCCCGGCTGTCCTGGATGGTGGTCTCGATGGTGGTCTTGGCCGGACGAATCTCTGACAAAGCTGCAGCCAGCTGAGACTTGGCCACATAGTCCTGGTACATGGGCAATGCGATTGCCGCCAGGATCGCGATGATCGCGACAACGATCATCAATTCAATCAAGGTGAATCCCCGCTCCCGACGCATGATACAACTCCCCTATTTCCCCTGTAGTACACGGCTTGGAGCAAAAAGCGTGCCAAAAAAAAGGGCCCCGACATGCGGGGCCCTTTTGAAGCTTTTGCCAGCTATCAGCCGCAACCGCCCGGGATGTACTTCGGTTCGGCAACGGTGGTGCTGCAAGCCCAGGTACCAGCGTCAGCGCGGGTCAGGGTGATGGTCTTGCCGGTGATCTTCGGGCTGCCAGCCAGGGTGCAGGCGATGCTGCCGGTGGCCTTGCCGTCGACGGCAATCGCAGTGCAACGCTTGGAAACCGTCAGGCCGACGTCAGCCGCGTTGGCAATGGTGCGGCCTTCGTTGATGGCCACTTCGAACTGGGTCTTGCCCGGGGTGATTTCAGCCAGACCAGCGGTGACCTGCGACTTGGCGACATAGTCCTGGTACATCGGCAGAGCGATGGCGGCCAGGATGGCGATGATCGCGACAACGATCATCAGTTCGATGAGGGTAAAGCCCTGCTGCTTCTTCATGTGTACATCCCCTAGAGGTGGTTTGAAAAATGAACACTGGGTCGCGCCTGGCCGGTGGACCGGCTGAGCAAGGCTATCGCCCGTGCGGGTGGTTGAAAGCAGGTTGCGTGCCAACTTCTCAGCAATGCTCCCCAGCATTCCCCGGCGCAATGATGGCACCAATCTTCAGGATTGGAACCCCCCTCACGGTAATTTGAGACCTAACCGGCATTGTGACGCGTTGCGTCACCTTCTGACGGCCCCGGTCCTGGACCCCGGTCACGGATTGCCGTCAGGGAGGGATGCCATGATGGCCCGGAACCAGCTACCATTCGGCGCAGAAGCCCGCCTGGGGATGGCGCGGCTGGGGAGCCTGTATGTCTGTGAGCCGTAGTGCTGTCAAGAAAGAGCCCGTGGCGCGTAGCACCATGGAGTTGCAGCCGTTTGTCTGGGAGGGGACCGACAAGCGTGGTGTGAAGATGAAGGGCGAGCAGCCCGCCAAGAATGCGAACATGCTGCGTGCCGAGTTGCGAAGGCAGGGCATCACGCCAAACGTGGTCAAGCCCAAGCCCAAGTCGATCTTCGGCGGCACCGGTAGCGCCATCAGCCCCAAAGATATCGCCTTCTTCAGCCGCCAGATGGCAACCATGATGAAGTCGGGCGTGCCGATCGTGGCATCGCTGGACATCATCGGCAGCGGGCACAAGAACCCCCGCATGCGAAAGATGGTAGGCAGCATCCGCACGGACATCGAGGGTGGCTCGTCTCTTTACGAGGCCATCAGCAAGCACCCGGTGCAGTTCGATGAGCTGTACCGCAATCTGGTGCGGGCCGGCGAAGGCGCCGGTGTGCTGGAAACGGTACTGGACACCGTAGCCAACTATAAAGAGAACATCGAAGCCCTGAAGGGCAAGATCAAGAAGGCGCTGTTCTACCCGATCATGGTTCTGGCCGTCGCGCTACTGGTGAGCGGCATTCTGCTCGTCTGGGTGGTGCCTCAGTTCGAAGATGTGTTCAAGGGCTTTGGAGCAGACCTGCCCGCGTTCACCCAGATGATCGTGAATCTTTCGCGGTTCATGGTGTCTTGGTGGTGGTTGATTCTGATTGTCCTCATTGGCGCGGTTGTGGGCTTCATTGCTGCCTACAAACGGTCGCCGAAGATGCAGCACACCATGGATCGCCTGATTCTGAGGGTGCCGGTCATCGGCCAGTTGATGCACAACAGCGCCATCGCCCGCTTCGCCCGCACCACCGCCGTGACCTTCAAGGCCGGTGTGCCGCTGGTGGAAGCCCTTGGCATCGTGGCCGGTGCCACGGGCAACAAGGTCTACGAGGAGGCAGTCCTGCGCATGCGCGACGACGTGTCGGTCGGTTTCCCGGTCAATATGGCCATGAAGCAGACCAACCTCTTCCCGCACATGGTCATCCAGATGACCGCCATCGGCGAAGAGGCCGGCGCCCTGGATGCCATGCTGTTCAAGGTGGCCGAGTACTTCGAGCAGGAAGTGAACAACGCGGTGGACGCGCTGAGCAGCCTGCTGGAGCCGATTGTCATGGTGGTTATTGGTACTATCGTCGGCGGCATGGTGATCGGCATGTACTTGCCCATCTTCAAGCTCGCCTCCGTAGTCGGATAATCAATCAATGGCATTTCTCGACCAGCATCCCGGCCTCGGCTATCCGGCCGCGGCCGCACTGGGGTTGCTGATTGGCAGCTTCCTCAATGTGGTGATCCTGCGCCTGCCCAAGCGGCTGGAGTGGCAGTGGAAGCGCGACGCCCGCGAGGTGCTCGAGCTTCCGGACATCTACGAGCCACCCCCGCCCGGGATCGTGGTCGAGCCGTCGCACTGCCCGCACTGCAAGCACAAGCTGTCCTGGTACGAGAACATCCCGCTGTTCAGCTGGTTGGTCCTGGGCGGCAAGTGCCGCCACTGCCACGCGCCGATCTCCATCCAGTACCCGCTGGTCGAGCTGTTGACAGGCTTGCTGGTGGTAGCGAGCGTCTGGCAGTTCGGCTTTGGCTGGCAGGGCTTCGGCGCCATCGTGCTGAGCTGCTTCCTGGTGGCCTTGTCCGGCATTGACCTGCGCACCCAGTTGTTGCCGGACCAGCTCACCCTGCCGCTGATGTGGCTGGGGCTGATAGGCAGCATCGACAACCTGTACATGCCGGCCAAGCCTGCCCTGCTGGGCGCGATAGCCGGCTACCTGCTGTTGTGGTCGGTGTGGTGGCTGTTCAAGCAGATCACCGGCAAGGAAGGCATTGGTCACGGCGATTTCAAGCTGCTGGCCGCGCTGGGCGCCTGGTGTGGGTTGAAGGGCATCCTGCCGATCATCCTGCTCTCGTCGGTGCTTGGGGCGATCATCGGTTCGATCTGGCTGTACTCGCGCGGCCGCGACCGGGCCACGCCGATTCCGTTCGGGCCCTACCTGGCCCTGGCGGGCTGGATCGTGTTCATGTGGGGCGAGCCGTTGATCAACGCGTATTTGCGGGTGTCCGGCCTGCGCTGAGGCAGCGATGAGCCAGTTCGTGATTGGATTGACTGGCGGCGTGGCCGCCGGCAAGACCGAGGTAACCCGGCGCTTCGAGGCGCTGGGCATCACTATCGCAGATGCCGACGTGGCCGCCCGTGCCGTGGTGGCGGCTGGAAGCGACGGCTTGGCCCGGATCGTGGCGCACTTTGGTTCCGGAATCCTGCTGGCCGATGGCCAGCTTGACCGCGCTGCGTTGCGCGAGCGGATCTTCAGCTCCGCACAGGAGCGGCAGGCGCTGGAAGCCATTACCCACCCTGCCATTCGGGAACTGCTGCGGCAGACCTGTGAGCAGGCTGGGAGCCCCTATGCGATTGCGGCCATCCCGCTGCTGGCCGAAGCCGGCGGCCGCCAGCAGTACCCGTGGCTGGACCGGATTCTGGTGGTGGATGCGCCGGTGGCGGTACAGCATGCGCGGCTGATGCAGCGCGATGGCACCACGGCCGATCTGGCCGACCGGATGATTGCCGCGCAGGCCAGCCGGGAGGAGCGGCTGGCGCTGGCGGATGACGTGGTGGTCAATGATGGGCACCCGGACCATCTGCAGGCGGAAGTGGAGCGTTTGGACGCCGTGTACAGGCGATTTGCCGCGTAGATACACGCCATGAGTGTCGCTACGCCGGAGCGAACGTCAGCGTGGCCACCACGCCCCGGGTTTCGCCTGGCCGCACATTGACCTGCCAGCCATACAGATCGCACAGGCGGCTCACGATCGACAAGCCGATACCGCCGCCCTGCGAGTGGCCGGCGTGGGTGCCTCTATAGCCGCGCTGGAACAGCTTGGCCGCGTCTTCGGCGCTGAGGCCCGGGCCGCTGTCGATCACTTCAACCCGGTTGCCGGTGACCAGCACCCGCACCGAGCCTTCCTGCGAGTACTTCACGGCGTTGCCGATCAGGTTGCCCAGTGCCACCGACAGCGCCGATTCCGGGGCATCGATGACCAGTTCGCGGTCGCCTTCCAGCACCAGCTCCAGCGGCTTGCCGCCGAGCTGGGCGCGGTGCGAATCGAGCAGCTGTTCGGCCACCCGCGCCACGTTGCTGCTGCCCTGCCCGCGCTCGTTGCGCGATAGCAGCAGCAGCGCGCCAATCAGGTCGGTGCATTGCTGTTCGGCACGCTGGATGCGCTGCAGGCGCTGCAGCACCTTGGGGTCCAGGTCCGGCCGGGTCAGCAGCAGCTCGGTGGCACCCCGGATTACGGCCAGCGGGGTGCGCAGCTCGTGGCTGACGTCGGCGTTGAATTCGCGGTCGCGCTGCACCACTTCGGTGAGCCGGGCCGAATAGTCATCCAGTGCCTGCGCCAGCTGCCCGACTTCGTCGTCGGGGAAACGTGGCGCCAAGGGCGTGGGGTCACTGGTACCGCCCCGATAAGCGCGCAGGCGCGCGGCCAGGTCGGATACCGGCTTCATCACCTTCGAGGCCGACCACCAGCCCAACACCAGCGACAACGCACTGAACACCAGCACCGAGAAGAACAGCGCGCGGTTCAACTGCTCCGCGCCGCGCAGGCTTTCGGTCATGTCGTAGGCGAGGAAGAACCACGCATCGGGGGTCTTGCGTACCGCCAGCTTGTAGGAGAAAGGGTTGCCCCGCTCGTCCACGCCGCTCAGGCCGTGGATGCCATCGCGGAATTCGTACCAGTCCGGCTCTTCCTGGCGCAGCGCTTCGAACTTGTCCGGCCCCACGATGCGCGCGCGCATCTGCTGCACGGGAAGGTCGGGGTTGCGCGAGGGATCAGCGAAGTAGCGGCGCGCATACTCGTTGATGTTGCGGTTCATCACGTCTTCGACCAGCTGGTTCTCCACGCGCGCGCGGGCCAGGTTGGTGGCGAAGGCAAACAATGCTGTCAGGCAGAAGCCCAACAGCACGAATGAGACAATGATGCGGCTGCGCAGCCGGCGCCGGTACGGGCCCCGGCGGCGCTCCCCCCTGCCCGTCACCGGATCAGGCTTCCGGGGCGGCGATGCGGTATCCGATGCCATGGCGGGTCTGGATCAACGGCACCTCGAACGGCTTGTCCACCACGGCGCGCAGGCCGTGGATGTGCACGCGCAGCGAATCCGAATCGGGCAGCTCTTCGCCCCACACGCGGGTTTCCAGCTCCTGGCGGGTCACCACGGCCGGGGCCGCTTCCATAAGCGCCTGCAGGATTTTCAGCGCGGTGGGGTTGAGCTGCAGCAGCTTGCCCTGGCGGCGAACCTCGAGGGTATCGAGGTTGTATTCCAGGTCGCCGGTTTCCAGCACCCGGGTCTGCACGCCCTTGCCGCGGCGCGACAGGGCGTTCAGACGCACTTCCACTTCCTGCAACGCGAACGGCTTGATCAGGTAGTCGTCGGCACCGGAGTCGAACCCGGCCAGCTTGTTGTCCAGCGAATCCCGTGCGGTCAGCATGAGCACCGGGGTCTGCTTGCGCGCTTCATTGCGAAGCTTGCGGCAGACCTCGATCCCATCCATGCCCGGCAGATTGAGATCCAGCACGATCGCGTCGAACTCATGCACAACCGCCAGGTGCAGGCCGGTCACGCCGTCGGCGGCGAAGTCCACGGTGTGGCCGCGGTCTTCGAGGTAGTCGCCCAGGTTGGCGGCGATGTCGCTGTTGTCTTCAATTACAAGAATTCGCATGTGACCTCTAGAAAATGGATTGACCCGTGCGCTGTGCGTTGGTCAGGTTCTTCTGCGCGTCGTCCTTGGCGCGCTGACGCTGGGCAACCGTCATGCACTGGGTAGTGGCGCGGTGGGACCCGGTGGTCTTTTCGCGCACGCAGACCTGGCGGCTATCTTCGCGCGCCTTCGTCAAAATCGTGTTCACAATTTGTTGGTCATTGAACAGGGCGATCTTGGAGGGTTCGGGAAGGGTGGCCTGATCCGGGTACTGATCGAGCACGCCATGCATACGGCTCAAGGCTTCGCGGACACGGCTGCGGTCTTCCAGGCGCAGTTCGGAATAGGTTTTGCCATCCCCCATTTCTACTTCGATCCGCTGGATCTGCTCGGCCAGCGGCTTGTTCCGCGCAAAAACCTCTTCGTTGGGGGCTGCCTGCGCGGCACCCAGCGCCAGCAGGAGGGCCGCGGTCCCGGCGGCCAGAATCACTCGCTTCATTTCAACCAATCCTTAGTCAACTGAACGGAAAGCCGAATGTAGCCCCCTCGCCTTCACCTCAGCAAGTGAGCGATGGCAGGGGAAGAAAAAGGCCCAGACGGATCCCGCCTGGGCCTGAAGTCATTCCCGATTACCGTTATCTGCTGAGGAGGGCAGAGCTGCGGTTCGTTGAAGCCTACGCCGGGGGCGATTAAACCGGTGTTAAAACCGGCCAGGCGGCTTCAATAAAAATTCATGCCTTTGATTTTGCTGGCTTTTTCGCAGCAGCCACCTGCCCAGCTACGTGTTCGATGATGCGCCCGGCCAAGTCGTCCTGGCTGATCCCCTCGATCCCTTCCAGGCCGGGAGTGGAGTTGACCTCCAGCACCAGCGGGCCCCGGCTGGAGCGGATCAGGTCTACCCCGGCCACCCCCAGCCCCAACGCCCGGGCCGAGCGCACCGCCACCTGCTGCTCGGCCCGGGTGGCCTTGGCCACGCGGGCGCTGCCGCCGGCATGCAGGTTGGAGCGGAAGTCGCCTTCGGGAGCCTGGCGCTGCATGGCAGCGACCACGTGGTCGCCCACCACCAGGCAGCGCAGGTCGGCGCCCTGGGCCTCGCCGATGAACTCCTGCATCAGGAAATTGGCGTACAGCCCGCGCAGGGCCTCGACGATGCCGCGCGAGGCGCTGGCCTTTTCGGTCAGGATCACCCCACGGCCCTGGGTGCCTTCGTTGAGCTTCACCACGTGCGGGGGCGGGCCCAGCATGGAGAGCAGGTCCACGGTGTCGTCGGGGTTGTCGCCAAACACCGTGACCGGCATGTCGATGCCCTTGGAGGCCAAGATCTGGTGCGCGCGCAGCTTGTCACGTGCTCGCAGGATGGCATCGGACGGGTTGGGGGTGACTGCCCCCATCATCTCGAACTGGCGCAGCACGGCGGTGCCGTAGCGGGTCACCGAGGCACCGATGCGCGGAATCACCGCATCCACCCCGGTGATGGGCCGGCCCTTGTAATGCATGGTGAAGCCGTCGGCGGCAATGCGCATGTAACAGCGCAGCGGGTCGAGCACCCGCACGGTATGCCCGCGCGAACGCGCCGCGTCCACCAGCCGCCGCGTCGAGTAAAGCTTGCTGTTGCGGGAAAGGATGGCCAGTTTCATCGCGGCATGTGCAGGGTGGGGGAAAGCGCGAAGCATAGCGTGCAGCGGGCGCGTGCAGATGACGGCATCGCGACGCCGAGGCACTGCCGCAGAGGCGGCAGGTCGGAGCACGTGTCGGGCACGTGTAGCCGGTCTTCACGATGCTACGCGCATGGCTAACAAGTGGCCCTCTAGCGTGTGTTGGAACGACGCGATGCGATCGCGCAGGCAGCCGGGAGATGCAGGTGGACCAGAAAAGCGCGATGGAGGGCGTCACGGCCCGATGGCCGGACCGGATCTGGGTGGTTCGCCACGGGCAGAGTGCAGGCAACGTGGCGCGTGACCACGCCGAAGCCGAAGGCATCACGCTGATCGAACTGGAGCACCGCGATGCCGATGTGCCCCTCTCTGCGCTGGGGGAACGCCAGTCGGCCGCGCTGGCGGACTGGGTTGCGAAGATGCCCGAAGCAGATCGCCCGAACGTCGTGCTGGTGTCTCCCTATGTACGGGCACGCCAGACCGCTGAGGCCGTTGCGGCGGTGCTTGGGCATCCCAGCAGCGCCTTGATCGTGGATGAGCGCCTGCGCGAAAAAGAATTCGGGGTGCTGGACCGATACACCTCCAGCGGCATCCGCGCGACGTTCCCCGAGTTGGCCGAGCAGCGCAAGCTCGTGGGCAAGTTCTATTTCCGGCCGCCCGGTGGCGAGAGCTGGTGCGACGTCATCCTGCGCCTGCGTGGCGTGATTGCCGACCTGCAGCGCAGCCATGTGGGTGCCAACGTCATGGTCGTGGGCCATCAGGTCATCGTGAACTGCATGCGGTATCTGCTGGAGGGGCTGGATGAGCGCGCGATTCTCGATATCGATCGCGAGGGCGATGTGCCCAACTGCGGGGTGACCGAATACCGGGCATCTGATGCGGGTGATGCGCTGGAACTGGTGACCACCAACTTCGTTCCTGCCGAACTGGCGCAGCAGGGCCGCACCGGCGCGCCGGATACGCCGGCCGGAGCGCGCTGAGATGGACCGGCCTGTGGTTCGTGACCTGACGCCGGCCGCGCTGCAGGCAATGCCCCTCCCGGCGCCGGGCACCAGCAAAGAGGACCGCGGGCGGCTGTGCGTCGTGGGCGGTTCCGTGCAGGTTCCCGGCGCGGCGCTGCTGGCTGCGGAGGCGGCGCTGCGCGCCGGGGCGGGCAAGCTGCAGATCGCGACGGTGCGTTCCTGTGCCACGGCATTGGGGGTGGCCGTTCCCGAAGCGCTGGTGATCGGCCTGCCCGAGGACGCCACCGGCGAGATCGCGCCCGGGAGTCCTGCCCTACGGGCCGCCCTGGAGCAGTGCGACGCCGTCCTCGTCGGGCCGGGCATGCGAGCCACCCCGTTCCTGACCCGGTTTACGCCGCGGCTGCATCAGATGAAGGCGACTGTGGTTCTTGACGCGGGTGCGCTCAACGGCGGCGTGTGTGCCGGTGCGGGCGCGCCGTTCATCCTGACCCCTCACGCAGGCGAGATGGCGTTCATGTGTGGCGGGCGCAAAGAAGACGTGGAGCGCAGCCCGCTGGAGCATGCCATCAAGATGGCGAGTGACACCTCCAGCGTGGTGGTGCTCAAGGGACCGCGCACGTTGATCGTCGGGCCTGATGGAGAGGCGTGGATTCACGAGGGCGGTGGTCCCGGCCTCGGCACCTCCGGTTCCGGTGATGCACTCGCCGGGCTCATCACGGGCTTCGCCGCCCGTGGCGCAACGCCGATGGAGGCCGCGTTGTGGGGCGTGTGGACGCATGGCGAGGCCGGTCGCCTGCTTGCCGGGTCGGTCGGCCCATTGGGCTTCCTCGCCCGGGAGATTTCCCTGCAGGTTCCGGGAATCCTGCAACGCTTCAACTGCGCAGACAGTTAGGGCTACCGCGACTTCCCTGTTGGAACGACAAACGCGCGCAGTTCGGCCATCTTCCGGTCCCGAAAGCGCCACACGTCGCTGTAGGTGAACTCCGTTGGCTGGCCATCTTCGCCGTTGGCCATGATGGTGCCGAGCGCCACCACCGTGTCGTCCTCGGCAATGAGGCGATCAACCTTGAACTGCGGTGGAGTGGCGTAGGCGCCCTTCATCCATTGCCGAACCGCCTCTTTGCCTTCCAGCGTGCCCTCGCCCACCGTCGTCCAGCGGATGTCGTCCGTGCAATGGGAAAGGAATCCTTCATGGTCGCCCGCAACGATGGCCTCGTTGGCCTGCAGCAGGATGGACTTGTTGGTACCAGGCATGGGAAAGCTCCACCGATGGCGCAGGACGCCGACGGGTGGATGGTCACCTCAACCGGGTTAATGCAGTGCAAGAAGATTGATATCGCAGTGTCAGCGCGAAAGCAGCGGCTGCGGTAGAGGTCATGCGTTCGACAGGCGCGGGGATCCGGCGGAATGAACGCCGAGCTCCATCGGGTTGCGCAGCAACCGATGGAGCGGGTGAAGGGAATCGAACCCTCGTCAGTAGCTTGGGAAGCTACAGCTCTACCATTGAGCTACACCCGCTTGGTGCCGGGGAAGTTTAGTTGCCCGGGGGGTTAAAAGGCAACGGGCGGTTTGCGGCCGCCCGTTGCTTTCGGCACGACCAATGGTCGTGCCCTACCGGGTGGGTGCACGGCGAATTTGGCCGTGCACCGCCGGCTTCCGGCTTAGAAGCTGCCGCTCACCGTGGCGAACAGGCTGATGTCGCGTGCCCGCTTCTGTGCCGCAGTGGTGCTCATGCCGACATTGCTGTTCAGGCCGAACATGCTCATGCGCGCACCCAGCACGGCGGTGGCGTAGTTCTTGTCGAACTCCAGGCCCGGCACCTTGTACATGCCCACGTCCGGCATGGTCTGCAGCCAGGCGCTGGCCTGCTTGCCGTCTTCGAACTCGTGGTCGTAGGTGACCTGCACGTACGGCTTGACGCTGCCGCCGTCGAAGCGGGCCTGCCAGCCCACGCGGCCCACGGTGGAGTCGGTGTCCTGGTTGCCGTAGCCCAGCGCGGTGGCGCTCGGGTTGGATTCCACGTAGCCATCCAGCTTGACCTGCTGCCAGATCACCGCAGCCACCGGGCCGTGGCGGAAGCCACCTTCGGTGCCGAATTCGTAACCGGCGTTCAGCGCGGCGGTGAGGTTGCTGCCTTCCGGCGAACCGGTGTGGGTGCGCTCGGCCGGGCCCAGCTGCACGCGGCGGGTCACGTCATAGTCCAGCCAGCTGTAGCTGATCTGGCCGGTGACCCAGGTCTTCTCGCCGTACCAACCCGCGAACAGGCCCAGGGTAGTGTCGGACTGGGTGAAATCACCCTTGCTGTTGCCGAAGTCGGCATCCATGCGGCCATAGCCGGCGAAGCCGCCGACGACCATGCCGTCGTGGGCCCAGTCGATACCAAACAGACCGGCCGGGGCCAGGCCGTCGTACAGGTCAGCGTGGTCGTAGCGCTGCATGTCGCCGCGCAGGCCACCCCACCAGCTCAGGCCATCGGCCGGACGGCCGTCGAGGTGCCCGCTGACCTGGTCGGCGCGCGCACGGCCCACGGTCTGCGCCGAGTGGGTCAGGATCTGCTGGTTGCGCGGGGCTTCCAGGATCGACAGGGTGTACTCACCCAGCATCTGGTGGGTGGCGGTGGTGGGGTGCACGCCGTCGGCGAACACGTAGTTGTTGGCCGCGTTCGGGTTGGCGTAGGCGGTCGGGTTGCAGGTCAGCGACGAGGCCGTGGTGCAGGCCGGGCTGGTGACGTTGATGAAGCCGTAGGTGGCCGGGCTGGCGACGATTTCCTGCAGGATGTGGAAGGTATCCACCGGGATGACCTGCAGGCCGGCAGCCTTCAGGCCACCAAACAGCGCATCGTTGTAGGCCTTGGCCAGCGCGGTGCCCTGCGCCATGCCCACCGCGCCGCCGGCGCGTGCGGCCGGGGTCAGGCCGATGTCGGGCAGGGTCGGCACGACGATGTACTGCGCGCCGGCGCCCTTGAGGGTACCCACGATGCCGACCTGGTCGGTCACGGCCGCGCCGAGGGTGGCCTGCAGCGGTGCGCCGGCCTGGATGGCGAACAGGTCGTTGGCGCCGCCCCACACGGTGTACAGGGCGTTGGCGTCGGCCTTGCCGCCGTTCGCGGCCAGGTACTGCGCGGTCTGGGTCTTGAGCGAGTAGACCGGAATGGCCGGGGTGCCCGGGGCCAGGGTCTGGGTGGTGTCCACGCCGACGCGGGCGCCGCCGATGGCGTAGTTGTCGCCATTCTGGCCGTTGCCGTGGGCGGTCGCGTTGGTGCCGTAGTAGTCGGCCACGTACTGCGCCCACACCCAACCCGGGTTGGTGGTGAACTGGCCGGTCACCGGCTGCACGGAGGCCGGCAGCAGCGGGCGGAAGTAGCCCTGGTCGGTCAGGCTGTCGCCGATGAAGATGGTCTTCGAATAGGGCGACTGCGCCATCGCCGGCACGGCGGCCAGGGCGATGGCCACGGCCATCAGGGAACGCAGGGGACGCTTGCTGAGCAGCATGGAAAAAACTCCTTTTTGGGTTATGACGGCCGACGTACGGCGGCGCACGGTGCCATGGTTCCACTGCACCCCGGCGACATCACGCTGCGCTGCGGCATGGCCGGGGCCAGGGGCACGCAGACGTCAGACACCAAGCGCCGGGACGGGCATCGGTGGGGGCGCAAGGGTACGCAGAAGTGACGACTTTGGGGGACAATCGCGCCATGAACTTCGTCAACATCACGCTCAACGGCGAACCCCGCCAGCTTCCGCAAAGTGCCACCGTGCTGGACCTGCTTCAGGCCGAACACCTCACCGAGCGCCGGGTAGCGGTGGAGGTGAATGCCGAAATCGTTACCCGCAGCCTGCACGTGACCCACGTGCTCGAGGACGGCGACGTGGTCGAGATCGTGCACGCGTTGGGCGGCGGGTGACGATCCACGGTCCGCGTGGGCCGGCCAACGGCCGGCGCTACCGGGTCTGTGCGGCAGTGGGCTGTGTGATAATTCGCTTATGACTGCTCATTCTTCCCCCGATTCGCTGGTGATCGCCGGCAAGACCTACGCTTCCCGGCTGCTGACCGGGACCGGCAAGTTCAAGGACCTGGACGAAACCCGCATCGCCACCGAGGCGGCCGGGGCCCAGATCGTGACCGTGGCGATCCGCCGCACGAACATCGGGCAGAACCCGGGCGAACCGAACCTGCTGGACGTGCTGCCGCCGGACCGCTACACCATCCTGCCCAACACCGCCGGCTGCTACACCGCCGAAGACGCGGTGCGTACCTGCCGGCTGGCGCGCGAACTGCTCGATGGCCACAACCTGACCAAGCTGGAAGTGCTGGGCGACCAGAAGACGCTGTACCCGGACGTGGTGCAGACCCTCAAGGCCGCCGAAACGCTGGTCAAGGACGGCTTCGAGGTGATGGTCTACACCTCCGATGACCCGATCCTGGCCAAGCGGCTGGAAGAGATCGGCTGCGTGGCGGTGATGCCGCTGGCCGCACCGATCGGTTCGGGGCTGGGCATCCAGAACAGGTACAACCTGCTGGAAATCATCGAAAGCGCCAAGGTGCCGATCATCGTCGATGCCGGCGTGGGCACTGCGTCGGATGCGGCCATTGCGATGGAGCTGGGCTGCGACGGCGTGCTGATGAACACCGCCATTGCCGGCGCGCGCAACCCGGTGCTGATGGCCAGCGCGATGCGCAAGGCGGTTGAAGCCGGGCGCGAGGCGTTCCTGGCCGGGCGCATTCCGCGCAAGCGCTATGCGAGCGCGTCTTCGCCGGTGGACGGGTTGATCGGCTGATGACCAATCCCTTCGACAGCGCGGGCGCCAAGGCGCCGCCCAAACCCTTCACCGTCACCGAAGGCCGCCGCGAGGTGCGCAGCTTCGTGCTGCGCCAGGGCCGCTTCACCCCTGCCCAGCAGCGCGCGTTCGACGACCGCTGGCCGCGCTTTGGCCTGGACTTCACCGGCGAGCCGCGCGACCTGGATGCCACCTTCGGGCGCGATGCGCGCAAGGTGCTGGAAATCGGCTTCGGCAACGGCGCCGCGCTGCGCTTTGCCGCGCAGCAGGATCCCAGCCGCGACTACATCGGGCTGGAAGTGCACGCCCCCGGCGTGGGCCGCCTGCTCAATGCACTGGCCGACGACAACGCCGACCACGTGCGCCTGTACCACCACGATGCGGTGGAGGTGCTGGAAAAGGAAATCGCCGATGGCGCGCTGGATGAAGTGCGCATCTATTTCCCGGACCCGTGGCACAAGAAGCGCCACAACAAGCGCCGCCTGATCCAGCCGGGGTTTGCGGAACTGCTGGTGCGCAAGCTGCGCGTGGGTGGCCGGCTGCACTGCGCCACCGACTGGGAAGACTATGCCGAGCAGATGTGGGAGGTGCTGGACGCCACCCCGGGGCTGGTCAACCGCTCCGGTCCGCGCGGGCAGGTGGAGCGGCCGGAGTGGCGGCCGCAGACGCACTTCGAAACCCGCGGCCAGAAGCTGGGCCACGGGGTGTGGGACCTGTTGTACGACCGTACCTGATCCCTATCCAAGGAACCGCGTTACCCCATGGACACCACGCTGACGCTGACCACCGACATGAAGCTCGTCCTGGGGCTGGTCGGCTTCACGATGGCGATGTTCCTGTTCGAGCGCATCCGCGCCGACGTGGTGGCGCTGGTGGTGCTGGTGGTGCTGGGCGTGACGGGCCTGATCGCGCCGGAGGAAATCTTCGGCGGTTTCTCGGGTAACGCGGTGATGAGCATCATCGCCACCACCATCCTCGGTGCCGGCCTGGACCGCACCGGGGCGCTGAACCGGCTGGCGGCGTGGCTGCTGCGGCGCGGACATGGCGTTGAAACCCGCTTGCTGATGATGACCACGGCCATTGCCGGGTTGAATTCGTCGTTCATGCAGAACCCATCGGTGATGGCACTGTACCTGCCGGTGGCCTCGCGGCTGGTGGCGCGCACCGGGCTGACCCTGCAGCGCCTGCTGCTGCCGATTGCCGCGGCGATCGTGATGGGCGGCGCGCTGACCATGGTCGGCAATTCGCCGCTGATCCTGCTCAACGATCTGCTGGCCTCGGCCAACAACAATCTTCCTTCGGGCCTGGCCACGATCGAACCGCTGCGCATGTTCGCGCCGCTGCCGATCGGCCTGGCGCTGCTGGCCGCGTCGCTGCTGTACTTCCGCTACTTCGGCGACCGCAAGCTGGTGGAGGAAGAAACCCTGGCCAACGACGGCGTCACCCCGGCCCGCACGGAAAGCTACTTCGCCAAGACCTACGGGATCGAGGGCGATGTGTTCGAGCTGGTGGTCAGCGCCGAAAGCCCGCTGGTGGGCATGACCCTGGGCGAGGCCGAGAACCTGCACGATGCGCCGTTGATGCTGGCGCTCAAGACCGGCAACGACACCCGGCTGGCACCGCCGGCGGAAATGCGGATCTGGGTGGGCAGCGTGCTGGGCGTCATGGGCAGCCGCCAGCAGGTAGGCGATTTCGCCCAGAACCAGTTCCTGCGCATGTCCTCGAGGCTTAAGCACCTGGGCGACCTGTTCAACCCCAGCCGCGCGGGCATTTCCGAGGCGGTGATTCCGCCTACCTCCGAGGTGATCGGAAAGAGCGCCTCGGACCTGCGCCTGCGCAAGCAGCGCGGCATCAGCCTGCTGGCGATCAACCGCGACAAGCAGGTGATCCGCGAGGACGTGCGCAACGTGCCGCTGCGCGCCGGCGACATGCTGGTGTTCCACAGCATCTGGACCGACTTGGCCCAGGCCGCCAAGAGCCGCGACTTCGTGGTGGTGACCGATTACCCGAAGGGCGAACAGCGCCCGCACAAGTTCAAGATCGCCATGTCGATCTTCGCCATCACCATCCTGATCGCGCTGACGTCGAAGCTGCCGGTGGCATTGACCCTGATGACCGGCGTGGCCGGCATGCTGCTCACCGGCGTGCTGCGCATGGACGAGGCGTATGCCTCGATCAACTGGAAAACGGTGTTCATGATGGCCGGGCTGATTCCGCTCGGCTGGGCGATGGACAGCAGCGGCGCGGCGGCCTGGGTGGCCGGGCACACCATCGACCGCCTGCCTACCGGCATTCCGGTGTGGGTACTGGAGATCGCGCTGGCGCTTCTGACCACGGTGTTTTCGCTGGTGATCAGCCATGTAGGCGCGACCATCGTGATGGTGCCCATTGCAGTGAACCTGGCGCTGGCGGCCGGTGGCAGCCCGACCGCGTTCGCGCTGATCGTGGCGCTGTCGGCGTCCAACAATCTGATGACCGCTTCAAACCCGGTGATTTCGATGATCACCGGACCGGCCAACTACACCCCGCGCGAGTTGTGGCGGGTGGGCGCGCCGTTGTCGTTGATCTACACCATCGTGGTGGTGGCGATGATCAACCTGATGTTCTGAGGAACACCTGGCCGTCGCGCACGTGCAGCGGCACGGCGCGCAAGCGGTCGCCCTTGCACGGACCGGCCACGCAGTTGCCGTCCACCAGCGAGAACGATGCGCCGTGCGCGGCGCAGACCAGCTCGCCGGCCTTGCTCTTGAGGAACTGGCCCGGCGCCCAATCCAGCCGGCGCCCGGCGTGGGGGCAGATGTTGAGCCAGCCGCGCACATCGTCGCCCTCGCGGTACAGCACCAGCGACTCGTGGTCGCCGTCGATGCACCCCTCCGCCTCGGCAAATCCCCCGTCGACAATACGTTCCAGCGCGATCAGGGCAGTGGCGGAGGCATCAGGAACAGACATGGAAACAGGATCCAGGGCGCGGTACACGATTGTCGCACGCCCTCATCTGGCTGGCTCTGCGATGAACACAAGTCATTGATTTCAAATAAACGCAGGCCCGGTTTAACGAGTTTTTCACTCAATGACAAAAGACTGCCGGGATACTGACATCTCGCTGACTTCAGCCAAAGAACCGCCATGTACAACCGCTTCCAGTTCAACCAGTTCCGCTCCCTGTTTGCGCCGCGCAAGCCGCGCCATCCGTTGGTGCGCGTTGCGGTGGGCCTGTTGGGTCTGGCGATCCTGGCCGCCCTGGTGTTCGTGGGTGTGTTCGTGGGCGCGGCGATGATCATCGCCGGCGTGGCGTGGAAGCTGCTGGCTTCGCGCAGGCAGGCCGCGCGTGCGGCCGATCCGCAGGTGGTGGAAGGCGAGTACCGCGTGGTGCGCAAGCAGGCGTTGCCGCTGTCGCGTTGAGTCCGGTCTGCCGACTAACAGTCGGCACTACACGATCTGCGACGTGGCGGAATACACTCGTGCGACCCCTTCCCACAGGACGCGCGCATGTCTGATGTAATCCCGGCCCCCGAACAACCCCGCATTCCGGTCGCCGGTGGCGGTACGTTTCCGGTGCGCCGCATCTACTGTGTCGGCCGCAATTTCGCCGACCACGCCAAGGAAATGGGCGCGGCCGTGCCCGCCGCCGATGACCGCGGCCGGCCGATGTTCTTCAGCAAGCCGGCCGATGCGATCGTGGTTGGCCATGACGATGTGATCCCCTACCCGCCCTCCACCCAGGACCTGCACCACGAAGTGGAGCTGGTAGTGGCGATCGGTCGTGACGCGCCTGCCGGCGAGCTGCCGCTCGACGAGGCCGAGGCGCTGGTGTTCGGCTACGGCGTAGGCCTGGACCTGACCCGCCGCGACCTGCAGGCGGCGGCCAAGGCCAAGGGCCACCCGTGGGATTCGGCCAAGGGTTTCGATCATTCCGCGCCGGTCAGCGAACTGGTGCCGGCCGGTGAAGTGGGCGATCTTGCCGCGCTCAACCTGTCGCTGGAAATCAATGGCGAAGTGCGCCAGCAGTCACTGCTGGACCAGATGATCTGGAACGTGCCGGAGATCCTGCACGAGCTGTCCAAGCTGTGGGCACTGCGTGCGGGCGACCTGGTGTTCATGGGTACGCCGGCCGGCGTGGCCGCACTGAAGCCGGGCGATCGTTTCAGCGCGCGCCTGGAAAACGTGGCCGAACGCCACGGCGTCATCGCCGGATGACGACACGCGCCGCGTTACGCTGCGGCGACCTTTGCTATCCCCGCTACAGGAGAACCCGATGGGAATGCTGACTGAGTTCAAGGAATTTGCCATGCGTGGCAACGTCATCGACCTGGCGGTCGGTGTGGTCATCGGTGCTGCGTTCGGCAAGATCGTCACCGCGCTGGTGGACAAGATCATCATGCCGCCGCTGGGCTGGCTGATCGGCCGGGTGGATTTCTCGGAGTTGGCGTGGACCCTGGCGCCGGCACGCGTGGCCGCAGATGGCACGGAGATCCCCGCCGTGGTGATCGGCTACGGCGATTTCCTCAACACGCTGGTGCAGTTCATCATCGTGGCGTTCGCGATCTTCATGGTGATCAAGGTGATCAACCGCCTGGCGCGCAAGAAGGAAGCGGCACCGGCTGCGCCGAAAGAAGAGATCCTGCTGCTGCGGGAGATCCGGGACAACCTGAAGCGGTAAAAGGCGTACCGACCAACGGTCGGCACCTGCCGCTCCACGCGCGCTGGTAGGCGACGACCGTTGGTCGTCGCCCTGCCCCACCGGTGGAAAACAGCATCCGCCCAACCATGACCTCCCGCCCATGTGCGGCGCGGGCAGGCTGCTAAGCTCGGGGGCTTCCGCCCTGTTCCCCCCGGAGTCCGTCCCATGCGTCGCCGCGTCCTTGCCATCGCATCTTCCCTCGCCCTGCTGGCCGCCCCGGCGTTCGCGGCGACGGGCACCACCACCCTGCCGCCGAAATCGCTGGCTACCGCTGCTGAACTGCGCGAGCAGGCCCTGAAGGACGACACCGGCTGGAAGGTGGTCGAATCGCTGACGACCGAGATCGGCCCGCGCATTGCCGGCAGCGAGGCCGACGCCCGCGCGGTGGCCTGGGCCGAAGCCAAGTTCAAGGCACTGGGCTTTGACAAGGTGTGGAAAGAGCCGGTGACCTTCCCCAAGTGGGAACGCCGCAGTGAACACGCGCAGGTGGTGGGCAAGCATGCACAGCCGCTGAGCATCACCGCGCTGGGCGGCAGCCCGGGCGGTACGGTCGAGGCCGAGGTGGTGCGCTTCGCTGACCTGGCCGCGCTGCAGGCCGCGCCGGAAGGCTCGCTCAAGGGCAAGATCGCCTTCGTGGATTACCAGATGACCGCCTACCGCGATGGCCGCGACTACGGCAAGGGCGGCGCGGTGCGCAGCAAAGGCCCGTCCGAGGCGATCCGCAAGGGTGCGGTGGGCTTTGTGATGCGTTCGGCCGGTACCGATTCGCACCGCGTGCCGCATACCGGCATCACCCGCTTCGACGACGGCCTGACCCCGGTGCCGTCGGCGGCGCTGTCGGTGCCCGATGCCAACCAGCTGGCGCGGCTGGTCGCGCTGGGACCGACGAAGCTCAAGCTCAGCCTGGATTGCGGCTGGGATGGCACCGCCACCTCGTACAACGTGATCGGTGAGATCACCGGGCGCAGCCTGCCCAAGGAAGTGGTGGTCATTGGTGGCCACCTCGATTCCTGGGACCTGGGCACCGGCGCGATCGACGATGGCGCCGGCGTAGCGCTGACCATGGCCGCCGGCCACCTGATCGGCCAGCTCAAGCAGGCGCCCAAGCGCAGCATCCGCGTGGTCGCTTTCGCCAACGAGGAACAGGGTCTGTACGGCGGCAAGGCCTACGCCGAAGCGCATGCCAAAGACATCGTGCTGCACCAGCTGGCCGCCGAGAGCGACTTCGGTGCCGGCCGCATCTATGCGTTCAACACCGGTTCGCCGAACCCGGAAGGCTCGCGCGAGGCGACCGCCCAGATTGCCGACGTGCTCAAGCCGCTGGGCATCGAATACGCCCCGGACAAGGGTGGCCCGGGCCCCGATATCGGCCCGCTTGCCGCCAAGGGCGGCGCATGGGCGTGGCTGGCGCAGGACGGAACCGACTACTTCAACCTGCACCACACCGCCGACGACACGCTCGACAAGATCGAACCGGCGGCGCTGGCGCAGAACGTGGCGGCGTACACGGTGTTCGCCTACCTGGCGGCCGAAGCCGATGGCAATTTCGGCAGTGAAGCCAAGGCGACCACCCCGCCGAACGAATAAGCGATGCTGTGGAAACCGGCGGTGTCTGCCGCCGGTTTCCGTTTCGGGTTACCGCAACCACACCGTGCTGGCCGGCAGCGTGATGTTGTCGGGGCGGTACACCGGGTCCCTTCCGGCACCGCGTGAGGCTTCGTAATCGCGCAGTGCGGCCAAGGCCGGTTTCTGCAGCAGCAGCAGCGCGATGATGTTGAGCCAGGTCATCAGGCCCACGCCGATATCGCCCAGCGACCACGCGACCGTGGCGCTGTTCAACGCCGAATACAGCATGGCGCCCAGGAAGCCCAGCCGGAACAACGCCATCACCCACGGCGAGGTGCGGTTGCGCAGCAGGTACACCACGTTGGTTTCGGCCGTGTAGTACAGCGCCAGGATGGTGGTGAAGGCGAACGGCAGGATCGCCAGGGCGATGAACGAACGCCCGAAGCCCGGCAACGCCGATTCCACCGCCTGCTGCACGAACCGCGGCCCCGCTTCCAGCCCCGGTACGTTGGCCACGATCCACTGCGCCGGTGCGGCCGGGTCATGCACGTTGTAGGTGCCGGCCGACAGGATCAGGAAGGCGGTGGCGCTGCACACCACCATGGTGTCGATGTACACCGAACAGGCCTGTACCAGCCCCTGCTTCACCGGGTGCGAGACTTCCGCTGCGGCAGCGGGATGCGCACCGCTGCCCATGCCGGCTTCGTTGGACATCACGCCACGGCGCACGCCCCACTGGATGGCCGTGCCGATCATGGCGCCGAACGCGGCGTCCTGGCCGAATGCACTGCGCAGGATGATGCTGAACATCTCCGGCACCGCATCCAGGTTCAGGGCCATCACCACGGCCGCCACCACCAGATAGCCCAGCGCCATGAACGGCACGATGACCTGGGCCACCTGTGCGATGCGCCGCACGCCGCCGAAGATCACCATCGCGACCACCGTGCCGATGCCGGCCGCGGTAACCCAGCCCGGCGCGCCCCATGCCTCGTCCAGCGCGCTGACCATCGCGTTGGACTGCGTACCGGGCAGCAGCAGCCCGCAGCCGATCACCGTGCTGAGCGCGAACAGCACCGCGTACCAGCGCTTGCCCAGGCCCTTTTCGATGTAGTACGCCGGGCCACCCCGGTACATGCCGTTGCTGTCGCGCTGCTTGTAGATCTGCGCCAGGGTGGATTCGACGAAGGCGCTGGAGGCACCGAGGAAGGCGACGATCCACATCCAGAAAATCGCACCCGGCCCGCCGTAGGCAATGGCCATCGCCACGCCGGCGATGTTGCCCACGCCAACGCGGCTGGACAGCGACAGGCTCAATGCCTGGAACGAGGACACACCCGCCGCCGAACTGCGCCCCTGGAACATCAGCTTGAGCATCTCCGGCAGCCCGCGCAGCTGGATGAAGCGGGTGCGCACGCTGAAGTACAGGCCCACCAGCAGGCACAGCCCGACCAGCGCCGGACTCCAGACGATGCCCAGCAGGCGGGCGACGATCTCATCGAGGCCCATCAGAAGAACATGCCCAAGGCGACCTGCGGGTTGATGTAGCTGCCGGTATTGCGGCCCGCGACCGTGAACTCCACGCCGGCAATCAGCCCGACGCTGGGACTGAAGTGGTACTGCACTGCCGGTGCGAGGGTGACGTTGCGGCTGCCGGGGCGACGTTCATCGATGCGCAGCATGGTGCCGTCGGCAGCGGGCGCGTAGCCGCTCAGGTGACGGTCGCTCTGCCGGCTGATGGCGAATTCGAATACGCCCACCCACTTCGAGTCGAAGCTGTACTCACCGGCCGCGGAAAGGCCGATCAGCGAACCCGGCGCGATGTTGCCGCGGAAGCCATCCGGGGTGCCGTACACGCTGTGGTCGTTGATCGCCACGCGCGCCGGTGCCGGGCTGGCGCTGAGCTGGCCACGCCAGCGCAGCGGGCGACCGTTGGGCAGCCAAACCACCTGCTGCATGCCCAGCCCGAAGGTGGTGCGCTGCACGCCGTCGCCCTGGGCATTGAGCGGGTTGCCATCGATGCGGTCATAGCTGCCGGTGGCGTAGCGCTGGCTCAGCGATACCGAAATGGCCGGGCGGGTGCCGTCTTCGTTCGGCGCCTGCAGCAGGTACTGCACCATGGCGGTGGTATCGCCGGCGCGGAAGCCGCGGCTGCGCTCGCTGCCGGTCTCGGCGCGCGAGGCGCTGAGGTTGACCTGCGCGGTCACGCGCTGACCCAGGCCGTAGGCGATCGGCACCACGGTCAGCCAGGCGGCGCTGCGGCCGTCGCTGTCATGCCGGCGGCCGTCGCCATCGAAGTAGCGGTCGCTGTCGATGCGGACCAGGTACGGCTCGATGAAGAGATTGCCTTTGGGCATGCCGGCCGGATTGGGGGTGATCAGCGGCCCCATGAAATTGACGCCGTCCAGCGAGTGCTCGGCAGCCTGGGCGGCAGCGGGCAGCAGGCCGGCGATCAGGGCGAAGGAAATCGGGCGCAGGGAACGCAGCGCATCGAATGTCATGGAATGCCTCCTTGGTGACAGAGTGATGCGGCAGGCCAATCCGCCGCACCGGCAATCTGCACAGGAAGTCATCTCGGAAAAATCGGTAAATCACGCGAATCTTGCGTTCTGTGCGCGGGCGCACGCACGAAAATGCCTATCACGCCAACGGCGTTTTTCAGCGGATGCCCAGCAGGAAACGCGCTTCCGGATTTCCATCACGCGCGGCCCGAAGCGTCACTGCGCGTACACGTCGCAAGACCCCTTGCGCGGGCCCGGAATGTCGCACTCCGCCCCCGCGCACCGCGAAAACGCATAAAAAAAGCCCGGCCAAGCGGCCGGGCTACCGGGATTCGTCACACCCCACGCGGTGAGCGCCACGGAACAGACCGTGATCCGGACAACGGCGCCGCACTGGGTGGGTGTCTCTCCTCACCTACACAGTACGGCGCCGCGTTGCACTGTGACGCAGCAAGAACGCAGCGCACCATGCGAAAAATCCGAATCCACCGTAGGCACGACTCCTTTGGAGAAGTCGATCACATCACGCAGGGCAGCGCGCAAGCGTTACCCGAAGTTACCGCTGTGCATACCAGTGCGACAGCAACACGGCGGTGGCCGATGCCACGTTGAGGCTTTCCACCGCACCACTGCCGGGAATGGATACCTGCAGGTCGCAGGTCTGTGCCAACGCACGGTCCATGCCCTCGCCTTCGGCGCCCATCACATACACCAGCCGCGCCGGCAAGGTGGCCTTGAACAGGTCCGCGCCGCCTTCCACCAGCGTGGCGGCGAGGCCGAAGCCGCCGGTACGCAGTGCTTCCATTGCCTGCGGCACTGCCGGCAGGCGCACCAGCGGCACCGCTTCGGCGCCGCCTTCAGCAACACGCGCCGCCGCACCGGACAATGCCAGCGTGGAATCGGGCGGCAGCAGCAGCCCGGACACGCCGAAGTGCGCCGCCGAACGCAGGATGGCGCCGAAGTTGTGCGGGTTGCCCACGCCATCCAGCCACAGCGCCAGCGCCGGCTTGTCGGCCGGCAGGCCGGCCAGCCACTCGCCCAGTTCCAGCATCGGGGCGCGCAGCACGTCCGCCACCACGCCTTCGTGGTGGGTGGTGGCGGCGAGCTTGTTGAGGTCACCCTCTTCCACCACGCGATAGCCGACGCGGTTGGCCACGCACCACTTCAGCAGCGGCTGCAGCCGCGGGATCAGCGCCTCGGCCAGGTACAGCTTGCGCAGCGCCTGCGGGCGGCGCTCGAACAGCGCCTGCACGGCATTCCAGCCGTACAGGCGCAGCTCGTCGTTGCCGCGCCCCGGCGGTGGCGGGGTGCCGCCTTCGCGCGGCGGCAGCGGGGTGGCCCGCGGCGGTCGCGAGGACGGGCGACGGGCGTTTTTCCAGGGATCATTCACTACGGGACTGCTCCAGCTTGCGGTGACGCCAGAAATCGGCGTTCTTGATGCCCAGGGCATCGGGGTCGAAGGTCGGATCCAGGCCGAGCTTCTTCTGGCGCTCGTAATCGCGCAGGGCGATCAGGGCCGGCTTCTGCACGATCAGGATCGCGACGATGTTCAACCACGCCATCAGGCCCACGCCGATGTCGCCCAGCGCCCACGCCATCTTGGCGTTGTGGAAGGCGCCGAACACCACCATGCCGATGATGCCCAGGCGCAGCGCCAGCACGGTGAGCGGGCGCTTGCGGTTGTGGTTGAGGTAGCTGAGGTTGGTTTCGGCCATGTAGTAATAGGCCATGATGGTGGTGAAGGCGAAGAAGAAAATCGCGATGGCCACGAAGCCCGAGCCCCAGCCCGGCAGCACGGTTTCCACCGCGGCCTGTGCGTAGCCCGCGCCTTCGGCCACACCGGCCAGGCCGGCGAACACCGGCTCGGCGCCCGGCGTGGGCGAGTACACGTTGTAGGTGCCGGCCGCCAGGATCAGGAAGGCGGTGGCGGTGCACACCATCATGGTGTCGAAGTAGATGGCGAACGCCTGCACGTAGCCCTGCTTGGCCGGGTGCGAGACCTCCGAGGCCGCGGCCGCGTGCGGGCCGGTACCTTGGCCGGCTTCGTTGGCGTAGATGCCGCGCTTGACGCCCCACTCCACCGCCAGGCCCATCATCGCGCCGAACGCGGCGTGGGCGCCGAAGGCGCTGCTGAACACGGTACGGAACATGTCCGGCACGCGCTCATAGTTGAGGATCATGATGACGATGGCCATCAGGATGAAGCCGGCGGCCATGAACGGCACCACCACTTCGGCGAAGTTGGCGATGCGCTTGACGCCGCCGAAGATCACCACGCCCAGCAGCAGGGCGACCACGATGCCGATGCCGAGCTTGAACGCCTGCACCGATTCCATGCCCATGAACTGGCCATCCAGCGGTCCGCACAGGGCGCCGCCACGGCAGGAGTTGATGATGCTGTCGGCGATCGCATTGGCCTGCACGCCCGGCATCAGGAAACCGGCAGCAACGATCGTGGCCATGGCGAAGGCCATCGCGTACCACTTCAGGCCCATGGCCTTTTCGATGTAGTACGCCGGGCCACCCCGGTAGCGGCCGTCGGCATCCTTGGTCTTGTAGATCTGCGCCAGGGTGCACTCGACATACGAGGTGGACGCTCCGAGGAAGCCCATCACCCACATCCAGAAGATCGCACCGGGGCCGCCGAAGGCGATGGCGGTGGCCACGCCGGCGATGTTGCCGATGCCCATGCGGCCGGCCATGGACATGGCCAGGGCCTGGAACGAGGACACGCCGGCGTCGGACTTTTCGCCCTGCACGGTGAGCCGGCACATTTCGAAGAAGCCACGCAGCTGCATGAAGCGGGTGCGCACGCTGAAGAACAGGCCGGCCGCCAGGCACAGGAAGATCAGTGCCTTGCTCCAGATGATGCCATTGATGAATTCAACTACTGCTTCCACGCGCTCTCTCCAGTCGGCGGAAAATGAAGGACGTCCCGTCGGCTGGAAGGGACCGGTCGATTCTCCATCATCGAGCGCCAGCCCGATAGGGCCGATTTACGGGGTGCGGACCCTGGCAAACCGCCGCAGGTCGTGCAGCTGGCCGCGCTTGAACACGGCGCAGCGGGCCGTTCCTTCTTCCTGGAACCCGTTGCCGAGCAGCACGCGGGCCGATCCTTCGTTGAAATCCAGCACTTCGGCCTGCAGCCTGAACAGGCGCAGCTCGTCCATCACCCAGGGGGCGAACAGGCCCACCACGCGGGTCATCCAGCCCTGCCCCCAGTATGCGCGACCCAGCCAGTAGCCCAGCTCGGCGGTGTGCCCACGTTCGGCCACCCCCGGTTGGGCGCCGATGCTGCCGCAGGCGGCGCCGTCGATCTCGATGGCCAAGTTGAGCGTCTCCGGGGCCAGGATCCGGCCGCCGAGGAAGGCCTCGCCGTCTTCCCGGGTGTACGGGAACGGGAAGCGGTCGCGCAGCCCGCGCGAGACCGCCTCGTCGTTGGCATGCCGCAGCAGCGCCTCCAGATCGTCGCTGCGCCAGGGGCGCAGCACGAATCCGTCGCCCTCCAGCCGCAGCGGGCGGTCAGGCATGGCCACCGACCGACGGGGTGTCGGCTTCCTGCTTTTCCAGCTCGCGGGCCACGGCTTCCGGCGAGCGCGTGTACGGGGCCAGCAGCGAATAGAACGCCGGGACCACGAACAACGACAGGAAGGTAGAGACGGTGACGCCGAAGATCACGACGATGCCGATCGTTCCGCGGCTGGCCGAACCCGGGCCGCCGGCGACCACCAGCGGGATGGCACCGACCACGGTGGCGATGGAGGTCATCAGGATCGGACGCAGGCGCACCATGGCCGATTCGACGATGGCGCGGTGCACGTCACGCCCTTCGTCGCGCAGCTGGTTGGCGAATTCGACGATCAGGATGCCGTTCTTCGCGGCAAGGCCGACCAGCATCACGATGCCGATCTGGCTGAACAGGTTGATGGTGCCCCCGCTCACATACAGGCCCAGCAGCGCGCCGAGCACGCCCAGCGGCACGGTGAGCATGATCACCAGCGGGTGGATGAAGCTTTCGAACTGCGCGGCCAGCACCAGGTACACCACCAGCAGCGCCATGGCGAAGGTGAGCAGCACCGCGCTGCCAGCGTTCTGGTATTCGCGCGATTCGCCCTTCCAGTCGATCTGCGCGTGCTGCGGCAGTTCTTCGCGTGCGGTCTGCTGGGCCCAGGCGATGGCCTCGCCGAGCGGGTAGCCCGGGGCCAGGCCGGCGGTGATGGTGATCGCGCGCAGGCGGTTGAAGCGGTTGAGGTTGCCTGCTTCGGCCACTTCGCTGAGCGTGACCAGGTTGGACAGCGGCACCAGTTCGCCATTGGTGGCGCGCACGCGGATAGCGGCCAGGTCGTCGGGCGAGGCGCGGCCTTCGCGGCCGGCCTGGACCAGCACGTCGTACTCTTCACCGTTGTCGACGAAGGTGGTGACGCGGCGCGAGCCCATCATGGTTTCCAGCGCCGACCCAATGGCGGTGACCGAGACGCCCAGGTCGGCCGCGCGCTGGCGGTCGATGTTCACGCGCATCTGCGGGCGGGTTTCCTTGTAATCCGAATCCGGGCCGACCAGGCCGGGGTTGTCGGCCATGCGCTCGAGCATGCGGTCGCGCCACTGCGCGATTTCAGCGTATTCGGGGCCCCCAAGCACGATCTGGAACGGCTGGCCCTGGCTGCGGACCAGGCCGCCGCCGACCTGGGTGCGCACGCGCACGCCGCGGATGCCGTCGAGGTCCTTCTGCAGTTCGGCGGCCACGTCGGGGGTGGCGGTGGAACGTTCGCGCCACGGCTGCAGGAACACGCTGATGCGGCCGGTGTGCATTTCCTCGCTGGCCCCGAAGCCGCCGGGCACGCGCGGGTTGGCGCGCACGATCGGCTTGTCTGCGCCGACGTACCCGGCCACGACCTTCTCCACTTCCTGCACCTGGCCCACGGTGTAGTCGTAGCCGGCGCCCTCGGGGCCGTCGATCATGATCTGGAACGAACCACGGTCTTCGGCCGGGGCGAGTTCGGACGGCAGCACCTTCAACAGCAGCGCGCTGGCGGCGAGCGACAGCAGCATCACCACGCCGTAGATCCAGATCTTGCCGACGTGGGCATCCAGCACGCGCCCGTAGGATGCCGAGACGCGGTCGAGGTTGCGGTTGATGAAACCGTGCAGGCCCTTGGGCGGCTGGCCGGTGTGCGGCTTGAGCAGCTTGGAGGCCATCATCGGGGTCAGGGTCAGCGACACGAACGCCGACAGCGCCACGGCTGCGGCCAGGGCCACGGCCAGTTCGCGGAACAGGCGGCCGGTGTTGCCTTCGAGGAAACCGACCGGCAGGAACACGGCAACCAGCACGGCCGTGGTGGCGATGACCGCGAAGGCCACCTGCGCGGTACCACGCTTGGACGCCACCAGCGGCGGCTCGCCCAGGTCGATGCGGCGCTGCACGTTTTCGACCACGACGATGGCATCGTCCACCACCAGGCCGATACACAGCACCAGTGCGAGCAGGGTGAGCAGGTTGATCGAGAAGCCGAACGCATACAGGGCGATGAAGGCGGCCACCAGGCACACCGGCACGGTCACCGCAGGAATCAACGCGGCGCGGAAACTGCCGAGGAACAGCCAGATCACCGCCAGCACCAGCAGCATGGCTTCGACCAGCGTGGCGTAGACGCGGTCGACGGCGGCTTCGATGAAGGTGGTGTTGTCGAAGGCCACGAAGATGTGGGTGCCTTCCGGCAGGGTCTGGCCGACCCGCTCGGCTTCGGCGCGGGCAGTGCGGGCGACATCCAGCGAGTTGGCGGTGGAGGTCTTGACGATGCCCAGGCCGATGCCGGGCTCGCCATTGCTGCGGTAGTAGGCGCGGCGTTCGGACGAAGCCAGTTCGATCTTGGCCACGTCGCCCATGCGCACCACGTAGCCATCAGCGCCCTTGCCGAGCGGGATTGTGGCGAAGTCTTCGGGCTTTACGTAGTTGCGCTCCACGCGCAGGGTGAAGTCGCGGTCGGCCGATTCGATGCGGCCGGCGGGCAGTTCGACGTTCTCGTTGCGCAGCGCGGTTTCCACATCGCCCACGGTCAGGCCACGCGCGGCGAGCTGGTCGCGGTCGAGCCAGATGCGCATGGCATAGCGCTGGCGGCCGCCGATGCGGACCTGGGCCACGCCATCCAGGCTGGAGAAGCGGTCGACCACGTAGCGGTCGGCGTAGTCGCTCAGCTCCAGCGTGTTCATGCTGGAAGAGGTCATGTTGAACCAGATGATCGGGTCGGCGTCGCTCTCGACCTTGGCGATTTCCGGCGGGCGCGCCTCTTCGGGCATGCGGTCGGCGACGCGGCTGACGGCGTCGCGCACGTCGTTGGCGGCCGCTTCGATATCGCGGTTGGAGGTGAATTCGATGCTGACCTGGGCGCGGCCGTTGGAGCTGCGCGCGTTGATGGTGTCGATGCCTTCGATGCCGGCCAGGGCGTCTTCCAGCACCTGGGTGATGCGGCTTTCGATGACGGCCGCCGAGGCACCGGTGTAATCGACGGAGACCGAGACGATCGGCGGGTCGATCGCGGGCAGCTCGCGCAGGGTCAGGCGGGTGAACGACATGATGCCCAGCACGACCAGCAGCAGGCTCATCACCACGGCAAACACCGGCCGCTGGATGGAGATGTTGGAGAGTTTCATCCGGCGCTGCCCGCGGGCGCTGCAGCGGCGGTCGCGCCGGTCGGGGCGCGGGTGGTGCCGGCCGGGGCCGGATCGGTGGCCTTCTCTGCGGCCGGGCTGGCGGCCGGGGTGGCGGGCGCAGGGGCCGGCGCGGCGGCCGGCGCGGCGGTGTCGTTGACCTTCAGGCCGGGACGCAGCTTGCCGGTGCCGTCGACGACGATGCGGTCGCCTGCCTTAAGCCCTTCACGGATTTCAACGACGCCGGAGCGGCGCGCGCCGCTGACCACGTCGACGCGCTCGACCACGTGGTCGGGTTTGACGCGGAACACGAACGAATCGCGGCCGACCTGGACCACGGCGATTTCGGGAATGACCAACGCCTGGCGTTCGGGACGGAACATGCGCACGTCGAGCAGCATGCCCGGGCGCAGGGCGTGGTCTGCGTTGATGAAGTCGGCGCGCACGGTGACGGCGCGGGTGCCGGGATCGACGCGGGTATCGATGGTGGCGACGTCGCCTTCGAAAGTGCGGCCCGGGTAGGCCACGCTGGTGGCGCTGACTTTGTCGCCCTTGGCCAGCGAGGCCAGTTCGGCTTCGGGCACCTGGAAATCGACGTGCATGCGTTCGATGTCGTCGAGGGTGGCGATCACGGTGGTGGGGGTGACCAGCGACCCTTCGCTGACCTGGCGGATGCCGAGCACGCCGGCAAACGGGGCACGCACGCGGCGGTCGCCGATGTCGGACTGCATTTCGCGCACGCGGGCTTCGGCGGCGTCGCGGATGGCGCGCTGGGTGTCGAGGGTGGCACTGGCGACGAGCTGCTGGGCCGCCAGTTCACGCTGGCGCTTGTACAGCTGGTCGGCTTCGGCAAAGGTGGCCTGGGCCTGCAGCAGGGCGGCTTCCTGGGCCTGGCCGCGCAGGGTCACCAAGGGGGTGCCGGCGGAGACCTGCTGGCCGCTGTCGAAGTGCACGGTGTCGATGATTTCGCTGACCTTGGCGGTGATGGTCACCGATTCGCGGGCCTTGGCGGTGCCCAGTGCCTGCAGGGTGTCGCTCCAGGCGGAGGTCTGCACGACCTGGGTGGTCACCGGCACGACTTCGGCCTGCCGGCGGGCGGCTTGGTCCTTGCTGCCACACCCGGCCAGGATGGCCAGGCCGAGGCCGGCAATGATGCGTGCGGTGATGCGTCCCGACATGAAGTACAGCCCTTGATGTTCCACGACCGGCAAGTGTAGCCACCGCCCGCGTCAGGCATATGTGCCAAGCGTTTACCGGCACCTTCACATCACCCGGTGACACGCGCAACCCCTTTCGTGCTGGGGCCTGCGGGGCGTGTAACGGCGTGTGTCAGCGCATGTCGGATTGCGTCGCGCCCGGAGCTTGGTTGATCGCGAAGAGCCGGCGTTTCAATTCATCCGCGCCGAGGCGGGCGGGTACCCCCATCCGGGACACGCCGTGAACCCATCCATGGGGGCTTGGCAAAAACATCCATGTTTTTGACAGTCCCGGATGGGGGTACCCGCCCACCTCCCGACGGTTTCATGCATGCGGCCGTTGAAGTGCACACCATCGTGCGGAAGCGCCGACCAACGCGCTTGATCGTTGCCTCAGTACCGGTAGTTCACCTTCATCCAGACCGTGCGGCCGGGTTCGTTGATGCGCACCGGATCGGCGGGGAAGCCGAAATCGGCGCTGCCGGCGAGGTTGAGGTGCTCGCTGTAGGCGCGATCGAACAGGTTGTCCACGCCTGCGCTGAGCTGCAGGGCGTCGCTGATCCGGTAGCCGGCGTTGAGCGCGAGCGTGGCGAAGCCTGCGCTTGGGCCCAGGTCACGCGCGACCACGTTGCCCTGCCCCGGCGCGACGCGGTTCTGGCGGGTCACTGCGCGAGCCAGTGCACCTGCACTCCAGCGCGCGCCTTCCCAGCCTGCGCTCAGGCGTGCTTCCAGCGGCGGCATCTGCGGCAGTGCGCCGCCATCGGTGCGGTTTTCGCCCCATGCATAGGCGAGCGTGCCGCCGAGTTTCCAGCCCTGCCCGAGCGCGACCTCAGCGCCCGCTTCGGCACCGGCAATACGCGCATTGATGTTGGTGGCCTGCGTGGTGCTGCCCATCATGCCGCCGTCGCGGTAGGTGAACAGGATGTAGTCCTGGAGGCGCCCGGCATACGCCGAGACCCATGCGTTGACCCGCTCATCCCGGTACTGCAGGCCGATGTCGAGCTGGGTGGTTTTCTCCGGCTGCACCGCGCTGAAAGCGTTGATGCTGCCGGCCCGCCCCATGTCAGGCGAGAACAGCTCCCAGTAATCGGGCATGCGTTCGCTGTGGCCGATACCGGCGTAGGTGGTCAGCGCGCTGCTGATGTCCCGTTCGAAACGCAGGAAGCCGCTGCCCAGGTCTTCGCGGCGGCGCTGCCCGGCGGTCGGGTTCGGCATCGCCATCATGCCGGTGGTGGCGCGCTCGTCGGTGACTTCCGCGCGATCGATGCGCAGCCCGCTGACCCAACGTTGCGCGGTGCCTTCGCCCAGGGTGATCTCGGTGAACACGCCCTGGTTTTTCTGGCGTGCGTCGGTCGACCATGGCGTGAGCTTGTAGGTGTTGCGGCCCATGCCGTTGCGGCTGCGGTGGCGGCTGTCGAGCGCGTCCACGCCGGCGACGATGGCGATGTCCTGCCAGCGCCATTCGGAGGCGATGCGACCGCCGGTGGTTCGGCGATCGACATTCGAGGCCATGGGCATCGGCATGCTGCTGGCCGGGTTCGGCTCGCGCAGGGTGTAGTTGTCCATTACGTGGTCGGCGTCGTTGTAGTAGACGTTGGCCTGCAGTTTGTCCCACGCACCGGGCAGGTTGTCGCGCTCGAAGCGGGCGGCGTAGCTGGTGCGCTTGAACGCGGCGCCATCCATGCCACGCCCGGCATAACGCGCGATGGCATCGCCGGTGCCGGCGGAGAGCTCCAGCACCGTGTCGGCATCCGGGGTCCAGCCGACGGCGACATCGCTGTTCCACTTGCGCCACTTGGACGGCACCACTTCGCCATTGCCGTCCTTGTAGTCATCGGCTTCGGAGCGGTTGCCGTTGACGCGCACGTAGCCCTGCGAGGCACCGGCGGTGAGGTCCAGCACCTGGTCGTTGCGGTTGCGCGAGCCGACCAGCGCGCTGGCGTCCAGGTTGATGCCCGGGGCGTCGAAACGCGGGGTATCGCGTTCGAATCGCACTGTGCCCGCTGAAGCGCCGGCGCCCCAGCGCACGCTCTGCGGGCCTTTGATGATGGTCAGCCGGTCGAAGGTTTCCGGGGCGATGTAGGACAGCGGGTTGTCCATGCGCGAGGGGCAGGCACCGATCAGGTTGCCTTCGTTGCTGACGATGTTCAGGCGCGAACCGAACATGCCGCGCAGCACCGGGTCGCCATTGGTGCCGCCGTTGCGGATGGCGGCGAAGCCGGGCACGGTCTTGAGGTAATCGGCACCGTCGCTGGCCGGCACCGGCTGGCGCGGCAGTCGCGGGTCGGTGACCCAGTGCAGCGGCGACGAGGGCGCACTGGCGGTGACCACCAGGGTGTCGAGGGTGCGCGCGTCGTCGCGCTCGGCGGCCTGCAGCGGCAGCGCGGCCAGGGCAAGCGACAGGGAAACAGACAGGCGCGTCATTGCGCCCGCGCTGCGGGAGGAAAGCTTCATGCTGGAACTCCGGAAAACGCACAGGCGCGCGGCGCCATCACGGCGTCGCGCAGCAGGAAAATGAAAGGGCGGTCTCAGGCGTGAAGCGGGGGGCCACGCGCGGCGTGGGCAGGCCAGCGCAGGCTGCGCGGCGCGGCGACGGTGCGCAGCACCGGTGGCGCGATGACTGGCAGCGCCGGCAGCAGGACGATCAGCACTGCCAGCCACGGCATCAGGCGCGAGGCCATCATGCAGTATTCGCAGGCCTCGCCATGGCCGGCATGCGGGTCGATGGGGGCAGCGGGTTCAGTGTCGGCCACTGCGGCGGCATGCCCTGACATGTCGTGCATGGACATGTGGTGCATCGCCATGTCATGCGCCGGCATCGCCTGCAGGTTCATTTCATGCGGCGGCATCACGTGCGCCATGCCACCGGGCATCAGCATCACCGACGGGCCCTGCGCCTGCTGCCAGCGGCTGACCAGTGGCGCCAACGCCATCAACAGCGTCGCCAGAAAGGCGAGCTGCAACAGGGCGGCAAACGGGCGGCGACGGCGGTTCACCCTGCCATGGTAGCGCCCTCGGTCCGCGTGGGCCCCGGCCTTCCGTGCGACCAACCGTCGCAGAGGGCCGGCCAACGGCCGGCGCTACCGAGGGTTTGCGGCGCCGTTGGTTGATCGATCCCGATCCTTTTGGGCCCGTATGAATTCGTAGCCCCGGCCGTTGGCCGGACACCGCGCGCAGCGCGGCCCAAGCACCCGTAGCCGACACAACGGCGGCGGCCACCTTCCCACCGGCGTTCAACCCAACCGAAACCGAAGCCCCTAGACCGTGATGGTCTGCGTCAGCGATTCCCACGTCGGCGGCAGCGGCCAGTCTGCTTCCTGGTTGCCGTCGATGACCCGGCGCAGGTCACGGGTGTCGATCTGCGGGGCCAGCACGTGCACCAGTTCCAGCGCGTAATCGCGCAGCACGCGGTCGCGCGGCAGCACCGCCCAGGCGATGCATTCGTCGATCGGCGCCGGCGCCGGCCACGAGCGCAGGTCTTCATCGCCGGCATTGACCGCCATTTCGGCCAGCAGGCCCACGCCCAGGCCGGTGCGCACGTAGGTCTTGATCAGGTCCGCATCCAGCGCGGTCAGCGCGATGTCCGGGGTCAGCCCGGAGGCAGCGAAGGCGCGCTGCAGCGAGGAGCTGCCTCGGGTGGAGGATTCGTAGCTGATCAGCGGCTGGGTCGACAGCGCCTGCAGGTCCGGGGCGGCACCGGGGCGGTCGAGCGGATGGCCGCGCGGTACCAGCACCAGCCGGCGCCAGCGGTACAGCGGAATGGCGATGCCGGCGGTGGGTTCGGCACCGGCGGTGCTGATGATGGCGATATCCGCATCGCCCTGGCTGAGCAGGTCCAGCGCATCGCTTTCGGCGGCCTGCTGCAGGTGCACGCTCACCTGGGGGTAGGCCTGCTTGATGCGCGCCACCGCCGGCGGCAGCACGAAGCGGGCCTGGGTGTGGGTGGTGGTCAGGATCAGCTGGCCTTGGCTCTCGCGGCGCTGGTTGGCGGCGTAGGTGCGGATGTTGTTGGCTTCGGACAGCACCGCGCGGGCGCGGCCGATCACTTCCACGCCGGCGGGGGTCACCGCTTCCAGGCTGCGGCCCTTGCGCACGAACAGCAGGAAGCCCAGTTCATCTTCCAGCTGCTTGAGCTGCTTGGACAGCCCGGGCTGGGTGGCATGCACCCGGGAGGCCGCCAGCGTGATGTTGAGCTCGGCGTCGGCGATGGCGACCAGGTAACGGAGTTGGGTCAGCGTCATGGGCGTGCGCGCAGCAGGAAGGAAGGGGGTCAAGCCGACTGTAAGGCAGTTGCCGTCACCAGCTTATAACCAAATGTTGTTTATGAAGGTAATCAGGTCATTTCGCGCGCTCATATGCCGGCGCTACGGTCTGGCGGAACCCGTCATCCCTCTATCCGTGGAGCTTTCCCATGGCCCTGTACAACTCGATCCTGGACACCATCGGCAATACCCCGGTGGTGCGCCTGAACCGCATTGCCCCCGACCACGTCACCCTGTACGCGAAGGTGGAATCGTTCAATCCCGGCGGCTCGGTGAAAGACCGCCTGGCGCTTGCGATCATCCTGGACGCCGAAGCCCGCGGGGTGCTCAAGCCCGGCGACACCATCGTGGAGGCCACCTCCGGCAACACCGGCGTGGCGCTGGCCATGGTGGCCGCCGCGCGCGGCTACAAGTTCGTGGCCACGATGGTGGAGACCTTCTCGATCGAGCGCCGCAAGCTGATGCGCGCCTATGGCGCCAAGGTGATCCTGACCCCGGCCGCCGAACGCGGTTCGGGGATGGTCAAGCGCGCCCGCGAGCTGGCCGAGGAACACGGTTGGTTCCTGGCCAGCCAGTTCACCAACCCGGCCAACCCGGCCTACCACCGCAACACCACGGCGGCCGAGATCCTGCGCGATTTCGCCGGCAAGCGGCTGGACTACTTCGTGACCGGCTGGGGCACCGGCGGCACCCTGACCGGGGTGGGCGAGGTGCTCAAGGTGGCCCGCCCGGAAACGCGCATCATCGCCACCGAACCGGAAGGCGCGGCGCTGCTGGGCGGCGCGGAGTGGAAGCCGCACAAGATCCAGGGCTGGACCCCGGACTTCGTGCCGGACGTGCTCAACCGCGAGGTCTTCGATGAGCTGCTGAAGATCGACGACACCCGGGCGATCGAGACCTCGCGCCGGCTGGCCGCCGAAGAAGGCATCTTCGTCGGCATCTCGGCCGGTGCCACGGTAGCCAGCGCGCTGGATGTGGCGGCCAAGGCGGCGCCCGGCAGCGTGCTGCTGGCGATGCTGCCCGATACCGGCGAGCGGTACTTCTCCACGCCGCTGTTTGCCGACATCAACGAAGGCTCCGACGACGAGTGGCTGGCCGGCACCCCCTGAACCGACTGCCTTGGCTGAACGTGACGCCCACCGCTGCGGTGGGCGTTTTCGTTTCCAACGCGACCTTCATCTGCCGTGAAGCCAGCCCGCCGCAAGGTAGGGGTGTTGGGCGGTGCCTGCCGGGTCGCACTGCCTGAGACGACGATGACGCAGCCTAGATGCCTTGGCCGCTAGCGTGTGAGGCGGCAGTCATCCCGTTGTATGGACCCGGTATAGAAGGAGCGGCACGCATGAAGATCGAAGTGTGGCAGGGCGACATCACGACCCTGGCGGTGGATGCGATCGTCAATGCGGCCAACGAGTCCCTGCTTGGCGGGGGTGGCGTGGATGGGGCGATCCATCGCGCGGCCGGCCCGCAGCTGCTGGCCGAGTGTGCGGCGTTGCCGGATATCCGCCCGGGCATGCGCTGTCCGACCGGTGAAGTGCGCGCCACGGCCGGCTACAACCTGCCGGCGAAGCACGTGCTGCACACGGTGGGCCCGGTGTGGCAGGACGGCCTGCGCGATGAGCCGGCGCTGTTGGCCAACTGCTACTGGAAATCGCTGCAGCTGGCCGAGAAACTGGGCCTGACGTCGATCGCGTTCCCGGCGATCAGTTGCGGCGTGTTCGGCTACCCGCTGCACCAGGCCGCGCATATCGCGGCCACCGAGACATTGACGTGGCAGCGTTCGCACCGCGAACCGCAGCGAATCATCCTGGTGGCCTATAACGCCGCGACCTTCAAGGTGTACCAGCAGGCGCTGGCGGCGCTGGGGCAACCGGTGGAGGTGGCGGGGCCGCTGCCGCCGATGGCTGCTGGAATGGAGCTTCCAGCCGCAGCACCGTAGGCCGGACGGGCGTTGGCGCATACACCCATTCGTTGAAGAACGGCTGCAGCGAACGCCCCGCTGCGTGCTCCATCGCCTGCTGGAAATCCGCGGTCTCCACGCTCTTTCCATCATGTGCGCGGGTGTACTCGCGGATGCCACGCCAGAACGCTTCTTCACCCAACGCCTGGCGCAGCAGGTGCAGTACGTAAGCCCCCTTCTGGTACACCACGGCGCGGTCATCACCGGTAGGCGCCTTCCAGCTCCCATACACCAGCGCGTGGTCGGCGCCATTGGCACGCAGCGCTTCCAGCCGCGTGCGCCAGCGCTGCACCTGCGCCTGGTACGCAGCTTCGCCCTGGGCCTGCTGCAGGTAGGCGGCGGTCATGAAATTGGCGAAACCTTCGTTGAGCCAGAAGTGCTCCCAGCCGACGCACGTCACCCGGTTGCCCCACCACTGGTGGGCGGCTTCGTGCGCGATCAGGGCGACGTGGTCCGGGTCGTCCAGCACTTCCTGCCCGTACGCCTCTGACATCAGCGACAGCCCGGCCATTTCCTGGCCGATGGTCTCGGCCACCAGCGCCTGTTCGTAGTCGCCGCGATAAGGCAGGCCTGCACGCGCGGCAAAGAAATCGAGCATGTCACCGGTGCGCGCGAAGATCGCCTGCAGCTGCCCGGGCGAGCGTTCGGCGGACAGGAAGCGCAGCGCGGTGTCGCCGTGTCGTGCGCGGACCTGCTGGTAGCGGCCTGCGGCAAACCCATACACGTAGCCGGGCATCGGCGTATCCAGCCGCCAGCGGTGTTCGATGCGGCCGTCGGCGAGCGTACGTGCGGGCAGCGTGCGACCGCTGCCGGTGGCAAGCAGATCGTTGGGCAACGTCACCGACAGGGACAGCGTGGCGCGCTCATCAGGGGCATCCACCGAGGGCATCCACTGGCTGGTGGAGAAGAGGGTGTAGACCTCGCTGCGCCCCGGTGCGAATTCGAGGCCGTACGCCGGCGTGCCGCTATAGGTGATCTGCAGCACCGCCTGTTCGTCGCGTTTGAGCGGTGCGTCAAAAAAGATGGTGACGGTTGCCTGCTGCTGTTGGAAGCGCAGCGGCCGCCCGCTCATGCCGACCGAGTTGATCTTGAGCTCGCCGCTGTCGAGCTGTATCTGCGCCAGGCCAGCCGTCTCCGAGCGCAACAGCACAACCTGCCTGCCAACGACCTGGCCGGCGGCGATGTCGGGCACCAGCGCGACGTCATAGTCCAACACATCGAAACCGCGCGCGGCATGGGCCGCGTTGGACGCCGACAAAAGCAACAACAGCAGCCATCCTGCGCGCATGGTCATGGAATCCCTTGGGTAAAAAAAAACGCCGGCATGCAGCCGGCGTCTTTTTCTATCACATGCGGTTGGCGAAAATCAGCCGTTCCACTTGCCCAGTGCAGCCTGGCCGTTTTCCTTCGCGCGGTCGTACACGGTCTGCTGCGCCTTGGCGACGTTGGCCTTGGTGTCCTTGGCCCACAACTTCAGCGCGGCCTGCTGCATGGCGCGGCCGTAGGAGAAGCTCAGCGGCCACGGCAGGTTGCCCATCTGGTTCATGGCATTCAGGTGCGCGGTGGACTGCTCGTCACCCTGGCCGCCGGACAGGAACACCACGCCCGGCAGGATCGCCGGCACGGTGCTCTTGAGGCACATGACGGTCGACTCAGCCACTTCCTCGACGTCGGCCTGCTCTTCGCAGCCCTTGCCGGAGATGACCATCGAGGCCTTCAGGATGGTGCCTTCCAGCAGCACGTTCTGCTGGTACAGCGCGTCGAACAGCGAACGCAGGGTGGCTTCGGTGACTTCGTAGCAGGTTTCGATGTCGTGGTCGCCGTCCATGATCACTTCCGGCTCGACCATCGGCACCAGGCCGCATTCCTGGCACAGCGCGGCATAACGGGCCAGCGCATGGGCGTTGGACTCGATGCAGGTACCCGACGGAATGCTTTCGCCGATGTTGATCACCGCACGCCACTTGGCGAAACGCGCACCCAGCTTGTAGTACTCCTGCAGGCGCTCACGCAGGCCGTCGAGGCCTTCGGTGACCAGCTCGCCCGGGCAGCCGGCGAGCGGGTGGGCGCCCTTGTCGACCTTGATGCCCGGGATCATGCCGTTGTCGGCCATGTACTTGGCGAACGGCACGCCGTCCTTGGTGGACTGGCGGATGGTTTCGTCGTACAGGATCGCGCCGGAAATATGCTCGTTGAGCTTCGGCGTGGTCAGCAGCAGCTCGCGGTAGGCACGACGGTTCTCTTCGGTGTTCTCGATGCCCACGCTGGCGAAGCGCTTGGCGATGGTACCGGTGGATTCGTCGATGGCGATGATGCCCTTGCCCGGGGCGACCATGGCCTGGGCGGTTTCGGCCAGCTGTTCGATGCTCATGTATTTCCTGTGGCGGGTGCGGGAAAAACACGATTATAGCGGTCCCCTCCCGTGAACTGGCCGTTCATGGGGGATGGAAGCGCTTTCAATGTGAACGGGTGGACCGCTGGGTCGGCGTGCGACCCAGCGTCCGGCGTTCCTTACAGGTCGCCCAAGCCGCTGGCGCGGCCGTCTTCACCTACTTCCAGCAGACGCAGGGTGTTGGTGGCGCCATGGGTCTCCATGTGCTCGCCGCTGGTGAACACCACGCGGTCGCCGGCCTGCAGCTGGTTGGCTTCCACCAGCAGGCGGATGCTGCCGCGTGCGGCTTCGCGCGGGGTGAAGCCGCGGCTGTCGAAGTTGATCGGGAACACATCGCGCATCAGCGCCATCTGGCGGCGGGCACCGTCGTGGCGGGTCACCGCGAACACCGGGGCCGAGGCGCGGAAGCGCGACAGGTAACGAGCGGTGCCACCGGATTCGGTCATCGCCACGATCGCGCGCACGCCCACGTGCTGGGACAGGAACATGGTGGCCATGGCGATGGCCTGGTCGGCACGTTCCAGGTTGCGCGGCGAGGCGCCGAAATCGGTTTCGGTCTGGAACTGGCGTTCGGCACCCAGGCAGATGCGCGCCATCGCTTCCACGGCTTTCACCGGGTAGGCGCCGGCGGCGGTTTCGGCCGACAGCATCACCGCATCGGTACCGTCGATGACCGAGTTGGCCACGTCCAGCACTTCGGCGCGGGTCGGGATCGGGCTTTCGACCATCGACTGCAGCATCTGGGTGGCGGTGATCACCACCTTGTTCTGGGCCAGCGAGGCCTTGATGATCTTCTTCTGCAGGCCCGGCAGTTCGGCATCGCCGATTTCCACGCCCAGGTCACCGCGCGCCACCATCACCACATCGCTGGCGTCGACGATTTCTTCGAGGTTCTCGATGGCTTCGGTGCGCTCGATCTTGGAGACCAGCGCGGCGTAGCAGCCGTGCGATTCGGCGATGGCGCGGGCATCGTTCATGTCCTGCGCGTTGCGGCAGAAGGACACGGCGATGAAATCCACGCCGATCTTGGCCACGATGCCGATCAGCTCCTTGTCGCGTTCGGTCAGCGCGCCCAGCGAAAGGCCACCGCCCTGCTTGTTCAGGCCCTTGCGGTCGGACAGCACGCCATCGTTGAGCACGGTGTTGACGATGCGCTCGCCCTGCACTTCGACCACCTGCAGCTGCATCAGGCCGTCGTCGAGCAGCAGCACGTCACCGGCCACCACGTCCTGCGGCAGGCCCAGGTAGCTCACGCCCACCTGGGTGGTGTCGCCGGCCGGCGCATTGGCCGAGGCGACCAGGTCGAAGCGGTCGCCCGCCTTGAGGTGGATCTTGCCTTCGGTGAAACGCTCGATGCGGATCTTCGGGCCCGGCAGGTCGGCCAGGATGCCCACTTCCACGCCCACGCGCTGCGCGGCGGCGCGCACGTCGGCGGCGCGCTTGGCCTGGCCGGACGGGTCGCCGTGGCTGAAGTTGAGGCGGACCACGTTCACGCCGGCGCGGAACAGATCCTCCAGCACGCCCGGCGGGTCGGTTGCCGGTCCGAGGGTGGCAAGGATCTTCGTACGGCGCTGACGCTCAATCATGGTTAAAGGGCTCCCGGGAAAGGATTGAAATTAGCACACCCTTCACGTCCCATGAATACGTTTACAGCATTGTCGCGTCTGGGTTTCGCCGATGTCCTGCAGACAGTCCATCCGGACCGCTCAAGACAGGACCAGACCGGGTCACGACATGCGGCGGCGTACGGAGCGCCGCCCCGTGGCTCAATCGATCAGCGACAGCAGCGCATCCGGCGTCGCCGCCAGGTGTAGCGCGCCGGCGGCCTGCAGTTCTTCGGCACCGCCAAAGCCCCACAGCACGCCGATGTTGCGCATGCCGTGGTGGCGCGCGCCTTCGATATCCATGCGCCGGTCACCGATCATCCAGCACTGCGCAGGCGGCAGCATCAGCCGCCGCAGCGCCTCGGCCACCAGCTGCGGCTTCTCGCTGCGGCTGCCATCCGGGGTGGCGCCGATGACGTCCTCGAAGCACGCACCAAACGGCAGGTGCTCGACGATGCGCCGCGCATGCGGCTCGTTCTTGGCCGTGACGATCGCCAGCCGGTGGCCACGGTCGTGCAGCGCCTGCACGACCTGGCCGATGCGCGGGTAGACCTCGTGCTCGCGCCAGCCGACCACGTCGAAGCGTTCCCGGTAATACGTCACCGCCTGCTCCACCTGGGCCGGATCCTCGAACAGCGGCGCGAAGCTGGTGCGCAGGGACGGGCCGATCCAGCGCCGCAGCTCCTCCTGCGGCGGCACCGGGCGCCCCATTTCCGTGAGCGCATGCGCCACGCATTGGGTGATGCCCACCGCAGAGTCGATCAGGGTGCCGTCGAGGTCGAAGAACAGCGTTGAGGTCATGCCCCGCGCGCTTCGAGCGCGGCCACGGCCGGCAGGGTCTTGCCTTCGAGGAACTCGAGGAAAGCGCCACCGCCGGTGGAGATGTAGCTGACCTGGTCGGCGATGTCGTACTTGTCGACCGCGGCCAGGGTATCGCCGCCACCAGCAATGGAGAACGCCGGCGAGGTGGCGATGGCCTGGGCCAGCGCCTGGGTGCCGTGGCTGAAGGATTCGAATTCGAACACGCCGACCGGGCCGTTCCAGACCACGGTGCCGGCCTTGGCGATCAGCCCGGCGTAGTGCTGGGCGGTCTGCGGGCCAATGTCCAGGATCAGGTCGTCTTCGGCCACGTCAGCCACCGCCTTGACGGTGGCTTCGGCATCCGGGAGGAACTGCTTGGCCACCACCACGTCGGTCGGCAGCGGAATATCGGCGCCACGTGCCTTGGCATCGGCCACGATCTTCTTCGCGGTCTCCAGCAGGTCCGGCTCGTACAGCGACTTGCCCACCGGATAGCCGGCGGCGGCGATGAAGGTGTTGGCGATGCCGCCACCCACAATCAGCTGGTCGACCTTGCCGACCAGGTTGGCCAGCAGTTCCAGCTTGGTGCTGACCTTGCTGCCGGCCACGATCGCCAGCAGCGGCTGGGCCGGGGCGAGCAGTGCCTTGGCCAATGCGTCCAGCTCGGCCATCAGCAGCGGGCCACCGGCGGCGACCGGGGCGAAGCGGATTACGCCGTGGGTGGAGGCCTGGGCGCGGTGCGCGGTGCCGAAGGCATCCATCACGAACACATCGCACAGCGCGGCGTACTTGCGCGACAGGGCTTCGTCATCCTTGCCCTCGCCCACGTTCATGCGGCAGTTTTCCAGCAGCACGATCGAACCCGGGGCCACGTCCACGCCGTCGACCCAATCGCGCACCAGCGGCACGTTCACCCCCAGCAGCTGCGACAGGCGCAGCGCCACCGGGGCCAGCGACTCGGCTTCGCTCCAGACGCCTTCCTGGGGTCGGCCCAGGTGCGAGGTGACCATCACCGCCGCGCCCTTTTCCAGTGCCAGCTTCAACGTCGGCAACGATGCGGTGATGCGCTGCTCGGAGGTGATGCGGCCGTTTTCGATCGGCACGTTCAGGTCCTGGCGGATCAGCACGCGCTTGCCGGAAAGGTCGAGGTCGGTCATGCGAACGATGGACATGGGGCAGCAACTCTTTGGCGGAAAAGGAAAGGGCGCCGCGCACGGCGCAGACGCCCATTGTAACGGCCCCGGTAGGTGACGACCGTGGGTCGTCACTCCCCGGCGCGGCCAGCCTGTCGCAGCAGGCTGGCCGCGAACCCACCGACGATGAGCACGCCCAGCACCAGCAGGCCCCACAGCAGCCAGCGTTTCCAGTCGCGTACCGGCTGCACGGCGGCGTCGCCGCCCAGCGGCTGCGCGGCGCCCTGCACCGTGGCCAGCGCCGGGTGCCACTGCGCGCCCTGCTGCTCGCGCAGGCGTGCGATGACCGTGCCCACCGGGGCATCGATGCGCGCGGCGCGCACGCTGCCGGCGGCCACGCTGTAGGGCGGCTCGCCCTGGCTCAGGAACACCAGTGCCTCGGGCTGGTAGCCCAGCTTCAAGGTGGGCGCCGGCATCGCAGCCGTTCCCTGCGCGGCGGTGAGCTTCCAGAAGCGGTCCCGCGTGGGCACGGCCAGCGACTGGGTCTGCGACTGCCGGCGCGCGTCGGTGTCCTGCAGCTGGTAGGCCACCCACGGCCCTGCGCGGACCTGCCAGGGCTGGTTGGCATCGTCGCGGCTGAGCAGGGTCCACTGCACCACACTGTTGTCCGGCGTGGCGATGTCCACCTGCGCGATCGGGAAGCGGCCATCGAGGGTGTATTCGAACTCCCCCGGCTTGCCTGGTGCACCGCTCAGCGCGCGCCACTGCCACGCGATTGCCTGCGCCGTGGCCACGCGTTCGGCCTGCACCGCCGACAGCACCGGCAGCGCATCGCCGCCGGTGGGCACGATGCGGAAGTACTTCGCTTCGCGGCCGATCTCGATACGGCGCTGCTGCAGCCGGCGGCCGTCGTGCTGCAGATCCACCAGCGGCACGTCATCGGCCACGCGCTGCCAGTCGCGCAGGTCGTCGCTGGCGTCCACGCGCACGCGCACCTGCAGCGCCTGCGGCGCCTCCCAATCCAGGCGCAGGGCCTGCACGCCGGTGCGCAGCGCGCTGGCGTCGACCAGCCAGCCACCCGGCGATGCGTTGCCCACGCTGCGGCCGAGGCGGGCTTCCACGCGGCGCACGCTGCCATCGGTGTTGCGTTCGGTCAGCAGTTGCAGGTCGTCGCCGCCGCTACCGCCCTGCGCCGGCAGCGGGAACCAGGGCAGCGCCTGCCATTCGGCCGCCTGCGCCAGCGGTTGGTCGGCCGAGAACAGCGCCGACGGCAGGGCCTGGCCCTGCGCATTGAACACCTGCACATCGGCCAACTGGGGCGACACCGCGCTGCGGTACTGCGCCTCGCCCAGCATCAGCCGGTAGGCACCGGCCTGCGCGGCGGACAACTGCAGCGGCCACTGCTCGCGGAAGTCCTGGCGCGCATCGGCCGCCAGCGCGGGCGTGGCCACGGCGAGCGACACGATGGCGATTACACGATGAAGAAGGGTCACGGCTGCGGCTCCACGATGGGGTCCGGCGCGCGCGGCGGCGCCGGCGCCAGATAACCCACGACCGTGCACAGCAGGCCGTAGGCGATGAAGGAAGAAATACCAAGCAGGTTGCCCAGATGCTGCCGGTCGATCAGCACCAGCTTGGCCAGCACCACGCCCATCAGCACCGCACCCACCAGCCACAGGGCGCGCTGCCCGCGGCGCGAACCCCACACCCAGCTGATCACGCCGAGCACACTCCACACCACCGTCAAACTGGTCTGTGCCAGCGTGGACGACCACAGCCGCCCGTTCCACGACACCCCGCCCCAATGGTGCACGGCATGCAGGGTGATGCTGGTCAGCGCAACGAAGCCGGCCAGCGCCAGCAGCGGCACGCGGCGCGCCTGCAGCGCTGCGGGCGCATCGCCGCGCCAAAGCCACCGCGCCAGCAACGCCAGCACGGCCAGCTGCGCCAGCTCCAACGGGTTGAACACGGGCACCCACGGCAGCGGCCACGCCGCGCCCGGGGCAAACAGGAAGCCGATCCACGCCAGCCCCAGCACCGCAAACAGCGTGCACTGCAACGCAGGGCGCGCCACGTTGAAGCGCTCGCCCAGCGGCACCGTCAACCAGCGCCAGCGCTGCAGCGCGATGAACACCACCGCCAGCCATGGCAGCAGGGTCGCCGCCAGCGCCCAGCCCTGGGCCAGCTCGAAGCGGTCGGCCAGCCACGATGCAGCCAGCGACAGCACCGTCGGCCACAGCAGCCACCAGATGAACTGCGCCGCCACCGCCGCACGGTCCTGGCCACCGCGCAGGCACCACAGGCTGCGCACGCCAAGCACCGCGAACACCGTCCAAGCCAGCGCGCCATATCCGGCGAAGGGCTGGCGGTGGATGTCCACCTGCCACAGCGCCAGCGGGAACGCGCACAGCAGCATCGCCAGCGTGGTCAACACCAGCGCGCGCGCCGGCATGCGCCGGTGCACCTCCGCCGCGATCCATGCGGTGACGGCCACCACGACCAGCAACGCATCCGGGCGGCTGTCGAACGCAACGAACCGGGTGATCTCATGGCTGGCGCCACCCAGCCACCACAGCAGGCCCCACAGGTAGTACACGATGGCCGGCGCGTCGCGGCCGGCACGGCGATAGCTGAAGGCCGACGCAAACCCGGCCAGCGCCAGCAGCAACCCGCTCATGAAGGTCGGGTTGGCGATGGCCGTGGCGTCGTTGAACCAGTAATCGGCCCCCACCACGAAGCCGAACGCAGCACCCAGCTGCAGCAGCGCGCCGGCGATCTGCGGCAGCAGGCGCTGCTGGCGCAGGCCCAGCCAGACCAGCGCCGCGCCCTCCAGCGCAAACACACTGGCCGTGGCACGTGCCGACAACGCCAACGGCACCGCCAGCGTGGCAAAACCCACCGCCAGCACCGCATGCGACTGACCCAGCGCCGCATAACGCGGCCGCCGTATCAGCGCCCACGCCAGGCCCGCGTACAACGCCGCCACCCCCAGCGCGCACAGCGCCAGCAGCAGCCGGTCATCATGCAGCATGCCCGCCTGCAGCGAGAACGCGATCAGCGGCGTGCCAAACACCAGGCTGCCATCCACCAGATCGCGCTTCTCCGCCGGCTGGCGGCGCGCGTACAGGATGGGAATGACCAGGTAGAACGCAAAGAACAGCAGCAGGAACGGCTCGGTACTGCCGAACTTGTCCGCGTTGTACTGCAGCACCCCCCACGTGGTACCGATGCCAAACGTAAAGGCAAAACCCAGCAGGTTGAGCGCGCGCCACGGACGCCACCAGGCAATGGCGAGGATCGCCCCATTGAGCACCGCGTAATACGAGAACAGCGCCACATGGTTGCCACTGCCAGTGGACAGCCAGATGGGCGCCATGAACCCGGCCAGGATGCCCAGCACCGCCAGTGTGCGCGAGTTCTGCACCACCGCCAGCACCCCCATGCCCGCAATCAGCACGATGCTCAGCGCGAACGCGATACCCGGATCGATCAGGTCATAGCGCTTGAACGCCGCGAAGATCGTCAGCAGCAGGATGCCGATCGCCCCGCCCTGCAGGGCCAGCGCGAACATCCGCCGGCGTTCGCGCTGGATCCAGCCGAACACCAGCCCCCCCAGCGCCCCGGCCGCAATCGCCGCCAGCCGCAGCTCGATCGGCGCATTGAGCCAACCCTGGTCGCTCGCATACTTCAGCAGCGCCGCCACACCCGCCAGCAGCACCAGCATGCCGATCTTGACCGGCACGTTGCCCTCGGTGAACCAGCGCTTGATCGTCCCCACGATCCGCTCGCCCAGGTCCGGCCCACGCGGCGGCGGCGGCACGAAGGGTTCGGGTTCGGAGACAGCAGCGGAGGGCAGCGGCGGCGGCGCAACCCGCGCAGCCGCAGCAAACGGCTCGGGCACCGGCTCTGGGTCGGTCAGCGGCACCTCAGGGGCAGCCACCGGGGTCGGCGCATAAGGGCGCTCTTCCCATGCTGCACTCACCGCCGGCTGGGCCACCGGTTGGGCACTGTCGCTACGTGCCTGCTCCAAGGCAGCCACCCTGCGGCGCAGCCCGGAAATCATCACCAATGCCACGATCAGCAACACCGGCACGGCCAACAGCACCAGTACCGCCAGGACAATCAAAGCTTCCATTCCGCGTCATCCTCAAGGGAACGCCGCGGCCCATCAAGACAAGCATGGCGCCAGCGGCAGCGGGATCATGCTAACTGAATCGGGGGGAAGACCGCTCAGAGGGGTACCTACCGCTTTCCCGTGGCCACCGACCCACCGGCCAGGGGTCGCCGGGTGCGGGGGTACGGGACTGTCAAAAACATGGATGTTTTTGCCAAGCCCCCATGGATGGGTTCACGGCGTGTCCCGTACCCCCGCACCCGGCGGCCCCCTCCAAGGATCTGGCAAACGAAGGCTGTTCGCCCAGAATCATCAGCAGCCGGACGAAGGCCGGCGACACGCGCCATCAACGAGTACCGACCAAAAAAAACGGCGAACCGAAGTCCGCCGTTCTTTCAGATCCGTACGCAGCGATTACTTCGCGGCGACGACCTTGGCCATTTCCAGGCACTTGTTCGAATAGCCCCACTCGTTGTCGTACCAGGACACCAGCTTCACGAACGTGCTGTCCAGGGCGATGCCGGCGTCGGCATCGAACACCGACGTGTGGGTTTCACCGCGGAAATCGGTCGCCACGACCTTGTCTTCGGTGTAGCCCAGGATGCCCTTCAGCGCGCCTTCGCTCTGCGCCTTCACTTCCGCGCAGATCTCGGCGTACGTGGCTTCCTTCTCCAGCTCCACCGTCAGGTCGACCACCGACACGTCCGACGTCGGCACGCGGAAGCTCATGCCGGTGAGCTTCTTGTTCAGTTCCGGAATGACCACGCCCACGGCCTTGGCCGCACCCGTCGACGACGGAATGATGTTTTCCAGGATGCCGCGGCCACCACGCCAGTCCTTGTTCGACGGGCCGTCCACGGTCTTCTGGGTGGCCGTCGCCGCGTGCACCGTCGTCATCAGGCCACGCTTGATGCCCCACTTGTCGTTGATCACCTTGGCCAGCGGCGCCAGGCAGTTGGTGGTGCACGATGCGTTGGAGATGATTGCCTCGCCCGCATAGGTCTTGTCGTTCACACCGAACACGAACATCGGCGTATCGTCCTTCGACGGTGCCGACAGGATCACCTTCTTCGCGCCCGCATCGATGTGCTTCTGCGCCGTTTCCTTGGTCAGGAACAGGCCCGTGGACTCGATCACCACGTCCACGCCGACCTCATCCCACTTCAGGTTGGCCGGATCACGCTCCTGGGTCAGGCGGATCTTCTTGCCGTTGACCAGCAGGTCGCTGCCCGACACTTCCACGTCTGCCTTGAAGCGGCCATGCACCGAGTCGTACTTCAGCATGTACGCCAGGTAATCCGGCTCCAGCAGATCGTTGATGGCCACGATTTCGATGTCATTACCGAAATTCAGCACCGCCGAACGCAGCACGTTGCGCCCGATGCGACCGAAACCGTTGATGCCAACCTTGATTGCCATGTTCACAAGCTCCTGCAGCCGCGACAGAGCGGCGCCGATGGAAAGGGCCGCCATTCTATCAAAGCCCGACCCACCCCGGCCCCCGGCATCGTGATGGGAAGCGGTTACACCCGTAAAAATCGTGGATTGATCCGGATCAAGGCGCGCCAAGGCCCGGACGGGAAAACTGGCCCCATTCCACCCCGCCACGAGAACGCACCATGCGCACCCCCTCCCTCCTCCTGCCCGCCAGCCTCGCCGCCGCCCTCGCCCTGGCCGCCAGCCCCGCCATGGCCCAGTCCAAGGGCGACTGGACCCTGGCCGCCGGCGTGCACCAGGTGGCCCCCAAGTCCAACAACGGCACCCTGGCCGGCGGCCTCAAGGTCGACGTCGACAACGACATCAAGCCCACCATCACCGGCGAGTACTTCATCGCCGACAACCTGGGCATCGAGCTTCTGGCCGCCCTGCCGTTCAAGCACGACATCAACATCGACGGCCTGGGCCGCGTTGGCAGCACCAAGCACCTGCCGCCGGTGGTGTCCCTGCAGTACCACTTCAACGGCAAGGGCAAGGTGTCCCCGTTCCTCGGCGCCGGCCTGAACTACACCACCTTCTTCAGCGAAGAAACCGGCGGCGCCCTGGCCGGCAGCAGCCTCAAGCTGGAAGACTCGTGGGGCCTGGCCGCACACGCCGGCGTCGACTTCGCCATCGCCGACAAGGGCGCCCTGCGCGTCGACGTGCGCTGGATCGACATCGACAGCGACGTCAAGCTGGATGGCACCAAGCTGGGCACCGTCAAGATCGACCCGCTGGCCTACGGCGTGTCTTACGTGTTCAAGTTCTGACCCACCGGTCAGCGCCGCTCCCAACCTCGCAGCAACGCATTTCCCCGGCCTTGGCCGGGGATTTTTTTGACTTGTTGCAGCACTGTTCATCACCACCTCAATTAGAACGACCGATTCGATCAATGGACTGAATCGGGGAACGCGCTGCGGTGCGTGCAGCGACATGGATCGATTGAGCAAGACCACACACGCTGCTCGCGTCAATTGGCGTGGTCAATCGTAGTGACGTGTCCGGCAACAATTCATCGGAGAGCGGGCAGGCGCAGCCAAGCATGCATGGCCAGCCTACCGGCACCCCCATCCCGCCTCTCTCCAGCCGCTGCTGAAGGACCGACATGACCCGCATTCCCTCGCAACTTCCCGCCAATGCCGCCGCCCCGCGCCGACCGCCTCCCAGCCTGAGCGAAGGCCTCAACCTGATCGCAGGCCAGATCAACAGGACGCCGGGCATGGGCAGGCTCTGGTCCATTCTCAATGTGGCAACGCCCAGCGTGAGCACAGCCCAGACTCCGGCGCTGCCGCAGGGCAGGATCGACTTCCAGGAGGTGTCCGAATCGTCAGATGAGGACGGTCAGTTCGACTGCGGCGGCGACGACCACCTGGAACCCGGTGATCTCTCCGCGCTGGAGCTGGAAAGCACCCGCGCCGCCCTGGCGGTCCTGAAAGTCGAGCACGCCCGCCTGCCCGAGGGTGACGCGCGTTCGCACTACCAGGCGCAGATCGCCAAGCTCGAGTCGGCCCTGCACAGCCAGGGCCAGGCAACGCCGAACGCGGTCGTGGTGCTGGACGTTGCCGCTTCGACCGCCCCCCAGGCAGAGCCGGCCTGCACCTCGCCCGTGGTCGACCTGCCACCCGACCCGCCACCGGTGCGGGCCGAGCAGGCGCTGGCGATTATTCCTGCGGCGCAGCGCACCATCACCAGTGCGTTGGTTGAAATGGGCAGGGAGGCCGTCCAACGGGTCATTGCCCTGCCACCGCGCTCCCTTGCGAAGATAATGCCCAACGAAAGGACCCTGTTGCCGCGCAACGTTCCCACCTTCAAGACGTTGGGCCAAAGCACTGCCATGGAGGCGGCGGGCAACAGCCTGCTCGCCAACGTGCGCCGGTGGGGCAGCGCCCAGGTGCAATCGCTCAACGTCAAGCTGGCACACCAGATCGAACAGCAGGAGAAATCCAACCGGACGCGGCAATCGGCGCCCTTCAACGCGCTGGAGCGCGCCTGTCTCGTCGACGCCAGCACATCCGTACTGCGGCGGGTGATGAAGCCGACGAGCGACACCACCATCAAGAAACTGCTCGAGAAGTCCAACCCTGACGCCGGCAGCTATGGTGCCGCGCACTGCGCGGTGATCTCCAATCATTCAAAGCGCCTTGAAACACTGCTGCGCGCCAGTGCTGGAAAGATCGACGTCGACATGACGTCCGAAGTGCACGGAGCCACAGCGCTCGAACTCGCCGTGGAACATGGGTACTGGGACTGCACCGAGGTACTGCTGCGGGCGGGCGCCAGACCTACCCTGCGCGCGTTCGTATCGCAGGCCGAGGACGGCAACGTGGACAGGTTCCGGCAGCTGCATGCCCACTGGCAGGTGCTGGAAAGGAAGGACGCGCGCGCATGCGATGCGACGGAGCCGTTCGACTTCCGGCAGGCATTGGGGACTGCGGTCGCGTTCAACGCATTGGACATCGCGCGCTACCTGCTTGAGCAGGGTGTCCGGCCGCGCGACAAAAGCTACCTCATGCTGCAGTTTGCCGCCGAGAAGGGGCACGCCGCGATGCTGAGGCTGTTGCTGGAACATGTCCCACCCGGAATCGCCTACCCGCCCAACGACTCCAACGCAGAGCAGTCCCCGCTGGCATTTGCCATGCAGGGCGGACACGTCAAGGCGGTGGCGGTGCTGCTCGAGGAAAACGCCGACCCGCAGTTCGTGAGGGCGGTGACGGACAGCTTCGAGGCGGCGACGGCAACGCTTCCCCGCGCTGACAAAGAGCGGCTCGCACCGGTGACGACGCTGCTGCGCAGCTGGCTGCAGCAACCGCGGCAGCGCCCTGCGTCCGATACCTCGCCCGCCCCAGCGCTGATGGCACAGCATGGCGAGGCCGCCAATGAGGCGCGCACGGGTAATGCTCTACCTTCCAGGCACAGCCGGAAGGTCTTCGACCCCTCCTACGTGTTCTCGCGCCCAGTTGCGCTGTAGCGCAACGGCCCCGGCAGAATCCCGGATTCCGCCGGGGCCATCCCGCTGCGCCGTCGGCATCGCCAGTCGGCCAGATCCGGACAAGGTCAGCGCCTGGGCGGATCGTTAGAATGGGCCGATGAAAATCGCCTCCCTGTTGACGTCCGCCGCGCTTCTGACCGCACTCACCCTCGTATCCACCGATGCCCTGGCCTGGGGCGCGCAGGGCCACCGCCTGGTCGCCCGCATTGCCGAACCGCGCCTGACCCCGCAGACCCGCGCCGAAGTGGCGCGGCTGCTGGCCACCGAGCCGGGCGCCACCCTGGCCTCCATTGCGCCGTGGGCCGATGAACTGCGCGCCAAGGATCCCGGCCTTGGCAAGCGTTCGGCCGGCTGGCATTACGTCAACATCGGCGAAGATGATTGCCACTACGAGGTCGAGCGCAACTGCCGCAATGGCAACTGCGTGGTGGAAGCGTTGAAGACCCAGACCGCCATCCTCGGCGACCGCAGCCGCCCCGATGCCGAACGCGCGCAGGCACTCAAGTTCGTCGTGCATTTCGTCGGCGACATCCACCAGCCCATGCATGCCGGTTACGGCCATGACAAGGGCGGCAATGACTTCCAGGTGCAGTTCAACGGGCGCGGCACCAACCTGCATTCGCTGTGGGACAGCGGCATGCTGAACACGCTCAAGCTGGACGATGACGCCTATACCCGGCGACTGGCCGCGCTGAAGGCGCCGAAGGTGGGCAAGCGCTCGGCGATCGGCACCGATGCGGTGCAGTGGGCCGAGGCCAGCTGCCGCATCGCCATTGCACCTGGCGTTTACCCGGCCCAGCGTACGCTGGCGCCCGAGTACACCGCCACGTACCTGCCGGTCGCCGAAGCCGAACTGCGCCTGGCCGGGGAACGCCTGGCGGTGCTGCTCAACGACACGTTGGGTAAACGCTGAGGTTTCACCATGTCACCGCACGTCGCCACCTTCTTCCACCCGGACAGCAACACCTTCAGTTACGTGGTGCACGACCCGGCCACCCGGCAGGCGGCGGTGATCGACCCGGTGCTGGACTACGACCCGGACACCGACGCGGTCGGGTCCGGTGCGCTGCAGCCGCTGCTGGCGCATGTGCGCGAACACGCGCTGGAGGTGCGCTGGCTGCTGGAAACGCATGCGCATGCCGACCATGTCAGCGCTGGGCGCTGGCTGAAGCAGCAATGGCCGCAGGCGACGCTGGCGATGGGCGACGGCATTGTCGAGGTGCAACGCACCTTCGCACCGCGCTATGGGCTGGACGTGCCTACCGACGGCTCACAGTTCGACCATCTGTTCGCCGATGGCGAGCGCTTTGCCGTGGGTGGCATCGCAGCGGAGGTCATTGCCGTTCCCGGACACACCAGCGACAGCGTGGCCTACCGGATCGGTGATGCCCTGTTCACCGGCGATTCGCTGTTCATGCCCGATGGCGGGACGGCACGCTGTGATTTTCCCGGGGGCGACGCCGCCCTGCTGTACCGCTCGATCCAACGCCTGCTTGCCCTGCCCGATGCCACCCGGGTGTTCATCTGCCACGACTACGGCCCGGGCGGGCGCGAGGTCGCCAATGAAACCACCATCGGCGAGCAGCGCGCACATAACATCCACCTGCATGACGGGGTGAGCGAGGCGGCGTTCGTAGCGACCCGGCAAGCGCGCGACGCCACGCTTGCCGAGCCGAAGTTGATGCACCCGTCGGTAAAGGCGAACATCCAGGGCGGGGCGTAAAAACCGCGCAGCGCGTGGTTTTACCGCGTCTTCACCGTGTGCTGGCCGTGCACGATCTCGAACGTGAAAGCGTAGAACAGGCTCACCGCCACCGGCTCCACCCGCTCGGCATCGCGACAGTCGCTGCGGTCGGCCGGCGCGTGGCCTGCCGCGAAGTGGCAGACCGCCGCAGGCGAGTAGCGCCACATCGCGACCGCTTCCTGTGCCGCTTCCACCAGCACCCGGTTTTCGGTTGCAGCGCCGGCAATGCACTCACTGCGATCACTCACCGGCACGCTGCGTTCCACCGCGCCGTCGGCGCTCACCACCACCTGCAGGCAGACCGTGGTGGGCGGCAACTCCCGGCGTGGATCGCGCTCCCCCAGCACCGGGTCCGGCGCCGCAAACAGTTGCGGCATCCGGTAGCCCTCGCTGGGTTTGAGCGTGTAAGCCTCCACCTGCCCTGACCCTCCCGTCGCGTCAGCCCGCAGCCGCTGGTGGCCGACCGTTTCGGCCCGTGAATCCACCGTGGTGAGGCGGTCGTGGCCGGCACAGCCAGCCACCCCCACCACGAGCGCAACCGACGCAGGCAGCGGCCACCTCACTGGCCGGTCACCGTTTCAGTCATGGCGAAGTTCACTGGAATGCGGACCGCGCCCGCCACCGCTTTGCCGTCCTTCATCGCCGGACGGTACGTCCACTGCCGGGCTGCAGCGATCGACGCGGCGTCGAACACGCCCGGGTTGGTTGCACTGAGCACGCGCACATCGCTGACCCTGCCCTGCGCGTCCACCTCCACCCGCAGCACCACTTCACCGCTCTGGTTGTTCTCGAACGCGCTAGTGGGGTAGCTCGGCGGCGGCATCTTGTCGATCGTCACCGGGCGCTCCCGTCCTGCCTTGGCCGCATCTTCCTGCGCAGACTGGAACGGTTCGGCACTGATCGCCGGGCTGCCGCCGCTGCCGCCCTGGCTGGCCCAGGCGACCGCGCCCAGCCCCATGCACAGCCCCACCACCAGTACCTGGCCGGTCACCCACGGCAACGCGCTGCGCTTGTGTTCCTTCATCATGGCAATTCGCTCCTTCAACATCGGTTGGCTGCGCCAGTGGCAGGCCATGGGCGCAACCGGGTGGACCAACTGCGCCTTCAGGAGCGCGTTGGCGTAGAGCCGGCGCGAGGCCGGATGCGGGTCGACCGTGCGTGCGTCGCAGGCCAGCTCCTGGTCGCGCAGGAAGCGGCGCGAGGCCCACGGCAACAACGGATGGAACCAGAACAGGCAGCGCAGCAGCGCCAGCGAGGCATTGGCCCAGTGATCGCCATGGCGGCGGTGCTGGCATTCGTGCTGCAGGATCAGCGCGCGTTCGGCCACGCTGAAGCGCAGGTCGAAATCCGGGCCGACCACCACGCGCGGTGACCACAGGCCCACCAGGGCCGGCAGGCCGGGATCGGCGCTGGCCTGCCAGCTGCCATCGCTTCGCCGGTGCAAAGCGCCCATGCCACGTTCGAAGCGACGCTGGCCACGCCATTGCAGGGTGCCGGCAAGCAGTGCGCCGGCCGCCCACAGTGCGACCAGCAGGGTTGGCCACAGCACCGCGTCGGCCGGCAGCACCGGCGCACGCAGCGCCGCCCCCAACGCGTGCACCGGCGCGGCCTCGTCGAGCGGCACGCCGGGCAGCGGCAGCAGCGTTGCCAGCAGCACGAGCGGCAGCAGCCACCAACTGCGATACACCAGCGGTGCACCGCCCAGCCAGCGCAGCAGCGGGCGCAACGCGGCCAGCAACATCGCACCGATCGACAGCCACATGCTTGCCAACAGCATTCCCTGCAGCAGCTCAGTCATGGTCCAGCTCCTGGATCAGCTTCTTGAGTTCGGCGATGTCCTGCGCGCTCAACTCGCCGCGCTCGCTGAAATGGGCCACCAACGGCGCGACCCGGCCGGCGAACAGCTTGTCCAGCAGGCCGCTGCTCTGTTCGGCCACCCAGGCCTGGCGCAGCAGCACCGGCGAGTACAGATAGCGGCGGCCATCACGGCTGGCGCTGATCGCGCCCTTGGTAAGCAGGCGGTTGAGCAGAGTCTTGATGGTGGGCTCTGCCCAGTCGCGGTCGGCCAGCGCCGCCACCACCTCGTCGGCCCCCTGCGGGTGCCGGTTCCAGAGCACTTCCATGACAACGGCTTCGGCTTCGCTGATCTGGCTCATCATTTACATCCGTAATCGACGGATCGATTACGCGCGTAATCCTTGGCCATGTCAAGCCCCTGCGTCGCGGTCCGTTCAAGCCGGAAGTGCTGTAATGCTTTTCAAGACTTTGCAGGAACGCCGAATGACCGAGCATCTCACCGACCTGGACGCTGCCACCGATTGGCTGTTGCAGCGTGTTGACGGGCCGCTGCGCATCGGCGCACCGCTGGCACTGGGCAAGCCGCACCGGCTGCTCAACGCGCTGTACGCGCGGATCGAGAACGACCCGTCGCGCCCGCTGCAGATCTATACCGCGCTTTCGTTGAACCCGCCCAAGGCCGGCGGCGGGCTGGAGGCGCGCTTCATGGCACCGTTCGCGGCGCGCCATTTCGGCGAGGATTTCCCGCGCCTGGCCTACGCCGATGCGATGGTGCGCGACCGCCTGCCCGACCACGTGCAGGTGGAGGAGTTCTACATGCAGTCCGGCGCGCTGCTCGGCTCATCGCAGGCCCAGCGCGGCTACACCAGCCTCAACTACACCCATGCCGCCGATGCGGTGGCGCAGCGCGCGCCGCACGCGATCGTGCAGAAAGTGGCGATGCGGCCCGACGACCGGCGCCTGTCGCTGTCGTGCAACAACGACATCACCCAGGACACCATCGACGCCATGCTCGCGCGCGGCCTGCCGCGCCCGCTGCTGATTGCCGAGATCGATCCGCAGCTGCCCTACCTGGGCGGCTCGGCCACGGTGGATGTGTCCTTCTTCGACCTGGTGATCACGCCGCCGGCGCCGTATCCGGCGCTGTTCGGTCTGCCGCGCCAGCCGGTCAGCGATGCGGACTACGCCATCGGGCTGTATGCCAGCGCACTGGTCCGCGATGGTGGCACGCTGCAGATCGGCATCGGCACGCTGGCCGATGCGATCAGCCACGCGCTGGTGCTGCGCCACACCGACAACGCCCGCTACCGGCAGATCCTGCACGCGCTGGACCCGACGTTGGCCAGCCACCCGACGGTGCTCGAATGCGGCGGCCTGGAGCCGTTCGAGGTGGGTCTGTACGGCTGCAGTGAGATGCTCAACGAAGGCTTCCGCCGGCTGGTGCAGACTGGCGTGATTCGACGCAAGGTGCACGATGACCTGGCGCTGATGGAGCGGATTGAAAGCGGCAGCACGCTGACCATCGACCACGCCACGCTGGAAGCGGAAGGCGAATACCTGCATGGCGCGTTCTACCTGGGCTCGCCGGAGTTCTACCAGTGGCTGCGCGACCTGCCGGAAGCGGAATCCCGCGCGATCGGCATGCGCCGGATCAGCGAGATCAACCAGCTGTATGGCGGCAACGAAGCGCTGGAACGGCTGCAGCGCAGACATGCGCGTTTCTTCAACTCCTGCATGATGGCCACCGCGCTGGGTGCGGCGGTGTCCGATGCGCTGGAAGACGGGCGCGTGGTCTCCGGCGTGGGCGGCCAGTACAACTTCGTGGCGATGGCGCACGCGCTGCCCGAAGCACGCAGCGCCCTGATGTTCCGCGCGATCCGCGAGGACAAGGGCACGCTGCAGTCGAACGTGCGCTGGAACTACGGGCACACCACGATTCCGCGCCACCTGCGCGATATCTACATCAACGAATATGGCATCGCCGACCTGCGCAACCTCACCGACGAGGACTGTGTGACCGGCATGGCGGCGATCACCGATGCGGATTTCCAGGCCAACCTGCTGCAGACGGCGAAGGCCTCGAAGAAGCTGGCGAATGATTTTGTCGCGCCGGAGCATTGGGCACGACGCAATACGGCCGCCGCGGTGAGTGCATCGCTGGCGCCGTTCCGGCAGTCCGGCGCCCTGCCCGATTACCCGCTGGGCAGCGATTTCACCGAAGTGGAGCAGCACCTGGTGAAGGCGCTGGGCTGGCTGAAGCAGAACACGCAGACGCGGGGCACGAAGCTGCGCACGGTGCTGGCCGCGTTTACCCAGCCAGCCGGCGATGGCGACGTGGTGTACCTGCAGCGGATGGGATTGGATGCGCCGAAGACGTTCGGCGAGCAAGTTGAAGCGCGTCTGGTGCGGTTGGGCTTGGCGCGCACCGCGTAACGCAACGCGGACAAATGAAAACGGCGCTTCCGTTCCGGGAAGCGCCGTCTGGACTACGTCGGTTGCTTGCCCTTACCCGGCCAGCTGCGCCTTCGCAGCAGCCACCACCGCATCGGTGGTGATGCCGAAGTGCTTGTACAGCGCTTCAGCCGGGGCCGATGCGCCGAAGGTGTCGATACCGATCACCGCACCGTCCAGGCCCACGTACTGGCGCCAGAAACCGGTGACGCCGGCTTCGACCGCCACGCGGTTGCGCACCGCGTTGGGCAGCACCGATTCACGGTAGGCCGCATCCTGGCGCTCGAACACATCGGTGGACGGCATCGAGACCACGCGGGTCTTGATCCCGGCGGCGTCGAGCTCGGCCTTGGCGGCCACGGCCAGGCCCACTTCCGAACCGGTACCGATCAGGATCACGTCGGGTACGCCGCCTTCGGCATCGGCCAGCACGTAACCGCCCCGGGCGATCTGTGCCACCTGGTCGGTGCTGCGCGGCTGGTGCGGCAGGTTCTGGCGGCTGAACACCAGGCAGCTCGGGCCGTCCTGGCGGGTGATTGCCGCCTTCCAGCTGACCGCCGATTCGACCGCATCGCACGGGCGCCACACATCGTTGTTCGGGATGTAGCGCAGCGAGGCCAGGTGCTCCACCGGCTGGTGGGTCGGGCCGTCTTCGCCGAGACCAATCGAGTCGTGGGTGTACACGTGGATGGCATGGGCCGGGATCAGCGCGCTCATGCGCACGCCGTTGCGGGCGTAGTCGCTGAACACCAGGAAGGTGGCATCGAACGGAATGAAGCCGCCATGCAGGGCCAGGCCATTTGCAATGGCGGTCATGCCGAACTCGCGCACGCCGTAGTACACGTAGTTGGCATTTGGGTCGTCAGTGGCGACCGACTTGCTGGCCTTCCACAGGGTCAGGTTGGAGTGCGCCAGATCAGCCGAACCACCCACCAGCTCCGGCAGCAGCGGCGCGAAGGCTTCAATGGCCAGCTGCGAGGCCTTGCGCGAGGCGATGGTCTGGCCTTCGGCCTGGACCTGGGCGATGTAGGCATCGGCCTTGGCGACGAAATCGGCCGGCAGCTCGCCCTGCGAACGACGGGTCAGTTCTTCGGCTTCGGCCGGGAACTGCGCGGCGTACTTGTCGAACTGCTGGTCCCACTCGGCCTGGCGCAGGGTCCCGGTACCACCGGCACGCCAGCCGGCGTAGATCTCTTCGGGGATCTCGAACGGGCCGTAGTTCCAGCCCAGCTGCTTGCGGGTGGCTTCCAGCTCATCCTTGCCCAGCGGTGCGCCGTGGCTGGATTCCTTGCCGGCCTTGCCCGGCGAACCAAAACCAATGGTGGTGCGGCAGCAGATCAGGGTCGGCTTTTCGTCCTGCGCCAGCGCGCTGTCGATGGCGGCCTTGATGCTTTCCGGGTCGTGGCCATCGACGCCGCGCACCACGTTCCAGCCATAGGCTTCGAAACGCTCGGGGGTGTTGTCGGTGAACCAGCCGGCGGTGTTGCCGTCGATGGAGATGTGGTTGTCGTCCCAGAAGCAGACCAGCTTGCCCAGGCCCCAGGTGCCGGCCAGCGAGGCCGCTTCGTGGGAAATGCCTTCCATCAGGCAGCCGTCGCCCAGGAACACCCAGGTGCGGTGGTCGACGATCTCGTGCTCGGGGCGGTTATAGCGCTGGGCCAGCAGCTTTTCGGCCAGCGCGAAACCGACCGCGTTGGCCAGGCCCTGGCCGAGCGGACCGGTGGTGGTTTCCACCCCGGGGGTTTCATGGTGTTCGGGGTGGCCGGCGGTCTTGCTGCCGAGCTGGCGGAACTGCTTGAGCTGTTCGATCGGCAGGTCGTAGCCGCTCAGGTGCAGCAGCGCGTACTGCAGCATCGAGCCGTGGCCGTTGGAGAGCACGAAGCGGTCGCGGTTGAACCACTTCGGATTGTTCGGGTTGTGACGGAGATAGTCGTTCCAGAGGACTTCCGCGATATCTGCCATGCCCATCGGCATGCCGGGATGCCCGGACTTGGCGGTTTCGACCGCATCAGCGGCAAGGAAGCGGATGGCGTTGGCCAACTGGCGGCGGGTGGGCTGCGTCATGGTTCTGTCGGGGTCGGGAGGCTCCCGCTGGCTGCGGGCCACTCATTGTCCCACAGTCCACCGGGCGGGTCAGGCTGCCCGTGTGTGTGAAGACGGCTGCGGTACACCAACGAAAACGCCCCGCTGGGCGGGGCGTTTCAGCCTGGACGTCGTGGATCAGGCCTCGCCGGTGGCCGAATTGATCACCGCACAGGTCGATTCACGCTGGAACTTCTCACCGGTAGCGTAGCCACCCGGGGTCAGCTTGGTGACCATGACCTTGGAGGACGTCGCTCCCTGCGGGGTGATCACCACGTTCCACGGTAGGGTGACCTGGCCGTTGGAGCCGCTGGCGTTCTGCTCGAACATCAGCAGCCCTGCTTCCTTGTCTTCCGACTTCAGGGTCAAGCCCGAGCTCACGCCTTCCACCTTGATGCGCTTGTACGCCACGTCCGCAGACACCGGAACAACATCCCAGTTGGTGAACTTGCGGCCCGCGAAATAACTGCCTTCCTGCTTGTAGTTCGGGCATTCCGACTTCGCGCTGGCATCGAACGCCAGCAGGCCGAGCACGGCCACCACCAGATACTTCTTCATGAATGTGATTCTCCTTTCCCCGCACGACGCCGACCCGGCGCCTTCCATGCGCCGGGCCAGTATCCATGGCATCAACCTCGCATTCAATCGCGCGGCGCGACAGGCCCGGGAATGTGACTTTCATCACTTTCGCCCTTGGCTACCAGGGTGGTCAGGGCCAGATCGCCGGTGACGTTGAGCGCGGTGCGGCACATGTCCAGGAAGTGGTTCACGCCCAAGATCAGGCCGATGCCCATCGGGTCGACGCCGACCATGGCGCAGATCATCGCCACCACCGGCAGCGAGCCGGACGGCACGCCGGCGGTGCCGATGCCACCCAGGATGCAGACCACCATCACCATCAGCTGCTGGGTGATGCTCAGGTCCACGCCGAAGAACTGCGCCAGGAAGATCACCGTCACGCCCTCGAACAGCGCGGTGCCGTTCTGGTTGGCGGTGGCGCCCACGGTCAGCACGAAGCGCGATACCTTCTGCGGCAGCCCCATCTGGTCGGCCACGCGCAGCGCGGTCGGCAGGGTGGCATTGCTGGAGGCGGTGGAGAACGCCATCACCGTGGCCTCCTGGGTATCGCGGAAGAACGCCAGCGGCGAACGCCCCGACAGCCACACCGCCGCACCGTAGGTCACCACCATGTGCAGTGCCAGCGCCAGCACCACCACGCCCACGTAGGCGCCCAGGCGGATCAGCAGGTCGAAGCCGAAGATCGCGGCCAGGTTGAACATGAAGCAGGCCACCGCGTATGGCGCCAGGCGGATGACCAGGTTGATCAGGGTCATCGAGACTTCGAACACGCCTTCGATGACCTTGCGCAGCGGCGCGGTCTTCTCATCTGGCGACAGCACCATGCCGATGCCGAACATCAGAGCGAAGAACATCAGCGACAGGATCGCGCCGTTGCTGGAGGCGGCGGCCAGCACGTTGCTGGGCACGATCGACAGCAGCATGTCCATGCCCTTGGGCTGTTCGCCGATGTTGGCCACGATCTCGCGGCTGCGCTCGACGTTCTCGTGCAGCAGCTGCTGGGCCATGGCCGGGTCCACGCCCACGCCCGGCTTGAGCACGTTCACCAGCACCAGGCCCAGGCCAACCGCGATGCCCGACAGCAGCACGGTGTAGGCCAGGGTCTTCCAGCCGATCCGGCCGAGCGAGCGGATGTCGCCCATTTCCGACACGCCCATGACCAGCGCCGAGAAGATCAGCGGCACGATCAGCATGAAGATCAGGTTGAGGAACAGGCCCGACAGCGGCGTGGTCAGGTAGGTCATCACCGCGCGGGCGGCATCGGGCAGCCAGGGAATGCCCGGCCCGACGGCGTGCACGATCAGCCCCAGCAGCAGGCCAAGCCCGAAGCCAATGCCCATTTTCCAATGCAATGGCAGCTTCTGCCGGGTCGTTGCGGCCTCAGTCATGGAGCGGTGTTCCTTGAAAATTAGAGAAAGAGCTTAGCAAAGCCGGCCAACCCGGCCCGGGGGCCGCTCAGCGTCCCGAAGGATAGAGCGGCGCCAGCCCAGTATTTTCTGCGGCCTGCGGCGGCTGCCAGTGCGGTCCGTCATGGAAGGCGCGGCGCAGCGCCTGTCGCGCCTGGGTTGCATCGCCCCCGTCGCGGCTCCAGCGCGCGGCCTGCATGTCGCTCAGGGCCTGCCGTTGGGCCGGGTCGGCCAGCCGCGCCAGCACGGCATCCAGGCCGTGTACGCCGCCCATTCTGCCCAGCAGTGCGACGATCTCGTCCAGCCCTTCGTGGTCCAGGGCGCGGCGCAGCTCGCCGCGCGACGGGACCTGTGCGGAGGCAGCCGGCCCCACCGCCGCGTGGGATGCGCCGGGCGCTGCCACGCGCCGGCGCCGCCACGCCCACGCCCACGCCAGGGTCAGCAGCCACAGCGCCGCAAAGCCGGCCGCTGCCGCGATCCAGCCCCAGGGGCGGCTGGCCGCGGCCGCCACGGTGACGGCGTCGGACGGCGTGGCGGGGGTACCGGGCAAGGCCGAGGTGGTATCCAGCGCGGTCGGCGGCGGCGCCGTCCCCGGGGCGCCGGCGGCCACGGCCAGGCTGAGGTCGGGCAGCGTGGCGGTGCGCGCCTGGCGGCCACGCACATCCCACCAGGCCATGCGCGGGCCGGGAATCACCAGGGTGCCAGGCTGGCGTGGCACCACCGAATAACGGCGGGTCAGGGTCAGGCGCGGGGTGCTGCCGTTGAAGGTTTCGTCGTACTGCGGCGGCTCGGCGAACACCTGCGCGCCTGGGCCGGCATCCAGCGGCGGCAGCTCGGGGAACTGCGCGCGGGTGGCGCCGTCGGCCACCGCCTCCACCACCACCGTGACCGCCTCGCCGGCGCGGGCGCGGGTGGGCGCGGCGGTGTAGCGCAGGCGCAGGTCGTGCAGTGGCAACCACGGCTGCGGTGCGGCGTCGGGTTGTGCCTGCACCTGCAGGGTGCGGTCGGGCGCGTTGGCGCGCAGCCGGCCATCGCCGCCGAACAGGTCATCGAAGAAGCCGCCAGCGCTGCGGCCGTTGAAACGCGCGCCGGGCAGCACCAGCGGCCCGCTGCGCTCGGGAATGAGCAGGTAGCGGCGCTCGACCAGGTTGTAGCGCCGCCCGTTGATCTCGCGGACCAGGCTGCGATCCTCGCCGACGCGCTGCATCGAGGCGCCTTCGGGCGCATCCACGCCCAGTTCGCCCGACAGCAGTTGCGAAGCGTAGTACAGGCGCACCACCACGCCCACGCTCTGCTGCACGTAGGGGCTGGCGTCATCGACCTCCATTTCGACAAAGGCAGTGGCGTTGCCGGGCACGGCGGGCGTGGCGGCGGCACTGGCAGCCACGGTCAACTGCAATGGCGCGGTCCGCGCCGCGCCCACCTGGAGCGCGGGAATGGTCAGCACGCCACTGCGCCGGGGGCTGAGCGCTACGCCGTACAACGAGCGCGACTGCATCGCACCCTGGCTCCACTGCACCTGGCGGCTGCTGGTCTGGCCGCTGAGCTCGAAATCGGCCTGCAACGGCGCGTAATCCGGTGCGCCGGCATCGGTCTCGATATTGAGCGTGACCGTGTCGGTGTCGCTGATCGCATCGCGATCCAGCCACGCGCGGGGCTGGGCCTGGGCCAGGCTGCTCATGCCCAGCAGCAGCCAGGCGCAGGCGCGCCACCAACGTTGCGTGGGGGATGCTGCGCTCATTGTCCGTCCCGTTTCCTGCGTTCGCTTTCCAGTTGGAATTTCTGCCGCAGCAGGTTGCCCGGTTCATCGGGCACCCGCCGCATCCACGCTTCGACCGCCTGGCGCTGCTCGCGCTGCTGCGGCGTCTCGTTCGCCTCGCGGCGCTGCGCCGGGGTCTTGCCAGCGTCGGCCTGTTGCTTTTCCAACGCCTGGCGCATGCGCTCGCGCTGGGCCGCATCGGCCCGTGCCTGTTCGGCCGGATCGGGCTTGCCCGCCTGCGGGTCCTGCGGCGGCGTGCCCTGCCCCGGCTGGGGCTGGCCCTGCTCGCCTTTCGGGGCGGGGTCCTGTTTCTGTTGCTGTTGTTGCTGCTGGGACTGCTGCGACTGATTCTGCTTCTGCTGTTGCTGCTGCGGTTGCTGCCCGGCACCCGGTGGCGGCTTGCGCTTGCGGGCGGCGTCCACGGCGGCACGGTTGGCCACCGCATCGGGCATGCCCGGGCGTTGTGCCAGCGCCTGGTCGTAGGCGGCAATCGCCGCGTCGTACTGCCCCTGCCGGGCCAGCGCGTTGCCGAGGTTGTAGCGGGCCTCGGCGTCGTTCACGCCCTCGAACTGCTGCTGTGCTGCCTGGAAATCGCCGCGCCGGTAAGCGTCCACCCCCTCGGCCACGCGCTGCTGGTCGCGCTGGTCGGCGCGCTGCCACCAGTTGCGTTCGGCGGCCTGCGCGGGCGCGGGCATGGCCAGCGGCAGCATCACGCACACCAGGGCCACGGCCACCACGCCACGGCGACGGAAGGCCCACAGCGAGAGCAGCATCAGCGGAGGCAGCAGCCAGAAGCCTTCATCGCGCCAGGCCAGGCCTTCGCCTTCGCGGCGTTGCTGCTCGCCTGCGCTGGCGCGCGGGGTCAGCACGCCCAGCGCCTTCAGATCACCTTCGTCGTCAGCCACCGGCGCGTAGCGACCACCGCCGGCATCGGCCACCGCGCGCAGCGTGTCCGGCTCCAGCTGCGCGCGCGCGATCTGGCCATCGCCGCTGCGGTAGGCCGCACCGGCCGCAGTGCCGAGTCCGAGTACCGAGACGTGGATGTTCTGCGCCTTGGCGGCAGCGGCGGCAGCACGTGCGGCGTCATCGGCACGGTCGGTCAGCAGCAGGATATCGCCGCCCTTGGCGCCGGACTGCTGCAGCAACAGCACCGCCGCTTCAATCGCACGGTCGGCGCGTTGGCCGTCGCGTGGCATCACGTCCGGGGCCAGCGCATCCAGGTACAGCGCCACGTTGGCGGCGTCGCCGGTCAACGGGGCAACGGTGAAGGCATCGTCGGCGTAGGCCAGCAACGCCACTTCCCCGCCGCTGCGCTCGCGCAGCAGCGTGGCCAGCTTGGCCCGCGCCTGCAGCAGGCGCGACGGCGGCAGGTCGGTGGCGGTGGTGCGCGATGAAAGGTCCAGCGCCACCACCAGCGGCGCCGGTGCCTGCCACAGCGGCTGCGGCAGTTGTCGCCAACCCGGTCCGGCCAGGGCCACCACGGCCAGTGTCCAGCCCAGCAACAGCAGCGCCAGCCCGCTCCAGGCGCGGCGCCCGCCGGCCACCAGCAGGTGCGGCAGCAGGTGCGCATCCACGTTCTGCCGCCAGACGCTGCTGCGCCGGCGGCGCCAGGTCCAGAGCAGCGCGATCAGCGGCAGTGCGGCCAGCGCCCAGAGCAGTTCCGGGCGCGCCAGATGCACGTGGTTCAAGAGGGTATTCATGCCCAGCGCCTCGGCAGCAGCCAGCCCAGCCCACCCAGCAGCATGGCCAGCGCCAGCGGCCACGCATAACGTTCGATATAGGGACGCACCGCCGCGCCTGCGGCGGTGATCGGCTCCAGCCGGTCCAGCTCGGCATAGATGCCGGCCAGTTCGTCGGTGTTGCGCGCGCGGAACGCACGGCCGCCGGTCAGTTCGGCGATGCGGCGCAGCGTGGCCTCGTCCACCGGGTCGTCGCCGGCGGCAATCTGCACGCCGAACAGGCTCATGCCACCGTCGCCGCCGAAGGCCACCGGATACACGCGCACGCCTTCGGCCTTGGCCAGTTCGGCCGCGCGCAACGGCTGCAGCACGCCGGCGTTGCTGACGCCGTCGGTCAGCAGGATCAGCACGCGTTGGCCTTCGGGCTGTTCGCGCAGGCGCTTGACCGCCAGTGCGATGGCATCGCCGATGGCAGTGTCGCGGCCGGCCAGGCCGACTTCGCTGTCCGTGAGCTGGTTGCGCACGGTGGTGAGGTCGGCGGTGATCGGGGTCAAGGTGTAGGCACGTTCGCCGAAGATGAGCAGCCCTACCCGGTCGCCGGCACGGCGGTCGAGGAAATCGGCCAGCACTGCTTTTGCCGCAGACAATCGCTGCACGACCTGGTTGCCCAGCATCATGTCCGGTTCGCTCATGCTGCCTGACACGTCCACGGCAAGCATCATCTGCCGGCCCTGCTGCGGCGGGGTGACCGGTTCGCCGAGTTGCTGCGGCCGGGCCATGGCCACGCATAGGCAGGCCCAAGCCAGCCACAGCAGCAGCCGCCCGATCCGCCAACCGGCCGCGCCACTGGACTGGCCGAGTTCGGCCAGCGCACCGGCGGCATACGGCACGCGCAGCGCGGGAGCCGCTGCGTTGCGGCGCGGCCACCAGCGCATCAGCCACGGCAGTGGCAGTGCCAACAACGCCCACGGCCAGGCCAGCGCATCCAGCCACGGCAGCACGGAAGACAGGGCCGGGTTCATCGGCCGCGCCTGCTGATCAGTTCAAGGAAGCGTGCGCGCGCGAGATCGCGCACGCGCTGCACGTCGGCAGCGTCGAGGCTGCGACGGTAGCCCCCGTCCAGCAGCAGGCGTCCATCGCCGTCGGAGAAGGCGCGGCTGCCGGGGGCATCGAGGAATTCCAGCCAGGCCTGGCCCTGCAGCAGTTCCGCGCCCGGTTGGCGGCGGCGCGCGGCGCGGCGCAACAGTTCGGCCATCGCGGCTACCTGGGCACTGCCGTCCTGCGCCGCATTGACCGCCGTGTCGAACACCCGCAACCAGCGCCGCTGCTGGCGCCGTCGATGTGCGCGCCACGCCCAGGCCAACAGCACGACCAGCGCCAGCGCCGCCAGCACCAGCCACCAGCCCAAGGGCAGCGGCCACCAGGACGGGATGGGCGGCAGGTGCACATCGCGCAGCGGCAGCGAGGTGGCCGCGCTCATGCGACCACCGCCGACGGCTGCGGACCGAGCCAGCAATCGCTGGCATCGTCGGTACTGACCACGTGCACTTGGATGCGGCGGGCGCCGAGGCTGCGCTGCAGCGCTTCCAGCGGTTCGACGAAGCGGGCGTGCCAGTGGTCGCGCACGGCACGATCGTGCAGGTCAAGCACCACCTGCCGGCCCTGCGACAGGAACGGCAGCACGCCATCCGGCGGCGCCAGCTCCAGCGGATCGGCCAGCAGCATCAGCTGCACTTCATGGTGCATGGCCAGCGCGGTCCAGCGCGGAACGTCGATGGCCGCTGCGCGGGCCGGATCGGCCAGCACCACCACGCGCGCGCCGGGGCGCAGCACGCGCGCGGCCTGCTGCAGTGCGTGGTCGAGGCCGGCGTCGTCGGGCGGCGGCGCGGCGTACCAGCGCGTCAACGCGTCCAGCACGCGGAGCACGCCCCGCGTACCGCCGGCCGGTGGGATCGGTGCTTCGCTGCGGCTGCCGCGCAGTGCGGACAGGCGGTCGCCCTGACGTTGTGCCAGCCACGCGGCGACGGCACCGACCCGCGCGGCCTGCACCGACTTGAAGCGCACCCGGGTGCCGAAATACAGCACCGGGTCGGTGTCGGCCACCAGCAGTGTCTGGCGTTCGCGTTCGGCCTGGAACAGCTTGGTATGCGCGCGACCGGTGCGCGCGGTCACCCGCCAGTCGATGTGCCGCGCGTCATCGCCGGCGACGTACTCGCGCGACTCTGCGTACTCCATGCCACGCCCACGCATCGGCGACGGCGCTTGGCCAGCATGCGCCAGCCGCCCGCGTCGCGCCGGTGCCAGCCGGTGCGCGCTGCGACGCAATGCGACCAGTTCGGCCAGGGTCGGCTGCACGCCGTTGCCCGCCAGCGCATCGGCAGCAGTGTCATCCAGGGCGGTCATGCGAATCTCAAGGCACCGGAATGCGGGCCAGCAGCTCGGCCACCAGCCGCTCGCCATCCCAGCCTTCGGCGGTGGCTTCATAGCTGGGCAGCACGCGGTGGCGCAGCACGTCAGGAGCAACGCTGCGCACGTCCTCGGGGGTCACGAAGTCGCGGCCGGCCAGCCAGGCGCGAGCGCGCGCGCAGCGCTCCAGCGCGATCGAACCGCGCGGGCTGGCGCCCCAGGCGATGCGCTTTGCCAGTGCCGGGTCATAGCGACCCGGGTCGCGGGTGGCCAGCACCAGTTCAATCAGGTAACGCTCCAAGGCGGGTGCCATGTGCAGCGACAGCACCGCGCGACGGGCGGCGAACACGTCGTCCAGCGGCATGCGCGCCGGGGCCGCCGGCGCGGTGCCGAGCGCATCACGCGCGCGCTCACGGGCCAGGCGCAGGATCTCGGCTTCGGCGTTGGAATCGGGATAGCCGATCCGCACATGCATCAGGAACCGGTCCAGCTGGGCTTCGGGCAACGGGAAGGTGCCCTCCTGCTCGATCGGGTTCTGGGTGGCCATCACCAGGAACAACGCCGGCAGCGCATAGGTATGCCGGCCCACGGTGACCTGGCGCTCGCCCATGGCCTCCAGCAGCGCCGACTGCACCTTGGCCGGGGCCCGGTTGATCTCGTCGGCCAGCAGGATGGGGTGGAAGATCGGGCCGGGCACGAATTCGAAGCGGCCTTCCTGCGTCCGCCAGATCTCGGTGCCGGTCAGGTCGGCGGGCAGCAAGTCCGGGGTGAACTGCACCCGCGAGAAGTCGGCCTCCAGGCGCGCAGCCAGTGCGCGGATGGCGGTGGTCTTGGCCAGCCCGGGGGCGCCTTCCACCAGCAGGTGGCCATCGGCCAGCAGTGCGGTCAGCAGGCGCTCGACCAGCGCGTCCTGGCCGACGATCTCGGCCGCGAGCGAGTCGCGCAATGCACGGAAGCCGGCATGCAGGCGGTCGTGTTCGGGGGTGTCAACGAAGGGCGTGGGGTCGATTGCGGGCATGGGGGGTGGCAGGTTCATGGCGTCCATCTGACCCACGCAACAGGCGTAAGGTTCCGCGCACATGATGGCAGGGCTGGCCGCGCAGCGGGATCAAGATTGCCTGAACGCGGCTACGCCCGTCCTGCACCGTCGAAGATGGCGCTGCAATAGGGGCCGGCCATTTCAAAGCGCCTGCAGACCATGGGCCGTTCGGCATAGATGCCGCAGGACATGGATTCCCGGTCGAGCGCCACGCACCAGCCGTCCGCGCTTTTGGCCATGGCCAGCACGCCATCGGCAATCTCGGTGGTCAGGTTCGAGGGGACGCACTCCGACGGCGCCAGCACGGCAGTAAGCCGGCAGCATTGCGCGGTGCAACCGGAGCAGTGTGCCTGGGCCATGGGGCAGGATAGCGCGGCGGCCTTGCCCTGCCCTGAACCACTCCCTATGGACGAACAGCCAAAAAAAGATCCGGCGCCCTCGCGGGCACCGGATCCTTGCTTACCAACCGTGTGCTGGATCAGCGGCTCAGTTGGTCTTGGCCACGCGCAGCACCTTCGGGGTGACGAAGACCAGCAGTTCGGCCTTGTCCTTGTTACGGCTGCGCTTCTTGAACAGGTTGCCCAGGAAGGGCACGTCGCCCAGGAACGGCACCTTGTTGACGCTGTTGCGGTCGGTGAACTCGTACACGCCGCCGATCACCACGGTCTGGCCATCATCGACCAGCACGGCGGTGTTGACTTCGCGGCGGTTGATCGAGGGAACCTGGCCGTAGCCTTCCAGCACGATGTAGCTTTCGACTTCATCCTTCTTGACCGCCATGTTCAGGAACACGCGGTTGTCGTTGGTGATGGTCGGGGTGACCTTCAGTTCGAGCAGCACTTCCTTGAACTGCACGTTGGGCGTGGCCGCCTGCCCGGCAGTGCCGCCGGTGATGGTGACATAACCGATTTCCTTACCCTGCTTGATCACCGCTTCGCGCTGGTTGGTGGTGACCACGCGCGGGTTCGAGATCACTTCACCGCGCGATTCCTGCTGCATCGCCGACAGCTCCACGTCCAGCAGGTAGCCAGCGTTGAGGATCGACAGTGCCAGCGAACCCGGGTTGCTGGCCGCGGCCACCGGCAGGTTCCAGTTCAGGCCACCGGTGTTGATGGTGCGGGGCGGACGCACCGGGATCGGACCGGTACCGCCGCCGGCAGCCCACTCGTTGAGCGCTTCCTGGTACTCGGTCGCGTTCTCGCCGTCGCTGGTGACGTTTTCGTGGTTGGTGCTGGTGTTGCCACTGAAGTACACGTTGTCGCGGCTGCCGGTGATGCCGAACTTGGCACCCAGTTCACGCGCGAAGGTGTCGGTGGCGATCACGATGCGGCTCTCGATCAGCACCTGGTCGACCGGGCGGTCGATCACGTTGATCAGCTCGCGCATGCGCGCGACCTTCTTCGGGATGTCGCTGATCATCAGCGTGTTGGTGCGCTCGTCGGCCACCAGGCGGCCACGCGAGGACAGGAACCCGCTGTCTTCCTGCGAGCTGCCGCCGGAACCGCCACCGCTGCCACCACCACCACCGCTGCCGCCGATACCCTTGGCCTCGGTCAGCGCTTTGAAGATCTGCGCGGCGTTGTGGTAGTTGATCTGGACGTAATCGGTGATCAGGTCCTGGCGGTTCTCGATCGCAATGCGGGCGTCTTCCTTCTCCTGCTCGAACTTGGCCAGCTCCGGCTGCGGGGCCACCCACACCACGCCACCGTCACGACGCTTGTCCAGGCCCTTGGCCCGCAGCACGATGTCCAGTGCCTGGTCCCACGGCACGTTGACCAGGCGCAGGGTGACGTTGCCTTCGACGGTGTCGGAGGCCACGATGTTCAGGTTCGACTCCTCGGCGATCAACTGCAGCACGGTGCGCACCGGCACGTCCTGGAAGTTGAAGGTCACCGGCTTGCCGCTGTAGCCACGCTGCGCGACCGCGGTGGCCGCCTGGGTCACCGTGGTGGCGTTGATCGCACCGGTGGCCGGGGCGCTCTTGCGGGCGCTGATCTCGACCACGTACTCGTTGCCGGTCTGGTAGGCCAGCGACTCGAAGGCCGTGTTGGTGTCCAGCACCAGCTGGGTGCCACCGCCATACGGCTTGGGATCGATGCGCTGCACCGGCGTGGCGAAGTCGACCACATTGATCGACTTCTGCAGGTTCGCCGGCAGGGTCGCGTTGCCCACGTCGATCACGACGCTGTTGCCCTGGCTGCGCAGGTCCGGGTTGGCGCCCTTTCCATCGAACTGCAGGATCAGCCGGCCGCTGCCGTCTTCACCGCGCTTGAAATCGATCTTGGACACCGCCAGCGAGGCCGGTGCGGCGGCCGGCGCGGGGCCGACCCCCTGGGTCGTGGCTGCAGCGGCCGGCGTGGCCGCCATCAGGGTGCCATTGGCCACCATGAGCGCGACTCCCAGCGCGCACAGGTGGATCAGCTTCGGGCGCCGGTCGGGACGCTGCAGCATGGCGTTGGAAAAGGTCATCGTGCTATCCCCATAATCATTCATTGATCTTCAAGCGCAAGCGATGCAGGCCGTTCCAGCCAGCCGCCCGCGCCATCCGGCACCAGTTCAATCAGTTCGATCCGGTCTTCGAAGACCCCGGTCACGCGGCCGTCGCTCTGCCCCATGTAGACGGCCGGACGCACCCGATAGGTGACCTTGTCCGGCGCCATCACCAGCGCGACCAGTGCGCTGCCCTTGCCGATCGAACCGACCATGTCCAGGGAGTCCAGCGGGAAGGCTTCCAGCGGCTCCTTGCGGCGGTTCGGATCCGGGCGCAGGCCCGAGCCGCCGGCCTGGGGGTTGGCCCAGGCGTCGGTGAACGGATCACGCATCCCCTGCGCGGAGTACTCGAAGGTCTCGAACTGCTGCATGACAGGCAGCGGTTCGAGCGGCGGTGCCGGGCGGGCGCGCACGTCGGCGACCCACTTTTCCAGGTTGGGCGCGTCACCGGGCGTGCTGGAGATGCTGCGTGCGCAGCCCGCCAACAGGACCAGCATCAGCAGGCCACATACCCGTGCGGTGCTGGCCAGGTTCATGGCTTGCCTCCGTTCGGGCCTGCTGCCTGTGCGGCCGCTTTCTCCTGCGCTTCCATTTCCACGTCGTCCAGGTAACGGTAGGTCTTGACCGTGCCCGACAGTTCCAGCGCGCCGCTGCGCGCGGTGATGCCGGTCTTGGGGTCCTTGGGCTTGAGGTTGATGTCGTGCATGGTCAGGATGACCACGCGCGGCAGCGAAGCCACGCCGCTGACGAACGCACCGAACTGGTGGTAGCTGCCCACCATGCGCAGGGCGATCGGCTTTTCGGCGTAGAACTCCTTGGGCACTTCCTCACCGGGCTGGAACAGCTCGTTGACCAGGCCGCTGGACAGCGCGGTCTGCGAGATGTCGATGATCAGGTCCGGCATTTCGGTCTTGCTGGGCAGCTGGCGCAGCATCTGCTGCAGCACCTGCTCCATCTGGGCCAGCTGCTGCTTGAGCGGCTCCAGGTTGACCGCGCGGCCCTGCTCTTTCTCGAAATCGGCGCGCAGCGAGACTTCGGTCTGCTCCAGCGATGCCAGTTCGTCGCTCTTGCCACTGATCAGCAGGAACCACGAAAGCACGACGATCAGCACGGTCAACAGGGCGCAGAAGACGATCTTCGCCTGCTGCGGCCAGCTGCCGATGTTGTTGAAGTCCAGATCCTTCAGGTTGACTTTCTTCTGGCTCATGCGGCCCCCTTCTGCGGCGTGCTGGACGCCGCCGGTTGCGTTGCCGGGGCGGGAACGATACGGCTGCCCGAAGGCGCCGGCGCAGCCGGGTCAGCGGCCGGTGCCGGAGCAGTGCCCGGCGCAGGTGCCGGTGCGCCAGTTCCTGCCGGCGCCGGCGCAAGCGGGGCCACGGCGGGGGCAGCGGCGGGCGCGGCATTCGGATCGGTGCCCGGTGCCTCCACGGTGCCATCCGGCGCGATGCCGTCGACCGCTTCGCTCTGCGCGGGCAGCGTCACCTTGACCACGAACACGTACGGCAGCGCGGAAATGTCCGAGACAGGGCCGATCGGCTTGTCCTTCTCTTCTTCCGGCTTCCTGGCTTCGATCACCGACAGTTCCGGCTTGGTCATCCAGCCCGAGCTTTCCAGGTTGCGCATGTAGGCGCTGACCCGGGCGTTGGACTGGGTGCGCCCTTCCAGCGTCAGGATGTCGCCTTCCTGCTTCAGCGCGGTCAGCACCAGCCCGTCAGGGATGGTCCGGACCAGCGCGTCGAACAGGTGCACCATCTGCGAGCGCTTGGCCTGCAGCTGTTCGATCACCTTCTTGCGCGCCAGCAGGCGGTCCTTCTGGCGATCCAGGCGGTCGATTTCCTTGTTCTGCTCCTTGACCCGTGCGATCTCGGCCGTGAGGAACGCGTTGCGGTCCTCCTGGCCACTGAGCTGGCGGTCGTAGTAGAACCAGATCAGCGCCGACAGCACCACGCCTGCGATAGCCGCAAAGCCGAGCATGGTCATGAACTCGCGCTGGCGTTGCTTGCGCCGCTCGGCGCGCCAGGGCAATAGATTGATTCTTGCCATCAGTCGAAGCTCCTCAGCGCCAGACCGGTGGCAATCATCAGCGCCGGGGCGTCCTGGGCCAGGGCATGCGCCTGCACCTTCGGACCCAGCGTCATCTGCGCCAGCGGATTGGCCACCACGGTGGCCACGCCCAGCTGTTCCTCCACCATCTCCGGCAGACCGGCCAGCGCCGCGCAACCGCCGGCCAGCACGATGTGGTCGACCCGGTTGAACTCACTGCCAGCATAGAAGAACTGCAGCAGGCGGCTGATCTGCTGGACCGTGGCTTCCTTGAACGGCTCGAGCACTTCCATCTCGTAGCTTTCCGGCAACCCACCCTGGCGCTTGGCCAGGCCGGCTTCCTCGTAGGTCAGGCCATAGCGGCGCATGACCTCGTCGGTCAGCTGCTTGCCACCGAACACCTGTTCGCGGCTGTACAGGCTGCGCCCGCCACGAAGCACGTTCAGGGTGGTCATGGTGGCACCGATGTCGACCAGCGCGACCACGCCATCGCTGGCGATCGGCAGTTCACTGGCCACCAGCGCGAAGGCGTTTTCGACCGCGAAGGCCTCCACGTCCATCACCCGGGCAGTCAGGCCACCGAGCTCCAGCGCCGATTGGCGCAGCTCCACGTTCTCCGACCGCGACGCCGCCAACAGCACCTGGACCATTTCCGGGTTGTTGGGAATCGCCCCCAGCACCTCGAAATCGAGGTTCACTTCCTCGATCGGATACGGGATGTAGTTGACCGCTTCGAGCTCGACCTGGGCTTCCATGTCGTTCTCGTCCAGGTCAGCGGGCATCGGGATGAGCTTGGTGATGACCGCAGAGCCGGCCACGGCGGCGGCGGCATGCCGGGCCTTGGTGCCTGAACGGTTCACCGCGCGGCGGATGGCCTCACCCACGGCCTCCACTTCCACGATGTTCTTTTCCACCACCGCATTCGGCGGTAGTGGTTCCACAGCGTAATGTTCCACGCGGAAACGATTGCCACTGCGGGAAAGCTGCAAGAGCTTTACTGCAGTCGAGCTGATGTCGACGCCAATAAGCGGCGACTGGCTTTTTGGGATAAGCCCCACGGTTTCTCCCCTGCCGACGGGCACTTGGACGCAAAACTTGCGCCCGCGCATTAATAACGTTTTTTTTGCAATTCGCAACCATCAACGTGCAAAACGTGTACTTACGACACGTTTCGCCCGTCCCCTGACGGTGACCGAATGCTCTCCCCGGGAACAACCCCAGCCGTTCCCTTGCGTAATCTATACTCTGCGGCCACGAAATTCGCAATCGGAATCTGACACTGATGACTCGCCTTCGCCGCTGGCTGCGCTGGTTGCTGGTCGCCTTCCTGGTCCTGGCACTGATCGGCGCCGCGGTCGCCGGGGGCCTGTACTACGCCATTTCCTCCCGTCTTCCCGACGTCCAGACCCTGCGCGACATCGAGATGCAGGAGCCCATGTACGTCTATGCGGCCGACGGCAAGCTCATGGCGGTGTTCGGCGAGTCCCGGCGCACCCCGATCACCATGAAGGAGGTCCCCGAGCGCCTGAAGCAGGCCTTCCTGGCCACCGAGGACGCCCGCTTCTATGAACACGGGGGCGTGGACTACAAGGGCATCGGCCGCGCGGTCTGGCTGCTGGCCACCACCAACGACAAGCGGGTCCCGGGTGGGTCGACCATCACCCAGCAGGTGGCCCGCCAGTTCTTCCTCAGCTCCGAGTACAGCTACACCCGCAAGCTGGCCGAGATCCTGCTGGCGCGCAAGATCGAGCAGGAACTGAGCAAGGACGAGATCTTCGAGCTGTATCTCAACAAGAGCTTCTTCGGCAACCGCGCCTACGGCGTGGCCGCGGCGGCCGAGTTCTACTACGGCAAGAAGCTGGGCGAGCTGAGCCTGGACGAGATGGCCTCGCTGGCCGGCATCCCCAAGTTCCCCTCCAGCGGCAACCCGATCAGCAACCCCGAGCGCGCCCGCGAACGCCGCGACTATTACGTGCTGCAGCGCATGGCCAACCTGGGCTTCATCAGCCAGGCCGAGGCCGACGCAGCCAAGGCCGTGCCGATGCACGCCAGCGCGCATGAGCCCCCGCTGCAGGTCGAGGCCCCCTACGTGGCCGAACTGGTCCGCCAGGAGATGATCGCCCGCTTCGGCGGCGACGTGCTCAACAAGGGCTACCACGTCACCACCACCATCAATGCCGAGATGCAGACCGCCGCCAACCTGGCCGTGCGCGACGGCCTGCTGGCCTACGACCACCGCCACGGCTGGCACGGGGTGGAGCAGCAGGTGGCGCTGGGCGCGGGCGATGATGCGGCCGCACTGGCCGCGCACCTGCGCGGTATCAATGGCCAGTCCGGGCTGTTGCCGGCCATCGTGGCCGGCACCGGCGCCGATGGCAGCGCCACGGTGGTGCTGGCCAACCGCACCGAGGTGGTGCTGCCCGCCTCGGCCGCCAAGTGGACCGGCAAGAGCCCGGCCAAGCTGGTCCAGCGCGGTGACATCGTCCGCGTGCGCGCCGGCGAGAAGGAAGGCGAGTGGTTGCTGGACCAGATCCCGCGCGGCCAGTCCGCGCTGGTATCGCTGGATGCTCAAACCGGTGCGCTGAAGGCCCTGGTGGGCGGTTTCAGCTTCTCCGGCAACAAGTTCAACCGCGCCACCCAGGCGCGTCGCCAGCCGGGTTCGAGCTTCAAGCCGTTCATCTACGCCGCCGCCTTCGACAAGGGCTTCAACCCGGCCTCGATCGTGCTCGATGCGCCGGTGGTGTTCCGCGACCGCCGCGGCAAGACCTGGCAGCCGCAGAACGACGGCGGCGGCTTCCGTGGCCCGATGCGCCTGCGCGAAGCGCTGGTGCAGTCGCGCAACCTGGTGTCGGTGCGCCTGCTTGATGGCATGGGCGTGGAGTACGCGCGCAAGTACATCAGCGAATTCGGCTTTGCCGAAGCCGAGCTGCCGCCGAACCTGTCGATGTCGCTGGGTACCGCTTCGCTGACCCCGCTGTCGGTGGCGCGCGGCTATGCCGTGTTCGCCAACGGCGGCTCGCGCGTGGACACCTGGCTGATCGACCAGGTCAGCGACCGCGACGGCAACCTGGTGTTCAAGGAAAACCCGGCCCGGGCCTGCCGCGAATGCGTGGGCACCAGTGGCGGGGCGCCGGTGAGCCAGGTAGTGGACGGTTTCAACTTCGGTGCCGCTGCCGCACCTGCGCCGGCCGGCCCGGCCAAGCCGCAGCAGGCGGCGGAGCCGGCCGCGCCGGTAGACCCGAATGCGCGCACCGCGCCGCGAGCGATCGATGCGCGCACCGCCTACCAGCTGGTCTCGATGATGCGCGACGTGGTCCAGCGCGGCACCGGCACGGCCGCCAAGGTGCTCGGTCGCGAGGACGTGGGCGGCAAGACCGGCTCCACCAATGACCATCGCGATGCGTGGTTCTCCGGCTTCGGCGGCCCGTACGCCACCACCGTATGGGTGGGCCGCGACGATTTCCGTTCGCTGGGCTACCGCGAGTACGGCGGCCGCGCCGCGCTGCCGATCTGGATCGACTACATGCGGGTGGCGCTGAAGGACACGCCGATCGCGCAGAACGAGCCGCCGACCGGGATGGTCCAGGCGACGCTCAACGGCGCTACCGAGTGGGTCAAGGTCGAGGACATGGAGAAGCTGGCCGAGTACGACTTCAATACCCAGACCCCGCAGGCCGACGACGCGGCGTTCGATATTTTTTGATGGGACAAGGGTGCCGGCCGATGGCCGGCACCACATCGATGTCACATGATCGGTGTACATTCGGTGGCAGGTCGTAACAGGGGGAGCCGCTCATGCATCGGGCCCGTCAGCATGCCGAGAGCCAGACCCGCGAACGCCGCCACCGGCTTGCCCACGAGGCGGCGCGGTTGATGGCCGAAGGCGGAATCCGCGATTACCACCAGGCCAAGCTGAAAGCCGCCGGGCGGCTGGGCATCCACGATGATGCCTCGCTGCCGCGCAATACCGAGATCGAAGACGCCCTGCGCGAGTACCAGCGCCTGTTCGCCGGCCCCGGGCATGGCACGCAGCTGCGACAACGCCGCGAAGCCGGCCTGCGTGCGCTGGAATTCCTGCACGGCTTCGCACCACGCCTGTGCGGACCGGTGCTGGACGGCACCGCCGACGCCAACAGCCCAGTGCAGCTGCAGCTGCACAGCGACGACGCCGATGCCGTGCAGCGGTTCCTGGAAGAACACCGCATCCCGGCCGAGTCGCGAATGCGCCGCCTGCGCCTGGACCGCGAACGCACGATGGACGTGCCGGTGTGGGTGTTCTCCGCCGAAGGGCTGACCTTCGACGTGGCGGTGCTGCCCTACGACGCGCTGCGCCAGCCGCCGCTGTCGAGCATCGACGAGAAGCCGATGCGGCGGGCCTCGGCCGCGCAGCTGCGCAGCCTGCTGGCCGAGGACGAGATCAGGGGCTATCTGGACGGCCCCTGAGCACGCGCCGCGCAGGGTCTACCAGCCGATGCCCACGCCCATCGCCACGCTGCTTTCGCCGCCCTGGCTGAAGGCGCCACTGAGACTGACGCTGGTGGTGGCGCGACGGTCCAGTACGCGCTGGTAACCCACCGCCAGGGCCGATTCGCCGTCGGCATGGCCGACGCCCGCGCCCAGCCGGTTCCAGGTGGGCAGGCCCGCAGTGTTCATGGCCATGGCGGCCTGCGCACTGCTCATCGCCGCCATGCGGTTCATGCGCTGGTCGAGGCGGTCGAAGCGGCGGTCGATGCCGGCCAGGGCCTGGTCGGTGTACGCGTTGGCGCGCTGCACCGCGTCGTCCACGGCGCGGGTGTCGACCGGCGGCAGTGGCGCTGCCGGCGGCGGTGTCGCAGCGGCCGGCTCGACCGCACGCGCGTCGGCCGCGACGGCGGTCCCGGTGGCAGCGGCCTGCGGGCCTGCGGCGTGGGTCGTGTCCGCCGACGCCGTGATCGACTCGGCGGCGTCGGCCACGCTGGAGGGCGGACGGGCTCCGTCCTGCGCCGCGAGCGCGCCGACCTGCTCGCCCATGTCGTCCAGCGCCCGGTGTGCCGCGCTTACCGCGTAATCCAGCGCATCCAGCGCCCCGGCCACGGTGCCGTGCCACTTGCCCTGCACCGCGAAACGCATGCCGCGCACGCCGCCTTCGGCGTTGATGCTGGTGCCGAGCACGCTGGCCATGTCCGACAGCTGCCGCAGAGACACCACGTCATCGGCGGCGATGCCCGGCAGGACGTTGGTGATGCGTCGGCGCAGGCCCTGCCCGCCCACCGAGACCTCCCAGGGGCGCTGCACGATCGAGCCAAAGCCCAACGCCACGCTGTCATGGGCGTCGGCCCACACCTGGGTGGAGCCGCCGAGCGCCATGCCGTTCTCGGCCAACACGCGCGAACGCGTGCCGAGCGCGAAACCATCTGCGGCCCCTTCCAGGACGATCGCTGCACGGCCCAGCGCCACCGAGTTGTTGCCCAATGCCGTGGCGTAGCTGCCGTACGCGGTGGAGCCGCTGGCAACGGCGCGGGCATCGGCGCCCATCGCGGTGGCCAGGAACCCGGCATGCGCGGGCAGGCTCAGTTCGTCCGATCCGACCTTGAAATAGCGTTGTACATATTCCAGTGCAGCCACCCGCGCTTCGGCGGCAAACAGCTGCGCGCCGTTGACCGCGTGTGCGCTGCTGGCGCTGACCTCACCGGCGCCCAGCGCCACCAGGCGCGAGCCGCGCAGGTGCACGATGGCGTCCTTGTCGAAACGCACCACATCGCTGAGGTCGGCGCTGACGCCTTGCACGCCGTCGCGCAGCAGGTCGATGTCCAGCCGGTTGCGCGCGATCCGCTCATGGTTGTGATTGACCTGCCACAGCGCATCGGCCCACCCCGGCGGTGCGATCGGAACCTCCGCCGGCGGCACCGCGGGCGCTTCGCAGTACACCAGGCGGTCGCGGACCTGGTCGCGGCCGAACACGCCGGCCACGCCCACGCCCACGCCGACGCCGAGCCCGCTGGCGAAGGCCACGCTGTGCGTCGCCTCGGACGTGCTGTCTTCGCGAGGTGCCGGATCCGCCTCGCCCGGCGGCGGAAACGCGGTCGCAAACGCGGTGCCAGGCACCATCAACAACAAGGATCGGTAGAGAACATGCATGGTGTTTCCTCTCAAGGCAGCAGGATCTGCTGGTGTTCGCGGTAGCCGTCGCGGCTGAGCCGGTAATCCACGCGCAGCCGCGCGCCGGGCACCGGCTCGAAGGGCAACGCCAGCGTGGCGCCCGGGTAGACGCTGCGTTCGATGTCGTGGGTGATGCAGGCGGCCGCAACGCAGTGCTCGACCCGGCGGATGCCCAGCCGGAGCGTGCCGTGGTTATGCAGGCGGCCCCCGGCAACCTGCATCGCCACCCGTCCATCGGCAGGCAGGACGTTGACCAGCACGCCCCATACCAGGCTGACGCCGAGGGTGGCAGCGGGCGTCTCCAGGGCATCGGGGTGCGCCTCCGGGTCATCTCCGCGCACCCCTTCGAAGTACACCCGGAACGCGGTTTCTTCCTTGACCGGGGCCAGGGCGATCACCCGCACCAGCCGGCTGCCGCCGCCGGCGAGCGCGAACATGCCCGGCGTCACGGCGATCGCCGCGGCGTCGCCGGTCGGCTCATCCACTTCGCTTTCGTCTTCGGTGGCGGGGGCAACCACGCGCTTGACCGTGGCCCTGACGTACTGGGTGCGGGGCGACTGCGCCTGCACGCGGATGCTGGTGGTGCTGCCCGCGTCGACATGGACACGCATGGGGTGCACGTCCAGGCTGGCCGACACCGGCAGGGCGGGAAGCAGCAACAGCAGCAGGGAAAGGCGATGCAGGCGCATGGAAGTCTCGGTCGGCGTCAGGGGCGTCGGGTGGGCAGGCGCATTTCAATCGTGAGATCGCCCTGGTAGCGTCCGTCGCGCTTTTCGGCCGCTGGCACCCGGGGCGTGATGAAGCTGAGCGGGGTCGGCACGCAGTGCACCGGCTGGTCCATGCCGGGCAGCAGTACCGGCCGCAGTGGGGCGCTGTGGATGCCGGTCAGCACCGTGTGCGCCTCCCGGTGCAGGTCGATCGTGGTGCCCGCATACAGCAGTTGCAGGCGGTAATCGATGCGCTCGTGCGGCGCGCGGCCGCCCGCGTGGTGCCACACCGAAAATGCATCGCGTGGCCGCCCCGGCACGTCTGGGCCGCGATCGCGCGCCACCAGCACCAGCTGGCCGCTGTGAGAACCCAGCCCGTCGTACAGGCACATGTCCAGCACGGCCTCGCCGCCGACGCTGGCCGGCGGCGGTACGGCCCGCAACTGCAACTGCAGGTCCATCGGCGCGGCCGAGCCGCCGTGCTCGGGCAGGTGGATGGCCGCCCGCTCGGTATCGGTCACCGTGACCTCCAGCACGAATACGTGCCGGCCGAGTACCGCGCCGCCCACGCCACCGCGCACGTCCAGGTGCAGCTCGGCCCGCCAGCGCCCGGCCACCAGCGCGCCGATGTCCGTTGCCGCCACCTGCAACGTCGCGGCGGTGCCGGCCGGAGCGATGTGACACTCCCGGGTTGCCGATGTCCACAACGGGTACTCGGATTTGTCCCAGTAGTCATCACTGCAACTGCGCTCCCACTCGACCCGTTCCATCCATCCGCTGACCCCGATGTCGCGGCGCTGGCCGCTGCGCGGTTCGTGGAATTCCAGCAGGATCGACTGGCGCCCGGTCGGTCCTTCGCCGGTGTCGCTGCGCGGGCAGCGCCCGCGCGCGGGCTCATCGGTGCAGGTGACATGCAGGCGGCCATGGCCGTGCATCACCTCGTCGAACCCCAGCACGGTGCGTGGCGCCCATAACGGCAGCGGCTGCGGCGCGGCACGGTCGAAGGCGTGGCTCAGCGCGGTCACGGTGGTGCCTGCGGCCGGCGTGGTGACCGGGGGGCGCTGCGCCGCCGCGGGTTGGGCGACCCACAAGGCCGGTACGAGCATGACGACGCGCATCAGGGCCCGCTCCATTGGCCCTCCTGCGCGATCGGCGCTGCATCCTCCAGCAACAGCTGCACACGCGGCTGGAGGGCGATGCGGGCGGGCAGCGCGTCGCGCGCCAGGGGCGTGCACGCCACCTGCCCTACCAGCAGCACCACGCTGCGCTGCTCGCGCACCTGCAGCGGGCAGTGCAGCAGGCGACCTGCCTGCAACAGGTACAGGACCGCTTCGCGCTGCGGGAATTCGGCGATGAACCCGCCGTCGGCCCCGAGCCGGGGAACCGCGGCATTGAGGATGCGCGCACCGGCCAGCGCGGCACCGGCCTTGTCCACGGCGCTGCCGATATAGGTGAAGGTGGCTTCCACGCCCACCGGCAATGCGATCAGCCTGCCCGGCAACAGGAAGGGCTGCTGGGCAGGGCCGGGATGGGTCACCCGCACGCTGGCATCGTGTGCGTGCCCGTGCGCATCCTGGACCTCCACCTGATGGCGCTGATAGCCGCTCAGCGGCAGCAGGCGGCGTTGACCGGAGCGCAGCACCTGGCGGCGGCTGGCCCCGGCTTTCACCTCGGCGGCCGCGCCGTCGAACCCGCTGGCAGCGGCATCATCGACGCTGACGGCGACGCCCGCGTCGGCACCGGGCGCGCCGCCCCAGAACAGGCCGCGCGGCGACAGCGCCAGCGCCGATCCATGGCTGAGGCTGTACCCGGTCTCACTGGCATGCGCCTGCCGGTGGTGCGACAGCACGGCACTGGTCTGGCCAAGCGGCGTGGCGGTGCGCAGCGCCAGCAGCGCATCGACGTCGGCGGCGTCCTGCACGCTGACCTCGGTGGCCACCTCGCGCGCGGTCGCGTCCTGTTCGCGGCGCCAGGACTGCGCGAGCAGCAGGCGCTGACCGGCATCACCGGACTGCGTGCGCCGTGCTTCGACGCCGATGCGGCGCAGCTGGCTGGCGCCTGCGGCGTGCTGCAACCGCGAGAGCGTGACCGACAGCTGCAGGCCCTGGTCGGAGATGCTCCCGGTCTGACGCCATGCGCCCAGACGGGTGCCGATGCTGACGCTGCGCCACTGCCGGGTAAGACCGTAGGCGGCCTGCAGGCTGCGGGCGCTGCCACCGGGCCAGCCGCCGGGTACCAGCGTGCGCCTGCGGGTGTGACCCAGGTAAAGACTGCCGCCGGACAGCGGAAGAGTCAGCGATGCGCTGAGGGAATCAGCGCAGTCCACGCGACAACGGCTGCCGCGCAGGCGCTGCCGGTACAGGTTCCAGGAAACGGTGTTGCGCACACTGAGCTGTTGCTGGCTGCCACGCCTGCCGTCGCTGCCGACCAGGACGCCGACTTCGGCGTGCAGGTCGTGCCTGCCCAGGCGATGGCGGACTCCGGTACGCAGCTCGGCGTGGCTGGCCTCGGCAACGCGTGCCACGCCCAGGCTCAGGCCAAGCTGGCGGGCAAGTGGCATGCGCAAGCCGGCCTGCAGGACGCTGTTGCCGGCGTCCAAGCGGACATCGCGCGCGGCTTCGCCCGCCCTGCACGAACCATTGCACGCCCGGTTCGCCCCAGTCCTGGGTGCGGGCAAACGGCAGTGTCTCGGTCCGCAGCAGGCGCCCGTCTTCGTGGATGCGCAGGGTCACGTCATAGCTGCCCGGTGGAAACCGGCGGGTATCGAGGTCGGTGACGCCAGCGGGCAGGTAGAACGTCTGCAGCAGTCGCTCGCCGTCGTAGGCATCCACGCGCGCCTGCCGCGACAGCAGCACGGTCAGGGGCGCGGCGCCGGTATCGGCGCCGGCATCCACGTAGGCCTGGGTGGTACCGGCGCGGACGCCGTCGAAGCGGTCGAGCGGCAACATGCCGAAGCCGAACTGTCCGCCCTGGGTGCTGGCAAGGTTGCGCCGGTCCATGCGCCCGACCTGCAGGTAGTGGCGCCGGGCCAGGTCATGCCGGTAGTACAGATCGTCGAACTGGAAGTGCGTACGGGCGCGCTGGCCGGGCCAGGCGTGGCGCGCGTAGTTCCAGTTGCCGCCGACATGGCCGGCGCGCAGGACGCCCAGCGTGGCGCTGCCATGCGCGTTGAGGGCGTACTGGCTGCCACTGCCACTGAGCGCGAGCGTCTGCTGGTGCAGCAATGCATTTTCGGCGTGCTCGCTGGGCGCATGCAGCCCGGCGACACCGGGCGATGCGCGCGGCAGCCAGCGCAATGCGGGAAACAGCAGCAGCGCGCCGTTGCCTTCGTCAAAGATGGCATGCATGTGGGTCGGATCCTCGGACGGGGGGCGCCAGCCGCAGCCCGGCTGTGGCTGGCCATGGACGCAGGCCAGGTGGCTGTTGCGCGGCAGCGGCAGGGACAGCGCCGGCAGCAGTGCCTGCTGCGCGGAGGTGGTCATGCCCAGCGCGGCCAACACCTGCGCGGGCTGTTCCAGCTGGACGTGCTCCAGCGTCACCCAGGCCGGCCAGAGGCCGGCGGAACGGCCGAACGCGCGCACTTCCACGCGCTCGCGCTGGCCACTGACAAGATCTTCGAAACCGGCCGGCACCGGGCCCGCCTGGACGGCCACGCAGGCCAGCACCAGGACGAGCGCCACCGCCAGCCGGACAAGGGCGGGAGCAGGAATGCGCATGGCAGGGGCGCAGGAACGCCGACCCCGCAGGGCCGGCGTCCGCGCAATGGCTTAGAGGCTGCTGGCCTTCTGCACCAGGACCAGGCTGACCGGGCCGTCGTAGAGGCCGGCGGCGGTGATGGGACCGGGCGCGGCCTGGGCCACGGTCAGCGGCATTTCGATGGAGGCACCGGGAATCGCGCCCTGGAACAGCTGGTCGGCGGTGAACGCGATCGGGGCCAGGCCAAGCTCGCGGCCGTTGAGGGTAACCGAGAGCGGGATGTCGACTGCGCCGGCGGCGGTCACCTTGGGCATCAGCACGGCCGGTTCGGCCAGGCGCACATCGACATCCAGGCTGGTGTCGTTGGAGAACACGCGCACGCGTTCGCTCCAGCTGCTCAGTCCCTGCCCGGCGCGGTACGGCATCTCGACGTCAGCGGGAAGCGCGCTGCCATCGGCCCGGAGCAGCGACAGGGTCGGGTCGACGTTCGCCCAGACGGTGATGTGCGCTTCAACGGCGTGGGCGGACAGTGCGGCGGTAAAGATCGCCAGGCCCAACGCGGCCTGCTTCAGGGTGCGGTACATGTGGTTCTCTCCCATGATTGAAAAACGCCTCGTTCGAGGCGATCACCCCACGCTGCGCTGTGCAGTGTCGGCGACACGATCACGTTAGTTCTGTGCGCGACATCTCCCCACGCAACCATTCTTAAACCCGCCACGCACGCGCACGTTCTGCGACAGCGCGCGCGAACCGGAAGCAACGCAAGCATTCCGACCCGCGCGCGTGCGCATGTTGCGCGTTGCTGCTTTATGCTCGCCGCGGCACGGCGTGGTGTTGCCGGAAGCTGAAAGCGAAAGGCGCAAAGCTAAAGTCAGAGCTAAAGCCAAAGCCGTCGTTTGCACGATGCTGCGTGCAGGGCCGGCGACGTGATTTTTGCTTTTCCCGTGGTCACCGGCCGACTGTCAGAGGGTCGGCGGTGGTGGGGGTACGGGGGCTTTGCGAAACATGGATGTTTCGCAAGAGCCTCCAGGGATGGATTCACGGCGCCCCCCGTACCCCCACCACCGCCGGCCCTGCGCGCAGCATCCTGCACACGACGGCTGTTGCTTGAAAGCTCCTGCTTGAACGCTGTTGAACCCAAAAAAAAACGCCCCCTTGCGGAGGCGTCTTTTCACGCACTACGGGAGCTGATCAGCCCTGGTAGTCACGCACGTCGCTGCCGGTGTAGACCTGGCGCGGGCGGCCGATCTTCATTTCCGGGTCGACCTGCTGTTCGAGCCAGTGCGCGACCCAGCCGGAGGTGCGGCCCAGGGCGAACATGACGGTGAACATTTCGGTCGGGATCTGCAGCGCCTTGTAGATGATGCCGCTGTAGAAATCGACGTTCGGGTACAGCTTGCGGGCGACGAAGTAGTCGTCCTGCAGCGCCGCCTGTTCCAGCTTCACGGCAACGTCGAGCAACGGATCCTGCACGCCCAGCTGCTTGAGCACCTTGCCGGTCATCTCGCCGATGACCTTCGCGCGCGGGTCGAAGTTCTTGTACACGCGGTGGCCGAAGCCCATCAGGCGGAAGCCCGAGGTCTTGTCCTTGGCCTTGAGCACGGCCGATTCAACGTTGTCCGCCGAACCGATTTCTTCCAGCATCTTCAGCACGGCTTCGTTGGCACCGCCGTGGGCCGGACCCCACAGCGCGGTGACGCCAGCGGCGACCGACGCATACGGGTTGGCACCGGTCGAACCGACCAGGCGCACCGTCGAGGTGGAGGCGTTCTGCTCGTGGTCGGCATGCAGGATGAAGAGCAGGTCCAGCGCCTTGACCACGTCCGGGTTCAGCTCGTACTGGCCATCGGCCGACTCGAAGGTCTGCTTCAGGAAGCGGCTGACGTAATCCAGCGAGGTGTCCGGCGTGTTGGCCGGCAGGCCCTTGCCGTGGCGGTAGATCAGCGCCGACAGGGTCGGCACCTTGGCGATCAGGCGCACGGCGGACTGGCGGCGCTGCTCGGCGTCGGACAGGTCCAGCGAGGCATGGTACTTCGCCGACAGCTGCGCGATGGCAGCGGTCAGGATGGCCATCGGGTGGGCATCCTTGTCGAAGCTGGCGATCAGGGCATTGATCGAGGCATCGACGTTGGCTTCGGCAGCCAGCTCATCGGTGAAGGCCTTCAGCTGCTCGGCGCTCGGACGCTCGCCGTTGATCAGCAGGTAAGCCACTTCGACGTAGCTGGACTTTTCCGACAGCTGCTCGATGGGGTAGCCGCGATACAGCAGCACGCCCTTGTCACCGTCGATGTAGGTGATGGCGGACTTGCAGCTGGCGGTGGCGGTGAAGCCGGAGTCGTAGGTGAAGAGACCGGTTTCCTTGGTCAGCTTCGAAATATCGACGCAATCGTTGCCGAGCGTGGGTTTGATGACAGGCAGAACAACCGACTTGTCGCCGGCATTCAGCGTGACCTGATCAAGATCGGACACTGTGTGCGCTCCTCAAGGGGAAGGCGCCCACCCAAGCGCGTGGGGCAGGCACGTGAAAGTAAGTCCACAGCCTGTGCTGTGGATCACGTCATTATCGCACAGCAACATTTGCCACGCCCTAGGACGGAAGTCGTAGACGCACACCCCGCTCGCCCTTGCCGCACAAGCACCGGCAAGCGCCAGGCGGGCTGGAATGGACACTGCGTTCCGCGCGGCGGGGGAATTTATGAACCGTCGTTCATCCGCCAGCAGGCTTTCCCGCAGGCATAAAAAAACAACGGCCGCCGAGGCGACCGTTGTTTGCATGCAGCAGTTTCGAAAAGCTTATTCGGCAGCAGCAGCCGCAGCCGGCTTGCCGAAACGCTTCTGGAACTTGTCGATACGGCCGCTGGTGTCGATCACCTTGTGCTTGCCCGTGTAGAACGGGTGCGAAGCAGAGGAGATTTCGATCTTGACGAGCGGGTACTCGTTGCCGTCTTCCCACTTCACGGTTTCTTTCGTCGCCATGGTGGAACGGGTCAGGATCTTGAAATCGGAGGTAACGTCCTGAAACACGACGTCACGGTAGTTCGGATGGATATCGTCCTTCATGGGGCACACACCGTAAATAAGGTCAGGGAAACGCAAGAGCGGCATTATAGCCGGGGCCGCCCCCTAGGGCAACCCATGGCCATGTTCCGCGTGAAGATACCGCCACTGCGGCGTCAGGCGACGCCGAGCGCACTCCGGACCTGGGCTTCAAAGCGCCCCTGGTCGTAGGCCATCAACAGCTCGGTGTTGTCCGGCTGCCCCGTCTGGCGGTTCCAGTCGACAATGGTAGCACCCCGGCTGTGGGTCCCGGCCAGTTCGATGTTCAGCGGGCGCGATTCGACCCGCAGCGCGCCTTCCGGCTGCAGCGCCCAGGCCATGGCCAGGGCGTCGGCGGCGAACCAGCGCTCGCCGCGGCTGTCTTCGGACCACAGGCGGGTCTGGCGCGAAATCAGCTCGTAGAAGCGTGCCTTGTCGCTGTCGAAGGCCAGCCACTGCTCGACATCCTTGTGCAGCAGGCCGTGGGCGACGGTGGCTTCCCAGTCGGCCACTTCGATGTGCGGGAAGCCGGTGAACACCACGTGCGCCGCTTCGGGATCGAAGGCGATGTTGAACTCGGCCGCCGGCGTGATGTTGCCGTGGCAGGTGACCGCCCCGCCCATGACCAGGAAACGCTTCACGCGCTGCGGCAGGGTCGGGTCGAGCTTGAGCGCCAGGGCCAGGTTGGTCAGCGGGCCGAGGGCGACCAGGAACAGCTCGCCGGCGTACTCATGCGACAGGCGCAGGATGGCCAGCGCGGCGTGTTCGGCTTCGGCCTGGCGCTGGGCGGCCGGCAGGTTGACGTCGCCGAAGCCGTCGGCGCCATGAACGTGGGCCGCATCCACCGACGGGTGCACCAGCGGTTCGGGGGTACCGGCGAACACCGGCACGTCTTCACGCCCGGCCACTTCACACAGTTTCAGCGCATTGCGGACCGTGTGGTCCAGGCCGACATTGCCGGCGGCAATGGTGAGGCCGACCACGTCATGGCGTTCGTCGGCAAAGGCCATCAACAGGGCCAGTGCGTCATCGACACCCGGATCGGTGTCGATCAACAGCGGAATCTTCTTGGTCATGCGTGCCGTCTTGGTAAGCGGCAAGGGACTTTCGCACCCCGGGATGACAAATACAAGGCGCGGGTCGGGGCCACTTGGGCCGGCCAACGGCCGGCGCTACGAATTGTTACGGGCCCATTGGGATCTGGATCAATCGACCGTCGGGATCATTCGATCGGTAGCGCCGGCCGTTGGCCGGCCCAGACCATGCCGACTATGCCGACGCGTATCTCACCGCGTTGCCAATCCACCGCTCGACCACCCTATCGGCCACCGTCGGCGCCTCCACCATCAACCGCTCGGCCAGCGCATGCACGCCCGGCAGCAGATCCGCGTCGCGGGCCAGGTCGGCCATGCGGAAGCCGGCCAGGCCGGTCTGGCGGGTACCCAGCAGCTCACCCGGACCGCGCAGTTCCAGGTCCTTTTCGGCGATCACGAAGCCATCGTTGGTCTGCCGCATGGTTTCCAGGCGCTCGCGTGCCATCGCCGACAGCCGCGCCTGGTACAGCAGCACGCAGCGCGACACCGCCGAACCACGCCCGACCCGTCCGCGCAGCTGGTGCAGCTGGGCCAGGCCAAGGCGTTCGGCGTTCTCGATCACCATCAACGAGGCATTGGGCACGTCCACGCCGACTTCGATCACCGTGGTGGCCACCAGCAGGTCGATCTGCCCGGCCTTGAACGCGACCATGGTGGCCAGCTTCTCGCTGGCCTTCAGCCGGCCATGCACCAGCCCCACCCGCACGCCCGGCAGCAACGCCTGCAGCGATTCGAACGTGGCCTGCGCGGGGGTGGCATCCAGCTCGTCGTTTTCTTCGATCAGGGTGCACACCCAGTACACCTGGCGGCCTTCGCGGCAGGCCAGCGCGATGCGCTCGATCAGTTCGGGGCGGCGATCATTGTTCAATGCCACGGTCTGCACCGGGGTGCGCCCGGGCGGTAGTTCGTCGATCGCCGACACGTCCAGGTCGGCGTATTCGGACATTGCCAGCGTGCGCGGAATCGGCGTGGCGGTCATCACCAGCTGGTGCGGCACGCTGTGCCCGCCCGGTCCCTTGTCGCGCAGCGCAAGCCGCTGGTGCACGCCGAACCGGTGCTGCTCGTCGACGATGGCCAGCGCCAGGTCATGGAAGACCACCGATTCCTGCATCAGCGCATGGGTGCCCACCACCACCTGGGCCTGCCCGTTGGCGACCTGTTCGAGCACCTTCGCGCGCGCCTTGCCGATGACCTTGCCGGCCAGCCAGGCGACCTGCACGCCCAGCGGTTCCAGCCAGCCGCGCAGGTTGGTGAGGTGCTGTTCGGCCAGCAGTTCGGTGGGGGCAGCCAGCGCGACCTGCTTGCCCTGCTCCACCGCCAGCATCGCCGCCAGCGCGGCCACCACGGTCTTGCCCGAGCCGACATCGCCCTGCACCAGCCGCAGCATCGGGCGCGGCTGGGCCAGGTCCTCGCGGATCTGGGTGAACACGCGTTTCTGCGCGGCGGTCAGGGCAAAGGGCAGCTGCTTGAGCAGGGCCTTGGCCAGCTTTCCCGGACCGGCCAGCGGGGGCGCATGGTGCGCCTGCAGGGCAATGCGTTGGCGGCGCAGGCTCAGGTGGTGGGCCAGCAGCTCTTCCAGCGCCAGCCTGCGCTGTGCGGGATGCGTGCCCGCGGCGAGCGCGGCCAGGTTGGCGTCGGGTGGCGGGCGGTGCACGGTCAGCAAGGCACTGCGCAGCGAGGGCAGCGCCAGGCCATCGAGCCAGCCCGGCGGCAGCAGTTCCAGGCTGGATTCTTCGGGCAGGCGGTCCAGCGCCTGGCCGATCAGGCGGCGCAGCGTGGCCGGGCCGATGCCTTCCACAGTGGGATAGACCGGGTCCAGGCTGTCGCCCAGCGCCGGGTCATCGGTACGGCCGAGCACCTGGTAGCTCGGGTGGACGATTTCCAGCCCCAGCTGGCCCGGCTTGGGCGTGCCGAAGCAGCGCAGGCGGGTGCCCACCGAGAACTGGGCCACCTGCTGCTGGCGGAAGTGGAAGAAGCGCAGCACCAGGGTGCCCTGCCCTTCGTCTTCCACTGCTACTTTCAGGGTCGGGCGGAAGCGCATGCCGCGGTCCACCGCGACCACGCGGACTTCCACCTGCGCCGGCACGCCGTTGCGCAGGTCCTGGATGCGGGTCAGTGCGGTGCGGTCTTCATACCGCAGCGGCAGGTGCAGCCACAGGTCCTGCAGCGAGGCCAGGCCGCGCGCCGCCAGCTTGGCGGCCACGGCCGGACCCACGCCGGCAAGCACCGCCAGCGAAGCTTCGCCGGACGGCGCCAGCGCCGGGGTGACCGCCGGTCTGCGTGCCACGTGGCGGTCAGTCGATGACCATCACCGCATCAACCTCGAAGTTGGCGCCCTTGGGCAGGCCGGACACTTCGATGGTGGAGCGGGCCGGGAACGGCGCCTGGAAGTAGTCCTGCATGACCGCGTTGACCTTGGCGAATTCGGCCAGGTCGGTCAGGTACAGGCCCAGGCGGACCACCTTGTCCAGCGAGCCGCCAGCGGCTTCGGCCACGGCCTTGAGGTTGTCGAAGGCGCGGCGGGCCTGCGCTTCGACATCACCGGCACCGACGATGTCGCCGGTGGCCGGGTCCAGCGGAATCTGGCCGGAGAAGTACACGGTGTTGCCGGCACGCACGGCCTGCGAATACGGACCGATGGCGGCCGGTGCGTTTTCGGTGTTGATGATCTGGCGGGACATGGGGTGCCTCGTTATGTCGAACAATGGTGGTCCATTGTATCGGTTTCGATCATTGCCTATTGCCTGCGCACCGACTGGACGACCGACAAGCGCCGCAGCCGGCGCATGACTTCGGCCAGGTGGTTGCGGTCGCGGACCTGGATGTTGAAGGCCAGCACGGCGGCGTTGAAGTCGCGGTCCAGGTAGTCCACACGCTCGATGTTGGAATGGCTCTGCGCGATCGCCGCGGCCAGCTGGGCCAGCACGCCGGTGCCGTTCTCCACTTCCACCACCAGCGCAGTGTCGTAATCGCCGGAGACGGTGGTGTCCCAGCCGATCGGCACCCAGCGCTCGGGCGACTTGCGCAGCTCGGCCAGGTTCGGGCAGTCCAGGCGGTGCACCACGATGCCCTTGCCGGCGGTGTGGTAGCCCATGATCTCGTCGCCGGGAATCGGCTGGCAGCAGTTGGCGAAGCTGACCACGCCGCGTTCGCTGCCGTTGATCAGGATCTTTTCCTGCGAGTGCTTGGAATGCGCGCCGCCGCGCAGTTCGGCGTAGGCCATCAGTGCCTGCGCGGCCTGGTTGGGCATCCAGTTGCCCAGCGCCACTTCGGCCAGCAGGGCCTCCAGGCGCGGGTAGCGGTGTTCGGCAAGGAACGCATCCAGGCGCCCCTTGGGCAGCCGTTCGAGCGAGCTGTCCATCGCCTCCAGCGCGCGGTCCAGCATGCGGTGGCCCAGCTGCACGGCATCTTCGTGTTCGAGCTGCTTGAGCTGGTGGCGGATCGCGGTGCGCGCCTTGGAGCTGACCACGAATTCGAGCCACTGCGGCTTGGGCGTGGCCGAGCGCGCAGTAATGACTTCCACGGTCTGCCCACTGACCAGCTTGGTGCGCAGCGGCACCAGTTTCTTGTCCACGCGCGAGGCCACCGCCATGTTGCCCACGTCGGTGTGCACCGCATAGGCAAAGTCCAGCGCGGTGGAGTTGCGCGGCAGGGCCAGGATCTTGCCCTTGGGCGTGAACAGGTAGACCTCGTCCGGGAACAGGTCGACCTTGACGTTGTCGAGGAATTCGAGCGACGAACCGGCGGCGCGCTGCGAATCGATCAGTTCCACGATCCAGGCGTGCGCACGGCTCTGCGCGCTGTTGGGGGTGTCCCCACCGAACTTGTAGGTCCAGTGCGCGGCCACGCCGCGCTCGGCGATCAGGTCCATTTCCTCGGTGCGGATCTGCACTTCGATCGGCGAGCCGTACGGGCCGAACAGCACCGTGTGCAGCGACTGGTAGCCGTTGGCCTTGGGAATGGCGATGAAATCGCGGAAGCGCCCATCCAGCGGCTTGAAGGTGGCATGCACCGAGCCCAGCGCGTGGTAACAGTTGGGCACGCTGCGCACGACCAGGCGGAAGCCGAACACGTCCATGACCTGGTCGAAGGATTTGTTCTCGTCGCGCATCTTGTTGTAGATGCTCCACGGGGTCTTGATCCGGCTGACCAGGCGGTGTTCCAGCCCTTCCTTGGCCAGCCGCTGCGACAGCTGCACTTCCACCTGCGCCATTGCCTCGCGGCGCACCACCGGCTGGCTGCGGATGTGCTTTTCCAGGATCGCGTGGCGCCACGGGTACAGCGCCTTGAAGCCCAGGTTCTGCAGCTCGCTCTTGACCAGGCTCATGCCCAGCCGCTGCGCGATCGGGGCGTAGATCTCCAGGGTCTCGCGCGCGATGCGGCCACGCGCCTCGGTGCTCTGCGCGCCCAGCGTGCGCATGTTGTGCAGGCGGTCCGCCAGCTTGATCATGATCACGCGCAGGTCGCGCGACATCGCCAGCAGCATCTTGCGGAAGCTTTCGGCGGCCGCTTCCTGGCGGTCGCGGAACTTCAGCTTGTCCAGCTTGGTCACCCCATCGACCAGCTCGGCCACGGCTTCGCCGAATTCGGCGGCCAGTTCTTCGCGGGTCAGCGGGGTGTCTTCGATGGTGTCGTGCAGGATCGCGGCGATCAGCGCTTCCACGTCCAGGCCCAGCTCGGCCAGTACCTGCGCCACCGCCACCGGATGGGTGATGTACGGCTCGCCCGATTTGCGGGTCTGCCCGGCATGCGCGGAGGCCCCTACCTCCCAGGCGCGACGCAGCAGCGGCAACTGCTCGGGCGGCAGGTAATGGGCTGCGCGTTCAAGCTGGAGGACATAGTCGGGTACGGCCGCGCCGGGAGACGTGGCGACCTTGGCAGAGGGGCCTGGGTTCATGGCTGGAAGACTATTCCAGCGACGGGATAACGGCAAACTATTGCGTACGGGCAATCGTCAAATGCGTCACCACCAACGGGGTGACCTGCCGCTCAAAAGCAGACAGCCCGCACATGGCGGGCTGTCTGTTGCAACAACGGATGATCGGATGGGATCAGTCGTCGTTCTTGGACATGTCTTCGTCGGCGACGACTTCGGCAGCGGCCCATTCCAGTGCTTCACGCTCGGCACGCTCGCGCTCGGCCTTCTCGACTTCGTCGATCAGGGCGTTGTCGATCTTGCGGGCGGCAATTTCGCGCAGCGCCAGCACGGTCGGCTTGTCTTCGGTTTCGCTGTTGTCCAGGGTGGCCTGGACACCGTTGGCCAGCTGACGGGCGCGCTTGGACGCCATCATGACCAGCTCGAAACGGTTATCGACGACTTCCAGGCAATCTTCTACGGTGATGCGGGCCATGCGGGCTCCCGGCAGCCGGCAGGGGCTGCTCATCGAATGAGGGAAAGGGGACGGATTGTACCGGCCAGGGCTGGACAAAATCAAGCCGACCGGCTACCCGCCCCTTGTGAATCAGTCAGTTGCCGTTGCGTCCTGGGTCAGCAGGGCCTGGATCAGGCCCGCGTGGCGGACCTTCTGGGACTCCCGGCGCAGGCGGCTGGCGGTGAAGATGGCGCACAGCTCGTCCACGGCGGTCTCGAACACTTCGTTGACGATGACGTAGTCGAAGTCGTTGAAATGCAGCATTTCCTCGCGGGCGGCGGCCAGGCGCTGGGCGATCACCGCCTCGCTGTCCTGCCCACGCTTGCGCATGCGGTCCTGCAGGGCCTGCTTCGACGGCGGCAGGATGAACACCGTGACCGTGCCGGGGACCAGCTGGCGGACCTGCTGGGCGCCCTGCCAGTCGATCTCCAGCAGCACGTCCTGGCCGGCCGACAACTGCGGCTCGACCGACTGGCGGGCGGTGCCCTTCCAGTCCCCGTGCACCCAGGCGTGTTCGAAGAAGTCGCCGGCGGCGATCATCCGCTCGAACTCGGGCGCACTGACAAAGTGATAGTGCTCGCCGTTCACTTCGCCCGGGCGCATCGCACGGGAGGTGAACGAGATCGACAGGGCGATCTGCGGGTCGCGCGCCAGGGTGGCGTTGACGATGCTGCTTTTACCGGCCCCGGACGGGGCGGCCACGATGTACAGCGTGCCGCGGGCCGGTTCCGGGCTCTGAAGGGGCTGGCTGCTCATTCGATGTTCTGCACCTGTTCGCGGATCTGGTCGATCAGCACCTTCAGCTCGACGGCGGCATTGGAGGTGCGGCTGTCCACCGACTTGGAGCCCAGCGTGTTGGCTTCGCGGTTGAACTCCTGCAGCAGGAAGTCCAGGCGGCGGCCGACCGGCTCGCGCTGCTTGAGCACGCGGCGGATCTCCACGATGTGGCTGCGCAGGCGGTCCAGCTCCTCGTCCACGTCCAGCTTCTGCAGCCACAGCACCAGTTCCTGCTCGGCGCGGCCGGGATCGACCGGGTGCGGCAGGTCGGCCAGCCGGGCCGACAGCTTGGCGCGCTGGCCATCGCGGATCAGCGGAATCAGGGTGGTGACCTCGGCGGCGATGCGCTCTACGCCATCGACGCGCTCCTGGATCGCCGTGGCCAGCTTGTCGCCCTCGCGCTCACGCGCCGCGACGAAGCCGTCCAGGCTTTCTTCCAGCAGGGACAGGGCCTCGGCCTGAAGGGCGGCGGCATCAACTGCCTCGCCCTGCATCACGCCTGGCACCTGCAGCAGCTCGGTGAAGCTCACCTGCAGGCTGGGGAAGCCCGGCGCCAGCCGGCTGGCCAGCTCGCCGAGCTGGGCCAGCAGCGCATCGTTGACCACCAATGCCCCGGTGACCTCCGGCGCGCGCAGGCGCATGACCAGATCGATCTTGCCGCGGCTGCAGCGGTTGGCGACACGCTCCCGCAGTTGCGGTTCAAGCGCACGCAGCTCCTCGGGCAGGCGCACGCCCACCTCCAGGAACCGGTGGTTGACCGAGCGCAGCTCACAAGCAAGCGTGCCCCAGGGTGTGGCGCGCTCGCCGCCGGCATAGGCGGTCATGCTTCGAATCATGCGGGTTTCCGGTGCTCTCAAAGTGCAAATGGTACCCTAGCGGTTCCTTTGGAGCCTCCTCGCCTGCCGGTCCCCGGTCCGGGCGCGGTCCCGCATCCCTCGTCTTACCGGAAGCCATCCATGTCCGATCCCCGTCCCAGCGGCCGCCAGGCCGACCAGTTGCGCGAAGTGCGCATCGAACGCGCCTTCACCCGCCATGCCGAAGGCTCGGTGCTGGTCAGCTTCGGTGAAACCCGCGTGCTGTGCACCGCCAGCGTGGAAAACCGCGTGCCGGGCTTCCTGCGCGGCAAGGGCGAAGGCTGGGTCACGGCCGAATACGGCATGCTGCCGCGCTCCACCCACACCCGCAACGACCGCGAAGCGGCGCGCGGCAAGCAGGGCGGCCGCACCCTGGAAATCCAGCGTCTGATCGGCCGCACCCTGCGCGCCTGCATTGATCGGAGCGCACTGGGCGAACGCACCCTCACCCTGGACTGCGACGTGCTGCAGGCCGATGGCGGCACCCGCACCGCCGCCATCACCGGTGCCTACGTGGCGCTGGTGGATGCGGTGAACTTCCTGATCAAGCGCGGCGACATCAAGCGCAACCCGATCTTCGGCGCCGTGGCTGCGGTGTCGGTCGGCATCTACCGCGGCACCCCGGTGCTGGACCTGGACTACGCCGAAGACAGCGACTGCGACACCGACATGAACGTGGTGATGAACGACGGCGGCGGCTTCATCGAGCTGCAGGGCACCGCCGAAGGCCACGCGTTCCGCCGCGATGAGCTGGACGCGCTGCTGGCGCTGGCCGAAAAGGGCATCACCGACCTGTTCGCGGCCCAGCAGGCCGCACTGGCGCAGCCGTGAGCCGGCGCCTTGCCCTGGTCACCCTGGTGGTGGCCGATTACGACGAGGCGATCGCCTGGTACACGGGCAAGCTCGGCTTCCATCTGATCGATGACATCGACCAGGGCAGCAAGCGCTGGGTGGTGGTCGGTCCTACCGACGGCAGCGCGGCGGCGCTGCTGCTGGCCCGCGCCAGCAATGAAGAGCAGCAGAGCCGGGTCGGCAACCAGACCGGTGGTCGGGTCGGTTTCTTCCTCAACACCGACGATTTTTACCGCGACCATGCCGCGATGACCGCGCGCGGCGTGGAATTCCTCGAAGCCCCGCGCGAAGAGCCCTACGCCACGGTTGCGGTGTTCCGCGACCTGTACGGCAACACGTGGGACCTGCTGGAGCCCAAGCAATGAAACTGGTACTGGCCAGCGGCAACGCCGGCAAGCTGAAGGAACTGCAGGCGATGCTGGCCGACCTGCCACTGGAAATCGTGGCGCAGGGCGCGCTGGGCGTGAGCGATGTGCCGGAAACCGGCCTGACCTTCGTCGAGAACGCATTGATCAAGGCCCGCCATGCCTGCACCAGCACCGGCCTGCCGGCGCTGGCCGACGATTCGGGCCTGATCGTGGATGCGCTGGACGGCGCGCCCGGTCTGTACAGCGCGCGTTATGCCGGCAGCCCGACCGATGACGCGGCCAACAACGCCAAGCTGCTCGACGCCATGCGCGATGTGCCGGCCGAGCGCCGCACCGCGCGCTTCTACGCGGTGATCGTGCTGCTGCGCCACGCCAACGACCCGCAGCCGCTGATCTGCGAAGGCAGCTGGGAAGGCGAGATCCTGGACGAACTGCGCGGCAGCCACGGCTTCGGCTACAACCCGCTGTTCCTGGACACGGTGCTGGGCCAGACCGCCGCGGAAATGGCACCGGATGTAAAGAACGCGATGAGCCACCGCGGCAAGGCGCTGCAGGTGTTGAAGCAGAAGCTGTCGGCGTTGATCTGAATCGACTGTTGATGATTTCCCGAGGGCCGGCCAACGGCCGGCGCTACCGATGAGCACGATGTCCGACACCGATTGCCACCACCTTCCGGGCGAAAGCTGCGACCACGACCACGCGGTGTCGCTGGTACCGCCGCCGCTGTCGCTGTACGTGCACCTGCCGTGGTGCGTGCGCAAGTGCCCGTATTGCGATTTCAACTCGCACCAGGCCAAGGGCGAACTGCCGTTCGAGTCCTACATCGACGCGCTGATCCGCGACCTCGACCAGGACCTGCCGCTGGTCTGGGGCCGGGTGGTGAACAGCGTGTTCTTCGGCGGCGGCACACCCAGCCTGTTCCCGCCGGAGGCGATCGACCGCTTCCTGCAGGCAGCTTCGGCACGGCTGCGCTTCGCCCCGAACCTGGAGGTGACCCTGGAAACCAACCCGGGCACGGCCGAGCACGGCCGCTTCGACCGCTACCGCGCGGCCGGGGTGAACCGGATCAGCTTCGGCATCCAGACCTTCAACGATGAGGCACTGCAGCGGCTGGGCCGCATCCACGACAGCGGCGAAGCCGAGCGCGCGGTGAAGCTGGCCCAGGATGCCGGTTACGACAACTTCAACATCGACCTGATGTACGCGCTGCCGCAGCAGACCCTGGCCCAGGCCGAGCACGACCTGGAACGCGCGTTCGCGCTGCAGCCCACCCACCTGTCGCACTACCAGCTCACCCTGGAGCCGAACACGGTGTTCTTCGCGCGGCCGCCGCAGGGCATTCCCGACGATGATTCGGCCTGGGACATGCAGGAGCACTGCCAGCGCCTGCTGGCCGAGGCCGGCTATGCCCAGTACGAAGTGAGCGCGTACGCGCGCCCCGGGCGGCAGAGCCAGCACAACCTGAACTACTGGCGCTTCGGCGATTACCTGGGCATCGGTGCCGGCGCCCACGGCAAGATCAGCTCCGGCGCCGGGCAGCACGTGCTGCGTCGCTGGAAGCACAAGCACCCGCAGACGTTCATGGACACTGCCGGCACGGCCGCGTCGATCGGCGGCGACGAGGTGATCGGCGCCGACCGCCTGCCGTTCGAATACATGCTCAACCTGCTGCGGCTGCACGAGGGCTTCCGGTTCAAGGACTTCGAGTCGCGCACCGGGTTGGACCGGGCGAGCATCGCCGCGCCGCTGCAGACCGCCCTTGCCAATGGCTGGATGACGGTGCAGGGCGACCATGTGCAGCCGACCGAGCTGGGCCGGCGCTTCACCAACGACGTGGTGGAGTTGTTCCTGGGCTGAGGATGTCGGGAGATCCCTTCTGGCGGGGACCCCGGGAAAACGTTAGATTCTGTGCTCTCAGGGGAGCCGGAACCTACAACGGATGTCTGCGTCCGCACCTTCATCGTCATCCGATCCGACCCGGTTCGCCGGGGTCGATGCACCGCCGCGCGTGCGCCGCCTGCTGGCGGCGCTGCACGCGCTGGCCGTGCAGACCCTGAGCACCCCGCTCAAGCTGACCATCGTGGAGCTGGAGCGCGAGCTGTTCCGCGATGCCGAACGCGCCCGCAACAGCCAGATCCAGGCCGACATCTACGCCCAGGCCCGGCGCCTGCACGACGTCAACGCGCAGTTCGCGCCGCGCTTCCTGGACGCGCTGGCCACGGCCCTGGCCAACCTGCGCGAACCGCGGGTGCGGCACGTGCCCGCCCCGAGCGCGCCGGTGGCGGCCACCACGCTGACCCTGGTCACCGACACCGATATCGACCGCGATATCGTGCTGGCCGACATCACCCGGCGCGAGGCGCAGCGCTCGGCCAGTGCGCTGCAGCTGCTCGGGCAGCGTTTCGGCGTGCTCGCCGCCGGCCCGGCGTTCGACGCCGAGGACCTGCCGTTCGGGCCCTACGTGCTGTGCCGGATCACCCGTGAGCTGGGCGAGGAATTCGCGCTGGGCCTGGAAACCCAGCTGGCGCTGTTCCGCGTGTTCGACCGCCAGCTGCTGGAACGCCTGGGCGAGCTGCTGGAACGCGCCAACGTGCTGCTGACCCATGAGGGCGTGCTGCCAGGGCTGGTCTACACCCCGTACCTGGCGCGCTCGGCCACCACGCGGCGGATCGTCACCGGCCCCGAGCGCGGGACCGGCGCGGCGCCCCCGCGCGAACCCGGCGGGGCGGGCGGACGCCCGCTCACCGGCTGGAGCGGTTCTGCCAGCAGCGGCAGCTGGGCGGCGATGACCAGCGAGGTGATCGGCCAGATGGCGCCATCGGCGCCGGCCGCTGCCGCTGAAGCGCCAGCGGATGCCGCCCCGGTCGACATGAACGCCCCGGCGTTGTCGGCCCTGCACCACCTGCTGGACGCCGCCCGGCATACCCAGGGCCCGGCGGGTCTCGGCCACGGCACTCCAGTGACGCCGGGCCAGCCCGGTACCGCCGCCGGCCCTGACACCGGTGGCGTGGAGGGAGCACAAGCCGCGACCGGGGCGTCGCCCCATGCGGAAGTCTCGGGGGCAGGTGAGCGTCCGGAACCGGTCGCGATCTCCAGCGGCAACCTGCACGCTACATTGGCCAAGCTGCAGGCGCAGTCGGCCGGCGTGCGCCGCACCATGGCCGACCTGCACAACGCCCTGCTCGCCCAGATGCGCGCCGACCACGGCCCGCAGGCCGCGCTGACGGTCAAGGACACCGACACCTTCGACCTGCTGGACATGCTGTACGGGCAGATCCACCGCGAGGTCCGCCCCGACGCGGCCGCCGTGGACCTGCTCACCCGCCTGCAGGTACCGGTGGCGCGCGCGGCACTGTCCGACCCGGCCTTCTTCGTGCGCGACCAGCACCCGGCCCGCGAGCTGCTCAACGCGGTGGCCGAAGCCGGCGCCAACTGGCTGGGCGAGGAGGATGTCGACCCGCAGCTGGTGCAGAAGCTGGACCGCGCCGTCGACAAGGTGGTCACCGACTACGAGGGTGATGCGGCGGTCTTCGAAGCGGCCAACGACGAGATCCAGCAGCACTTCCGGGCCCTGGCGCACAAGGCCGAGCTGGCCGAGCGCCGCCACGTGGAAGCGGCGCGCGGCAAGGAACGGCTGGAATCGGCCAAGCAGCAGGCCGGCGCCAGCATCGAACAGCTGTGCGCGCAGACCGCGCCGCCGCGGTTCGTGCAATCGCTGCTGAAGCAGGCCTGGTCGGACGTGTTGACCCTGACCCTGCTGCGCAGCGGCGAAGGCTCCGAGCAATGGCAGGCGCGCGAGCAGGAAACCGCACGCATCGCCGAGGTCACCTGCCAACCACCCGGCAGCGCCGGGAGTGATACCCAGCTCGGCGAGCAGGTCGAAGCGGCACTGCTGCAGGTCGGCTATCACCAGGACGAAGCGGCGGCGATCGCGCGCCGGCTGTCCACCCCGGGCGGTGAAGACGACAGCAGCTCACGCACCGAACTGACCGCGCGCATCCGTGCGCGCACCCGGTTGGGGGAGCAGGCCGAAGGCACCGAAGCCCGGCGCGAGGCGCCGCTGGCGCGCAGCCCCGCCGAGGAAGACTGTTACCGCCAGCTGCGCACGCTGCCGTTTGGCACCTGGTTCGAATTCACCACCAACCAGCAGGGCGACATGCGCCGCCAGCGGCTGTCCTGGTACAGCCTGATCACCGACAACGCGCTGTTCGTCAATCCGCGCGGGCAGAAGGTGGCCGAGCATTCGCTGGACAGCCTGGCCCGGCTGATGGTGCACGGGCAGGCGCGCCTGGTCAGCGAGGGCAAGAGCCGCCTGATCGACCGCGCCTGGCAGGCCACGCTGCGCACCCTGCGCTCGCTGGCGGGCACCCCGGCCACTGCAGAGACTGACGAATGAACGACGACACCCGCCGCGCGCCCCGCCGACAGGTGGCCGAGCAGGTGCCGGTGACCGACACGATGGCCGAGGCGGTGATCGGCCGGCTGGGCAATGTGTCCGAAACCGGCATGCTGATGATCTGTTCGGTGCCATTGACGCCGGACGGCAACTACCAGTTCCGCTTCGCCATCCAGGGGCCGAGCGGCCAACCGGTGCAGGTGGACGTGGGGGCGCACCTGCTTTGGATCGAACAGAGCAATGCGCCGGGCCAATCCTGGGCGGGCTTCCGCTTCCTCACGCTGAGCCGCGAGCACCGCGACCAGCTGCGCGCCTGGATCGCCGAGGAATCTTCGGCGGTGTGAGTGCCGGTTCCGGCACAGCGCGCACGGGCTGATTGCGGCAGAATCAGGGGCTGCATTCCGCACTGCCCTGTGAGCTTCCGCGATGAACCAGCCCGACCTCGCCGCCCTGTATTCCCATCATGTCCGCGTGCTGTGCCAACGCGCCGACGAGGCGCTGGCGCGCGGCGGCTTCGACCACCTGGTGATTCCCAGCGGCACGCTGCACTACCAGGCCTTCGATGACCGCGATTACCCGTACGCGGTGAACCCGAACTTCAAGGCCTGGCTGCCGCTGACCAAGGTGCCCAACAGCTGGGTGGTGTACACCCCGGGCCAGCGCCCGAAGGTGATCTTCCACCAGCCGTTCGATTACTGGCACGTGGTGCCCGATGCGCCCAACGGCTGGTGGGTGGAACACTTCGACATCGAGATCATCCGCACGCCGGACGAGGCGCTGGCGCTGCTGCCACGCGATGCGGCGCGCTGCGCGATCCTGGGCGAGCCGCAGAGCGCGCTGGGCGCGTTCACCCCGAACAACCCCGAGCCGGTGCTCCACTACCTGGACTGGCACCGGGCGTACAAGACGGCGTATGAAATCGCGCTGATGCGCCAGGCCCAGCAGCTGGGCGTGCGCGGCCACCGCGCGGCCGAGGCGGCGTTCCGCGCCGGTGCCAGCGAGTTCGAGATTCACATGGCTTACTGCCGCGCGGTCGGCCAGGATGCGAACGAGCTGCCCTACGGCAACATCATCGGGCTGAACGAACACGCTGCGGTGTTGCATTACACCGACCTGGGCCGCAGCGCGCCGCAGCCGCTGCGCAGCTTCCTGATCGACGCCGGCGCCAGCGCGTACGGCTACGCCAGCGATATCACGCGCACGTATGCGGCCGCCGGCCACGACGAGTTCCAGGCGCTGATCGATGCGGTCGATGCGGCCCAGCAGAAAATGGGTGCCGGCGTGCGTGCGGGCGTGGATTACAAGCAGCTGCACATCGATGCGCATCTGTCGCTGATGGGCATCCTGAAGGACTTCGGGGTGCTGAAGGTCTCGCCGGAAGCGGCGCTGGCCACCGGCGTCAGCGCGGCCTTCTTCCCGCACGGCCTGGGCCACCTGATCGGCCTGCAGGTCCACGACGTGGCCGGCTTCGCCGCAAGCGACCGCGGCGGCCGCGTCGAGCGCCCGGAAGGGCACCCGTACCTGCGCCTGACCCGCGCATTGGAACCGGGCATGGTGGTCACCATCGAACCGGGCGTGTACTTCATCGACATGCTGCTGGACGAAGTGAAGCAGCGCGGCCAGGGCGACAGCATCGACTGGGATCGCGTGGATTTCTTCCGGCCATACGGTGGCATCCGCGTTGAAGATGAAGTGCTGTGCACCGACGGCGATGCGGACAACCTGACCCGGCCGGAGTTTGCCAAGGCGTAACGTTGATCGACGCTTGCCCATGCAGCCGGGCTGTTGCCCGGCTGCTTCATGCATTTTGGCGAACAGCCGGTGCGCATCGAGTGGCCTGAGCTGGGCCGGCGGGTGCGGGTTTGCGGGACACGCCGTGAACCCATCCATGGGGGCTTGTAGAAAACATCCATGTTTTCTACAGTCCCGCAAACCCGCCCCCGCCGACCCTCGACGGTGTGTTGGGGGGCCACGGGAAGATCAACGGCAGTGCCGATCGTTTTCATGCGTCAACGGACGAGGTGGTGTTCCGTGCCGTCGTTTGGGAACCGACGCTACCGCCCCCAGCTCCATTCGCGTACCCGCCGCATAACCGGCCTCAACCCCATTCGCGCACCCGCCGCGTAGGGGCACGCCATGCGTGCCTGCTCTTGCCATCCGCACGCTGCCATCTGTTGGGGGAGGCCGGCGGGCAGCCCCTGTAGGGACTGTCAAAAACATGGATGTTTTTGCCAAGCCCACATGGGTGAAGGCGCACTGCTTGCGAGGCACTGCCTCGCGTGCGACTGAACGCACAGCCGCTGGCGGCTGGGCCGGGGCCCGGAGGGCGGTTTACGGCGTGTCCCGTAAGGGGCTGCCCGTCGGCCTCCCCAGCACGTAGCAACCGAAACGCTGCTCTTGCCTTGGACTCGAATCAGCCAGCAGCGTTCATTTCCTGCTCGATCTCATCAGCACTTCGCGCCAGACCAGCCGTCAGCACGTGATGCCCGCTGTCGGTGATCACCACGTCATCCTCGGTACGGATGCCGATGCCGCGCCAGCGCGCTTCCACGCTGCGGTCGTCGGCGCTGATGTACAGGCCCGGCTCGATGGTGAACACCATGCCCGGCTCCAGCAGCCGCGAATCGCCGGCCAGGCGGTAGTCGCCCACGTCGTGCACGTCCAGGCCCAGCCAGTGCCCGGTCTTGTGCCGGTAGAAACGCTGGTAATGGCCGTCGGCAATGTTCTCTTCCAGCGTGCCGGTGAGCAGGCCCAGCCGCAGCAGGCCTTCGGTGAGCGTCTGTACCGTCGCCAGGTGGCCCGCCTCGTAGGGCACGCCCGGCTTGGCCTGCGCGAGTGCTGCCGCCTGCGCCGCACCGACCAGATCGTGCAGCGCGCGCTGTTCGGCCGTGAAGCGACCATTTACGGGGAACGTGCGCGTGATGTCGCTGGCGTAGCCGCGGTACTCGGCACCCGCATCGATCAGCACCAGCTCACCATCGCGGCTGCGCGCGTTGTTGGCGCGGTAATGCAGGATGCAACCGTTGGCGCCGGTACCCACGATGCTGCCGTAGGCCGACCACGCATCGTTGGCTCGGAACTCGCGCTCCAGGTCCGCCTGCAGCTCGTACTCGTGGATGCCCGGCCGCGCCGCGCGCATCGCCACCCGGTGCGCCTGCACCGTGATGTCGGCCGCGCGCTGCATCAAGGCGATCTCCGCGCTCGACTTGAACAACCGCTGCTCGTGCAGCAGGTGGCCCAGTTCCAGGAATTCATGCGGCGGCTGCGCGCCATGCCGCACCTGCGAACGCACCCGGTTGACCCAGCCGATCAGCTTCAGGTCGAACTCGGCGTCGCGCCCGAAGTGGTAATACACGCGCGAGCGCCCTTCCAGCAGGCCCGGCAGGATGTCGTCCAGATCGTCGATCGGGTACGCATCGTCCATGCCGTACTGCGCCACCGCGCCTTCCTGTCCGGCGCGTGCGCCATCCCACGCTTCGCGGTCGGCGTCGCGCTCGCGGCAGAACAGGATGACTTCGCCGTGGCGGCGGCCAGGAATCAGCACCAGCACCGCATCCGGCTCCGGGAAGCCGCTCAGGTACCAGAAGTCCGAATCCTGCCGGAACGGATAGTGCGTATCCAAGCTGCGCACCCGCTCCGACGCGGCCGGCAGCACCAGGATGGCGTCATCGCCCGCCATTTCCATCAGCGCCTGGCGGCGCCCCGCGTATTCGGCCGCGGTGATGCCGGTCAACTCGCGGATATCCATCTCAGTTCAGGCGCTGCCGGTGGCGCACGGCCATCACGCAGTCACCGTGCAGGATCAGCACCGCCACGCGGATGAACTCTTCGATTTCGGCGAGCGCGTCCTCGTCGTCATCGTTGCCGCTTTCAAAATCCTCGCTCGAGGCCTGGGCCAGCTTGGCCAGGTCGTTGAGCGCCTCTTCGCCTTCTTCGGACAGGGTGGGACGCTGCTGGCCCGCACCCAGGCCGAAGCCGCCCAGGAACGCACGCGCCCAGGTGAACAGCGCATCGGCCTGCGCGGCGGTGTCATCGCTGTCGCTGAGCAGCAGCTCGAAGGCGAAATCCCGGTCCTCCAGCTGCGCCACGCTGGCACCCAGCAGCCGGTCCAGCGCATCGCCTGCGGTCGGGGTGGGCAGGTTGTCGTCGGCCAGCACACGGGCCGGCCACTCGGGCACCGGCGCGCCGCCGGCCGCCAGCCAGCCGCACAGGCCTCCGTGGAGCTCCGCGGCAGTAGCGCCCAGGCCGGCCGCCTGGCTGGCCTGGTTTACGTCGTTGACACTCGGAAGTTCGGTCATCTTGGGGCTCGATCTGATGGGTCGGCGGCGCCGCCGGCAACCCTGGGTTGGCAGCGTCACAGTGTATCAATCCGCCCCTTGTCATTATTAGCTTGACCGGCTCCACCCCGCTTGCCTATCGTGCCGGACATGGAACCCGCCGATGCCATCGCCCAATTGCAGGCCTTTGCCGCCCGGGTGGAGGCGTTGCTGGACCGCAACCAGCGCCTGGCCGAGGAAAACCGCAGCCTGCGCCACCAGCAGGAACAGCTGGTCAACGAGCGCTCGCAGCTGCTGGCCAAGAACGAGCAGGCGCGCTCGCGGGTGGAAGCGATGATCACCCGGCTCAAAAGCCTGGAGCAGCACACATGAGCCAGACCGAACCGGTCAGTGTCCGCATCCTGGACCGCGAATACACCGTGGGCGTGGGCGCCGAAGAGCGCGAAAGCCTCACCGCCGCCGCGCGGCTGCTGGACGCCAAGATGCGCGAGATCCGCGGCAGCAACCGCATGGCCGCCGTGGACCGCGTCGCGGTGCTGGCCGCGCTGAACCTGGCGCATGAACTGCAGCAGCTGCGCGACGACCATGCGCGCCAAGGCGTGGCCCTGCAGCAGACGCTGGCGGATCTGAACAGGCGGTTGGACCGGGCCCTCGACGCGGGCTGAACTGCACGCGTTTTTCATTGTTCTGAATTGGCACGTAATTGGACCGACGAACGGGGTATCCGATCCGGTCCGGTTGGCTATAATGGCCATGCGTTCTCTGCTGTGAACGACGGCGTGTGCAAACATTCGCCTTGTCCCTTAATTACGACCACGGGTGCGCGACGTCGCCGGGAGTGCAGGTCCGCCTTGTAGCGGGAAGCCCAATGGAGGCCCAGCGTACCCACTTGAACCCCGGGTTCAAGGTCGTTTCGCACGCATCGTCACCGCGGAGAATGCAGTATTCCTGCAAGAGCGACGTTCCACTGGAACGTCGCTCTTGTTTTATCCGGCCTCAACGGACCCAGGCATGACCGACCCGCGCTCCGCACTGCGCCAGCAGCTGCGCCAACGCCGCCGAGACATTCCCGCCGCGCAGCGCCTGGCCGCCGCCGAACTGCTAGCCGATGCCCTGCTTGCATTGCCCTTCGCGCCCACCCACGGCTTCGTGGCCGGGTACTGGGCACTGGATGGCGAAATCGCGCTGCACCGCTGGCAGATGCGTCTGCCCGACACCGCCACCTACTGCCTGCCCGTGCTGGCCGGCGACACGCTGCGCTTCGCGCCGTGGCGCCCGGGCCAGCCGCTGACCAGCAACCGCTTCGGCATTCCAGAACCCGACATCGCCGCAGGCGACACCCTCGCGCCGGACCAGATGACGCTGGTGGTAGCTCCGCTGGTGGGCTTCGACGCGCAGTGCCGGCGGCTGGGCATGGGAGGCGGCTGGTATGATCGCAGCTTCGCATTCCGCAACCAGCGCCCGGCCCCGCCGTGGCTGGCCGGCGTCGGTTTTTCGGTCCAGCAGGTCGATGAGCTGCCCGTGCAGCCGTGGGACGTCGGCGTGGATGCGATCTGTACCGACACCACCACGTACCTTCCCCGATAGAACGACGCATGACCGCACGCAAGCGCTACTGGCTGATGAAGTCCGAACCGGACGCCTTTTCCATCGATGACCTCAAGCGCGTGGGCCAGGAACCCTGGAACGGCGTGCGCAACTACCAGGCGCGCAACTTCATGCGCGATGGCATGAAGGTCGGCGACGGCATCCTGTTCTACCACTCCAACACCAAGGTGCCGGGCATCGTGGGAATCGCCACGGTCGCCACCGAGGCGTATCCGGACGATACCCAGTTCGATCCGAAATCGGACTATTACGATCCCAAGGCCACCCGCGAAACGCCACGCTGGCTGCTGGTGGACGTGGCCTTCGAGCGCAAGCTGCGCGACACCATTTCGCTGGACGAAATCAAGCTGCATGCCGACGCGCTGGGCGAAGGGTTCCCCCTGATCGCGCGCGGCAACCGCCTGTCGATCCTGCCGGTGACCGCCGCGCAGTGGAAGCTGCTGCTGTCGCTCGAAAAACACTGACCTTTTCCTTCACGAGTTTCCCGCCATGTCCGAAGCCAAACGCCTCGCCGCAGAAAAAGCCCTCGAATACGTCGAAGACGGCATGATCGTCGGGGTCGGCACCGGCTCCACCGTTGCCTACTTCATCGACGGCCTGGCCCGCATCCAGCACCGCATCAAGGGCACCGTGTCCAGCTCCGAGCAGAGCACCGCGCGCCTGAAGCAGCACGGCATCGAGGTGCTGGAACTCAACCACACCGGCGGCCTGTCGCTGTACGTGGACGGCGCCGACGAGTGCGACGGCAACAAGTGCCTGATCAAGGGCGGTGGCGCCGCGCTGACCCGCGAGAAGATCATCGCCGAGGCCAGCGAGCGCTTCGTGTGCATCATCGACCCGACCAAGCAGGTGCCGGTGCTGGGCAGATTCCCGCTGCCGGTGGAAGTGATCCCGATGGCGCGCAGCCTGATTGCCCGCCGCATCATGGACATGACCGGCGGCCAGCCGGCCTGGCGCGAAGGCGTGGTGACCGACAACGGCAACCAGATCCTGGACATCCACCACCTGCAGATCACCGACCCGGTGGCGCTGGAGCGCGAGCTCAACCAGCTGCCCGGCGTGGTCGCCGTGGGCCTGTTCGCGCGCCGCCCGGCCGATGTGGTCATTGTTGGCGGTGAACCGCCGATGGTGTTCTGATATCCACCGTCGGCACGCCCGTGCCGGCTCTTCTGCGAGGATCGCCCATGCCCTTCATGCGCCTGCTGCTGCCGCTGCTGTTGCTGCTCACGTTGTCCGGCTGTGCCAGCGCCGGTGCCAGCCATTGGGTGGAACTGGGCGGGGCCCGCTACCAGGTGGAACTGGCCACCAACGATGAAAGCCGCACGCGCGGCCTGATGTTCCGCGACGAGATGCCCGCCGACCACGGCATGCTGTTCGTGCATGACCGCCAGGAGCTGCAGGCGTACTGGATGAAGAACACCAAGATCGCGCTGGACATCCTGTATTTCGATGACCAGCGCCGGCTGGTGAGCCAGCAGCGCGATGTGCCGCCGTGTTCGGCCGGCGACCGCTGCCCGCCCTACCCCAGCAGCGGCCCGGCCCGTTACGTGCTGGAACTCAACGCCGGCCAGGCCGAGAAGCTGGGCCTGCAGGATGGCGCGGTGCTGACCTTCGGCCCGGGTATCGCCGACAAGCCCTGAACCGGGCTGGCGGGCACGCCCCGCCAGTCCCGGAGTTTTCACGCGATCCCGCTTGAATCGGGCCGCGTTTGTCGCCAGTCTGTGTCCATGCAGGCGCCAATGACATTGCCGGCGTGGGACTCCCTGGCCGAACTGGACGACGAGGCGCTGCCGCTGTTGCCCACGGCGCTGCTGATCGCCCGCGACGAATACCCCGACCTGGACCCGCAGGTCTATGACGCGCTGGTGCAGAGCCACGCCGACCACCTGCGCACCGAGGTGGACACGATCGAGCATTGGCCGCTCAAGATCGCGGCGGTCAATCGCCACCTGTTCGATGAACTCGGCTATGGCGGCGACCATGGCGAGTATTACGACCCCCGTAACAGCTACCTCAACCAGGTGTTCGAACGCCGGCTGGGCAACCCGATCTCCCTGGCCATGGTGCAGATGGAAGTGGCGCGGCGGCTGGGCATTCCGCTGGACGGCGTGTCCTTCCCCGGCCATTTCCTGGTGCGGCTGCCGGTGGACGACGGGATGCTGGTCATGGACCCGTTCAACGGCGGGCGGCCGCTGGACGTGGAGGAGCTGCGCGAACGGGCGCGCTCGCACCTGGGCGGCGAAGTGCCCGATGACAGCGTGCTGGCGCAGATCCTGGATGCGGCCCCGGCGCGGGCGATCCTGATGCGGATGCTGCGCAACCTGCACGGCGTATATGTGGAGCGCAGCGAGTGGGACCGCGCCGCGCGCAGTGCCGACCGCCTGCTGAAGCTGGCCCCGGAACAGGACGATGCCCTGCGCGACCGCGGGCTGGCCTACCTGCAGCTGGACTACCAGGCCGGCGCACGCCAGGACCTGGCGCTGTACCTGCAGCGCAACGGCCAAGCCAATGATGCGCAGTGGGTACGGGAAAAGCTGGTGGAGATGGGCGGGCGTCTGCCGCGCCTGCATTGAACATGGGACGCCCGCCGCATGGGACGCCCGCCGGTAGAGCCGACTGTCAGTCGGCTGCTCTTGGCGGGGTCGCAAAACGTAGCAGCGCTGCGCGCTGCAGCCGACTGACAGTCGGCTCTACCCGCTAACGCTACCGGTCAATCGATCTCGACCATCTCGAAATCGTCCTTGGTCACGCCGCAATCGGGGCAGGTCCAGGTGTCGGGCACGTCTTCCCACGCGGTGCCCGGGGCGATGCCCTCTTCGGGCAGGCCATCGACTTCCCTGTAGATGAAGCCGCAGACAACGCACATCCAGGTGCGGAAGGTGGTGGCGGTGGCGTCGGTCATCGGATAATCAGGCGTTGGGCAGTACGGTCATAGGCCATTGTCCCACTCCCGCCGTTCTACCGGTAGCCATCGATGACGCTCCCTGCTTCCCCGGCCGCGCCCGCGCGCGGCGTGTACCTGATCACCCCCGACGACGCCGATACCGCCCGCCTGCTGGCCCGCGTGGCGCCGCTGCTGGTCGCCGGCCCAACCTGGCTGCAGTACCGCAACAAGACCGCCAGCGACGCGCTGCGCCGCGAGCAGGCACAGGCCCTGCAGGACCTGTGCACCGCGCACGGCGTGCCGCTGATCATCAACGATGACCCGGCCCTGGCCCTGGAGGTCGGCGCGGCCGGCGTGCACCTGGGCGGCACCGATGGCGACATCGGCGCCGCGCGCGCCCTGCTCGGCCCGGCCGCCATCATCGGCGCCTCCTGCTACGACCAGCTGGACAACGCCGAACGGGCGCTGGCCGCCGGGGCCAGCTACGTGGCCTTTGGCGCGTTCTTCCCGACCACCACCAAGGTCACCAGCAGCCGCGCCCACCCGGACCTGCTGCGGCAAAGCGCCGCACTCGGGGTGCCGCGGGTGGCGATCGGGGGGCTGACGCCGGACAATGTGGGCCCGATCATCGCCGCCGGCGCCGATCTGGTGGCCGTGGTCAGCAGCGTCTTCGCCGCCAACGACCCGGTGGCCACCCTGCACGCCTACCTTGCTTGTTTCCAGGACCCTTCCGCATGAAGCACGACCAGTCCCACGCCCTGTTCACCCGCGCCCAGGAACTGCTTCCGGGCGGCGTCAATTCGCCGGTGCGCGCGTTCAAGTCGGTGGGCGGCGAGCCGTTCTTCGTCGAGCGCGCCGACGGCCCCTACCTGTACGACGTCGACGGCAACCGTTACATCGACTACGTGGGTTCGTGGGGCCCGATGATCGTCGGCCACAACCACAGCGCGGTGCGCCAGGCGGTCAAGCACGCGATCAACAACGGCCTGTCGTTCGGCGCGCCGTGCGCGGCCGAAGTGACCATGGCTGAAACGCTGACCCGGCTGGTGCCGTCGTGCGAGATGGTGCGCATGGTCAATTCGGGTACCGAAGCCACCCTGTCGGCGATCCGTCTGGCGCGCGGCGCTACCGGCCGCAGCCGCATCGTGAAGTTCGAAGGCTGCTACCACGGCCACGGCGACTCGTTCCTGGTCAAGGCCGGCAGCGGCATGCTGACCCTGGGCGTGCCGACCTCGCCGGGCGTGCCGGCCGGACTGAGCGAACTCACCCTGACCCTGCCCTACAACGATTTCGAGGCGGCCACCGCGCTGTTCGCCGAGCAGGGCGCGGACATCGCCGGCCTGATCATCGAACCGGTCGTAGGCAACGCCAACTGCATTCCGCCGCGCGACGGCTACCTGCAGCACCTGCGCGCGCTGTGCACGCAGTACGGCACGGTGCTGATCTTCGATGAAGTGATGACCGGCTTCCGCGTGGCGCTGGGCGGCGCGCAGGCGCACTACGGCATCACCCCGGACCTGACCACCTTCGGCAAGATCATCGGCGGCGGCATGCCGGTGGGTGCCTACGGCGGCCGCCGCGAGCTGATGTCGCAGATCGCCCCGGCCGGCCCGATCTACCAGGCCGGCACGCTGAGCGGCAATCCGGTGGCCATGGCCGCGGGCCTGGCGATGCTGGAACTGGTGCAGGAACCGGGCTTCCACGACCGCCTGTCGGCGGCCAGCGCGCGCCTGTGCGCCGGGCTGGAAGCTGCGGCGGCCGATGCGGGTGTAGCGGTCACCACCAACCAGGTGGGCGCGATGTTCGGGCTGTTCTTCACCGACCAGAAGGTAGAAACCTACGCCCAGGCCACGGCCTGCGACACCGCCGCGTTCAACCGCTTCTTCCACGCGATGCTCGAGCGCGGAGTGTTCCTGGCCCCGTCGGCGTATGAGGCCGGCTTCCTGTCCAGCGCGCACGATGACAGCATCATCGACGCAACGATTGAAGCCGCGCGCGAGGCGTTCAAGGTCGCCAAGGGCTGAGCAGCCCGGAGGTTTGTGTTCGGCATCAGCCGAACACAAACCTGCCTTTCATCATCGCGAAGTGCCCGGGGAACGAGCAGAAGAACGTGTAGTCCCCGCCTTTGCGCAATGCCGCGGTAGGGAACGTCACGCTGGTGCTCTGCCCGCCGCCGATCACCGCCGTATGTGCCAGCACACGCGGATCCTGCTTCGGCAGGTAGCTGTCGGCCAGCGTCATCCGCATGCCCGCCAGCGCCACCGGCTGGTAGTCCGCCGCCTGGGTCAGCACCCAGTTGTGCCCCATCGCCGTGGCCGCCAGCTTGCCGGTGTGGCGCAGGGTCAGCTTCACCTGGCTGCAGTCGCCGGCCACTTTGATCTCCTTGCTGCTGAAGCTCATCTGGTCGGTGCTGTCGATGCTGACCGCACACACGCGTGCCTGTGCGACGGGCGCCAATGCCAACCCTGCCAGGATCATGGGGACAAACAGGTTCACGGCGTTCTCCATCCTTCAGTCACTGCAATTCTAGGCAGCTCCACCAAGGGCGTGGTGCGACGGGATGTCGCAGCGAACCCCGACAGTGCGGTAACGTCGGCTGTCGCTTCGCACATGAGTGGAACATGCCGGTTGCCCTGGACTGCCTGCTGCTGGATTTCGATGGCGTGCTGGTCAACTACGCGCGGCACCTGCGTGTGCGCCACCTGGCCGAGTCCTGCGGATGCACGCCCGCACAGGTGCACGCGGCACTGTTCGACAGCGGACTGGAACAGCAGTTCGATCTGGGGCTGGACAGCACGCGCTACCTGCAGCTACTAAGCGATGCACTCGGCGTGACCATCAGCCTCGCCCAATGGCAGGACGCGCGCATTGCCGCCTCACCGCCGCAGACCGGCGTGGTCGAGCGCGTGCAGCGCATCGCGCAGGCGATGCCGATCGCCATCCTCACCAACAACGGCGCACTGATGGCGCAGACCATTCCGCGCATCCTGCCTACGCTGGCGCCGATGCTGGAAGGGCGCATTCTGTGCAGTGGCGAACTGGGCGGGCGCAAGCCAGACCCGGCGGTGTTCCTGAAAGCGGTGGAACGGCTCGACGCACGTCCCACCCGCACCCTGTTCGTCGACGACCTGTTCGTCAATGTGCGCGGCGCGCGCCTGGCCGGGCTGCCAGCCGACACCGCGCGCGACAGCCGCAGTTTCGGCAAGCTCATGCACCGGTTCGGCATCAACGCCTGATGCAGGGCAGCCGACTAACAGTCGGCTCTACCCCCAACGGGACGGCAACGCCGACGTGTAGAGCCGACATGTAGAGCCGACGTGTAGAGCCGACTGTTAGTCGGCTGCTCTTACTCGGCACCGTCATTCGGCGGCCCCTCCTCAACGCGACGCGACGAACGACTGCACCGCAGCCCGCAACCGCTTCAGACCTTCGGCAATCTCTTCATCGCTGATGTTCAACGCCGGCACGAACCGCAGCACATCCGGCCCGGCCTGAAGCGTCAGCAGCCCATGATCGGCAGCATGGTCCAGGATCGCCCCGGCCTGCCCGGTGAAATCCTTGTCCAGCACCGCGCCCAGCATCAGGCCGCGGCCGCGCACCTGGCTGAACACCTTGAACTCGTCATTGATCTTCCCCAGCCCATCGCGCAGCGCCTGCGACTGGCAGCTCACGTTGCGCGCGATCTCCGCCGAGGAAAGCTTGCGCAGCGCCACGCGCGCCACCGCCGCCGCCAGCGGGTTGCCGCCGAAGGTGGTGCCGTGCGCACCGAACTGCATGGTCTCGGCCACCTTGGGGCCGGCCAGCATCGCGCCGATCGGGAAGCCGCCCCCCAGCGCCTTGGCCAGGGTCACGATGTCCGGCTTGATCTCGTCCTGCCAGTGCGCGAACAGGGTACCGGTGCGGCCCATGCCGACCTGGATCTCATCGAGCACCATCAGCGCGTTGTGCTGGTCGCACAGCTCGCGGATGCGCTTCATGAAGCCCGGCTTGGCCGGCATCACCCCGCCCTCGCCCTGGATCGGCTCCAGCATCACCGCAGCGACGTCGCCGGCGGCCATCGCCGTTTCCAGCTGCACTTCATCGTTGAAGTCCACATAGCGGAAGCCACCGGGCAGCGGCTCGTAGCCTTCCTGGTACTTCGGCTGCGCAGTTGCGGTCACCGCCGCCAGGGTGCGGCCATGGAAGCTGCCACGGAAGGTCACGATGACGCGCTGGTGGGCCGGACGGCCCTGCGAGGAGGCCCACTTGCGCACCAGTTTGATCGCCACTTCGTTGGCTTCGGCTCCGGAATTGCACAGGAACACGCGCTCGGCGAAGCGCGAGGCGGTGACCAGCTCCTCGGCCAGGCGCAGGGGCGGTTCGCTGTAGAACACGTTGCTGGTGTGCCACAGCTTGCCGGCCTGTTCGATCAGCGCGGCCTTCAGGTCCGGATCGTTGTGGCCCAGGCCGCACACGGCAATGCCGGCGGCCAGGTCGATGAACTCACGGCCCTGGTTGTCCCAGACGCGGGCGCCCTGGCCGCGTTCGAGCACCACCTGGCGCGGCTTGTACACCGGCAGGTAGTAATGCGACAGGGACAGGAGCGGATCGGGGGCAGCAGCGGTCATGGCGGTCAGGGGTCCGAGGGGTCCGGGAAGGGGGTCCATTCTCCCCCTCCACCGGCTGGGGCACAATGCGGCCCATGCACCCCCTGCGCGCCCCCCAGCTGAACCCCGCCACCGACTCCGGCTGGCGCCGGACCTGGTTCGACATCATCTACCGCCACGACACCCGGCCGTCGCGCAATTTCGACCTGCTGCTGGTCTACGCCATCATCGCCAGCGTGCTGGTGGTGATGTTCGACAGCGTGCAGCGTTTCCATATCGAACATGCCAGTTGGCTGTACGTGGTCGAGTGGGGGTTCACGATCCTGTTCACCGCCGAATACCTGCTGCGGCTGGTGGTGGTGAAGCGGCCGCTGCGGTATGCCTTCAGCATCTGGGGCATCATCGACCTGGCCTCGATCCTGCCCACCTACCTGTCGCTGTTCATTCCCGGTGCGCAGAGCTTGCTGGTGGTGCGTGCGCTGCGCATCCTGCGCGTGTTCCGCATCCTCAAGCTGACCCGCTACATTGAAGAAAGCGGCGTGCTGATGGAGTCGCTGTGGCGCAGCCGGCGCAAGATCCTGTTGTTCCTGTTCACGGTGATCACCATCACGATCATCGCCGGCACCCTGATGTACGTGATCGAAGGGCCGAACCATGGCTTCACCAGCATCCCCAGCGCGATGTACTGGGCGGTGGTGACGATGGCGACGGTGGGCTTTGGCGACATCGTGCCGCAGACGGTACTGGGCCGCTTCGTGACTTCGGTGCTGATCCTGATTGGCTACAGCATCATCGCCGTGCCTACCGGCATCTACACCGCGGAGCTGGCCAATACCATGCGCGATGCCGAACGCGCGTCCAAGCGCGATGCGCGCGGGTGCCCGGCGTGCGGACTGGAAGGGCATGAGCCGGATGCGAAGCATTGCCGCCAGTGTGGGGAGCGCCTGCCGGAGCCGATGAACACGTAGAGCCACGCCCTGCGTGGCCTTGTCGTTGCCGTACAACCTTGTCTGACGGGCGTCCTCCTCGCTGCGCGCGATCGCAGGGCAGCGACCGGCGCTACTGATGGGTACACGCGAGGAAGGATCGAGGTGACGTGCCGAGGGATGATTGAAATATGGAAGGTCTCCCTCGTACGGGTGAGGAGAATCCGGTGTCAATCCTCACGCGCGCGCCCTTATGTTCCCGACGCAGAATCCCCCTGCCCATCCAGCGTCCCGCCCACGCACCCTTGCCATACCATTGCAGGCGACGTTGGGAGACGCGCACACGCGACGGTCGAACGTTCAGATCAACTTGAAGAACGTGTCGTCCACCTTTCTCGACTACCTCTCGACACCATCAGCCAAGCCGGCATCCACCCCTCGCTCGTGGTGCGAACATTTCGTCTTCATCCAGGACGACGGCCCACGGTTCTGCGATACGCGCGCTGACAGGCGGCTGACGCGGGAGGAGGAGATTTCGGTGAAGCATTTCGGAAACTATCTGGCCCAGAAGGGCATTGCCTCCCCGGACTTCCTGAAATCGGTTGACGGCATCAGTTTTATTCATGGCATTGTCCATAGCAGAAGGCGGGACTGATACGCGATGCGATGTCGGCTGTGGCCATTTCACCAGCGCGCCTGGAGCGCGCCGCGGCGCGCGATTGTGGTGAGCGGCTGCCGGAGCCGATGCACACGTAGGGACCGTCAACGATTGCAGGATTGCCTGAAAACAATGGCAAACGTCACCAAGCTTGAAGCTAACATGTCCGCCGTTCGCGACTCCATCGCCGAGGTTATGACCAATCGCGACAAGAGTTTCACCGAAACGCCATAACCAGCGCCTCTCAGTCCAGGAACAGATCGGGCATCAGCGGGCGCGTCGGATCTACGGCATAGCCGGTCAGGTCCGTGATGCCGGCTTCGGCCAGTACCTCGTCATCCAGCAGGAACTGGCCGCTGAAACCCGCCGCCTCGCGGGTCAGGACCGCGTGCGCGGCGTCGGCCAGGATCTCCGGTGTGCGGCAGCCGCCCACGTCCACGCCGGGAATCATGTTGATTGCGTCAGTGGCGATCACCGTGCGCGGCCACAGCGCGTTGACGGCCACGCCCTGCGGCCCGAACTCTGCCGCCAGGCCCAGGGTGACGAAGCTCATGCCCATCTTGGCCAGCGTGTAACCGGTATGCGGGGCCCACCACTTTGGGTCCAGGCTCGGCGGCGGCGCCAGGGTGAGGATGTGCGGGTTGGGCGCCTGCAGCAGGTGCGGCAGGCAGGCCTGCGCGCACAGGAAACTGCCGCGCGAATTGACCTGCTGCATCAGGTCGAACCGCTTCATCGGCGTATCCAGCGTGCCGCGCAGCCAGATCGCGCTGGCGTTGTTGACCAGGATGTCGATGCCACCAAAGGTATCCACGGTGGCGGCCACCGCCGCGCGCACCTGGTCTTCTTCGCGGATGTCGCACTTCAGTGCCAGGCCCTGCCCGCCCGCAGCGGTGACCGCTTCGGCGGCGCTATGAATGGTGCCCGGGAGTTTCGGATTGGGGACCGCAGACTTGGCGGCGATCGCCACGTTGGCGCCATCGCGCGCAGCGCGCAACGCAATTGCCAGGCCGATACCGCGCGAGGCGCCGGTGATGAATAGGGTTTTCCCTTGCAGACTGGCCACGTCGATCAACTCCTGCGGTCTCATGATCGGCCAAGTATGCCGCGCCCACGCGCAATTGACCGCCCCTTGACGATAGTTATTGCCCCGGTTACTGCTGCGAGGTATTCACCATGCGCCGTTCCCGCTGTTTGTTCATTGCCCTCGGCGTGGTCCTGGTCGCCACCGCCTGCCAACGCGAGCCCGGCGCCTCCGCGCCCGATGCAGCACCTGCTGGCACCGCCAGCATCCCCACCGCCCAATCACCCGCCAACGGCACCCTGCGCTGGAGCAACGCGGTGGTCTGGAGTGGCGACCTCAATGCCTGCCGCCAAGGCGAAGCCGCGGCCACCCGCGAGTGCTTGATGAAGGCAATGCTGGCCGGTGGTGCAAGTGACGATGCCGTCACCGCCGCCGAGCAGCTGAGCAGTGCCGGCGAGCTAGCCCATGTGGTCGCCTGGCATGACCAGGATGGTGTCGGCGTGGCGACCGTCAACTACCCGTTCCGCGCCAACACCAACGAAGGCACGCGGCTGATCGATGCCAGCGGCAAGCGCATTGACGTGGACAATGTGCAGCTGGACGACACGCTGCGCGCCGACCCAGCCGTACAGGCGCTGCTGGCCACCGATCCGCAGGCGACACCGTTCGCCCCGGCGCAGGCGGCGGGCACCGCACCGCTGGACGGCGGCGGCGTTCGCCTGCTGTACCGCACGCCACTGCGCGAGTGCCATGCCTGCCCCGACCTGGGAAGCGTGCAGATGGGCTATGACTTCGACGCCAAGCGTAATTTCATCGCGCAGCAGCTGGTGCCCGTGGCACCGTAAGCATGTTGGTGCATCAGAGTCCGTAGAGGGAATCGAAAAACTCCCTCCAGAGCCGTGCAACCCGTTGTCGTGCCCCGCGACCCAGCGCGGCAGCAACGGTTGCGACCGCTGCGCATGCCAAGAGAACACCACACACCATCAGCCCCATCCAGCCGGGCATGGCGGAATACGCCCAGATGCCGAGCGCGAGCGCTGCCAGTGCGAGGGCTATGTGGACGGTCTTGTGCATGGTTAATTCCCTTATCCCAGGAAGCCTGCGCCGCTCCATGTCCGGTACCTGCCACGCCAGGTCACGGCTTCGGCCCCTGCCCCTCGTTGTCTTCCCAGTGCAGGATCTTCCGGGTCACGAACCGGTACACCGGCTTGCCGGTGCGGAACCACAGGTCGCGCACCCACGAGTGGCGCTTGAGCACGCGCTTTTCCACCGGGGTCAGTGACTCGCGGCAGTACATGCGCTTGTGCTTGAGCAGGTGGCGCAGGTCTTCGCGGGCCAGCAGGCGCATCCAGCGCGAGCGCGGGTTGCCGATCACGGCCAGCTGGAAGTCGATCAGCGCTGGGCTGCCGTCTTCGCGCACCAGCCAGTTCGCTTCCTTGGCCAGGTCGTTGTGGGCGATGCCGTGGCGGTGCACCTTCTGCAGCAACCGGCGCGCGGCGCGGAAGTAGGCTACGTCGCCACGCGGCGGGCGCTGGTACATCGCGTCACCGGCCATGAAGCTGCGGTCCAGCCAGCGGCCGTTCCAGGCCAGCAGCGCCGGGGTGTCGGGCATGCCATTCAGATGCGCCAGCGCGCGGGCTTCACGCCGGGCCAGCCACCAGGCCGGCAGCCGCAGCCACCACGGGGTGGCGCCCAGGTCGCGGCGGACGAAGCGCGTGCCGCCCTCCTCCATCAGCAGGATGCGGCCAAAACTGTCGGCCTTGAGGGCGTGTGCGGCAGGCGGGAGCGGGCGATTCATGCCGGCCATTCTAGCTGGCCGGGAGTCAGTCACTTTGGCCACTCTATAATACACCGATGGACTCGTCATGGATCGATGCCACGCTTGCGTGGATCTCAGCTCACCCCGTGCTTGCCGGTGCGGTCATCTTCCTCATCGCCTTCTGCGATGCCGTCATCGTGCTTGGCGCCATCGTGCCCGCGCTGCCGCTGCTGTTCGCGGTGGGCGTGTTCATCGGCCTGGGCCAGATCTCGGGACCGTACGCCGTAGCGTGCGCGGCGCTGGGCGCGTTCGCCGGCGATGGCATCAGCTACTGGATCGGCCGGCGCTGGGGTGACCGGCTGCGCGGCTTCTGGCCGTTCAGCCGCTACCCCCAGCTGCTCGACCGTGGCGAGACGATGTTCCGCCGCAATGCCTTCAAGAGCATCCTGGTGGCGCGCTATGTAGGCGCGATCCGTCCGTTCGTGCCCGCCATCGCCGGCATGATGAACATGCCGGCCATGCGTTATGTGCAGGCCAGCGGCATCGCCAGCCTGTCCTGGGCGGTGCTGTTCCTGGCCCCGGGCTGGGTGCTGGGCGAGGCCTACGACGCGGTGGCCGCCGTGGCCGGGCGGCTGGTGATGGTGCTGGCATTGGTTGGCGTGGTGATGGGCGTGGTCTGGGCGATCGTGCTGTACGGCTACCGCTGGTCGGCCGCGCGCATGGACAGCTGGCTGGCCGGCCTGCTGCGCTGGTCGCAGCGCCACCCCACCCTGGGTCGCTACTCGGTGTCGGTGTTCGACCCGCAGCGCCGTGAATCGGTCCCGCTGGCGATGCTGGCATTGATGCTGCTGTTGCTGGGCTGGTGCTGGTTCGCCTTGCTGATGGCGGTGGTGGCCCACGGCGAACCGCTCAGCCTGGACCTGGCCGTGCACCAGGCGATGCTGGCGCTGCGCAATCCGCTGGCTGATTACCCGATGGCGGCGCTGGCCTCGCTGGGTGCCTGGCCGGTGCTGCTTCCTGCCACGGCAGTCACGATGGGCTACCTGATCTGGCGCCGGCGCTGGATGGCGGCCGCGCACTGGCTGGCCGCACTGGCCTTCGGGCTGGCGCTGACCAAGCTGCTGGGCGCCACGGTGACCGTGGTGCGTCCGCCGGGGGCGAGCAGCGGCTTCGGCTTCCCGTCGGTGTCGGTGACCATGGCCACCATCACCTTTGGCTTCTTTGCGGTACTGATCGCGCGCGAGCTGCCCGGCCGCACCCGTGTGTGGCCGTATCTGCTGTCGGGCATCATCGTCAGCCTGATCGGCTTCTCGCGGCTGTACCTGGGCGCGCACTGGCTGAGCGACGTGGTCGGCGGGATGCTGTTCGGCATCTTCTGGCTGCTGGTGCTGGGCATCGCCTACCGCCGCCGCTTCAACCGCTCATTCTGGGTCAAGCCGGTGTCGTGGCTGTTCTACGGTACTTTCACGGTGGCCGCGCTGTGGTATGCGCCGCGCAATACCGAGGCGAAGCTGGAGCGTTTCGAGCCGGCCCAGCCGGCGCCGGCCAATGTGGACGCGCAGGACTGGTGGGGCAGCCAGTGGCGCGCCCAGCCTTCGCGCCGCAATGAATTCGATGATGACCAGCGCTGGCCGCTGGACGTGCAGGTGGCCGGGCCGCTGGCGCCGCTGCGCGAGCGCCTGGAAAGCCAGGGCTGGCGCGTGCAGCCGCAGGCCGGTTGGGAACAGGCGCTGCTGATGCTGGACAAATCGGCCACCCCGGACGAAGTGCCGGTGCTGCCGGCCACGCTGGATACGCAGGTCGAATCGCTGCTGCTGCTGCGCCCGGGCAATGCGCCCAACGAGATCTTCGCGCTGCGCCTGTGGCCGGCCGCTACCCAGCTGCAGCCGGGCGACCAGCCGCTTTGGCTGGGCAGCGCGCAGACGCTGCACTACCAGCACTTCCACCTGATCGGGATGTGGCGGCCGATGCGCGGCATCGATCCGTCGCTGAAGGCGGTGCGCGAGGCGCTGGAAGGGTTGCCGCAGGAGGTCGGAACGCATCCTGAAACCGGCATGCCGGTGTTGCGGGTGCGGACGTATTGAGGGCGATCACGACCAACGGTCGTGATCTACCGGCCGGGGTCACCCGGTTCGGGTTACCAGTTCTCGTCGATCGGCGTTGAGTTGGCCGGCATCCAGCGCAGCAGTGCGTCAAGACGCTCGTGCGGGTCGTCGTGCTGCAGCAGCTGCAAGCGCTGCGATTCCTCCAGCGGCAGCAGTTCGGCCAGCCGCCAGCCGACCCAGGCGGCCTGGTCCAGCAGCGCCGGATGCGCGGGCGCGAACGCGGTGCCGGCCTGTTCGATGATGTGGCCCAGCACGGTGGACAGCAGCGCATGTTCCGGGCGCAGTTCGTCGTCGTGGTCGGGCGTGCTCCATTCCACCTCGGCCATGATCAGGCCGTTGTCGCGCACCCGCACCTGGCGCACATGGAACCGGCGATGGCCGCGCAGGCGCAGCACCAGCACGCCGTCGTCGCCCATGTCGAAATCGTCGATGCGCGCTTCCACCCCGTGCGCGGCCGGGATGGCCGGAGCCCCGACTTCATCACCGTCCAGGATCAGGCAGACCCCGAAGTGGGTGTTGTTGCGGCTGCACTCGCGCAGCATGTCCAGGTAGCGGCGCTCGAACACGCGCAGGCCCAGCGTGGCGCCGGGCAGCAGGACCGCGTGCAGCGGGAACAGCGGCAGCGTGGCAACGGAATCGGTCATGGCCAACCGATCACCGCGCCTGCAGCTGGGCCAGGAAGCGGCGCGGCGCGCCGTCGAAGCCGCCATTGGACATGAACACCACGTGGTCGCCCGGCTGCACGGTGTCACCGAGTCGTGCCAGCAGTGCGTCGGTATCGGGCACGGCGTGCGCGTCGCCGCGCACGGCGGCGATCACGCTGGCCGCATCCCAGGCCAGTTCCGGCCGGTGCAGGAACACCACCGCGTCGGCCAGCGCCAGCGAGGGTGCCAGCGCATCGGCGTGTGCGCCCAGCCGCATCGAGTTGCTGCGCGGCTCCATTGCGACCACGATGCGGCGCTGGCCGATCTTGGCGCGCAGGCCTTCCAGCGTGGTGCGGATGGCGGTGGGATGATGGGCGAAATCGTCGTAGACCGTGATGTCGTCGGCCACGCCGATCACTTCCATGCGCCGCTTGACGCTGCGGAACTGCGCCAATGCCGGGATCACGCTGGCCGGCGCAACGCCTACCGCGTGCGCGGCCGCCAACGCGGCCAGGCCGTTGAGCACGTTGTGGCGGCCCAGCAGCGACCAGCGCACTTCGCCCAGCGCCACGCCACGGTGGTGCACGATGAAGGCGCTGCCGTCGGCATTGACCAGTTCGGCATGCCATTCCAACCCGGGATCGAAACCGAAGCGTTCCACCGGCGTCCAGCAGCCCATCGCCAGCACTTCGGCCAGGTAGGTGTCTTCGCCGTTGACGATCAGCCGTCCGCGCGCGGGCACGGTGCGCACCAGGTGGTGGAACTGGCGCTGGATCGCGGCCACGTCCGGGAAGATGTCGGCGTGGTCGTATTCGAGGTTGTTGAGGATGGCCACCAGCGGGCGGTAGTGCACGAACTTGCTGCGCTTGTCGAAGAATGCGGTGTCGTACTCATCGGCCTCCACCACAAACTCGCGGCCCTGCCCCACCCGTGCGGACACACCGAAATCCTCGGCCACGCCGCCGATCAGGAAGCCCGGCTCACGGCCGGCGGCCTGCAGCAGCCAGGTCAGGATGGTGGTGGTGGTGGTCTTGCCATGGGTACCGGCCACGGCCAGCGTGTCGCGGCCCGGCAGCACCTGTTCGGACAGCCACTGCGCGCCGGAGATGTAGCGCTGCCCGGCATCCAGCACCGCTTCCACGGCCGGGTTGCCACGCGACAACGCGTTGCCGACCACGACTTCATCGCAATCGCGGGCCACGCTGTCGGCGCGATAGCCCGGGTCCAGGGCGATGCCCAGCTGTTCCAGCTGGGTGGACATCGGCGGATAGATCGCCTGGTCGCTGCCACGGACCGTATGGCCCAGTTCCCGCGCCAGGGCGGCCACGCCGCCCATGAAGGTGCCGGCAATTCCAAGAATGTGGATCGTGCTCATCACCCGATTGTCGCCCAAAGCCCACTCTGAAGGGGAGACGCAAAGCATGTGGGGGGTAGCCCCCTGAGTCAGGGGGCGGCCGCGCAGCGGCCAGGGTATGGAAGCAGACAATGGGGCCCGCTGTTTGCAGAGCAGACTGTGGGACGACAGCGCGCGGCTTTACGCGTGCTGTCAGGGAATTCCCGATAGCGGTGTACTGTGAACACGTACACAATTCAGCGCGCCAGCCGCACTACCCCCGATGGTCCTACTCCCCAAGAGGCCGTCCCCAGGGGGGGCTCATGGTGTGGGGCCCTGAGCAGGCCCGATCGCTGGCGCTCTACACCGCACGCCCGGTTCCGATAGGACCGGGCGTGCGCGTGTAGGTTGTCAGCGCTTGAGCGCTGCCTGGATGCGCGCTTCCACGTCGGCAAGCTCGCCAACGCCATCAACGCGCGCCAGGGTGCCGCGGCCCGCATAGAAATCCACCACCGGCGCGGTCTGGTCGGTGTAGACCTGCAGGCGCTTGCGCACCGATTCGGGATTGTCATCGGCGCGGCCCTGTTCCTGGGCGCGGCCGGCAATGCGCTCGACCAGCAGTTCGCTCGGCACATCCAGCTGCACCACCGCATCCAGCGGCTGGCCGATCTTGGCCAGCACGGCGTCCAGCGCGTTGGCCTGGGCCACGTTGCGCGGGTAACCGTCCAGGATGAAGCCATTGGCCACGTCTGCCTGGCCCAGGCGCGATTCCAGCATGCCCAGCAGGATGTCATCGGACACCAGGTTGCCGGCATCCATCACGGCCTTGGCCTGCTTGCCCAGCTCGGTGCCGGCAGCCACTTCGGCGCGCAGCAGGTCACCGGTGGAAATGTGCGCAATGTTCAGGTGTTCCTTCAGGCGCGTCGCCTGCGTCCCCTTGCCCGAACCGGGCGGTCCCAACAGAACCAATCGCATCAACCTGACTCCAACTTGGTAAAAAACGGAAGGGCGCGCGCCCGGGATTGTCCACAATCACGCTGCACCGCAATACGCGCACTTTACCTCATACCGGTAATGTCCCTGCAATGTCCTTCCCCCCGACAAAGGTCCCACCATGTCCAAAGGTACCCTGCTGTACGCCCAGTCAGGCGGCGTCACCGCCGTCATCAATGCCACTGCCTCGGCGGTGATCAGCACCGCCAGGGCCAAGGGAATCAAGGTCTTGGCCGCGCGCAACGGCATCCTGGGCGCGCTGCGCGAGGAGCTGATCGACACCTCGAAGGAGTCGGCGGCGGCGATTGCGGCGCTGGCCCATACCCCCGGCGGCGCCTTCGGCTCCTGCCGCTACAAGCTCAAATCGCTGGAGGCCGACCGGGCCCGCTACGAGCGACTGCTGGCGGTGCTGCGCGCCCACGACGTGCGCTGGTTCCTCTACAACGGCGGCAACGATTCGGCCGATACCGCCTGGAAGGTCTCGCAGCTGGCCAAGGCCTTCGATTACGACCTCACCTGCATCGGCGTGCCCAAGACCATCGACAACGACCTGGCGGTGACCGACACCTGCCCGGGCTTCGGTTCGGCGGCCAAGTACACCGCCGTGTCGGTGCGCGAGGCGGCGCTGGACGTGGCGGCCATGGCCGAAACCTCCACCAAGGTGTTCGTGTACGAGGCCATGGGCCGGCATGCGGGCTGGCTGGCGGCTGCGGCCGGGCTGGCCGGAAACGGACCGGACGAAGCCCCGCACATCATTCTGCTGCCCGAGCGCGCCTATGATGAGGCCGCGTTCCTGGCCAAGGTGAAGCAGGTGGTGGAGCGCGTGGGCCACTGCGTGGTGGTGGCCTCCGAAGGCATCCAGACCGCCGATGGCCGGTTCGTGGCAGATGCCGGCGGCGGCAAGGATTCGTTCGGGCACACCCAGTTGGGCGGGGTTGCTTCGCAGTTGGCCGCGCGGGTCAAGGACACGCTGGGCTACAAGGTGCACTGGACCCTGCCCGACTACCTGCAGCGCTCGGCCCGGCACATTGCCTCGAAGACCGACTGGGAACAGGCGCAGGCGGTGGGCAAGGCGGCGGTGCAGTACGCGCTGAAGGGCCAGAACGCGGTGATGCCGGTGATCGTGCGCAGCAGCGACGCCCCGTACCGCTGGAAGATCGAGCCGGCGCCGCTGCACAAGGTGGCCAACCACGAGAAGAAGATGCCGGCCGGCTTCATCCGCCGCGATGGCTTCGGGATAACCGACAAGGCCCGCGCGTACCTGTCGCCGCTGATCAAGGGCGAGGCACCGCTACCCTACGGCACCGATGGACTGCCGAAGTACGTGACCCTCAAGAATGTGGCGGTGAAGAAGAAGCTGCCGGCATTTGAGGCGTAACGGGCCTGCGGACACTGTGGAGCCACGCAGTGCGCGGCTCTACGGGCTTTTTGTTGCGCGCATTACGGGCAGGCCTTGCCTTCCACGGTCATCTTCGCCGCGAACATCGGAATCTCCGCGATCTGGCCGGCAGCGGCCTGCTTCTTGGCGTCTTCCAGGTAGATGCGCGACTGGCCCTGGCCATCGAGCTGCAGCTTCTGTTCCATCGGCAGGCGCCAGACCCTCACTACTGCCTGCTGGGTGGGACAGGCCGCGCTGGGCACGCGGATCACGTCGTTGAGCTTCCAGCCTTTGGCTTCGCTGGGCTGCGCTTTGTCGAAGTCGACGAACTTTGCGCGTGGCTGGCACTGCTCGCTGGTGCGGGCGACCACGAACCGGTAGGGCTGCGCTGCGTCGCCGGTGAAGGTGCCTTCCAGGCGGGCACAGGCTTCGGGGATCTGGCGCAGGGTGTGGGTGACGTTCACTGCCTGTGCTGCGCCGACCGGGCGCTGGCGTTCGGGGGTTTCGGCGGCAGTAGCCGCCAGGGCAGGAAGCAGGGCCAGCAGGATGAGGTGGCGGGGGGACATGCGGGAAGCCTCCGTTGGGGTGGAGTGAGGGTGGCTTGGGAGGGATGAACGGTGTGGCAAGGGGGGCGCACGCGGGGCTGATGGGATTGCGCCAACCGCGGAGCCGACCAACGGTCGGCGCTACAGCCTCGTGCGCCTTGGATCAGGGCTTCGTTGGGCTGTTCGGCGCAATCGCTGGGCAGGGGCGATGATTTCACTGCATACTCGGGGGCACCAGGGATTGCTGAACAAAGCCACACGCTTGATGACCGGGTACGGTCTGAACGGGTTGGTCCATCGTTGCAGCCCGTTGTGCCCCGCGTGGTGAGGTTCGTCCGTCAACTGGATGCCATCCATCACCCGGGAGGGGACATGCTGGAACGTTATGGGCTTTCTCTGGCGCTGTTCTGCGCCATTCTCGCGATTCTCTACGGCATCGTGTCGGCACGCTGGATCCTCCGGCAACCGGCGGGCAATGCCCGGATGCAGGAAATCGCCGCCGCCATCCAGGAAGGCGCGCGCGCCTACCTCAACCGCCAATACCTGACCATCGGCATCGCCGGCGCGGTGCTGTTCGTGCTGGTCGGCATCTTCCTCAGCTGGTACACCGCGATCGGGTTCGCGATCGGTGCGGTGCTGTCCGGTGCGGCCGGCTACATCGGCATGAACGTGTCGGTGCGGGCCAACGTACGCACCGCCGAAGCGGCACGCAATGGCCTCAGTGCCGCCATGGACGTGGCATTCCGTGGCGGTGCGATCACCGGCATGCTGGTGGTCGGGCTGGGCCTGCTCGGCGTGGCCGGCTATTACGCGCTGCTGCTGCGGATGGGGCTGGACACTGCCGCAGCGTTGCACGCGCTGGTTGGATTGGCATTCGGCTCCTCGCTGATTTCGATCTTCGCCCGGCTGGGCGGCGGCATTTTCACCAAGGGTGCCGACGTGGGCGCGGACCTGGTCGGCAAGGTCGAAGCCGGCATTCCCGAGGATGACCCGCGCAACCCGGCGGTGATTGCCGACAACGTGGGCGACAACGTCGGCGACTGCGCCGGCATGGCTGCCGACCTGTTCGAAACCTACGCGGTGACGGTGATCGCCACCATGCTGCTGGGCAGCCTGATGATCGCCGAAGCCGGTCGCAACGCGATCCTGTATCCACTGGTACTGGGCGGGGTGTCGATCATCGCGTCGATCATCGGCGCGCTGTTCGTGAAGGTGAAGCCGGGCGGCTCGATCATGGGCGCGCTGTACAAGGGCGTGATCGTGTCGGGCGTGCTGGCCGCCATCGCCTTCTACCCGATCACCCTGCAGCTGATGCCGGACAACGCCCACGGGGCAACGAACCTGTACATCTGCGCGCTGATCGGGCTGGTGCTGACCGGGCTGATCGTGTGGATCACCGAGTACTACACCGGCACCCAGTACAAGCCGGTGCAGCATGTGGCACAGGCCTCCACCACCGGGCACGGCACCAACATCATCGCTGGCCTGGGCGTGTCGATGAAGTCCACCGCGCTGCCGGTGATCGCGGTGTGCCTGGCGATCTGGCTGGCGCACCTGCACGGCGGGTTGTACGGCATCGCCATCGCGGCCACCGCGATGCTGTCGATGGCCGGCATGATCGTGGCGCTGGATGCGTACGGGCCGATCACCGACAACGCCGGCGGCATCGCCGAAATGGCCGAGCTGCCACCGGAGATCCGCAACATCACCGATCCGCTCGATGCGGTGGGAAACACCACCAAGGCGGTGACCAAGGGCTATGCGATCGGTTCGGCGGCATTGGCCGCGCTGGTGCTGTTCGCCGATTACACCCACAACCTGCAGGCCGCGCACCCGGGTGAAGTGTTCGCCTTCGACCTGTCCGACCACACGGTGATCATCGGCCTGCTGATCGGCGGGTTGATCCCCTACCTGTTCGGCGCGATGGCGATGGAAGCAGTGGGCCGCGCCGCCGGTGCGGTGGTGGAAGAAGTGCGCCGGCAGTTCCGCGAGATTCCCGGGATCATGGAAGGCACCGGCAAGCCGCAGTACGACCGCGCAGTGGACATGCTGACCCGCTCGGCGATCCGCGAAATGATCGTGCCTTCGCTGTTGCCGGTCGCGGTGCCGGTGGTGGTGGGCCTGCTGCTGGGGCCGCGCGCACTGGGCGGCCTGTTGATCGGCACCATCGTGACCGGCCTGTTCGTGGCGATCTCGATGACCACCGGCGGCGGTGCCTGGGACAACGCCAAGAAGTACATCGAAGACGGCCACTTCGGCGGCAAGGGCAGCGAGGCGCACAAGGCGGCAGTGACCGGCGATACCGTCGGCGATCCGTACAAGGACACCGCCGGCCCGGCGATCAACCCGTTGATCAAGATCATCAACATCGTGGCGCTGCTGCTGGTGCCGTTGTTGTAACGGTCATGGTGCCGCGACACCTTACAGGGTGTCGCGGTATCGGTTTCGTTCGACGTTCCGTGCTACGCGCATGGCGGATTACGTGCACAGGATCATGGCTTTGACACGCATGGCGTGTCACTACGATCCATGGTCGCTCATGGGGTGTCGCCTGACCCGCACCATCACGGCAACGGCGTCGGCCGCGACAACACGTAGGCCGCGCTTGCGGCGAAGAACAGCCCGACGCCAAGCAGCAACGGCCACGACGGCCTCGCGCCCCAGCAGAACATCGCAAACCCGAATGCCATGCCGCCGGCGGCAAATGCCTTGCCCTTGCGACTCACCGCGCCCTGCTCGCGCCAGGCGCGCAGCGACGGGCCGTAGCGCGGATGCTCCAGCAGTTTGCGCTCGAAGCGCGGTGAGCTGCGCGCGAAGCAACCCACTGCCAGGATCAGGAAGATGGTAGTGGGCATCACCGGCAACAGCGCGCCGATCACCCCCAGCGCCACCATCACCCAGCCCAGGCAGAACCAGAGCCAGCGCATCAGCGCGACACGGCGCGCACGCCCCTGCTCATGCGAATTCCAGCTCCACGTGATCGTGCACGCTGCGGAACGCGGCATCGGCCGCATCGATCATCTGCTGCTCTTCGACTTCGGTGAGTACAACGCTGTCCAGCGCAGCGGTGAACTCGCGCCAGTGGCGTGCGGCACCATCGGGATGCGCGGCCAGGTGGCGTGCGCCGAAGTCCGCATCCAGGCCCAGCTGCGCGGCCATCTTGTACAGGATGGTGCCGCCCAGGTTGGAGCCTTCAGCCACGTACAACCAGCCCAGTGCGGCGGCCAGTGGCAGGTCCGGGTCCAGCCGCAGCGGCACCGGGGCCGGCAGGGTCTGTTCCAGATCGCGCAGGTCGCGGGTGACCTGCGGCAGCCGCCGGCGTTCGGCCAGGTCGGGCAGCAGCGCATCCAGCGCGGCGTTGGCGTACAGGCCATCGATATCGCGGTGGAAGCGGTACTGGACCCGCAGGAAGCGCGCGAACCGCCCACGGTCGGCGAAGATGTCGCCGGCCATGATGCGCTTGTCCAACGCGCCGTGGCTGTCTCGGGTGGCGGCCTTCAGGCGCTGGCTGCGGGTCGCTTCAAGGGTATCGGTGGCGTTCATGGCGTTCTGGCAGAAAGAAGGTGGCAGCGCCGGGCAAGGTCCGGCACAGGGATAAGACGCCTGTCGCGCAGACTACCCCAACCCGGATTGCCGGTGCTGCCCTCCCCCCCCATTCCGGCGATGCCATCCTCACCTTGGGGTGTTGATAATGGAGCATTCTTCCGCCCACAAGGATTGCCATGATGGACACCACCGAATCGCGCATGACCAACCTGTTCGAGCAGTTGGGGTTGGACTCCAGCCCGGAGGCCATTGCGGCGTTCATCCGGGCGCACCAGCTGCCCGGCGACGTGACCTTGGCCGAAGCCACTTACTGGAGCGATGCGCAGCGTCAGTTCCTGCGCGAAGAGCTGAAGGAAGATGCGGATTGGGCGATCGTGGTGGATGAGTTGAACGAGGCGCTGCACGCGGATGCGACCGCCCGATAGCGTACCCGCGAGCCGGGCAGAGCCCGGCTCGCGGGTTTTCTCAATACCGCCAGGTGACCGCCAGGCGCATGATCCGGCCCGGGGCCGGCATTACACCCAGCGCCAGCGGGTCGAGGTAGTAGCGGTCGGTCAGGTTGTCCACGTTGAAGTCGACCGCCAGCTGCTCGCTGGCCTGCCAGCTGGCGAACACGTCCACGATGGTCGCCGGCTGGTACAGCTGCTGGATCGCGGACAGGCCCACGTTCCATTCCTTGTCCAGTCTGCTGATTGGACCGCTGTTGTGGATCACGCGGGTACCGAAGCTCAGCCGCTGGTCCAGCAGCCGTGACCCCAGCGTCAGGTTGACCGTGTAGCGCGGCGGATTCTGGGTGTTGCTGTAGGACCCCTCGAACCCACCGTCGACGCAGTCCGGCGTGTTGGCCAGTTCTTCGTTCTTTCGCTGCACGCCGTATGCGCGGCGCTCGGCGGCGATGTCCGGGGCGCAGGTCTTGGCTTCGAAGTAGTAGTGCGCCGACAGATCGGCGAACACCTTGCCGGCGTCATAGCTGGACTGGAACTCCAGGCCGGAGACCTTGAAGCGGTCGATGTTGCGGATATAGCCGGCCGACAGCGTGCGGTAGTCGCGCGTGATCAGGTCGTCGATACGGGTGTTGAAGTAGGCCAGCTTGAACGCGGCCTGGTCGCCTTCGGCAAACAGATCATGGCGCACGGTGCTGGCGCCCACTTCCCAGGTGCCCGCGCGCTCGGGCTTGAGTTCGCCGCCCACCGGCTTGGCCGCGGTGAACAGGCCCAGGGTGCTTTCGAACAGGCTGGGCAGCTTCACGCCTTCGGCGTACTTGAGGTAGACCAGGGTGTCTTCATCGGCGTGCCAGGTGACGCTGGCGGTGGGCATGAACGCGTTGTCGGTGCGGCGGATCGGCTGCGACCAGGTCCAACTGGTGGGCACCACCAGGTCTTCGGTGGCGGTGACATCGTGGAAGTTCCAGCCGGTGATGTCGGCCACCGTTCCCTTCTTGTACGGCGAAGCCAGCAGCGAGGCCTCGGTGAACTGGCCGTTCGCATCCGGGTACCAGTTGAGCATGGCGATCCGCTGCGCGCGCCAGGCCGGCAGCGCCGGGTTGCCGTTGAGCAGCTGGGTATAGCGGTACTGGCCGATCACTTCCTCGGTTTCCGGCGTGGCCAGGCGGTTGCGGTCGTGGATGCTGACGCGGTTGAAGCGGCCACCCACCAGGATGTCCCAGCGCTCGCCCGGCTGCCATTTCATCGAGGCCACCGCGCTGTATTCCCTGCGCGTGGCATTGCGCAGGAAGCGGTTGTTGACCAGGTCGTCGTGCATGATCGGCGCGCTGTCGCCCGGGCCCACGTCTTCATCGCTGAAGGACAGCCCGTAGTCGAAGGTGAACAAGCCGGCGCTGTCGGTAGTCATCACCATGGTGTTGGACACGTCCAGGCCGAACCGCGTCTGGCTCATGTCGTTGCGGTAGGCATCCTTGTAACCGGGGTCGGTGTTGAAGGTCGGGCCGTCATACCATTCGGTGCGGCGGTCGAAGTACCACGGGGTGATGCCGGTCAGGCCGTTGTACATCAGGCTGTCGGCCTGGGTGTACCAGAGGTTGGCCTTCAGGTCGACGATGTCGTTGCCCGGGTTGAAGCGGTAGCGCAGGTTGTAGGCATCCAGGTCCACGCTGCCCGGCTCCCACTGCGGCACGCGGTCGCGGTCCACGCGGATGATCTGCGAGGCCATGATTTCACCCTGGCGGCCGCTGTAGTGGCGGTAGCCGGCCTCCAGCGTCTGCACGTCATCGATCCGCCAGGTGCCCTTGAGCAGCACCGAGTTGGACTTGGACGAGGTGTTGAACACTTCGGTGTTGGGCGGGTTCAACGGTGCCAGGGTGCGCCGGGTCTGCGGGAAATCGTCGTAGCCATGCTTGCCCGAATAGTAGTTGCCGGTATCGCGCCACGCGTAGGCCGCCACCAGGTCAAAACTTTCCCAGTGCTTGCCGCCGGCGATGTTGAAGAACTGCCCGCCGAGGCTGCTGCGGTCGGTACCGGGGGTGCCGTTGTAGGCGGGAAGGTCACGCGCGCTGCCGTTGGAGATGCCGCTGCGCACGCGCAGGCCGGCGTCCTGGCCGTCGCGCAGCACGTCGCCGATGTTCAGCGTTTCCATTTCCACCACGCCGCCGATGCCGCCCGACGCATTGGCGCCCAGGCTGGGGCCCTTGGTCACGGTGAGGCTGGAAATCAGATCCGGGTCGAGGTAGGTGCGCTGCGACTGGCCGGCATAGCCGCGGTAGGTGTCCATGGTGGACTGCCCGCCGTCGATGATCACCGGGATGCGGCTCTGGCCCTGGATGCCACGGATGTTGAGGTCCAACGCGTTGGCCGTGCGCGGATCGCCGGCGGTCACGCCGACCACGCCCCTGACGATGTCGGCGGTGGAGGTGCCACGGAAGCGCTCGAGGGTGGTCCGTGGCACGTACACACTCGACCCGCTGCTGCGGTACTGCTCGAGCGCACGCTCGGCGGTGCTTTCGGCGCTGGCCTGGTCACCGGCCACGCGCAGGGGCGCGGTGTGGATCACGCCATCCTCGCCCTGGCCGCGCGGCGCGCGCTCCAGGGTGACCGCGCCCGGCCCCAGCGCGCGTGGCGCCAGGCCGCTGCCCTGCAGCAGCTGCGCCAGTGCGGCCTGCGCATCCAGCGCACCATGCACCGCCGTGGAGCTGGCACCGTTGGCGAGTGCGGCCGGGTAGGCCACCTGCACACCGGACTGGCGCATGTAGCTGCGCAGCGCATCGGCCAGCGGTTGGGCGGGGATATCGAACGGGCGGGTGGCGGCCAGTGGGGCGGTGTCGCCGGACTGGGCCAGTGCCGGCAACGCGGTGGCCGAGGCCAGGCCGGCGGCCAACAACGCGGTGCACAGGCGGGACGGGCGCAGCATCGGCGCCGGTCGGGAAATGGGAAGCATGTTGAAACCTGTTGAGAGGCGATGCCGCGAAAGCACGGCTTCCCCGCACGGGGTGCGGGCGCTGCGACGTACGTGGCGGCGGCGGGTACGTTCGGGGGTAAGACGTGCGGGGCGATCCCTTCCCCAAGGCGCATTCAGCGCGCGGGGGTGGCGCTCACGATCGCCACGCCCATCGGCAGGCGGGTGATGCGCAGCCCGGCCGACATCGCCAGCGCATCCAGCGCCTGCTCGGGCTGGTCCACGCGCAGTGCGGCGTTGACGGCGGGCAACGACGACAGGTCGCCGCGCACGAACGTGGGGCCTTGGCGATAGCGCGCAATCTGCGCGACCGCATCGGCCACGCCGCTGGCATCGAGCAGCAGCTCGCCGTCGCGCCATGCGGCAATGCGGTCGGGGGCCAGGTCGTCATGGCGCACCACCCGGCCGCCAGGCGCAAAGCCGGCGCGCTGGCCAGCCAGCAGGTAGGTCCAGCCGCCGTTGGGCGAGGCCGCGACGCGGACCTGGCCCTGCGAGACTTCCGCTTCCACTCCCTGCGGGGTGCTGGCCACCGCGAACGCCGTGGCGATGTCCTCCACCACACCGGCCTGTGCGGTCACCTGGAACGGCTGGGCGCGCCCGGGCGCAACTTCGAACCAGGCGCGCCCGCGCAGCAGGCGGATGCTGCGGCGCTGGTCGTCATAGTCCACGGCAATCGCCGAATCGGCATCGAGCACCGCGCGGCTGCCATCGGGCAGGGCGAGCGTGACCACGTCGTGGCTGCTGCGGTAATCAGCACGCAGGCGCAACCAGGCTTCGGGTGACACCCACACCAGCGCCAGCGCGGCGGCAGCGGCCAGCACCAGGCGGGGAACGCGACGACGGCGGACATGCGGACGCTTCGCCCCCGCCGGCGGCTGCGCCACGGCCTGCCACAGCTGGCGCTCGTATTCGAACGCGCGGCGGTGCCCGGGCAGGCTGAGCCAGTGTTCGAAGGCCTGCATGCGTGGCGCGTCCACGGCGCCGGAGGCCAGCCACGTGATCCACGCCTGTGCCTGTTCGGCAAGCAGGTCGGGCGAGGTGGGCGCGGTCGGGTCGGTAGGCAGGTCGTGCGGGCTCATGGCTGGCAAGGATGCGGAGGGCAGCGCCGATACCATCAAGACGTGTGGGAACGGCACTTCCCCAAGCCCCCGCGCCTCACCGCCCGCTGCGCGCCCATGCCAGCCGCTGCAACGCAGCGCGCACATGGTTTTCCACGGTCGTGACCGACACGCCACGGCGCCGGGCAATTTCCGCCTGGGTCAGCCCCTGCAACCGGTTGAGGCGGAAGATCGTGCGGGTCGGTTCGGGAAGGTGGTCGGCGGCGGCGAGCACGCGCTGCAGCTCGTCCTGGGCCATGGCCTGTTCTTCCGTGGACAGCACTTCATCCGGCCCCCACAGGTAGTGGTCGGCCAACAGCCGCGTCTGGCGGCTGCGTTCCCGGCCCTGGTCGGTGGCCAGGTTGGTGGCCAGACGGTACAGATAGGCCCGCGGGTTGTCGATGGTCACCCCGGCATCCACCCCGCGCGCCTTGAACCAGATGGCCTGGATCACGTCTTCGGCGCTGCCGTCGCTGCCCAGTATCCGCTGCACCCGACGCAGCAGCGCCGGGCGTTCGCGGATCAACAGGTCGGTCAGGGTGGATGCGTTGGAGGACATGCAGAGGTGGCCCGGTGCGGCGGCATCTTACCCCTCAAATGAGAATGCGTCACGTTAAGCGCGCGGCCGGCGCACCGCCCGCACCTTGCCGCTGCGCCCGCCGCCGGCGTAGAACAGGCCCGCGCCATCGGCCTCCAGACCGCTGACATGCATGCCCTCGGGCATGCGCAGCTGCTCCAGCACCTGCCCGCTCTGGGCATCCACGCGTCGGATGTCGCTGCGTTCGCCGTCGTCGGTGCCATGCCAGAGCTGGCCATCGACCCAGGTCACGCCGGTGACGAAGCGGTCCGATTCAATCGTGCGCAGCACCTCGCCCGTGGCCGGATCCACCTGGTGGATGCGGCGTTCGCGGTATTGCCCCACCCACAGGCTGCCTTCGGCCCAGGCCATGCCCGAATCGGTGCCGCCGCCAGGCGCGGGAATCGAGGCCAGCACGTTGCCGGTCTGCGGGTCGATCCTGTCGATGCGCGCTTCGGCGATCTGGTAGAGGTGGGTACCGTCGAACGCGGTGCCCGCATCGCAGGGCACGGCCAGCGTGCGTACCGGGGCGCCGCTGTCCGGATCGAAGGCCAGCAGCGCCGGGCCGGTGGCGGCCCAGACATGGCGGCCATCGAAGCTGACACCGTGGATGCAGTCGGCGCCGTCAAAGGGACCATATTCGCGGGCCACCTCGGCGTCGTGCACGCGCGGGGCAGCGGCGGGGTTCAGCGTTGCAGTGTTCATTGCAGCATCTCCTGGCACATCGGAAGGGGTGCCTGGCAGCCACCCTAGTCGCCCGGCAGCGCGGCCGGGAGTAACAAGATCGTCGTGAATCCGGACAGCGGCATGGCCCACCAGCGTTGCGTGCGCCCGCGCCCGGTCGCGCGTGCCTGGCCGGTGCTTTCCAGCGCCGCCAGCGCGCGCTGCACCGTGCGCTGGCTGGCCCCCAGCGCCAAGGCCAGTGCCGAACTGGACCAGGCCGCCCCATCGGCCAGCAATGCGGCAACGGCGCCCTGCTCGCCTTCGATCGGTGGCGCCAGCACCACCACCGCGATGCCGGGCGCGGCTATCAGCCGGTAGCCGTTGGCGGTCGCTTCCACCGACAGCAGTCCCTTCACCGCAGCGCGGACGCGCCCCATTTCCACCCGGAGCCGCGCGCGGTGGCTGTCGTCGCCATTACGAGTGCGGAACACCTCGGCAATCAACACGTCGCGGTCTACATCCCCCGGCCACGCCTGGCCGACGGCACGCAGCAGCGCAAACAGCAGCGGCCGGCGCGCCAGTGACCGCCAGCGCCCTCCCAGCCACACGCCGCGCCGGCAGCCATCCACCACACAGGCCGTTGAGGCCAGCAGGTCCTGCACGGCCTGGAGATCCAGCAGGCGGTCAGCGGCCTCCCGGGCCACCCGGCGTGCCGCCGGCTGGGCCAGATGGCGGCGGGCCTGCACGACCTCTGCGTGCAGGGCGCCGATGCCCGACGCCTGCGCGGCGGCCGCAGCCGCCTCCAGCGCCGCCGTCGCCTGCGACACCCGCAACGCGCGCGCCGCCAAGGCCGCTTCGGCCAGCCCGGCCATGGCGGCCAGGGCGGGCGTCAGCGCCCTGCCCTGCACCTTCGCCAAGGCCGATTCGGCCTCCTGCCGACGCCCGAGCAACAGCCAGCGGCGGGCCAGGATCAACCAGGCCTGCAGCGCATTGTGCGGATCGCCGCGCTCCTCCAACGCATGGGCGGCGGCCAGCAGCGGCGCGGGGGTTTCGGCAAGATCCCGCAGCGCCAGCCCCACTTCCGCCTCCGCCACCACGCAGCGCGCCCGGGCCAGCACCTCATCGGCGCCAAAGCCGCGGTGGGCCAGCCGCAGCAGTTCCCGGGCCCGCTGCAGCTCGCCCAGCTGGGCCATGGCCACACCGCGCAGCGCCAGTGCCGGCGGGTCGCTGCGCAGGGCCACGTGGCCCAGTGCGGTCAGTACGTCGCCAGCGGCAAGGGCGCGCGCGGCGGCGGCGAGCAGGGAGTCCATGCGCGCAGGCTAGCGCAGGCAGTCTCCCAATGCCTCGAACACGGTTTTTCCCGTAGCGGGCAGCCGCTGGAACAACGGCTGCGGTCCGTCCAGTGCCGCCAGCAATGCCGCTACAGTGGTGCCGCCGCCGGTCGGGAAGTGGCACAGCCAGGTGGGCTGCTGCCGCTGCAGGGCGCCGGTCGCCGGGTCCACCCGCAGCTCGCTTGCAGCGAAGGCCCAGCCGCAGACATTGACCCTGCCCGTGGCCCGTTCGACCGAGCAGCGCAGTTTCAGCGGCTGGTAATCGGTGTACTCGCCTTCGCAGAAGGTATCGGGGCAGGCATCGTCGAAGCCGGCTTCAAGACGATGGCGCAGGTCGCGGAAGGCGGACCAGTTCGCCTGCGGCGTGGGGTAATCGACCAGATCGACGTGCAGGGGCGCAGCGGGCGGCGGGCTGGCGGCGGCCGGGCCGGCAACGGCCAGCGCCAGCAGGATCAACGCGGCCAAGGCGTTGGAGGGGTGGCGGGAAGGCAGTGGAAGGGTCATGGGCGTGCTCCGTGGAGGGACCTCCACCGTGCGCCTGCCCACGCCCGGGCGGGATAAGCCGGCTGCGCTGGCGGCGGTCGGCGATCGCCACTGCGGCGGGTCGGATAGTCCCCACCCTGCACGTTGGCCGGCAAAGGCATAAAATGGGAGGTCTTATCGCGCCATCCCCCCTCTCGGAGCACACCATGGGTCTGGAACTCGTCTCGCCCGGCAAGAACCCGCCGGAAGAAATCAACGTCATCATCGAGATCCCGAAGGACTCGGAGCCGGTCAAGTACGAAGTGGACAAGGAAACCGGCGCGATCTTCGTCGACCGCATCCTCTCCACCCCGATGCGCTACCCCTGCAACTACGGCTACGTGCCGAGCACCCTGTGCGGCGATGGCGATCCGGCCGACGTGCTGGTCGTGCTGCCGCTGCCGCTGGTCCCGGGTTCGGTGGTGCGCTGCCGTCCGGTGGGCGTGCTGAAGATGAGCGACGAAGCCGGCGGCGACGAAAAGATCCTGGCCGTGCCGATCTCCAAGGTGTTCAGCGGCTACGCGCACGTGGAAGACATCGAGCAGGTGTCCAAGCACTGGCTGGAGCGCATCGGCCACTTCTTCGAGCACTACAAGGACCTCGAGAAGGGCAAGTGGGTCAAGCTGGATGGCTGGGGCGGCGCCGCCGAAGCCAAGCAGATCCTGGTTGAAGCGCACCAGCGCTACCTGTCCAGCAACAGCTGAGGCTGAATGACCCTGCTCCGGCGCTGGTCGCCGGAGCGATGGGCATCACGTTTTTACAATGCGGCACATCACTGTTTGCGCCGGATTGAGTACATTGCGACTTCTACACCGTCCACGGTGGGGTTCACCGTGGTCACCCAGGGGATTGTGTCGTGCGTATTCTGCTAGTTGGGGACGAAGCCAGCCTGTCGGCTGAGCTGATGGATTTCATTGCCGATCTTGGGGAAGAGTGGCAGCCGCTGCGGGCACCCGATGGCCAGACGGCCATGAACATGGTGGCGTCCACGCCGGTGGATGCGGTGATCGCCTGCCCCTCCCTGCCCGATCTCAACGCCACCACGCTGCTGGGCCAGATCCGGACGCTGCGTCCGGAGACGATCCGCATCGCGCTGGTCGACGCGGCCCAGGGCAACCGCCCGCCGCCGGCACGCCTGATCGGCGTTGCCCACCGTTTCCTGCCGTTGCCGCTGGCACCGGAAGTGCTGCTTGAAGCGCTCACCAGCCTGGAAGAGCTGCGCGAGCTGCTCGACAGCGCGCGCCTGCGCAGCGCCATCGGCCGCATCGAGAAGCTGCCCTCGCCGCCGCACCTGTACCTGAGCCTGACCCAGGCGCTGGAGCACGACGACGACACCGACACGGCCGATGTCTCCAAGCTGGTGTCGGCCGATCCGGCGATCGCGGCCAAGGTGCTGCAGCTGTCCAACTCGGCCTTCTTCAACAGCGGCCGCACCATTTCCGACCTGCGCACCGCCGTGACCCGCCTGGGCCTGTCGACCCTGCGCGACCTGGTGCTGGCCAGCGAGGTGTTCTCGGCTTCGCCGCTGTCCAGCGGTGAACGCAACGCGCTGCAGCAGCGCGCGCTGCTCGCTTCGCGACTGGCCGCCAAGCTCCTGCCCGATTCCAGTGCCGAACTGGGCGCGACCGCCGCACTGTTGGCCGATATCGGCCTGCTGCTGCCCGGCGTGCGCAACGAGCGCAGTGAGCCGGCCGACGACGCCGACCCGCGCCCGGGCCACAGCGAAGCCGGTGCCTACCTGCTGGGGCTGTGGGGCCTGCCGATGCCGATCATCGAGGCGGTGGCCTTCCACCTGCAGCCGCAGCGTTCCAACACGCGCAGCTTCTGGGTGACCGGTGCGGTGCACGTGGCGCTGGCGCTGGTCAACGGCGACCCGGTGGACGAGGACTACCTGCAACGCGCGGGCGTGCTGGCCAAGCTGCCGCAGTGGCGGGACCATGCCAATGGGTTGATGGGGTTGGCTACGGCCGACGCTTGATGCTTCAAGCGTAGATCAACGGCCGGCCAACGGCCGGCGCTACCCAAAGCCGACCTTTGAAGGTCGGCTTTTTTCTTTGCCCTGCGGGCAAAGAAAGAGGGCGGCCCTTGCGGGCCGCCCTCCTTTTATTGCACCAGTGGTTCGATGGATCAGAACTTCTGGGTGTACTTCATGTACAGGAAGCGGCCGATATCGAAACCGCCGTAGTAGGCGAAGCTCGAGTTCGGTGCCGAGTACATCAGCGGACCCTTGTGGTCGAACACGTTGTTCGCGCCCAGGGCGATGGTGGCATCCCACGGTGCCTTCCAGCTGACCTGCAGGTCGTGGAAGGTGTTGGAACCGGTCTTGCGCAGCGGAGCCGCTTCGCCATTGGCGATGCGATCCGGGTCGGTGCAGCCGATGGCGATGCAGTCTTCGTTCATGCCCGAGTAGTAGCGAGCGGTGTAGTTCACACCGAAGTCGCCAAGCGCCCAGTTGACGGCCAGGTTCGAACGCACGCGGAACAGGGCATCCTGTGCCACGCGGCCGATCATGATGTTGTCACCCGCAGCGTTCTGTGCCGACTCGTCGTACTTGGCCAGGTAGCTGGTCTGCCAGTCGATGTTGAACTGACCAATGCCCAGTTCCGGCAGACGGTACTTGACGCCCAGGTCGTAACCTTCGGTTTCCATGGAGCCGAGGTTGGCGGTGCCGTAGGTCAGCGCGCTGATGTGGCCGTCAGCCGCACGCACGATGCCGTCGCAACGCGACGAATCGCCCAGCACGTAGCAGTCACGCAGGATGCGATCAACGCTGTCAGCGATGATCATGTCCTTGATCTCGTAACGGTACCAATCCAGCGAGACGTCCAGGCCCTGCACCCAACGCGGGCTCCAGACCAGACCGACGGTCTTGCTCTTGGAGGTTTCCGGCGACAGGTTCGGGTTGGCACCGGAGATGAACTGGTCACCGGACTGGCACGGCAGGGTGCCGCACACTTCACCGGCCTGGCCCAGCTGCACGTAGTTGGCCGGAACGCCAGCCGCCGAGCACGGGCCGTTGCCGGCAACGCTGCCCGGTGCGGTGGTGCCGCACGGATCGATGTAACGCTCGAAGCTGGAGCTCAGGCCGCCGTACAGATCGGCGATGGTCGGAGCGCGGAAGCCCTCGGCGTAGGTGCCGCGGACCAGCAGCTCGTCCATCGGACGCCAGGTCAGACCGAACTTGCTGTTGGTGGTGCCACCGAAGTTGCTGTAGTCCGAATAACGGCTGGCAACGTTCAGGGTCAGTTCCTTGGCGAACGCCATGTCGGCCAGGATCGGCACGTTCAGTTCGAGGTAGACCTCGTTCAGATCGTACTCACCCTGGGTCGGCTTCTGGCCCAGGCCGGTGGACATGCCCGACTGTGCGAAGGCGTCCGGCACGTAGCTGCCTTCTTCCTTGCGGTGCTCCACGCCCACGGCGAAGCCGAGGTCGCCGGCCGGCAGGGCCACGATGGAACCCGACAGGTTGGCGGTGAAGCTGGTGGTCTTGGTCACACCACGGGTGGTGTAGGTCGGGAACAGGAAGTCCTGCAGGTCCTGGTCAGCCAGCGAACCCTGGCCTGCAACGCCGTACGGCAGCAGCGGGTTCCACGGACGGCAGTCACCCAGCGCGATCGGGTTGGCAGCGGTACCGCACTGTGCCACGCCCTGCGCGTTGATGAAGGACGCACCCAGCGCCTGCTGGGAACCGATCAGGCTCATGTCGCCGCGCTGGGTCTTGATCGACTCATTGCGGTTCCACAGCGCGCCGACGTCCCAATCGAAGGACTTGCCGGCCAGCTCGAAGTAGCCGCTGATGGTCGGCGCGAAGCGCAGGGTCTTCAGCTGGCTGTCGGTGGTACGCGGCACTTCCCACAGGCGGCGACGGAAGTCGACGTCCTGGCCGCCGACGCCATTGACGGCGGTCGGGTTGAAGGCGCTGTCGGCCGACAGCGGGGTTTCGAACGAGGTCGACTGGTACGGGTAACCGGCGATCTGCTGGAACGTGTTGCGCTCGTTGTAGAGCACATCGGTGTTCAGGCTGATGGTGTCGGTGAAGTCGTAGGTGCCGTTGATGTACAGCGACTTGCGCTCAACGCCGGTCAGCAGGCTCATCTGCTCGTTGGAGTTGGCGTACTCGGCACCGGTGATCTGGTGGTAGTCGTTCGGGTTGTTCGGGTTGCCACCCGGGTTCAGGGTCTTCCACACCGCCGTGTCGGTATCGGTGCAGTCCACCTGCGTCGGGTTGCACCAGCTGCCATTCTGGCTGACGGCGCTCCAGTCAGCGGTGGTGGAGTTCGGGCCCTTGCCGCCATCGCGGCTGTACCAGCGGTCCTTGGCCCACACCGGATCCTGCTTGGCGTATTCGGCCGACAGGGTCAGGCTGCCACGCTCGCCGGTCGCACCGAGGGTCATCGAGTACTGCTGGTTGTCGCCGTCGCCCTTGTCGTACTGACCGAAGTAGACGTTGACTTCACCACCGTCGACGTTCTTGCGGGTGATCACGTTGACCACGCCGGCAATGGCGTCCGAACCGTAGATCGAGGAGGCGCCGTCCTTCAGGACTTCAATGCGCTCAACGGCCGACATCGGAATCTGGCTCAGGTCCTGCAGGCCCGAGGTGGTGGCGCCGAGGCGCTTGCCGTTCATCAGCACCAGGGTGCGCTGGGCGCCCAGGTTGCGGATGTCGACATAGGCACCGCCCACGTCTTCGCCCGAGGACAGCGAATCCGAACGCGAGATGGCCGGCGAACCGGCCGAGGTCAGGTTGTTCAGCACGTCGGCGACGCTCGAGAAGCCCTGCTTTTCCAGGGATTCGCGGGTCATCGTCAGGATCGGCTGCTGGGTCTCCATGTTGGCACCGCGAATACGCGAGCCGGTGACCGAGATGCGATCCAGGTCAGTGGTGCCGGAGGCTGCTTCCTGTGCCGAAGCGAAGCTCGGCACGAGCGCCAGCGCAATGCCGGCCGGCAGAAGGCCCAGCCGCACTGCGGGAGTACGAAAATTCATCAATCTCTCCAAGGTACGTTAGTAGCGTGTTAAACCGCCTCGGAAAGTTACGATTGCGTTACCGTTAATTATTTGCGCGATGCCACCGGACTCTTTGCCGACTTTGGCGAAAGCGATCCACCGGTCTGCCGGAAGCCCGATGCCGACTGGCCATAACGGGCGCGGAACGCACGCGCGAAGCTGCAGCAGTTGTCGAAGCCGCTGGCGGCGGCCACTTCGCCGATCATCATGTCGGTGTCGCGCAGCAGGTCTGCGGCGCGCTCCAGGCGCAGGCGCGCCGACAGCGACTGCGGGCTCTCTTCGTAAAGGCTCTGGAACGTCTTGGACAGGTACCAGCTGGAGAAGTTGGTCAACTCGGCCAGTTCGCCGATGCGCACCACCCGGTGGCTGTTGCCTTCCAGGTACAGGCGCGCACGCTGCATGCGGCCGAACACCTGGCGCTTGCGGATGCGCGAGCGGCCCGGGCAGCGCTGCACGCCGGTGGCCATGCCACGCTGCATCGAGGCCAGGTGCAGCAGCACCGGGCGCAGGGCCTGCGCGGGCTGGCCACTGGCCAGCGCATCGCGCCACAGGCGCAGCGCCACCCGCACTTCACTGCGGCTCATGCTGCCGCGGCCGGCGTACAAGCTGCAGTCGGCCAGCTCGCCCAGCGCGCGCAGGGCTTCCGGGGCCAGGCTCAGGCCGATGCACAGGCCATCGCGGCCGGCCTGGATCATCGGCTTGGATTCCTTCTCGAACGCAATCCACTCGCGCTGGCGCAGGCGGAAGCGGCCTTCCTTGGATTCGACCCACGCGCTGCCGCGCAGCTGCATCCACACGGTGAAGGTGGTGCCAGCCGTCTGCAGGCTGCCCAGCCGGGCCACGCCCAGGCAGGTGGGCAGCGGACCGTCGTCGACGATCTTGTCCAGGGAGAGCGATTGGCCGCGATCGGCGAGGGAAAGCTGACGCATGACGTACACCGGGGTTTGCCGTTACGGGGCAACCGTTTTGCCAAGTCAGGCGGTCTGCGTCAGGACGTTTCGACGAGATTGATCCGAATTCGCCACGACGCCCCCACGAAAGAAGTACGAAGACTACTTTCCTTTCCAGAACAACAGGTTGGGCACCGACGAGAACACGGGTCGGGGCGGCTCGGGCAGCGTCATCACCCCGATGTCGGCGCCGTCTGCGACCGCCAGGGCCAGGTACAGGGCGCTGCCATCGGGCTGCGCGCTGAAGCCGTTGCCGGCGCTGAGCCGATCGGCGTCCAGGCAGTACTCCGCCCCCTGCGACGGGCTGTTGATCCGTGCGAACACGGTGGAGCAGTCGGCCCGGCTGGACAGGTAATCCAGGCTGCCATCGCGGGCCACCGCCCAGGTGCGGTAGCGCCAACGCGAGGGCCGGTCCTCGCTGACCTGCTGGATGCTGGCCGGATCCAGGCGCAGATCGGCCGACCACAGCCCGCCGGCCGCCAACCGGGTGAACAGCACGCGCTGGTGGGCCGCATCCAGCCGCGCCTGGGACACCCCATCGACGTGGCCCAGCAGTTTCCACGGCTTGGTGCGCCGATCGAACAGCGACAGGCGCATGCGTTCGTCGTCGTCGCGCTCCACGACCAGCACGTGGTCGTTGTCGCCGGCGTACAAGGCCTGCAGGGGCTGCGCCACCGGCACCGGCAGCGCTACGATCTGCTCGTCGCGCGGTGAAACCTCGTAGATCACCGGCCGCGCCTGGGCATCACGGCCCGATACCAGCAGATGGGTGCTGTCAGGCGACCAGTCGGCGGATTGCCGGGTTTCAGGACGCAGGCCTTCCACCGGCCGCAGCGATTCGGGGCGCGACAGGTCCGCCCACCACAAGCCGTAGTTGCCGGAACGATCGGAGGTAAACACCAGCTGCCGGCCATCGGGCGCCAGCATCGGCTGGCCATCGCGACCGTTGGAAGGGAACAGGCGTTCGGGCGTGCCGGGTCGGCCGTCCTTCACCGGCACGCGGAACAGGCCGAACTGCGCCTTGCGGTGCACGAAGGCCAGCATGTTGTTGCTGCGCGACAACGCCGGCGACTGCGCGTCGTCCAGGCCCACATCGCGCAGCGTGCGCGTTTCGGTATCCAGTTCGTACAGGCGTGCTTCGCTGTCCACGCGGCGCCCGAACACGATGTGCCGGCTGTCGCCCCGCCAGGCCCAGCCACGGATTTCGGCCGAATCGTTGGTCAGCTGTTCGGGCACGCCGCCGCTGGCCGGGAGGCGCCAGAGGTCGCCGATCTGCGGGTTGCGCACGAACACGATCCAGCGGCCGTCCGGCGAGAAACGCGGGGCGTAGTCGAAGCTGTCGTCGGCAACCTGGTAGTCCACCGGGGTCCATGCACCGCTGGCGATGTCCAGCACGCGGATGCCGCGATAGGCATGGCGGCCGGACAGCGAGCCGAACACCAGGCCACGCCCGTTGGGCGTCCAGTCGAAGCTGAGCAGCTCGGTGCCGTCGCAGCGCGTGACATGGCGGATCGCACCCCCGGTCGCACTGGCGATCAGCACCTCGCAGCTGCCCTCCGGCCCGAACCGCGCAAATGCGATATCGCGGCCGTTCGGCGACCAGTTCGGGAAACGGTCGGAATGGCCCGCAGGCGTATCGGTCAGCAGCCGCGCGGGCGCGTTGCCGGAGGTCTGCACCTTGATCGCACTGCCGCCGCCAGTCGCATCGTCGGCCTCGTAAGCCACCTGCGATCCATCCGGCGATACGGTCGGGTAGGTCTCGAAGCCGGCCGTGGCGGTAATCAAACGATATGGGCGCTGCGGGCTGCCGACCACGCGGCTGCCGTCTTCCAGCACGCCACTGCCTTCAGGCCCGCGCGGCGGGCGCTGCAGCAGCAGTGCGGCCATCACCAGCAGGGCGATGAACATGCCCAGGCCGATGGCCAGGAACACATAGCGCCGGTTGCGCCGCCAGCGGCTGCGTGGGCGCGGCGCCGGGGTTGCCGCAGCAAATACGGCGGCCAGCGCATCGCGTTCGTCTTCGTTGGGCGCGGCATCGACGTCCGGGCCGGGCTCCACCAGCACCGACACCGGCTGCAGCAGCCGGTAACCGGTCTTGGCGATGGTTTCGATATAGGCGGTGCCGGCGTCGTCGTCGCGCGAGAACGCCTTGCGCAGCTGGGTGATGGCCTGGGTCAGCACATCGTTGGTGGGCAGCGTGTCCGGCCAGACCTCGGCGAACAGTTCCTCGCGGGTCACCACCGCACCGGGCACGCGCATGAGCACCTTGAGCACACCCAGCGCCTTGGGCGTGAGCCGGCGCGGGCGACGCGCGCCCTCCACCACCACCTCACGCGACGACAGCGTGATGGTGCAATCGCCGATCCTCAGGCGGTCGGCAGCGGGTGTCTCACTATCCAGGCTGATCATTCCGGCGCTACGTAATACAACTGAACAACAGGAACGCAGCATTCATCGAATCAACCACAGATCGAACGAACCGCCAGATTCCGCACACGTCATCAGTGCAAAGGGCAAAGACACTGAAGCGCGCGAATACTAGCCTATGCCGGTTAACTGCGCCTGTGCGCGCAGAGGACATCAGGCCTCTCTCGCCGACGAATCCACATAAATTGCTTCAACATTCGCGCCGCTTGGCGCGAATTTTTTATCTGCGATTCAGCAACCTTTTAACGTTGATTCAGTAATTTTTTATTGACGATTCAGTTTCGGGCATTGCGGATCATGGTCAATCCGACCAGCCGCGACACCACCAACGCTACGTACATCACGCCTGCGAACTGTTCCAGCATCACCAGTGCGCGTGCTTGTGGATGCACCGGCACCACGTCGCTCAGGCCCACCCCGGACAACAAACTGAAGCTGAGATAAAGCAGCTCCATCCAGGTGCGCAGTTCGCTCTCGCTGGTGGCCACGAAGCTGCCCGGAAACCACTGCTGGCAGACGGCGAACGCAAAGGCGAACGCCCAGGCCAGCAGCGTGAAGGTCGCGCCCGCGGCGAACAGCTCGTCGCGGGTCACCTTGTGGTCCTGCAGCATGTAGGCGATCAGGCTGCCTGCCGTATAGAAATACAGCAGGCATTCCAGCAGCTGCGCGGTGGTGACCAGCGCCGGCCGCCCCAGCAGCGCCCCGGACAGGGAGAACACCACCGAGGGAATGGCCAGCAGCAACGCCACCCACATGCCCAGCGGGCTGCGCCGCACCACCCACAACGCCAGGCCAAGCACTGCGATGCCGAACGCGCCGAACAGCGCGCGCCCGGCCCCGGACTCGTCCATGGCCGGGTACAGCAATACGCCCAGCAGCTGCACCCCCAGCAACCAGGCCGAAGGGTGCCGGCGGGCGATGGCCAGCCATCGGGTGGTGCGCGCTATGGCCATCGTGCTGTCCCTGCCCCTGTGTTGATGGCCGAAGCTTAACGGCTGTCGCGGCCAGGCGGCATGACGGCCGCCCCGGCCGCGTAGTCGCGCACGTCCTGGGTGATCTTCATCGAACAGAAATGCGGGCCGCACATCGAGCAAAAATGGGCCTCCTTGTGGGCGTCCTTGGGCAACGTTTCGTCATGGAACTCGCGCGCCTTCTCCGGATCCAGGCCCAGGTGGAACTGGTCTTCCCAGCGGAACTCGAAGCGCGCCCTGCTCAGCGCGTTGTCGCGCACCTGCGCACCTGGGTGGCCCTTGGCCAGGTCGGCGGCGTGGGCCGCGATGCGGTAAGCCATGATGCCGTCGCGCACGTCCTGGCGGTTGGGCAGGCCCAGGTGCTCCTTGGGGGTGACGTAACAGAGCATGGCGGTGCCGTACCAGCCGATCATCGCCGCGCCGATTGCGCTGGTGATGTGGTCGTAGCCGGGCGCGATGTCGGTGGTGAGCGGCCCCAGCGTGTAGAACGGCGCCTCGCCGCACTCACGCAGCTGCTTGTCCATGTTCTCCTTGATCAGCTGCATCGGCACATGGCCGGGGCCTTCGATCATGGTCTGCACATCGTGCTTCCAGGCAATCCTGCTCAGCTCGCCCAACGCTTCCAGTTCGCCGAACTGCGCGGCATCGTTGGCGTCGGCGATGCAGCCGGGGCGCAGGCCATCCCCCAGCGAGAAAGTCACGTCGTAGGCCTTCATGATCTCGCAGATGTCCTCGAAATGCGTGTACAGGAAGTTTTCGCGCTGATGGGCCAGGCACCACTTGGCCATGATCGAGCCGCCGCGCGAGACGATGCCGGTCACCCGCCGCGCGGTGAGCGGCACATGGCGCAGCAGCACGCCGGCATGGATGGTGAAATAGTCCACGCCCTGCTCGGCCTGCTCGATGAGCGTATCGCGGAAGATTTCCCAGCTCAGGTCTTCGGCACGGCCATCGACCTTTTCCAGCGCCTGGTAGATCGGCACGGTGCCGATCGCCACCGGCGAGTTGCGCAGGATCCATTCGCGGGTTTCATGGATGTGCTTGCCGGTGGACAGGTCCATCACGGTGTCACCGCCCCAGCGGATCGCCCACACCAGTTTCTCCACCTCCTCGGCGATGCCCGACGACACCGCGCTGTTACCGATGTTGGCGTTGATCTTGGTCAGGAAGTTGCGGCCGATGATCATCGGCTCGCTCTCGGGGTGGTTGATGTTGTTGGGCAGCACCGCCCGCCCGCGCGCGATTTCCTCGCGCACGAACTCCGGCGTGATAGAGGCGGGGATGGAGGCACCAAACGACTGGCCGGGGTGCTGCATCAGCAGCGCCTCGTCACGGATGGCCTCGAGGCGCTGGTTCTCGCGGATCGCCACGAACTCCATTTCCGGAGTGATGATGCCGCGACGGGCATAGTGCATCTGGGTGACGTTGGCGCCGGCCACGGCACGTCGCGGTTGCAGCCGCGACGGGAAGCGCACCGCGTCCAGCCGCGCATCGGTTTCGCGCGAACGCCCGAACGCCGAGCTGGGCCGGTCCAGCAGTTCGGTGTCGCCACGCTCGGCGACCCAGCCGGCACGCAAGGCGGGCAAGCCGGTGGACAGGTCGATGCGGGCCTCGGGGTCGGTGTACGGGCCGGAGGTGTCGTACACCGTCAGCGGGGCGTTGTCGCCACTCAGCGCAATCTCGCGCATCGGCACCTGCAGGTCGCAGCGCGAGCCGGGCACGTGGATCTTGCGTGAGCCGGGAATGGGTCGGGTGACCGACTCGGACAGCTGCTGGGCCTGTTGCTGCAGGGCGGAAGGGTGTGCGTTCATCGGGCATCGTCCTGGGTTGTCGGTGCGAGGGTTCGCACAGCGAGGGACGAAGCGGCGGCGCACGGCCGGCGCGCGTCGCGCGGATCCCAGGCGGGGGCTGGGCGGCGCGGTGCATCGGCTGTTGCGAAGCTTCCCTACGCCGGTATCAACCGGATCAGGTTCGAAGGGACTGTCTCAACCGAGGCCACATGGCCGCGGTACCCCCGCTTCGGGGCGGATTAGACCACACCTGCACCGGAAGTGTGAACAGCCATGTCATGCCGCCTTGGCTAGACTGCCGCGCATGGTATTTCGACTCTCCATCGCCCTGGTGGTACTGCTGGTGCTGGCCGCTGGGGTGGCACCCGACCCGTTCAACGAGATCGTGCGCGGCGGGCTGGTGCACATCGTCCGCAGTGCCGGCTGGCTGTACCTGCTGGTGGTGTTCATCACGCTCTCGTTCCTGCTCTATCTCGCTTTCGGGCGGCTGGGTTCGCTGCGGATCGGCGGTGAAGATGCCGAACCGGATTTCTCCAACGCCAGCTGGATGTCGATGCTGTTCGCCGCCGGCATGGGCATCGGCCTGGTGTTCTGGGGCGCGGCCGAACCGGTCTCACACTTCGTCACCCCACCCGAAGGCCTGCCCCCGCAGAGCATGGAAGCGGCACGCGCCTCGATGCGCTATGCGTTCTTCCACTGGGGCCTGCACCCGTGGGCGATCTACGCATTGATCGGGCTGGCGATGGCCTGGTTCCAGTTCAACCGCAACGGCCGTGGATTGATCAGCGACCTGCTGCAGCCGCTGATCGGCGCGCACCACCGGCGGTGGATCGGCACCGTGGTCAACGTTGCGGCGGTGGTGGCCACCGCGATCGGCGTGGCCACCACGCTGGGCTTTGGCACCATCCAGATCGCCGCCGGGCTGGAGCGCGTGTTCGGCCTGCACGCCGGCGCGCCGCTGCAGCTGACCATCATCGCCGTCGCCTTCGTGCTGTACATGGCCTCTACCGCCAGCGGCGTGCACCGTGGCATCAAGTGGCTCTCCAACTTCAACCTCGGCCTGGCCGCGTTACTGCTGGCGCTGGTCCTGGTGCTGGGCCCCACTGCCTTCATCTTCGATACCTTCACCACCACCATTGGCGCCTACCTCAACCAGCTGGTGACCATGAGCCTGCGCATGTCGCCATTCTCGGGCAGCACCTGGGTGGCCGACTGGACGATCTTCTACTGGGCGTGGTGGATTGCCTGGGCACCGTTCGTGGGCTCGTTCATCGCCCGCGTCTCGCGCGGGCGCAGCATCCGCGAATTCGTGCTCGGCGTAGTGATCGCACCCAGCGTGCTCGGCTTCCTGTGGTTCTCGGTGTTCGGCGGCACCGCGCTGTGGTCGCAGATCTTCGGCCATGTAGACCTGGTGCAGGCACTGGGCACCGGCTACGAAACCGTGCTGTTCACCATGTTCGACAGCCTGCCGCTGCCCACCGTGCTCTCGGTGATCGCACTGGTGCTGCTGATGATCTTCTTCGTCACCTCGGCAGACTCGGCGGTGCTGGTACTGGCCAGCATGTCCACCGACGAAGCCGGCGACCCGCCACTGTCGCGGAAGATCACCTGGGGCGTGGCGATTGCCCTGATCGCCGCCGTGCTGTTGCTGGCCGGCGGCCTGGACGCGCTGCAGGGCATGATCACCATCGCCGCCCTGCCCTTTGCACTGCTGATGCTGGCCGTCATGTGGTCGCTGTACCGCGTCCTCGACATGGAATACGCCCTGCAGCGCCGCCGCGCATTACGCGCGCGGCGGATGATGGATGCCTGGATCGAGCGAGAGATCGCCGCGCAGGAAGAGACGCGTGATGAGGCGTCGCGGGCGGATACTTAGCGCGTAAGAGCAGCGTTTCAGTTCTTACTGGCAGGGGGCGACCGTCGGGTAGCCACGCTCCGGGACACGCCGTAAACCCATCCATGGGGGCTTGGCAAAAACATCCATGTTTTTGACAGTCCCTCCGGTGGCTACCCGCCGGCCGCCCCCGACAGACGGTCGCCTGCGGATACGAAAATCAGACACGCATGGCGTGTCCCTACGCGGTGCGCTGGTAGGTTCGGTTCCCGAACGAACCCACGGAACACACCACCGTCCGGTAACGCATGGAAATGATCGGCACTGCCGTTGATCTTCCATGGCCACCAACACACCGTCGAGGGTCGGCGGGGGCGGGGGTACGGGGGCTTTGCGAAACATGGATGTTTCGCAAGAGCCCCCAGGGATGGGTTCACGGCGCCCCCCGTACCCCCGCACCCGCCGGCCCAGCTCAGACCAACCGATGGCCACCGGCTGTTCGCAAAGATGCATGAAGCAGCCACGCACCGCGTGGCTCCACCTGACTGCTCAGTATCCGGCTGCCTGCCCATCCTTGCGACTTTCCGAAGCACCGTAATACACCCCGGTTTCCGGGTCGCGCATGATCGCCTGGTACCCACCGTACGGACCGTCAGCGAACGTCACGCGGTGCCCCTTGCGCATCAACGCGCGCACCGTTTCATACGGATAGCCGGTTTCCAGGTTCACCTCGCCACCGTCGCTCATCGCCGTGGCCTGCCCGGTCGGTTCGGTCGAGCCTTCATGCTGGATGCGCGGCGCATCACCGGCTTCCTGCAGGTTCATGCCGAAGTCCACCAGGTTCATCACGATCTGCGCGTGCCCCTGCGGCTGCATCGCACCGCCCATCACGCCAAAACTCATCCACGGCTTGCCGTCCTTGGTCACGAAGCCCGGAATGATGGTCTGGAACGGACGCTTGCCCGGCGCATAGCCATTGGGGTGGTCCTTGCGCAGCACGAACATCTCGCCGCGATCCTGCAGGATGAAACCCAGCCCCGGCGGCGCCATGCCGCTGCCCATCCCACGGTAGTTGGACTGGATCAGCGACACCATCATCCCGTCCGCATCGGCCACCGTCATGTAGATCGTGTCGCCCTCTTCCAGCTGCTTCGGCGTGCCTGGCTGCACCTCGCGAAGCGCCTTGTCCATTGAAATCAGCTTGCGCCGCTCGGCCGCATATTCCTTCGACACCAGCTTGGCCACCGGCGCCGGCTGGAACGCCGGATCGGTGTAGAAGCGCGCACGGTCCGCGAAGGCCAGCTTTTTGGCTTCCACGAACAGGTGCACATGCTCCGGCGAGCCGAACGGAATCTTCGAGAAGTCGTACCCCTCCAGCACGTTCAGGATCTGCAGCGCCGCGATACCCTGGCTGTTCGGCGGCAGCTCCCACACGTCATACCCCCGGTAGTTGCTGCTCACCGGCTCCACCCACTCGCCGTGGTGGCTGGCCATGTCGTCGTAGCTCAGGTAACCGCCATTGGCCTTGAAGTAGGTGCCAATCGTGCGCGCGATGTCGCCCTTGTAGAACGCATCGCGGCCGCCCTGCGCGATCTGCTCCAGCGTGTTGGCCAAGTTCGGGTTCTTCCACACCTCACCCTTGCGCGGCGCGTGCCCATTGATCGTGAACTGCTCCTTGAAGCCCGGATACTGCGACAGCTTCGGCACCGACCGGTCCCAGTAGTAGGCGATCACCTCCGCCACTGGGTGGCCCTCGCGTGCGTAGCGGATCGCCGGCGCCAGGTTGTCGGCCATCGGCTTGCGGCCGAAGCGGTCATGCAGCGCGAACCAGCCATCCACCGCGCCCGGCACCGACACCGGCAGTGGGCCCGTGGCCGGGATGTCCTTCAGCCCCTGGCGCTGGAACTCGGCCAGGGTCAGCGACTTCGGCGAACGGCCCGAGCCGTTGTAGCCGTACAGCTTCTGCGTTTTCGGATCCCACACGATCGCGAACAGGTCCCCGCCCACCCCGTTTCCGGTGGGCTCCATCAGCCCCAGCGCGGCATTGGCGGCGATCGCCGCATCCACCGCCGAGCCACCGCCCTTCATCACATCCAGCGCGATCTGCGTGGCCAGCGGCTGCGAGGTGGCCGCCATCGCGTGCGGGGCGATCACTTCCGAGCGGGTGGCAAAGCCGTGCCCGGTGACCCGGTCGGCGGCAGAAGACAGCATCGGCAGGGCGCACAGCAGCGCGGCAGCCAGGGCGGCACGGACAAGGGGTCGGGTCACGGAGGAGTTTCCTGGAGGGGTGGAAAGCGTTCGATGGTGGCGGTTGAGGCGTGCTGCGCACATCCGACAATGGTCATGCACGGGGCCATCCACGACAGCCTGATCCGCGCAGAAACCGGGCTTCAAAACTTGAATTGACGTTCACCGGAACGCTTTCACGCGCAACCATCCTTATGCGGCGGGGCTTTGCGCTGGATACAGCCGAAACCGTTGGAAATTGTCCAAACACGGTTGACAGCGGCAAAACCGCTGTGGTTTTCTCGATCACATGTTGCAGCGCCACACGCCCATTCGCGAATCCATCGAGCACGCCGGTCCCGGCGCGGCCTCCATCCGTTCGCTTCTTGTCCTCGTACTTATTACCCAGCCAACAGGTGCGGGACGGACCGGCGTGTAAGTAGAACTGCCAGGTATCCATCAAAACCCGCACCCACCCTGGTGCGGGTTTTTTCGTTTCAGAACCCTCCGATTTCTTCCTCCAAAGGACCTCCCCCATGAGCACCAACGACCTGCCCCAGATCAAGATCGCTGTTGTCGGCTACGGCAGCCAGGGCCGCGCCCACGCATTGAACCTGCGTGAATCCGGTTTCGACGTGGTCATCGGCCTGCGTCCGGGCGGCCCGACCGAGGTCAAGGCACAGGCCGACGGTTTCACCGTCAAGGCACCGGCCGAGGCGGTCAAGGATGCGGACCTGGTCGCCGTGCTGACCCCGGACATGGTGCAGAAGAAACTCTACGAAGACGTGCTGGCCCCGAGCATGAAACAGGGCGCGGTGCTGCTGTTCGCCCACGGCCTGAACGTGCACTTCAACATGATCGCCCCGCGCGAAGACCTGGACGTGGTGCTGGTTGCGCCCAAGGGCCCGGGCGCGCTGGTCCGCCGCGAATACGAAATCGGCCGCGGCGTGCCGTGCATCTGGGCGGTCTACCAGGACCGCAGCGGCAAGGCCGCCGAGTACGCCCTGGCCTATGCCGCCGGCCTGGGCGGCGCACGCGCCAACCTGATCCAGACCACCTTCAAGGAAGAAACCGAAACCGACCTGTTCGGCGAACAGGCCGTGTTGTGTGGCGGCGCCTCGGCACTGGTCCAGGCCGGGTTCGAAACGCTGGTGGAAGCCGGCTACCAGCCGGAAATCGCCTATTACGAAGTGCTGCACGAACTGAAGCTGATCGTGGACCTGTTCTACGAAGGCGGCATCACCCGCATGCTGGAATTCATCTCCGAAACCGCGCAGTACGGCGATTACGTGAGCGGCCCGCGGGTGATCGACGCCGGCACCAAGGAGCGCATGAAGGCGGTGCTGGCCGACATCCAGGACGGCACCTTCACCAAGAACTGGGTGGCCGAATACGAAGCGGGCCTGCCGAACTACAACAAGTTCAAGCAGGCCGACCTGGAACACCCGATCGAGAAGGTAGGCAAGGAACTGCGCGCCAAGATGGTCTGGTTGCAAAGTCAAGCCGCGTAACCGCGCGGCTCCCCCACCGCTTTCGCAAAGGTCACCGCATGAACACCTCCGCACACAGCACCGCGCCCCGCAACGGCGCACGCTGGTTGACGCAGGCCCTGGAAGCCGAGGGCGTCGATACGCTGTTCGGCTATCCGGGCGGCACCATCATGCCCTTCTACGACGCCCTGGTGGATTCAGGGCTGAAGCACATCCTGGTGCGCCACGAACAGGGCGCGGCGCTGGCGGCAAACGGCTATGCCCGCGCCAGCGGCCGCGTTGGCGTCTGCGTGGCCACCTCCGGTCCGGGCGCTTCCAACCTGGTCACCGGCATCGCCGATGCGATGCTGGATTCGGTGCCGATGGTCTGCATCACCGGCCAGGTCGCCACCCCGCTGCTGGGTACCGACGCGTTCCAGGAACTGGACGTGTTCGGGCTGACCCTGCCGATCGTCAAACACAGCTGGCTGGTGCGTTCGGTCGACGACCTGCCGCGGATCGTCCGTGAGGCGTTCCGCATTGCGCGCGAAGGCCGCCCCGGCCCGGTGCTGATCGACCTGCCCAAGGATGTGCAGATCGCCGACGCCAGCCACCTGCCGGCGCACGTGCCGGAAACGGTCAACCCGCCGGTGGCCCCGGCCGACGCCGCGCTGGCCGATGCCATCGCCGCGATCCAGGCCGCCGAAAAGCCGGTGATCTACGCCGGCGGCGGTGTCGCGCTGGGCGATGCGGTGGAGGACTTCCGTGCCTTCGTCGATGCCACCGCCATTCCCACCGTGCTGACCCTGCGCGGTCTGGGTGGGCTGCCGGCGCAGCACCCGCATTACCTGGGCATGCTGGGCATGCACGGCACCCGCGCGGCCAACATGGCCGTGCAGGAGAGCGACCTGCTGGTGGTGGTCGGCGCCCGCTTCGACGACCGCGCGACCGGCAAGTTGAACGAGTTCGCCCCGTTCGCCCGCGTCATCCATATCGATGCCGACGCGTATGAGATTTCCAAGCTGCGTACCGCCGATGTGGCGGTGCCGGGCAACGTCGGCACCGCGCTGCGCGCACTGACTGCGGCCCTGCCGCGCGCCGCCGCATCGCAGGAGTCGTGGCGCAAGCGCTGCGCCGGGCACCGCGAGCGCTTCGCCGCACGCTACGACGCACCGGGCGCGCACATCTATGCACCGGCGCTGCTGAAGCGCCTGAGCGAAGTGGCGCCGGCCGACGCGATCATTGCCTGCGATGTCGGCCAGCACCAGATGTGGGTGGCGCAGCATTGTCGGTTCAACCACCCGCGCAACCACCTGACCAGCGGTGCGCTGGGGACCATGGGCTTCGGCCTGCCGGCGGCGATGGGCGCGCAGTTCGCCTGCCCCGACCGCACCGTGGTGCTGGTCTCCGGCGACGGCAGCTTCATGATGAACGTGCAGGAGCTGGCGACCATCGCCCGCTGCCGCCTGCCGGTGAAGATCGTGCTGCTGGACAACAGCTCGCTGGGCATGGTCCGCCAGTGGCAGGAGCTGTTCTTCGCCGAGCGCTACAGCGAGATCGACCTGTCCGACAACCCGGACTTCGCCGCGCTGGCCAAGGTGTTCGGCATTCCGGCCACCCGCATCGAGAACCGCGACGACGTCGAAGGCGGCCTGGCCGCGCTGCTGGCCGAACCCGGCCCGGCGCTGCTGCATGTGGCCATCGATGCGCGCGCCAACGTATGGCCGCTGGTGCCGCCCAACAACGCCAACAGCACGATGCTGGAAAGCAACCCCGCCCATCAGCCCCAGGAGTTCCCCCATGCAATACCGGCTTGACCTGGTGCTGGTTCCCGCCGAAGGCGCGCTGCTGCGCGTTATCGGCATGGCCGAACGCCGTGGCTTTGCGCCGCGCGCGATCGTGGGTGCGCCCAATGCGGCCGACGATGGTCGCTGGCACCTGCAGTTGGTGGTGGACAGCACCCGCCCGCCGGAGACGTTGTGCCGCCAGATCGAAAAGATCTATGACTGTGTTTCGGTGCGGATCAGCGCGCTGGAGCCGGGTACTGGGGTAACCGTATGAACGCCCGCGCCGTGGTTCCGGTGCCGGTACGGAGGGGTCTTCTTCAAGGCCCGTCGCCCACGCACGACCGCGTCCGTCATCCCGCGTGCGATCTGCGGAGCCGCCATGCCGCCTAGCCGTGCCCCGCAGGAATCGGAGGTAGGCGACGTAAGCGTCGCCGACGTGCTGGCCGCGCAGGCGCGGCTGCGCCGGTTCCTGCCGCCCACGCCGCTGCATTATGCGGAGCGGTTCGGCACCTGGCTGAAACTGGAAAACCTGCAGCGCACCGGCTCGTACAAGGTGCGCGGCGCATTGAACGCGCTGCTGGCCGGGCGCGAACGCGGTGATGACCGCCCGGTCATCTGCGCCTCGGCCGGCAACCATGCCCAGGGCGTGGCGTGGGCGGCCTACCGGCTGGATATCCCGGCCATCACGGTGATGCCGCACGGTGCCCCGGCGACCAAGATCGCCGGCGTTGCCCACTGGGGCGCCACCGTGCGCCAGCACGGCAGCAGTTACGACGAGGCGTACGCCTTCGCGCGCGCCCTGGCCGACCAGCACGGCTACCGCTTCCTGTCCGCCTTCGACGATCCGGACGTGATCGCCGGCCAGGGCACGCTGGGCATCGAACTGGCCGCGCATGCGCCGGACGTGGTGATCGTGCCGATCGGCGGTGGCGGGCTGGCCTCCGGCGTCGCGCTGGCGCTGAAATCGCAGGGCGTGCGGATCGTCGGCGCGCAGGTCGAGGGCGTGGATTCGATGGCCCGCGCAATCCGCGGCGACACGCGCGAGATCGCACCGGTAGCCACCCTGGCCGACGGCGTGAAAGTGAAGATCCCCGGCACCCTGACCCGCCGCCTGTGCAGTGCGCTGCTGGACGACGTGGTGATCGTGCGCGAAGCCGAGCTGCGCGAAACCCTGGTCCGGCTGGCGCTGGAAGAACACATCATCGCCGAAGGCGCCGGCGCGCTGGCGCTGGCCGCCGGCCGCCGCGTGGCCGGCAAGCGCAAGTGCGCGGTGGTCTCCGGCGGCAACATCGACGCCATGGTGCTGGCCCAGCTGCTGTCCGACATCCGCCCGCGCCCGCCGCGCAAACCGCGGCGCCGCGCCAGCGAGCGGACACGGCCACCGCTACCGACCGTGCTCGCGCCACCCCCGAATTCCATCGTCCTTCCTTCCCCTACCTTGCCATCCGACCTTGCCGTCGAGGAGACCTCCTGGTGAATACGCCCAACTCCCCCCGAATTCGAATTTTCGACACCACCCTGCGTGACGGCGAGCAATCGCCCGGCTGCAGCATGAGCCCGCAGCAGAAGCTGGTGATGGCACGCGCGCTCGACGAGCTGGGTGTGGACGTCATCGAAACCGGCTTCCCGGCCAGCTCGCAGTCCGACCGCGACGCGATGGCGATGATCGGCCGCGAAGTGCGCCGGCCGACCCTGGCGGTGCTGTCGCGCTGCCTGGCCGCCGACATCGAAACCTCGGCCAGGGCCCTGGACGCAGCCGCCAATGCGCGCCTGCATGTGTTCCTGTCCACCAGCCCGCTGCACCGCGAGCACAAGCTGCGCATGAGCCGCGAGCAGGTACTGGAATCGGTGCACAAGCACGTGAGCCTGGCGCGCAGCTACATCGACGATGTGGAATTCTCGGCCGAGGATGCCACCCGAACCGAAGAAGACTTCCTGATCGAAGTGGCCCGCGTGGCCGTCGCTGCCGGCGCCACCACCATCAACCTGCCCGACACCGTGGGCTTCACCACCCCGGAAGAGATCCGCGGCATGTTCCAGCGGGTCATCGCCGGGGTGCCCGACAGCGACCGCATCATCTTCAGCACGCACTGCCACAACGACCTGGGCCTGGCCGTGGCCAATTCGCTGGCGGCCATCGAAGGCGGCGCCCGCCAGGTGGAGTGCACCATCAACGGCATCGGCGAGCGCGCCGGCAACTGCTCGCTGGAAGAGCTGGCCATGGTGCTGAAGGTACGCAACGCCTTCTACGAGGAAGACACCCGCATCAACACCCCGCGCATCGTGTCCACCTCGCAGCTGCTGCAGCGCCTGGTCGGCATGCCGGTCCAGCGCAACAAGGCGATCGTGGGCGCCAATGCCTTCGCGCACGAATCGGGCATCCACCAGCACGGCATGCTGCGCCACCGCGGCACCTACGAAATCATGCGCCCGGAAGACGTGGGCTGGGAGAATTCGCAGATGGTGCTGGGCCGCCACAGTGGCCGCGCGGCGGTTGAAGCGCGCCTGCGTGCACTGGGCTTCTGGCTGGAGGAAGAAGAGCTGAAGCTGGTGTTCGAGCAGTTCAAGACCCTGTGCGAGCAGCAGCGCGTGGTCACCGACGCCGACCTGCAGGTACTCATGCAGGGCAGCTCCACCCAGAACGGCTACCGGCTGGCCTCGATGACGATCAGCGACGTGGGCAGCCGCGCCAACGCGCTGGTCGAACTGTCCGACCCGGACGGCAACCGCGTGGCCGAAACCGCGCAGGGCGATGGCCCGGTGGACGCGCTGTTCGGCGCCCTGTCGGCCGCCACCGGCGTGCAGTTGATGCTGGACAGTTACCACGTGCACAGCGTGGGCATCGGCGCCGACGCGCGCGGCGAAGCCAACCTGAGCGTGCGCCACGACGGCGTGGAGTACGAAGGCACCGGCACCAGCCGCGACATCATCGAAGCCTCGGCGCTGGCCTGGCTGGACGTGGCCAACCGCCTGCTGCGCCAGCGCCAAGCCAGCGCCGAACACCCCGCGGCCACTGCCGCCGCCTGAGGAACCCACGCATGAGTGCCTTCGACAGCCCCTACACCGCCGATGCTTCCCAGCACTGGAACGCGCACGACTACGCCATCGACGCCGGCTTCGTGCCGCTGCTCGGCGGTGCGGTGGCGCGCCTGCTCGACCCAAGGCGCGGCGAGCGGATCCTTGACCTGGGTTGCGGCGATGGCGTGCTGAGCTTCGATCTGGCACTGAGCGGCGCGCACGTGACCGGCGTGGACAGTTCGCCGGAGCTGATCGGTGGCGCGCGTGCGCGTGGGATCGATGCACGGCTGATGGACGCGCATGCGATGACCTTCGAGCGCTGCTTCGATGCGGTGTTCAGCAACGCGGCGCTGCACTGGATGCGGGAACCGGACAGGGTGATCGACGGCGTCCGCCGTGCGCTGCGCCCCGGTGGCCGCTTCGTCGCCGAGATGGGCGGCCAGGGCAACGTGGCCACCATCACCAGCGCACTGCAGGCCGCCCTGTGCAGCAACGGCCATGCGGTGCCGGCGTTCCCGTGGTACTTCCCCAGCGCGGACGCGTACGCCGACCGCCTGCGCGCGCACGGCTTCCAGGTGCGCCATATCGAATGCCTGGCACGCCCGACCGTGTTGCCCACCGGCATGCAGGGCTGGCTGCGCACCTTCGCCTCGCCCTTCCTGGTGGGGTTGGATGCCGCCCAGCGCCAGCGCGTGCTGGATGACACCGTGGCGCTGTTGGCGCCGACCCAGCGCAACGCGCACGGCCAATGGACCGCCGATTACGTGCGGCTGCGCTTCGAGGCGCGGCTGCGCACTTCCTGACCGACCCGAACCGCCCTATCGTCACATGAACCACAGCAAGGCCATTCCATGACCCCAGCTCCCCGCACCCTGTACGACAAACTGTGGGACGCCCACGTGGTCGTGCCCGAATCGGACAGCGCGCCCGCCGTGCTGTACATCGACCTGCACCTGATCCACGAAGTGACCTCGCCGCAGGCCTTCACCGAACTGCGCGAGCGCGGCCTGTCGCCGCGCCGCCCGGACCGGACCAAGGCCACCATGGATCACTCCACCCCGACCCTGCCGGCCGGTGCCGACGGCAAGCTGCCGTACGCCAGTGCCGCTTCGGAAGCCCAGGTGGCGATGCTGGCGCGCAACTGCGCCGAGCATGGCATCGAGCTGTTCGACCTGCAGTCGGCCAACCGCGGCATCGTGCACGTGATCGCACCCGAGCAGGGTTTCACCCAGCCGGGCATGACCATCGTGTGCGGTGACAGCCATACCTCCACCCACGGTGCGTTCGGTGCGCTGGCGTTCGGCATCGGCACCAGCGAAGTGGGCCACGTGCTGGCCACCCAGTGCCTGCTGCAGCGCAAGGCCAGGACCATGGCGATCACCGTTGATGGCGCACTGGCGCCGGGTGTGGGCGCCAAGGACGTGGTGCTGCACATCATTGGCGTGATCGGGGTCAACGGCGGCACCGGCCATGTGCTGGAGTTCCGGGGCAGCGCGATCACCGCGATGGACATGGAGCAGCGCATGACCCTGTGCAACATGTCCATTGAAGCCGGCGCGCGCGCCGGCATGGTCGCGCCGGACCAGGTCACCTTCGACTGGGTAGCCAATACGCCGCGCGGCCCCAAGGGCGCGGAGTTCGACATCGCCGTGGCGCAGTGGAAGCAGCTGCGCAGCGATGCCGGCGCGCGCTTCGACGTGGAAGTCCACATCGACGCGGCCGACATCCGCCCGACCCTGACCTGGGGAACGCATCCGGGCACGGCGATCGCCGTGGACGCCCCGATCCCGGCCGCCAACGACGCGGCCGACCAGAAGGGCCTGGATTACATGCACTTCCACGCCGGGCAGACCCTGGCCGGTACGCCGGTGGACGTGGTGTTCGTCGGCTCGTGCACCAACGGCCGGCTGAGCGACATGCGCGAAGTGGCGCAGGTGCTGCAGGGCCGGCGCGTTGCCAATGGCGTGCGCATGCTGGTGGTGCCGGGTTCGGAGATCGTCAAGCGCCAGGCCGAAGCCGAAGGCATCGATACCATCGTGCGCGCCGCCGGTGCCGAATGGCGCGAGCCGGGCTGTTCGATGTGTATTGCCATGAACGGCGACCTGGTCGCTCCGGGGCAGCTGGCGGTGAGCACAAGCAACCGCAACTTCGAAGGTCGCCAGGGCCCGGGCTCGCGCACGCTGCTGGCCTCGCCGATGACGGCCGCCTGGGCAGCGGTGAACGGCCACGTGGCCGACCCGCGTGAACTGTACGCCAGCCAGGAGGTGGCCTGATGAGCGGCTTCCGCACCCTGACCTCGACCAGCGTGGTGCTGCGCGAGACCAACATCGACACCGACCAGATCATTCCGGCGCGGTTCCTGTCCACCACCGAACGCGCCGGGCTGGGCAAGCACGCATTCAACGACTGGCGCTGGCAGGCCGATGGCAGCCCGAACCCGGGTTTCGCCTTCAACCAGCCGCACAACGCCGGGCGCAGCATCCTGCTGGCCGGGCGCAACTTCGGCTGTGGCTCCTCGCGCGAGCACGCGCCGTGGGCATTGGCCGACCTGGGCCTGCGCGCGATCGTCAGCAGCGAAATCGCTGATATCTTCCGCGGCAATGCGCTGAAGAACGGCCTGCTGCCGATCGTGCTCGACGAAGCCGACGTGCAGACGCTGATGCAGCGCCCGGACGACGCGTTGACCGTGGACATCGCCGCGCGCGAGCTGCGCACACCCGATGGCCGGGTGTATTCCTTCCCGCTGGACGGCTTCTCGCAGACCTGTCTGCTGGAAGGCGTGGACCAGCTGGGGTATCTGTTGGGTCGTACCCCTGACATTGAACGTTACGAGAGTGAACATGCACGCTGAGATTGTCGTATTGCCCGGTGATGGCATCGGTCCGGAAGTCGCCGCAGCCGCGGTTGCGGTGCTGGGCGCGGTGGCCGAACGCTTTGCCCACACCTTCCATTTCAGCGAACACGATATCGGCGGCATCGCCATCGACCGCCACGGCGAGCCACTGCCGGCGGCCACGCTGGAGGCCTGCCGCCAGGCCGATGCGATCCTGCTGGGCGCGGTGGGCGGCCCGAAGTGGTCCGACCCGAACGCGAAAGTGCGCCCGGAACAGGGCCTGCTGGCCATCCGCAAGGCGCTGGGGCTGTATGCCAACCTGCGCCCGGTGCGCACCCACCCGGCGGCGCTGGGCGCCTCGCCGATCAAAGCGGAGCTGCTGGAGGGCGTGGACTTCGTGGTGGTGCGCGAGCTTACCGGTGGCATCTACTTCGGTGAAAAGACGCGCACGGCCGACACCGCCAGCGACCTGTGCAGCTACAGCGTGGGCGAGATCGAGCGGGTGATGCGCAGTGCGTTCCGGTTGGCACGGCAGCGCCGTGGCAAGGTCACCTCGGTGGACAAGGCCAACGTGCTGGAAACTTCGCGCCTGTGGCGTGACGTGGCGGCGCGGATCGGCCGCGAGGAATTCCCGGAGATCGCGCTGGAGCACCAGCTGGTGGATTCGATGGCCATGCACCTGCTGGCCAAGCCGCGCGAGTACGACGTGATCGTGACCGAGAACATGTTCGGCGACATCCTCACCGATGAGGCTTCGATGCTGGCCGGTTCGCTGGGCCTGCTGCCGTCGGCGTCGCTGGGTGAGCCGGGGGCGGTGGGCATCTACGAGCCGATCCACGGGTCTGCGCCGGATATCGCTGGCAAGGGCATCGCCAACCCCTACGCCACGATCTTCAGCGCCGCGATGCTGCTGCGCCATTCGCTGGGATTGGAAGCCGAAGCAGCCGCCGTGGAAGCGGCCGTACATGCCGCGCTGGACGATGGGGTATTCACCGCCGACCTGGCCGCGAAGGGCCAGGCCGTGAGCACCACGCAGGCCACCGACGCGGTGTTGGCGCGTCTGGGATAAGCGGCGGCCCAGAGGCAGAGCGGACTGGTAGAGCGGACTGTCAGTCCGCTGCTCTTGGCGCAGACCCACACACTGCGCGAACGGCAGCGGACTGACAGTCCGCTCTACCCCCCTTGTGCATCCCGTTCGGGATACACAAGGGTGGTCGAGACCTACCGGGCCTCGTCCGGCTTCACCCGGAACCACGCCGCATACAGCGCCGGCAGGAACACCAGCGTCAGCACGGTGCCGACAATCAACCCGCCCATTATCGAGATCGCCATCGAGCCGTAGAACGCACTGCGCGACAGCGGGATCATCGCCAACACCGCGGCAAGCGCGGTCAGCACGATCGGGCGGAAGCGGCGCACGGTGGCGTCGATGATCGCATGCCAGCGGTCATGCCCGGCATCGATGTCCTGCTGGATCTGGTCGATCAGGATCACCGAGTTGCGCATGATCATGCCCGCCAGCGCAATCGTGCCCAGCAACGCCACGAAGCCGAACGGGGCGCGGAACAGCAGCAGGAACAACGTCGCCCCGATGATGCCCAGCGGTGCGGTCACCAGCACCATCGCGGCGCGCGAGAAACTGCGCAGCTGCAGCATCAGCAACGTCGCCACCACGATCAGGAACAGCGGCATGCCGGCCTTGATCGAATCCTGTCCGCGCGCCGAATCTTCCACCGTGCCGCCGGTTTCCAGCAGGTAACCGGACGGCAGCTCGGCACGGATGCCATCCAGCGTCGGCAGGATCTGCTGCACCACGTCCAGGGGCTGCGTGGCGTCGCCGACGTCGGCGCGCACGGTCACCGTCGGCAGCCGGTTGCGGTGCCAGATGATGCCGTCTTCGAACACATACTCCAGCCGCGCCACCTGCGACAGCGTCACCGAGGTGCCACTGGCGGTCGGAATCGCCAGGCTGCCCAGCATGTCCAGCCGAACCCGCTCGTTTTCCGGGCCGCGCAGCAGCATCTCGATCAGGCGGTTGCCTTCGCGGTACGTGCTCACGCTCATGCCCGACAGCGAGGTGCCCAGCAACTGGCTCACCTGCGCGCTGCTCACGCCCAGCGCGCGCGCACGATCCTGGTCGATCACCAGCCGCACCACCTTGCTCGGCTCGCTCCAGTCCAGGTTGACGTTGATCACGTGCGGGTTCTCGCGCACCTTGGCCTGCACCTGCCGCGCGATCGCCTGCACCTGGTCGATGTGCTCGCCGGAGATGCGCATCTGCACCGGGTAGCCGACCGGCGGTCCGTTCTCCAGGCGGGTCACGCGCATCTGCACGTCGGTGAACTGCGGGATGACCTCCTTGATCAGCCAGTCGCGGGTGGCCTCGCGCGCGTCGGCGTTCTCGGTCAGCACCACGAACTGCGAGAAGTTGGTGGCGGGCAACTGCTGGTCCAGCGGCAGGTAGAAACGCGGCGAACCGGTCCCCACATAGGCCACGTAGTTGCTGATGCCTTCACGGCCGTGCAGCAGCTTTTCCAGCTTTGCCGCCTGCGCCTTGGTCGCCTCCAGCGAGGCGCCTTCCGCCAGCTCGATGTCCACCATCAGTTCCGGCCGGGTCGAGTCCGGGAAGAACTGCTGCGGCACGAAGCGGAAGATCAGCAGCGAGAACACGAACAGCGCCGCAGTGGCCCCGATCACCCACCAGCGATGGCGCAGGCAGGTATCCAGGAAGCGCCGGAAGCGCGTGTAGAACGGACGCTGGTACGGGTCATGGTCGTGTGCGTGCTGCTTGGGCACGATCCAGCGTGCCAACGCGGGGTAGCGGTCGCCCCATGCCGTGCGGCGGGCCTGCCAGCGCGCGGCGACGCTGCCCGGCTTGGGCGGCTGCGGATTGAACAGGTCCGGCAGCATCTTGTCGCCCAGGTACGGAATGAACAGCACCGCCGCGATCCACGACACCACCAGTGCGATGGTCACCACCTGGAACAGCGAACGGGTGTATTCACCGGTGCTGGAGGCAGCGGTCGCAATCGGCAGGAAGCCGGCGGCGGTGATCAGCGTACCGGTCAGCATCGGGAACGCGGTGCTCTCCCACGCGAAGCTGGCCGCGCGCAGGCGGTCGTAGCCCTGCTCCATCTTGGTGGCCATCATCTCCACCGCGATGATCGCATCGTCCACCAGCAGGCCCAGCGCCAGCACCAGCGCGCCCAGCGAGATTTTGTGCAGGCCGATGTCGAAGTAGTGCATGACGAAGAACGTCATCGCCAGCACCAGCGGAATGGTCACGCCCACCACCAGGCCGGTGCGCAGGCCCAGCGAGAAGAAGCTCACCAGCAGCACGATCACCACCGCTTCAGTGAGCACCTGCACGAACTCGCCCACCGATTCTTCCACTGCATGCGGCTGGTCGGAGACCTTGCGCAGCTGCATGCCGGCGGGCAGCGTCTTCTGCAGGCGCTCGAACTCGGCATCCAGGGTGGTGCCCAGCTTGAGGATGTCGCCGCCATCCTTCATCGCCACCGCGATGCCGATGGCGTCTTCGCCCATGAAGCGCATCTTCGGCGAGGCCGGGTCGGCAAAGCCGCGCTTGACCTCGGCGATGTCGCCCAGGTGCACGGTGCGGTCGCCTGCCTGGATCGGGAAGCGGCGGATGTCGTCCACGCTCTGGAACTGCCCGGTGACGCGCAGCTGCACGCGGTCGGTAGGGGTTTCAAAGAAGCTGGTGGCGGCAATCGCATTCTGGTCGGCCAGCGCCTGCTGCACCTGCTGCAGCGACACGCCCAGCGTGGCCAGCTTGGTATTGGACAGTTCGATCCAGACCTTCTCGTCCTGCAGGCCCTCCAGCTCGATCTTGCCCACGTCCGGCACCCGCTGCAGTTCCAGCTGGATGCGGTCGGCATAGTCGCGCATCACCGCGTAGTCGAAGCCCTGCCCGGTCAGTGCGTAGATGTTGCCGAAGGTATCGCCGAACTCATCGTTGAAGAACGGGCCGACGATTTCGCGCGGCAGGGTCGGCTTGATGTCGCCCACGCGCTTGCGCACCTGGTACCACAGTTCCGGGATCGCCTTGGAACGCAGGCTGTCCTTGGCCGCGAAGATCACCTGCGATTCGCCCGGTCGCGAGTACGAGCGGATGAATTCGTACTGCCCGGTATTGAGCAGCGCCTTTTCGATCGGCTCGGTCACCTGCCGCGAGACCTGCTCGGCGGTGGCGCCCGGCCACATCGTGCGCACCACCATCACCTTGAAGGTGAACGGCGGATCCTCGGACTGGCCCAGGTGTTTGTACGACCAGGCGCCGATGATGGCGAAGGCGAGCATGGCAAACAGCACCAGCGCGCGGTTGCCCAGCGCCCATTCGGAAAGATTGAACCGGCGCACGGGCTCAGTGCCCCTTGGCCGTGGCAGCGGGCACGGCGGCCGGCTTCAGCACCGGGCGGTTCTGCCGGTCCACCGGGGTGACCGCCTGGCCTTCGCGCAGCAGGTGCCCGCCGGCGGCCACCACCCAATCCTGCGCGGCAACGCCGGACAGCACCGGCACCGCGTCGGGCCCATAGGCACCCACGGTCACCGGCGTGGCCTTGATCGCGCCATTGGACGGGTTCACCACCCACACGCTGGCCTTGCCATCGGCGCCGCGCAGCACCGCGCCCAGCGGCAGCTGCAATGTGCCGGTGCGGCCGGCGGCGGCGAACACGCGCGCGCTCTGGCCCAGTTCCACTTCTGCGGCCGCCTCCGGCGCCAGGCTGACCCGGGTGGCGTAGGTACGCGCCTGTGCATCGGCAGCCGGGGCGATCTCGCGGATCGTGCCCGGCAGCATCTGGCCCGGCTTGTTCCACAGTTCCACCTGCACGTCCTGGCCAACCTGGTAATCGCGGATGTTGCTTTCCGGCAGGGCGATCAGTACCTCGCGGCCGCCATCCGCGGCCAGGGTGAACACCGTCTGCCCGGCGCCGACCACCTGCCCGGCTTCGGCCTGGCGGCTGGCGATCACGCCATCGGCCGGCGCACGCAGCTGCGCGTAGCCGGTCTGGTTGCGTGCCACCGCCAGGTTGGCGCGGGCGGCATTGGCCTGCCCCTGCGCGGCCTTGAACGCGGCGGTCTGTGCATCCAGGGTGGACTGGCTGACCAGCTGCTGCTCGGCCAGCGTGGCGTAGCGCTTCTGGTCATCGCGGGCGCGCACCAGGTCGGCTTCGGCCGCGGCCAGCTGCGCCTGCGAGGCGCTTGCCTGCGAGGCGAAATCGGCGGCATCCAGTTCGGCCAGCAGGTCGCCCTTGCGCACGCGCTGGCCGGCATCGACGTGCCGCTTGACCAGGTTGCCCCCAACCCGGAACGACAGCGGGCTTTCCTGCAGCGCATGCACCTCGCCCGGGTAGGCCGCCACTTCCTGGCCGCTCACCGTGCCCGGCTGCACCACCAGCACCGGGATCGGTGCGGCCGGCTCGGCATCCTGTTTGCCACACGCCGCCAGCATCAACGCCAGCAGGCTACCGCCCATCCATCGCAAGTTGTTCATGAGGTCCTGGACCTTGAATTACCGGGGGAAACCGTCTGGAAGCGACACTCTATTCCATGACGGCTAATAGTGAACCAGTCGGTATAGTATAAATATCGAACCGATTGGTCTAGTATTGTTTGCATGACCGATCCGACCACTTCCGCCGTGCCGTCCAAGCCTGCCGCCAAGGCAGCCGGGCCCGGCCGCCCCAAGGATCTGGGCAAGCGCGCGGCCATCCTTGATGCGGCCAAGGCATTGTTCGTGGACCAAGGGTATGGCGGCGTCAGCATGGACAGCATCGCGGCCCAGGCCGGCGTGTCCAAGCTGACCGTTTACAGCCATTTCGGCGACAAAGAGACGCTTTTCACCGAAGCTGTGAAGTCAACCTGCGTCGAGATGCTGCCGGACGCGCTGTTCGTCACCGACGCCGATGGCGCGCTGCGCGAGCAGCTGCTGGGCATCGGCCGGGCCTTCTTCACCATGATCACCTCGCCGGCGGCCGTGGCCGTGCAGCGGGTGATGATGGCCCCCGATACCGACGACCGTATCCGCGAGATGTTCTGGGTGGCCGGCCCGCAGCGCACCAGCGATGCCCTGGCCGAATTCCTGCGGGCCCGCACCGAGCGTGGCGAACTGGAGATCACCGACTTCCAGACCGCCGCCCTGCAGTTCTTCACCCTCATCAAAGGTGAGCTGCATACGCATATGATGTGCGGGCTGCGAACGGCCCCGGCCGAGTGCGACGCCGACGCCCATGTCGAGGCCAGCGTGACCTTCTTCCTGAGGGCTTACGCCACCCGCCCCGGGCGGTGATGACAACATGAATGGACCGGAGGTCGCGGTGACTTCCGGCACTGCGACCCCGGCGCGACGGCAGCGATGCTCTCAGCGCGCCGCCGGCTCCCGGCACCGGTAAAATGGCCGGCCCACTGCGCTGGATTAAGAACCTCATGACGATCGATTACGCCCACGCCCGCGAACTGATGGTTGAACAGCAGATCCGTCCCTGGGACGTGCTGGACATCCGTGTGCTCGACGTACTGGCACGTTTGCCGCGCGAGGCGTTCGTCGCCGATGCGAACCGTACCCTCGCCTATACCGATGTCGAGCTGCCGCTTGGTAACGGCCAGAAGATGATGAAGCCGGTCATCGAAGGCCGCACCCTGCAGGCGCTGAACCTGCAGCCGGGCGACGAAGTGCTGGAAATCGGCACCGGCAGCGGCTACCTCAGCGCCTGCATGGGCGCCTTGGCGCGCGAAGTGCTGAGCCTGGAAATCGACCCGGAACTGGCCGTGGCCGCGCGTGCGCGCCTGGATGCAACCGGCCTGGGCACCAATGTCCGCATTGAAACCGCCGACGCGTTGACCTGGGATACCGAGCGCCGCTTCGATGCCATCTGCGTCACCGGCGCGGTGGAGACCATCCCCGCCCGCTTCACCCAGTGGCTGCGTACCGGTGGCCGCCTGTTCGTGATCCGTGGCCATTCGCCGGCAATGGAAGCGGTGCTGGTCAAGACCGATGGCAGCATCAGCGATTCGCTGTTTGAAACCGATATCGATTACCTGCGCGGTGCCGCGCCGGCACCCCAGTTCCACCTCTGAGTCCAAGGAAGCCGCAATGATCCGCCGATCCCTCGCTATTGCGCTGGCCGCCGCCCTGCTGCCCATGACCGCCTCTGCCGCCGACCTGCTGCAGGTCTACGAAATGGCGCGCAACGGCGATCCGCAGCTGTCTGCGGCTGAATCGACCCGTCTGTTCGACAAGGAAGGCGCCGTGCAGGCCCGTGCCGCGCTGCTGCCGCAGATCAATGGCGAAGCCTCGCTCACCCGCAACCGCACCAACCCGAACCACGATGTAAGTTCGACCTCGTACACCACCAAGAACCGCAATTACGGTATCAGTGGTTCGCAGACGCTGGTCAACTTCAGCCAGTTCGCCAACCTGCGTGCGCAGCGCGAGCTCAGCAAGGCAGCCGACTTCAACCTGGATTCGGCCAACGACGACCTGATCGTGCGCACCTCGGCGGCGTACTTCAACGTGCTGGTGGGCATTGAATCGCTGTCGGCGGCGCAGACCAACGAAGCGGCCGCCAAGAAGCAGTTCGACTTCGCCGACAAGCGGCTGGAAGTGGGCCTGGCCCCGATCACCGACGTGCATGAAGCCCGCGCCCAGTACGACCAGGCCCGTGCCAACACGATCATCGCGCAGAACACCCTGGCCGACGCCTACCAGGCGCTGACCGAACTGACCGGCCAGCCGGTTACCGACCTGCGTGCACTGCCGGCCGACTTCCGCCCGGAACTGCCGGCCAAGTACGCCACCGTTGACCAGCTGGTCAACGAGGCCGTCGCCCAGAACCCGGCGCTGAAGGCGCAGGAACTGCAGGTGAGCGCGGCGGAAGCCAGCGTGTCGGCGGCGCGTGCGGGCCACCTCCCCACCCTCTCGCTCGGCGCCAGCGTCGGTCGCCAGGCCAGCTGGGGCGACGTGGTCGGCAGCGGGTCGAACTTCAGCCCGGATGCGCGCAGCAACAGCGTCGGCCTGACCCTGAGCGTGCCGATCTTCTCCGGCGGCGCCACCCAGTCCGGCGTGCGCCAGGCGCTGGCCCAGCGTGACATTGCCCAGGATGGCTACGAGCAGCAGAAGCGCGCCCTGGACCGCAACACCCGCAACGCCTACCAGACCCTGGTGGCCGGCATCAGCGAAGTGGAAGCGCGCCGCCTGGCGGTGGTCTCGGCACAGAGCGCCTACGACGCGTCGCAGGTCGGCCTGGAAGTGGGTACCCGCACCGTGCTGGACGTGATCCAGAACCAGCGCATCCTGTTCTCGGCCCAGCTCGAGTACGCCAATGCCCGCTACACCTTCCTGCAGAACCGCCTGCAGCTGGGCCAGGCCGTCGGCACGCTGGACATCGCCGACCTGCAGGACATCAACCGTCTGCTGACCCAGCAGGCCGCGACCCCCAGCACCACGGTCAACGGCCAGTAACCCAGGCGTAACCGGAAACGAAAAAGCCACCTGCAAGGGTGGCTTTTTTTCATGGGTCCACCGGCGGCGGAAGCTGCGGAGCAATCAGCTCCACCGTGCGCTTGAGCGCCCCACGTCCGTTGCTGACCAGCGCACAGCCAGCGCTGGCCATGTCCTCGCGCGCCTCGGGATCGCGCAGCAGCGTCAGCAGTGCATCGCCCACGCCGGCCACGTCGTCGGCAATCAACACTGCGCCCGCTTCGCGCATGCGCCGGGAGATCTCGGCGAAGTTGTGCAGGTGCGGGCCGGTCACCGTGGCGGTGCCCATGGCCGCCGGCTCCAGCAGGTTGTGCCCGCCGATCGGCTGCAGGCTGCCACCGACGAACGCCACCTGCGCGCAGCCATAGAACGCCATCAGTTCGCCCAGCGTATCGATCACGAACACGTCGCTGTCGGCCTGTGGCCAGTGCTGCTGGCGGCGCGTGCTGACTTTCCAGCCCTGCTCGCGCGCCAGCGCTTCCACGCGGGGAAAACGCTCGGGATGGCGCGGTGCCCACAACAGCAGCAGGTTCGGGATTTCCCTGCGCAGGCGGCGGTGCAGGTCGATGGTGGCCTGCTCCTCGCCTTCGTGCGTGCTGGCCGCGATCCATACCGGGCGCGTGCCGGGCACGGCGGCATGGAAGTCGGCGCTGAACTCGCGCACGTTCGGCGTGGCGATGTCGAACTTCAGGTTGCCCAGCGGCTTGACCTGTTCTGGCAGCGCGCCCAGTTCGATGAAGCGCTCGGCGTCGTCGGCCGACTGCGCGGCCACGCAGGTGACAGTGCGCAGCGTGCGCCCGATCAGCGGGCGCAGCAGGCGGTAACCGCGCAGCGAGCGCGCCGACAGCCGGGCATTGAGGATGTACACCGGAATGCCCCGGTCGCGGCAGCCGAACAGCAGGTTCGGCCACAGCTCGGTTTCCAGGATCAGCGCCAGGCTGGGTTTGAAGTGGCCCAGGAAACGGCCCACGCTGCCCGGCACGTCGTAGGGCAGGTACACGTGGTCCACCGCGTCGCCCCACAGCGAGCGCACCCGTTCCGACCCGGTCGGGGTGATGGTGGTGATCACCCAGCGGATGTCCGGGCGCAGCTGGCGCAGCGCATTGACCAGCGGCGCCGCCGCGTTCACCTCGCCCACCGAGACCGCATGCAGCCAGACCCGCGGCTGCGCGGTGGAATCGGGATAGGAAGCGTAGCGCTCGTCCCAGCGCTGGAAGTACTCGCGCACCCGGAATCCGCGCCAGACCAGGTGGTACACGGTGATGGGCAGCAACAGGTACAGCACGACCGAATACAGGCCGCGCAGGATCCATTCGACGGGACTTTTACGCATGCGCAGAGGATACGGGAGCGGCACCGGGAAAAACATGCGGGAGCGGGCCGATCCCCCGCTGACGCACCTGCGGGGACGCATGACTTAGAATCGGGGCATGTCAGATAACGCTTCCACCGCTACCCGGCCGTCCCTGCGCAATCCCCGCCACTGGCCGACCTTCGCCTTCATCCTGGCTGCCTTCGTGGTCGCCCGGCTGCCTTGGGGCCTGCAGCGCGCACTCGGCCGGGGCGTGGGCACGGTGGCCTACCATGTGGCCAGCAGCCGCCGGCGCGCGGCCGAGGTGAATCTCAAGCTGTGCTTCCCCGAAAAGGACGACGCCTGGCGCCAGCGCCTGCTGCGTGACAGCTTCGACGCGTTGGGCGTGGGCATTTTCGAATTCGCCCGGGCCTGGTGGGGCAGCATCGACAGCATCCGCCCGAAGGTGCAGGTGGAAGGCCTGGAGCACCTGCACCGCATGCAGGCCGAAGGCCGTGGCGTGCTGCTGGTATCGGGCCATTTCATGACCCTGGAGATGTGCGGGCGGTTGCTGTGCGACCACGTCGACCTGTCGGGCATGTACCGTAAGCACCGCAACCCGGTGTACGAGTGGGCGGTGAAGTTCGGCCGGCTGCGCTATGCCAAGGCGATGTATGCCAACGAGGACATCCGCGCCACCGTGCGTCACCTGAAGAAGGGCGGCTTCCTCTGGTACGCGCCGGACCAGGACATGCGCGGCAAGGACACCGTGTTCGTGCCGTTCTTCGGGCACACCGCCTCGACCATCACCGCCACCCACCAGCTGGCGCGGATGACCGGTTGCGCGGTGATTCCGTACTTCCACCGCCGCGAAGGCGGGAAATACTTCCTGAAGATCGGCGCGCCGCTGGAGAACTTCCCCAGCGAAGATGTGGAAGCCGATACCGCACGGGTCAACCAGGCCATCGAAGCGATGGTGCGCGAGGCCCCTGACCAGTACCTGTGGATCCACCGCCGCTTCAAGCGCCAGCCGGGCGGCCGCAGCGATTTCTACAAATAACGCGTACGGATCACGGGTCGTCGCTGGCCAGCAGGCTGCCTGCGTAGAGGGCGGCGAGCAGTAGCGTGAGGCCGCCCCAGAAGGTGGAATAGAACGCCAGGTGGGTGTTGAACGGGAACACGGTGACGGCCAGGGCGAGCATCGCCGGGCGGGCGCGCTCGCGTGCCGGCAGCGGTGCGAAGCGCCACGCGCGCCACGCCTGCGCCGCAGCCGCCAACCACAGCAGCAACCCGAGCACTCCGGTTTCGGCCAGGATCTCCAGCAGGATCTGGTGCGCATGCAACGCCGGGCCGGCGCCCCACACTTCCTGTTCTTCAGGGCGCGGATTGCAGTCGGGGTAGGCATCGCGGAAACCCCGTGCGCCTACGCCGTTGATCGGATGCTGCTCGATCATGCAGCCCGCCGCGGCCCAGATCTGCGCGCGCCCGGACAACGCCTGGTTCACGCCATCGCTCTCGCCTTCCCACGCCATCGCGGTACGCTCCAACCGATCGCGCACCTGGTGCGAGCCGGCGGCCAGTGCCACCGCCGCCACCAGCCCCACCGCCAGGCACGCGAGCAGGCCGCGCGCGCCGAGCAGGCGCCAGCCGGAAAACACCAGCACCAGCGCATAGGTCAGCCACGCCGCGCGCGAACCGGCCAGCACCAGCACCACGCCCACGGCAGCCGCCACCAGCATCCAGCCCCAACGGCCGAAGCGCGCGGCGGCAGCAAACAGCAGGAACGGTGACAGGCTCGCCAGCACCTGGCCGAATTTGAGATTGCACGGCCCCAGCACGCCGCTCAGGCGATCGGCTGCAGCCATCTCCGCCGGTGGACACAAGCCATGCCCACTGATCGCCCACTTCAACTGGTCCATCGACCAGAACAGCGGGCTGGTCCCGAGTACGGCCTGCGCCAGTCCGTCCAGCGTCCAGACCCCGGTAATCAGCGCAATGCCTTTGAGGGTCAGTGCGCGTCGCTCCGGCGTGGCCACCGCGATCGCCACCAGCCACATGAAGGGCAGATAGCGCAGGCCGGCAGCGGTCTTGCGCCACGCCGCGCCCGGATCGATCGCATCGAAGGCGGAGAACGCCTGCGGCAGCCAGTAGCCCAGGAACAGGATGCTGGTCAGCGCCCAGGCCGGGCTGCTGAGCATGCGTTGCTTGCCCTGCAGACGCAGCTGGACCATGCGCGCGGCGGCATAGATCGCGCCGAGGCCCAGTACGGTTTCGGCAACCCCGGGCAGCGGCAGCAGTGCCACGAATGCAATGACCCACCACGGCGCCCAGCGGCCCGCGCGGAAGCCCGGCGAACCGGGCGCCTTGACCGGCTCAGCCAGCGAGGGAGGTATAGAGCTGGAGCGTGTCACGTTGCATCGCCTGCAGGGTGAACGGAATACGCGAGGGCAGCGACGGCGGCTGCGCCAGCAACTGCAGCGCGCGCGCCTGCAATGCCCCGGCGTCGCCCAAGGGTACCGCGCCGGATGGCTGCAGGTGTTGCAGCAGCTCGCCCACCCCGCCCTGGTTCCAGCCCAGTACAGGTCGGCCCACCGACAACGCTTCGGCCACGGTGCGGCCAAAGGCCTCGGGCTTGTCGGACAGCTGCAGCACCAGATCGCTGGCGGCGTAGGCCTCGGCGATGCGCGAGGTCGGCGCGGTCATCAGCACCGCATCGGCGATGCCCAGGCTGCGCGCCTGCGCCTCCAGCTCGGCCACGTAACGCTCACGCCCCGGCTCGCGGGTGCCCGGCATCCACAGCAGCGCCCGCACCCCGGCCGCATGCAGCCCGGCCAGCAGCCCCAGCGCATGGTGATGCCCCTTGAGGCGGGTGCCACGGCCCGGCAACAACAGCAGCGGCGCATCGCCAGCCAGCGTTGGATGCTGCGCGGCCACCGCCAGGCGCGGGCGCCGGTCCTGGCGGCCCACGCGCGGGAATTGCGCGGTATCCACGCCACGCGGAATCACCTGCAGCCGCTCCGGGGGTACGCTCGGGTAATGCTGGAGCACGAATTCGCGCACGCAGTTGGACACGCAGATGACCCGTTCGCCGCTGGTCATCACCGCGCTGTAGCGGCTGGGCGAATTCAAGCCATGCACGGTGGTCACCCAGTGCGGGCGGGTGGCCGCCGGCAGGTTGCGCACGGCGTAGTAGCCCAGCCAGGCCGGCAGCCGCGAGCGCGCGTGCACGATGTCCGCGCCGGTTTCGGCCAGCAGGTTGCGCAGCGTGCGCACGTGGCGCAGCGTCCACAGCGATTTGCGGCCGATATCCAGGGTGAGGTGTTCGGCGCCGCTGGCCAGCAGCGGCTCGACCAGCCGGCCACCGGCGGAGACCACGATGGCGCGGTGCCCGGCCGCGACCAGCGCGGCGGCAATTTCCAGCGTCGAGCGCTCAACCCCGCCGGAGTGCAGCGCCGGCAGCAGCTGCACCACGGTCAGTCGGCGCACGTTCGGTTCCGCCTGCTCAGTCGGCCAGCACGAAGACCGAACCGCAGTACGGGCACGCGGCTTCGCAGTTCGGCTCGTCTTCGATCGGCAGGTACACGCGCGGGTGCGAGTTCCACAGCGCCATCTCCGGCGTCGGGCAGCTCAGCGGCAGGTCGCTGCGGTGCACGGTGTAACGCTTTTCGGCATTGGCGGGCGCGGTGGCGGTATGGCTCATGGCGGGGCACGGAAAGGAATTGCGAGGGGCTCGATTCTAGCACCCGAGGCGCCGGGCGCGGCGCGGCCGGTTCCGTGCGGGACACCGCCGGCAAAACGCCGATATGCGATTTTTCCGGGTTTAGATCGAACTAATTTCACTTGCCAAGCCCGCTCCGGGTGTTGCAGGATCGGGTGCGTTCCGATCAAACACCCGATCGCATGGCCCGTCCCCCGCCGGACCTGCATCGCTTCGACTGCCTTTCCAGGCGGCCGGCGTGATGCTGTCTGCCGAGGTCGCCGATGCGGGCTCCGCCTGCCGCCTGTCCCACCCGGGAGATCCCTGCATGACCCTGCCGCACCCCCGCCCTGCCCGCCGCGCCCTGCTTCCGCTGGCCCTCGCCCTGGCCTGCGCGCCGGTTGCCCTGCCCGTCTTCGCGCAGGGCCTGCAGACCTCCTTCGAGCCCGGCGAACCTGCCCCGCAGGCAAGCAAGGGCGGCGTGCAGGTGAAAATCGGCAAGGGCCCGGAGGCGCCGTATGCGGCCAAGCCCGGGGTGGGCTACAGCGGCCTGCGTGCCCTGCACTACGCCAGTGCCGGCGGTACCGCCACCACTACGCTGTTCACCACCGATGTAACCATCGACGCCGACACCACGCTGTCCTGGCTGGTGCTGCCGGAGATCGTGGGCGAGGACACGGTGGCCTCCACCTACGTTTCGCTGGATCTGGTGCTGGACGATGGCAGCCGGGTCTCGGCCAGCGCCGCGCGCGACCTGCACGGCATTTCGCTCGGCGCCAAGGCCCAAGGGGATTCCAAGACCCTCTACCCGCAGCAGTGGGCGCACAAGTCGGTGCGCCTGGGCGATGTGGAAGCACTGCGTGGCCGTCGCGTGGTCGCCCTCGAACTGGATCTGGGCAGCGCCGCCAACGCGCCGGTGTCCGGCTGGATCGACGATGTACGCCTGGACAGCCAGCCGCGCACCGCCCCGGCCCGTCCGTCCGACTGGGTGCTCACCACCCGCGGCACCCAGGCCAACGGCACCTTCTCGCGCGGCAACAACTTCCCCGCCACGGCGGTGCCGCACGGGTTCAACTTCTGGACCCCGGTGACCGATGCCGGCGCGCTGAACTGGCTGTATCGCTGGAACGAACAGAACAACGCGGCCAACCGCCCGCAGCTGCAGGCACTGGCCCTGAGCCACCAGCCCAGCCCGTGGATGGGCGACCGCCAGACCTTCCAGGTGATGCCGTCGGCCACCCGTGGCGTGCCGGAAGCGGACCGCGCCAAGCGTGCGTTGTCGTTCTCGCGAGATAACGAAAGCGCGCGCCCGTACCGCTATGCGGTGCGCTTCGACAACGGCATTGCCGCCGCCATCGCCCCGACCGACCATGCCGCGCTGTTCCAGTTCGATTTCCCCAAGGACGGCGATGCCAACCTGCTGTTCGACAATGTCGACGCGCGTGGCGGGCTCACGTTGGATGCGGCCACGCAGACGCTGTCCGGCTACACCGATACGCGCAGCGGGCTCTCCAACGGCGCCACCCGCATGTACGTGGTGGCCAGCTTCGACCGGCCGTGGCGCAGCAGCGGCACCATCGCCAGCGGCCGGCCCACCGGGTACATCAAGTTCGACCCGGGCAGCGACCGCCGCGTGACCATGCGCATCGCCACCTCGCTGATCTCGGTCGAGCAGGCCCGCCACAACCTGGCGCTGGAACTGGCCAGTGATGACACCCTGGCCACCGTCGCCGCCCGCGCACAGGACGCCTGGGACCAGCGCCTGGCCCGCTTCGACATCGGCCAGGCCAGCGACGACCAGAAGACCACGCTGTATTCCAGCCTGTACCGCCTGTACCTGTACCCGAATTCCGGGTTTGAGAATGCCGGTACCGCTGCCGCCCCGGACTGGCGTTACGCCAGCCAGGCCAGCGCGGCCGACGACAACACCGATGGCAGCGCAGTGCGCAGCTTCGCGCCGATCCGCGATGGCAAGGTGTACGTCAACAACGGCTTCTGGGACACCTTCCGCACCACCTGGCCGGCGTATGCGCTGTTCACCCCGGACGATGCCGGGCAGCTGGTGCAGGGCTTCCTGGAGCAGTACCGCGCCGGTGGCTGGGTGGCGCGCTGGTCCTCGCCGGGCTATGCCGACCTCATGGTGGGCACCAGTTCGGACGTGGCCTTCGCCGATGCCTACCTCAAGGGCATCAAGGGCTTCGATCCGGATGAGGCCTACCAGGCCGCCTTGAAGAACGCCACCGTGGTGCCGCCGGACCGCCATGTCGGCCGCAAGGGCATGGATAAATCCACCTTCCGTGGCTACGCCAGCGCCGACGTGCACGAAGGCATGTCGTGGACGATGGAAGGCGCGCTCAACGATTTCGGCATCGCCAACATGGCCACCGCGCTGGCGAAAACCGCCGGCAGCCCGGCCGCACGCGAGCGCTACAGCACCGAAGCGGCGTATTTCCGCGCCCGCGCCGGCACCTACGCCACCGTGTTCGACCCGGCCGTCGGCTTCTTCCAGGGCCGCAAGGACGATGGCAGCTGGCGCGTGGCTGCGAAGGACTACGATGCGCGCGTGTGGGGCCACGATTACACCGAATCCAACGGCTGGACGTTCGCCTTCACCGCCGCGCACGACGGCGAAGGCCTGGCCGGCCTGTACGGTGGCCGCGAAAAGCTGGCTGAAAAACTGGATACGTTCTTCAGCACCCCGGAAACCGCCGACCCGAAATTCTCCGGTTCCTACGGCGGCACCATCCATGAAATGACCGAAGCGCGCGATGTGCGCATGGGCATGTACGCGCACAGCAACCAGCCCTCGCACCACATTCCGTGGATGTACCTGTACGCCGGGCAGCCGTGGAAGACCCAGCAGCACGTGCGCGAGATCCTGTCGCGACTGTACGTGGGCAGCGAGATCGGCCAGGGCTACCCGGGCGATGAAGACAACGGCGAAACCTCGGCGTGGTATGTGCTGGCCTCGCTGGGCTTGTACCCGCTGCGCATGGGTTCGCCGGAATATGCGATCGGCTCGCCCGCCTTCAGGCATGCCAAGGTGGAACTGCAGGGCGGCGCGGTGCTGAGCGTGAATGCCCCGGAAAACTCGGACCGCAACATCTACGTGCAGTCGCTGAAGATCAACGGCCAGCCGTGGACCAGGACCTGGGTGCCGCATGAGGTGATCGCCAAGGGCGCCACGCTGGACTTCGAGATGGGTCCGGCGCCGTCCAGGTGGGGCACCGGGCCGGACGATGCGCCGCGCTCGTTGACCGCGCGCGGTGAACGCCCGGCGATTCTGCATGACCTGCTGGGCAGCGGCGCGCGTGCGCAGCTGGACGATGGGAAGGTGCTGGCGGCGCTGACCGATGATGACGCCGGCACCGTGGTGCCGTTCGGCGGCAAGGGCAGCGTGGTGTTCACCGGGGTGTCTGACGGCACGCCGTCGATGTACACCCTGACCAGCGGCAATGCGCCGATCCGAGGTGGCAAGTGGACCCTGGAAGCGCGCACGACCGGCGGCAGCTGGGTCACGCTGGACCAGCGCAGCGGTGAAACGTTCGAGTGGCAGCAGCAGACCCGCCCGTTCCGGATCGCCAAGCCGGGCCGTTATGCCGAGTACCGGTTGCGGATTGAAGGGCCGGGGCGGATGCAGCTGGCGGAAGTGGAGCTGCTGGCGCCGGCCGCGCCGTGAAGAAAAGGGGGCGCGATGCGCCCCCTTTTCGGTTTACCTGCCGCTTACAAGACCCGCATACAACGCGAACAACTGCTTGAAGTACCGCTTTGCAGGACGAGTGCGCATGGCGACGTTCCAGAGGGGGAAGTGGTCGGGCCCAGGGTGGCGGGGTCCAGCGGACCACCGCCACGGCCGGGCCGCGTGGGGGTATTTGGCCCGTTGGAGGTTGCACGGGAGTGACCGTGGGACTGCGGGAAAGTGTCCGGTAGCGCCGGCCGTTGGCCGGCCCACGGGAACCTCAAAAGCAAAAGGGATCGGTGCGGTGCACCGATCCCTTCCTTTTGGAGCATCCGGCCAACGGCCGGGGCTACCCGTTTCGCTGCGCGAAACCAACGCACTGCGTGCGTTGGGCTGAAAAGGCCTCAGGCCTTTTCAGCCTCCAATTGCTTGCGGATCTGCGCATCCACCGCGGCAATGGCGGTCATGTTGAGCACGCGGCGCGAGGTCGCGCTGGTGGTCAGGATGTGCGCCGGCCTGGCCACGCCCATCAGGATCGGACCGATCGCCACGCCGTCGGTGAACACGCGCACCAGGTTGTAGGCGATGTTGGCCGCTTCCAGGTTCGGCAGCACGAACAGGTTGGCGCGGCCCTTCAGCGTGCTGTCGGGCAGCAGCTTCTGGCGCAGCGCTTCATCCCACGCGGTATCGCCCTGCATTTCACCGTCCACGTTCAGACGCGGGTTGCGCTTGAGCAGCAGCTCGCGAACGGTGCGCATCTTCAGCGCGTCCTTGGAATCGTGGCTGCCGAAGTTGGAGTGCGACAGCAGCGCCACCTTCGGCTCGATCCCGAACAGCTTCATGCGGTAGGCCGCCTGCAGCGTGGCTTCGCAGATCTGCTCGGCCGTGGGGTCTTCCTTCACGTGCGTGTCCACGAAGAAGAACACGCCCTGCTGGTTGATCACACCGGTCATGGCCGAGGTCGAGGTGACCTTCGATTCCAGCGGCAGGACGCTACGCACGTAGCCCAGTTTCTTGTGGAAGCGGCCCACCACGCCGGTGAGCAGCGCATCGGCTTCGCCGCGTGCCACCATCACCGCCGCGATCAAGGTCGGACGCGAGCGCATCAGGTTCTTGGCCGCCGCCACCGTCACGCCGCGACGGCCGGTGAGGTTGTGGTAGTACTGCCAGTAATCGTTGAAGCGCGGGTCGTCGTTGATGTTGGTGACGTCGAAATCAACGCCGGCCTTCATGCGCAGACCCATGCGCTCGATGCGCGATTCGATCACGTCCGGGCGGCCGATCAGGATCGGGAAGGCCAGGCCTTCATCCACCACGTTCTGCACTGCGCGCAGCACCACTTCCTCTTCGCCTTCGGCATACACCACGCGCTGTTTGTCAGCGCGCGCACGGTCGTACACCGGCTTCATCATCAGGCTGGTGCGGTAGACGAACTGGGCCAGCTTCTCGCGGTAGGCACCCATGTCGGCCACCGGGCGCGTGGCCACGCCCGAATCCATCGCGGCCTGCGCCACGGCGGCCGACAGCTCCACCAGCAGGCGGCGGTCGAACGGGCGCGGAATCAGGTAGTCGCGGCCGAAGCTCGGGGTGTCATCGCCATAGGCCGAACCCAGGTCGCTGGCTTCGCGGCGCGCCATCGCGGCGATCGCGTGCACGCAGGCGATCTTCATTTCTTCGTTGATCGCCGTGGCGCCCACGTCCAGCGCACCGCGGAACAGGTACGGGAAGCAGAGCACGTTGTTGATCTGGTTCGGGTAGTCCGAACGGCCGGTGCCGATCAGCGCATCCGGGCGCACTGCGCGCGCCACTTCCGGCATGATTTCCGGGGTGGGGTTGGCCAGCGCGAAGATCACAGGGTCCTTGGCCATGGTCTTGACCATGTCCGCGGTGAGGATGCCCGGGGCCGACAGGCCCAGGAAGATATCGGCGCCATCGACGATCTCGGCCAGCGTGCGCTTGTCCGTATCACGGGCATAGCGCTTCTTTTCCGGGTCCAGGTCGGCACGGCCGGTGTGGATCACACCTTCGCGGTCGAACGCCAGGATGTTTTCCGGCTTCAGACCCAGCGAGACCAGCATGTTCACGCACGACACACCGGCGGCGCCCATGCCGGTGGTGGCGAGCTTCACTTCCTCGATCTTCTTGCCGGTGACCACCATGGCATTGAGCACCGCCGCACCGACGATGATCGCCGTGCCGTGCTGGTCGTCATGGAACACCGGGATGTTCATCCGCTCGCGCAGCTTGCGCTCCACGATGAAGCACTCCGGCGCCTTGATGTCTTCCAGGTTGATGCCGCCGAAGGTCGGCTCCAGCGAGGCGATGATGTCGACCAGCTTGTCCGGGTCGTTTTCATTGATTTCGATGTCGAACACATCGATACCGGCAAACTTCTGGAACAGCACGCCCTTGCCTTCCATCACCGGCTTGCCGGCCAGCGGGCCGATGTTGCCCAGGCCCAGCACGGCGGTGCCGTTGGAGATCACGGCCACCAGGTTGCCACGGGCGGTGAGCTCACTGGCCTGCTGCGGATCGGCCAGGATGGCTTCGCAGGCGTGGGCCACGCCCGGCGAATAGGCCAACGACAGGTCGCGCTGGGTCAGCATCGGCTTGGTCGCCGTGACCTTGATCTTGCCCGGCGGCGACATGCGGTGATAGTCGAGGGCGGCCTGTTTGAAATCTTCGTTGGACATCGCTTTCTGCAGATGAATGGGCGAGAGGAACAGGGGATCATACCCCCGTTGGCGGTGTTGGACCTGTCGCTACGCTGTCGCGATCATGCTGCGACCGCACATCAGGCAGGCCGTGCGCCGGCGTATGCCACGCCAGCCTGACGGGCTCCGATGACAACTTACATCACCGGAAACCCCTATGAAAAAGCAGGCCGTGCCGCCCAAGGGGGGACGGCACGGACCTGCTGCACACACATCAGGGGGAGGGGCGTGTTCAGCGCGCCGGGGCGGTCAGCGGCGACGGCAGGTCGTCGGTGGCCAGCGGCGGCAGCTCGGCCTCGCGGCCATCCAGGGCCAGCGCCAGGCGGTTGCGGTCCAGCGCGCCTTCCCAGCGCGACACCACCACCGTGGCCACCGCATTGCCGATGAAGTTGGTCAGCGAGCGGCATTCGCTCATGAAGCGGTCCACGCCCAGGATCAGCGCCATGCCGGCCACCGGCACTTCCGGCACCACCGCCAGGGTGGCCGCCAAGGTGATGAAGCCCGCCCCGGTCACGCCAGCGGCGCCCTTGGAGCTGAGCATCGCCACCAGCAGCAGCGCGATCTGGTGGCCCAGGGTCAGTTCGGTGTTGGTGGCCTGGGCGATAAACAGCGCGGCCAGGGTCATGTAGATGTTGGTGCCGTCCAGGTTGAACGAGTAGCCCGTGGGGACCACCAGGCCCACCACCGACTTGCTGCAGCCGGCCTTTTCCATCTTTTCCATCAGCGACGGCAGCGCCGATTCCGAGGACGAGGTGCCCAGCACCAGCAGCAGTTCGGCCTTCAGGTAGCGGGCCAGCTTGAACACCGAGAACCCGCACAGGCGGCAGACCACGCCCAGGATGACCGCCACGAACAGGAACGCGGTGAGGTAGAACGAGCCCACCAGCCAGGCCAGGTTGATCAGCGAGCCCACCCCGTACTTGCCGATGGTGAAGGCGATGGCACCAAACGCACCGATCGGCGCGGCCTTCATCAGGATGTGGACCAGGCGGAACACCGGGGCGGTCAGCGCCTCCAGGAAGGTCAGCACCGGACGACCGCGCTCGCCCACCAGGGCCAGCGAAATGCCGAACAGCACCGCCACGAACAGCACCTGCAGGATGTTGCCATCCACGAACGCGCTCACCAGCGTGGACGGGATGATGTCCATGACGAAGCCGGTGAGGGTCAGCTCGTGGGATTTTTCCACGTAGCTGTGCACCGCCGTCTGGTCCAGATCGGCCGGGTTGATGTTCATGCCGGCGCCGGGCTGCACCACGTGCGCCACCACCATGCCCACGATCAGCGCCAGGGTGGAGAAGAACAGGAAGTAGGCCATCGACTTGGCGAAGACCCGGCCTACGGTGCGCAGGTGGGTCATGCCGGCGATGCCGGTGACGATGGTCAGGAAGATCACCGGGGCGATGATCATCTTCACCAGCTTGATGAAGCCATCACCCAGCGGCTTGAGCGATTCGGCGAACGCCGGCTCGTAATGGCCAAGGATGGCGCCCAGCACGATCGCCACCACCACCTGGAAATACAGCTGGCGGTAGAACGGCAAGGGCTTGGCTGCAAGCGGGGCAGCGGTGGGAACGTGCATGGGAAACTCCGGCAGTGTCACGGGGATGCCGGCCGCAGGCGGCGGCATCGGGCGTGGTCTTTTTACGCCCGCTGCATCGCCACGCAGATAACCTATTGGTACTAGCCCCCCTGTTCAGCCAAGCCCAGTGCCTACACTGCACGGGCACCGCGCCCCCACGGCGGCGGGTGGCCGTGTCGTTCCGGGCCTTGTGGCCCAACAGTTTTCCCGCTCGCGGCCGTTGTTGTTCTGCCCCACTTTTTAGAAGCCAGACCATATCCATGCGCCTGACCCCCCTGTTTATCGCCCTCACCGCCCTGTCCGCCCCCCTCGCCGCGTCCGCCGCGGACTGGGACAACTGGCCGACCAAGGTGTCCTTCAGCGACGGCACCGAACTGGCCGCCACTGCCAACATCGCCTACGACCTCAACGACTTCTCCGGCGCCGACGCGTTCGAAGATGACGATGCGGTACGCCGCAAGGAGTTCGGCGCGACCCTTAAGAAGAAGGGCGTGTACGACGCGATGGTGTACTACGACTTCCAGGCCGACACATGGCTGGACGTGTTCTTCCGCTTCGAGAGCAAGGCCGTGTTCGGCAAGGACATCGGCCGCTTCCGCTTCGGCTACATGAAGACCCCGGTCGGCCTGGATTCCAACACCTCCTCGCGCGCCGGCAGCTTCGTGGAAACCGCCCTGCCCGTGCAGGCCTTCTACGCCGGCCGCCGCACTGGTGCCGAGTGGGTGCTGGAGCGCCCGCAGTACCTGATGCAGGTGGGCGCTTATGGCGGCAAGGACCTGCAGGGTGACAACCCCGGCACCACCCAGGCCGTGCGCGGCGTGTGGACCCCGGTGAAGGCACCGGGCGATGTGATCCACCTGGGCCTGGCCTATTCGCAGGAAAACCCGCGCGGTTACCGCGACGGCCGCGATGTGCACTTCAATGCCAGCGCCCGCCTGCGTGCGCGCCCGGAAGCCGGCCTGACCGACATCCGCCTGGTGGATTCGGGCTCGCTGGTCACCGCCGACCAGATCCGCCGCACCGGCCTGGAGGGCATCTACATCCATGGCCCGTTCTCGGTGCAGGCCGAAGCGCTGCGCACCACCGTCACCCGGGATGGCAAGCCGGATTACACCGGTGATGGCCAGTACGTGATGGGCAGCTGGATCGTCACCGGCGAATCGCGTCCGTACAGCGCGGGCGCCGTGGCCAACGTGAAGCCGGCGCACGATTACGGCGCGGTGGAACTGCTGGCCCGTTACAGCCGCATCGATCTGGACGACGCCGACGTGTTCGGTGGCCGCCAGCACGACTGGACCGTGGGTGCGAACTGGTACCTGACCAGCCACTTCAAGTTCCAGGCGAACTACGTGTGGGCTGATGCCAGCCGCCGTGGCGTGCGGACCAAGCCGGAAATCTTCGAGCTGCGCGCGCAGGTTCACTTCTGATGTTCAACGGCGGGTGCGTGCAACGCGCACCCGCCGGCACGCCGTAAACTGACGCCATGTACCGCGTCTCCCGCTACCGCCCGTTCCTGTTGACCCTGCTGGTCATGGTGGGCGGCACGCTCCTGGCTGGCCTGGTTGCCGGCCGCTATGCCCAGCAGCGCGCCCTCGCGGCCGAAAGCACCCAGGTGCGCCGCCAGCTGGACCTGTACGCGCAGACCCTTCAGCAGCGCATCGATCGCTTCCGCACCCTGCCCCAGCTGCTGGCGCTGGACCCGGAACTGCTGCAGGCGGTGAGCGACCCGCTGGATGACGCCGAGCGTCACCGGCTCAACCTGAAGCTGCAGCAGGCCAACAACGTCACGCGCGCCTCCACCTTGACCCTGATCGACCGCCATGGCGTGGCGGTGGCCGCCAGCAACTGGGACCAGCCCACCACGAATGTGGGTGAGGACTACAGCTACCGGCCCTACTTCCAGCAGGCCATGGCCAAGGGCACCGGGCGCTTCTACGGCATCGGCATGACCACGGCGGTGCCGGGTTACTTCCTGTCGCAGGCGATCCTCGACCACGAGGGCGATGTGCTGGGCGTCATCGCCATCAAGATCGAGCTGCGGGCGCTGGAGCAGGAATGGCTGCAGAGCACCGACATCGTGATGGCCAGCGATGCGCATGACGTGGTGTTCCTGGCCAACGGCGATGCATGGCGCTACCGCCTGCTGCGCCCGCTCTCCCCGGCCGAGCGCAACGAGATGCTGGCCACGCGCCAGTACGCCGACCGTTCACTGCAACCGCTGCAGGCGCGCACGCTCGATGTGCTGGCCGATGGCGGGCGCATGGTGCGGCTGGAGCAGCCCTCGCTGCCGCGCCCGTTGCTGTGGCAGACCTACGTGCTGGATGACCCGCAGTGGAAGCTGCACCTGCTGCACGATGCCGGCGCCAGCGCCGCCGTGGGCCGCAGTACCGCGCTGGCCGCTGGCGGCATCTGGCTGGCGCTGTGCTTCCTGACCTTGTTCGTCCAGCAGCGCCGGCGGCTGGCCTCGCACCGGCAGCGCAGCCGGCTGGAACTGGAAGCGGTGCTGCAGCAGCACGCACAGGAACTGCGTACCGCGCAGGACGGTGTGCTGCAGGCCGCCCAGCAGGCTGACAGCGGGCTCAGCCGCAGCCTGGCGCACCTGCCGCAGGGCGTGGTGGTGATCGACAGCGAGCAGCGGCTGGTGGCGTGGAATGCGCGCTACCTGGAACTGTTCCGGTTCCCGCCGGACCTTATTCGGGTGGGTGTGCCCATTGCCGAGGCGTTCCGCTACAACGCCCGCCGTGGCCTGCTCGGCCCGGGACCGATTGATGAGGCCATCGAGCGCCGTCTGAACCACCTGCGCAGCGGCCGGCCGCACATGCGCGAGAGCGAGAAGGACGACGGCACGGTGCTGGAGATTCGTGGCAACCCGCTGCCCGATGGCGGCTTCGTCACCAGCTACGCCGATATCACCGCCTACAAGAACACCGCGCGTGAGCTGCGCTCGCTGGCCGATGCGCTGGAACACCGCGTGGCCGAGCGTACCCGCGACCTGGACGAAGCGCGGCGTGAGGCTGAGCGCGCCAATCGCTACAAGACCCGCTTCGTGGCCTCGGCCGTGCATGACCTGCTGCAGCCGCTCAATGCGGCGCGCATGTTCGTATCCGTGCTGCGCGGCAAGCTGAGTGGCGATGCGCGCGAGCTGAGCGAGCATGTGGATGCAGCACTGGCCGCGCAGGATTCCATCCTCAACAGCCTGCTGGATATCTCGCGACTGGAATCGGGCACGCTGCAAACCCATGTGCGTGCGTTCGCGCTGTCGCCGTTGCTGGAAACACTGGCGCGCGAGTTTGGCATTGCCGCCAAGGCGCGTGGGCTGCGGCTGGACTGGGTGGATACCCGTGCGGTGGTAGTAAGCGATGAGGCGCTGCTGCGTCGGATCCTGCAGAATTTCCTCTCCAATGCACTGCGCTATACGCCACGTGGGCGGGTGCTGATCGGGTGCCGCCGGGCGGGCGACCAGCTGCGCATTGAGGTGCATGACCAGGGCCCCGGTATTCCGGAGAGCCTGCAGGGCGAGATCTTCGAGGAATTCCGGCGGCTGGATGATGGCGTGGACCAGGAGCGCGGGGCCGGGCTGGGCTTGGCGATCGTGGAGCGCATCGGGCGGCTGCTGGGGCACCGCATCAACCTGCGCTCCACGTTGGGCAGCGGCAGCGTGTTTGCCGTGACCGTGCCGCTGGGCAGCGCCGATGCGATACCGGTTCCCGCCCCTGCCCCGGCGGTGTCGTCGGATTCGGGTGATGACAGCCCGCTGCGGCAGTGCCGGGTGTGGAGCATTGATGATGACCCGCGTGTGTGTGCGGCTACCCGCGCCCTGCTGGAACGCTGGGGCTGCCGGGTGGAGCTGGCCGATGGCCCGCATGCCGCGCTGGAGATTGCCTCTGCATTGAACGTGCCGCAGTTGGTGCTGCTGGACGTACGCATGGGCCAGTGGCATGGGCCGGACCTGTACGAGCAGCTGTGCGAGCTGTGGCGGGCACGGCCACCGGTGATTCTGGTTACTGCTGAACGCGATGATGCGTTGAAGGCGCAGGCGGCGGAGAACGGCTGGGGCTTCCTGTCCAAGCCGGTTCGCCCGCCGGCCTTGCGGGCGCTGATGACGCAGCTGCTGGTGCGACACCGGGCGTAAACCGGTGTGCAACTCAACCGGCGCGAAATGCTGCTCTTCGTTGATGGTCATGCCATTACCGAACGTTCGAACGAGGTCGGCGGTCGATCGGGATGCGACCCTACCGGAATCCGCCGGCTGCTTCGGTAGGGTCGGACCCCGGTCGACTGCACGTAACGCTGCTACGTGCGACGAACGCATGACCTCCGAACGGAATGCGCTTCTTCGCCGACGGTCATGCCGTTACCGAACGTTCGAACGGCGTCGGCGGTCGATCGGGATGCGCCCCTACCGGGCACCCCGCGATACGGGACCAATCCCGTTACTCCGACGCCTTTTCGGTTGTCGTATCGGCCACCCGTCGGCTCTTCTTCGGGGCATGGTCCAGATACCGATACGGCACCGGAATCGGCGTCTCATCCAACGTCAGCGTGATGCGCTTGTGCTCCACTTCAACCATGACGCGACTGCCTACCGGTAGCTCAAACCGCTCCATCCACATGCCGCGCAGTACCAGGCAGGGAATGCGACCACCGTCAGGGAGCGCATGACCACCAGGATGTGAGAATGACCCGACACGCAGACTCTCCGGCACATGCATGCCGATGCGGGTTTGGGGCTGTTCGTTGGAATGCAGATTCGAACTTGAACGACGCATTTGCCACCTCCAAGGAAGTCTCCCTCGCCGGAATGGCGAGGGAGTCGGGAGGTTGAAACCGCTCGAGTACACACGGCATGACGTATTCCCGCGAGGGTGTTGTATTTCGCCACCCTCCCGACATAGGACGTCCACAATCGTTGTACTCGAGGAGATTTCAAGCTCCGAGGCAACACCATGCACCATGCAGCGCGCAAAGTTAAATCGCTTGTTTTGAATGATATTTGAGTATCAATAGGCGCACACTACTACGCGTCGCAATTAGCCCCATATGCATGCAGATACGTTGCTGCTCTCGATGCCCCTTCAAGCGAACTCCCCGGTGAAAGATGCCAACCATTCCGGCAATCTACTTACGAATCAGCCGTAAGCCGATGGCGAATGATGCAGGGATGGTCGTCCGGGTCGTACCAACGGCCACCCAAGCGCATCGGAACTACCAGTCCGAGCCATCCCGTCCGGGAACTTCATCCACTTCAGAGTCCCAGTCGGATTTACCTTCGTCATCAGAGTCACACGTTCTTAGCGCGGCACCCTCAGTTGTGGCACCAGCCCTCTTCAAGTGCTCGATCACGTCTTTCATGTCGTCGATCACCCATGACTCGGCGTCCTCATCACGTTCGAGCTTAGCGAGCAGCTTTTCGGCCAATTTCAGAGGTGGAATTCGCTTATGACCACCAATTGAACTCCAGTCGTAGGTTGACATCAGATTCACATCGGCGCCTAGTTCAATCAGTTCCTTTACCCGGTCCGAGCAGAAGCCAACATCCTCCACCGTCCTCATGATTACGAGATGCAGAGGCGTAAATTCAAAGGAATTTACGCGGCGACTCACCTGGCAAACGTTGGTGCGCATGGACTCGCCCACCAATGCAAAGTCATTGACCGTTCGTCCAAGAATGATCTTCTCGTTGTCCTCAATCAGCGGTTTCATTACATCGAAGAGCGTTCGCTTTGGCTGGAAGCCCTCAGCGAGAGCTTGATCGCCTACGCCACACCCAGGCGCAGCAGAGGAGGGCAGCGAGTCGGGCAACGCTTTCGCCTGTTGCGCTGGGGCAGCAACAAGTGATGTCGCCGAATGCGGAGCATTCTCTACCGAGACTATCCTCCCTGCGACAATGCCCGCCGCAGTGTGCGAACCCGCACTGTCGGCAGCAGTTGTCGACGCTGCTGCCAAGCGCAGCGCTCCGGCAGCACTGGTGTTCGTCGACTGAGAAGGCTGAGATGGGATCATGACGTGCGCCTTAGAACGAAAGAGCCGCACGTTTTAATGAATCGAGGCGAGTACCGCCTTCAGCTTTCGATCACAATGTTGCATACAAGGGCGTGACGTGGCCAACCCCCTTTATGTAGCAGCTACCAGGCTCCGTGATTACAGGAAAGGATTCGGTCCGCATTGTTCCCGACAATATCCAGAGGATTTTCATGACGCTCGACGAGCAGATCAATCCTATGACCCGCCTGAAGTCCCAAGTTCCGCTCCATCTGGCGCCATTCGATGTTGCAGTTCACTTTTGTTCAACGGGAAGCTCTGCTAGCCTTCGCTTGCAGCCCTAGGAACACGTCCTCTCCCAGCCACCATTACTGGTGATGACACTAGGTACGTACTGGCCCCGCTCGCGGGGCCAGTCTTTTTTCAGGAACCCGCCGCTGGCGGGTTTTTTGCGTTTGAGTTGGGTGGTTTCGAGACGAGAGGCGACCGATCCGCACAGGCATTCTGCGTACAGAACTCTCTCTTCACCATCGGGCGCTCCCTACGTTGCACGTAGAACTAGCCTGACGCGTCAATCGGCTCGGCTGGAACCGGGAGCGGCGCTGGTGCCGTTGATGCGCGTTAGGCTCCCAGAGAAAGGCCGCCTTCGGTTCGGGTCATGCCGAAATCGCGCTGCCGAACAACGTCGGCGGTCGATTGGGATGCGACCCTACCGGGTGGGGGCAACGCATGGTTTGCACCGCGTTGCCACACACGCCGGGCCTAGGTGAGGTCTGCGCCTGCGTCGCCTTCTGGTTCGAGGGCCTTTACCAGTACCGCTGCCTGGGTGCGGCTGACACATTCGAGCTTTTTCAGGATGGCGGTTACGTGGACTTTTACGGTGTTCTCAGCAAGCCCCAATTCGTAGGCGATCTGCTTGTTGAGCAGGCCATCGGCGAGGCACAGGAGCACGCGGAATTGCTGGGGGGTCAGCTGGGCCAGGCGGGCTGCGAGCAATGCGTCGGATTCGCTGCGCTCTGCTGCCATCGCCGGGAACCAGAGGCCGCCGTCGAGTACTGCTGCTACGGCCTGGCCGATGGTTTCGGCCGGGGCGGATTTGGGGATGAAGCCGGCGGCGCCGAACTGCTGGGCGCGGCGGATGACACGTGGGTGGTCGTTGGAGGAGACGATGACCACCGGGATGTCCGGGTGGGAGCCGCGTACGTGCAGGAGTGAGGAGAAGCCTCTGGCGCCGGGCATCGTCAGGTCCAAGAGGACCAGTTCGATTTCCGGGTGCTGGTTGAGGGCGGCCTCAAGGGCTTGGGCGCTGGCCACCTCGATGACCTGAACGGCCGGAAGAGCCTGGCGCAGGGAGTGGACGACGGCGGCGCGGAGTAGCGGGTGGTCGTCGGCTACGAGGATGGTGGTTTCGCTCATGGGGAGATTGTAGGGGGGATCTCTGGATCCCGCGAAGAGCGGACACGCATGGGCGGGGTTGCCACCCAGCGGTAGGGGCACGCCATGCGTGTCCGCGCGGAAGGGAGCGCAACCGGTGAGCCCCACGTGGTTCCCTTCAGCGCGGCTGGGTACTGCCCTTCCAGGCGTCGAGGAACTGGCGGCGTTTCAGGGCATCCAGGTAGACCAGCAGGCCCGGGCCCAGCAGGATCGGGCGGTAGCTGCGGCCGGGGGCGCGGCCGCGCTGGGTGGGGACGATCGACATCAGGCGCGCTTCGCGGGAGAGCACCTGCTGGCCGCGGGGGGATAGCAGGTAGTCGAGGAAGCGACGGGCTTCTGCTGCGTTCTGGGCCGTGCGCGGGATGACGGCGGTGCGCAGGACGACGAGGGTGTAGTCCTCGGGCTCGACGATGCCGAGTGGAGCGCCGGCGTCGATGCGGGCCTGGGCGTAGGAGCCGAGTACGTTGTAGACCAGCGAGAGCTGGCCGCTGCTTACGCGGTCCAGCAGTACGCCGGTGCGTTCTTCGAGCTGCACCTGGTTGTCGCCCAGCGCGCCGAGCAGCGCGCCGGCCATGCTGCCGCGCTGGCCATCCTGGGTGGCGAGCAGGTAGCCGACGCTGCTGCGTTCCACGTCATAGGTGCCTACCTTGCCGGCCAACGGCGCATCCGGGGCGCGCAGCAGTTCGAGCAGCTGGCGGCGGGTTTTCGGGACGCGGGCGGCTGGCAGGGTGCGGGTGTTGTAGACCATCGCCACCGGTTCGTAGCTGATGCCGAATGCTTCATGCCGCCATTGCGCCCACGCGGGCAGTGCGTCGGTCTGCGGCGAGCGGTGTGGCAAGGCGTGGCCGTCGTTGACCAGCTTGGCCTGCAGGTCCATGCCGCTGCTGATCAGCATGTCCGGACCGGTGGGGCTGTGGCGCTGGCGCAGGTACTGGGCGTACATGTCCTGGGTGATCACGTCTTCGTAGACGATCTCGGTGCCCGGGTGCAGGCGCTGGTAATCGGTGATGACGGTGGCGAACACTTCGATGTCGGTGGAGCCGTGGATGCGCAGCTCTGCCGTGGCGGTGCCCTTGGCCGGAAAGCGCTGCACATCGCCAGGTGCGGCGAACGCCGGCCCTACCGCCAGCAGCAACAACAGGAACACGGTGCGCATCATGCGTGCAGCCTCGGCAAACGGATGGTGGCCACCAGCCCGCCGGTTGGCCGGTTGCTCAGGTCGATCTGGCCGCCGTGGCTGTCCACCACGCGCTTGACGATGGCCAGGCCCAGCCCTGCCCCGCCCGGTGCGGCATCTTCGCCACGCGCGAAGCGCTCGAACACGCGCTCGGCATCGCCCGGCGGGATGCCGGGGCCATGGTCGGCGATGGTGATCACGCTGTACTTGCCCTCTTCGGTGAGCGCGACCTGCAACGGGCCGTCGCCGCCGTATTTGATGGCGTTGTCGATGAGGTTCTTGATTGCTTCGCGCAGCAGCAGTGCGTCGCCCTGCACGCGCGAGGACGCCACGCCCACGGCCAGCTGCACGCGTGGTGCAGGCAAGGCCTGCGGCAGCGCTTCGTGCAGCGCCTGGTGCACGGTTTCCACCATGTCCACCGGGGCGAAGCGCTGCAGGTTGGACCGGTGGATCACGCTCGCATCGCTGAGCAGCTGGTTGAGCAGGCGGCTCATGTGGGTAGCGTTGCGGTCGATGGCGGCCAGGCTGCGGCGCATGTCTTCGGGGTCGTCGTCGTCCAGCGCCAGCTGTGCCTGCGCACGCAGGGCGGCCAGCGGGGTGCGCATCTGGTGGGCGGCTTCGGCCATGAAGGCGCGCAGGGTTTCATTGCTGCTGGACAGGCGCGCCATGAAGCGGTTCAAGGCCGCCACCATCTGGTCCATCTCGCGCGGCACGCGGGCATCCAGTGGGCTGAGGTCGGACGGCTCACGCCGCGACAGTTCGCGCTCCACCTTCACCAGCGGGCGGAAGGCGCGGTGCACGCCGAAGGCAACCAGCGCCAGCGAGAGCAGCGAAAGGACGCCGATGGCGAGCAACGCGCGGTTGACGATGTCCTGCGCTACCGCTTCGCGCGCGCGTCGCGTCTGGCCGACCTGTACACGCACTTCGGCCTGCGCCGACGGCGAAGAGACGCGGCGCGACACCACCACGAAGCGCACGGTTTCACCGCTGTACTGGGCATCAAACAACTGCGGTTCGTCCGAAGGCGTGCGTGGCGGCAGAGGGAGATCGGCGTAGCCGGTCACGGTGCGGTTCTGGCCGTCGAACACGCGGTAGAACACGCGGTCGTCCGGCGCCATCGACAACAGATCCAACGAGGCATACGGCAGGTCCACCTGCCACTGTGCATCCACCAGCGCCACCGAGTCGATGATGGACAGGGCTGACGACACCAGCAGGTGATCGTAGGAGCGGTTGGCGGCACGCTGGCCGTAATCGCGCGCGGCAAACAGCAACGCCACGGCGAACACCGCCAGCAGCACGCCCAGGTACAGGGTGAGCGTGCGCCGCAGCGAGCTGGGCGCGCGGGTTTCAGCCTTCGGCATCGGGCGTGCCGTCGATGGCTTCGAGCAGGTAACCACTGCCGCGCACGGTGACGATGCGCAGCGGCGCATCGGCCAGCTTCTTCCGCAGGCGGCCCACATACAGTTCGATGGCATTCGGGCCAGCTTCGTCGTCGAAGCCGAACAGCCCGTTGCCGATCTCGTCCTTGCCGACCACGTGGCCCAGCCGGCCCATCAGGATTTCCAGCAGGCGGTACTCGCGGTTGGGCAACTCAATCGGCTGGCCATCCAGGCTGACCCGGTGCGAGGCGTTGTCGAACTGGAAGCCGCCAATCTGCACCACTTCGCTGGCCTGCCCGCGCGTGCGCCGCAGCAGCACGCGGCAGCGCGCTTCGAATTCGCGGAAGTCGAACGGCTTGCCGAGGTAATCGTCCGCGCCCACGTCCAGCGCCTGCACGCGGTCTTCGATGCCATCGCGCGCGGTAAGCATCAGCACCGGGGTGGCATCGCCACGCTCGCGCATGCCCGCCAGCACGCGCAGGCCATCGAGCTTGGGCAGGCCGATATCCAGCACCACCAGGTCGAAGCTCTGGTAGCGCAGCACGCTGGCGGCGGCCAGGCCGTCGTTCTGCCAATCCACCGCGTGGCCACTGCGGCGCATGCGGCGGACGATGGCGTCGGCCAGGTCCGGGTTGTCTTCTACCAGCAGGATGCGCATCGGGCGGAAACAGGCGGGGGTGCGGGAATCCTAGCGCGAGCGGGGTGTGCCGTGGGTTGCGCTGCGCTGCAGCAGGCGCCGACAGGTGGATGACAGCTTCCCCGCACTAGGCTGCGCCATCGCCAGGCACCCCCGTGCGGACGCGTCCCGACAACCTGCGGGCTGGCATGGCCCACACGCCCTGCCCGCCCACCGCCATGTACCTGGGAGGGTTCATGCACTTCAATCTCCTGCGTTGCCGCGGGCTGGCCGCCTGCGCCCTGTTGTTGCCCATCGCCCCGCTCTGGGCCGCCGATGAGGTCGATGCGGACCGACCGGTCACCGCCACCTTCGGCGGCCGCCTGCACCTGGATTTCGCCGATTTCAACAACGATGCGCGCGGCACCCCGAACAAGGACGACACCGAGATCCGCCGTGCCTGGCTGGACATGTCCGGAAGGTTCTTCGTGGTGGACTACAAGCTGGAAGCGGACTTCTCCGGCGACCAGGTGGAAGCCAAGGATGTCTACGTCAGCCGTGATTTCAGCGGCGGCAAGCTCAGCGTGGGCCAGTTCAAGCAGTTCTTCTCACTGGATGACCGCACCGGCTCCAACTACGGCAGCTTCCTGGAGCGCGGCAACGCGGGCACCACGCTGGCGCCGCTGTACCGGCTGGGCGCGTCGTGGCAGGCCGCCAGAAACGACATGACCTGGGCGGCCAGTGCCTACAGCCTGGAGAGCATCGATGCGTGGCAGGTGAAGGGCCGTGCAGCCGGCGGCCGCGCCACCTGGGCACCGGGCGCCACTGCCGGCGACGTGCTGCACCTGGGGCTGTCGCTGGCGCATGAGCGCTACGACACCCCGGGCGCCAACGGCGTGCCGGCGCTGCGCATCCGCCCGCGCCCGGCTGGGCACCTGTCCGACAACAGCCGGCTGACCCTGATCGACTTCTCTTCCGGGCGCGATACCGACGTCAACAAGTGGTCGCTGGAATACGCACAAGTGCGCGGCCCGCTGTCGTGGCAGGGCGAGTTCAGCGGCGCCACCTTCGATGACGGCAGCCAGCGCGGCATGGTACTGGCGGGCTACGGGATGCTGAGCTGGTTCGTCACCGGCGAATCGCGCGGCTACGACCGCAGGACCGGGCGCTTCGCGCGCATCAAGGACATCCGCCACAAGGCCGGTGCGTTCGAGCTGGCGCTGCGGTACGACCAGATGCGTGGCGAGCAGCACCTCTTCGGCCAGCCGGACCTGATCGATGCGCGCACCGACGCCTGGACCCTGGGCGGCAACTGGTACCTGCGCCCGAACCTGCGCTTCATGCTGAACCTGATCGACAGCCGCAACCGCGATTACCTCGCCGCGGCCACCGTGGACCACACCCGCGCGGTCACCGGCCGCCTGCAGTTCGATTTCTAACCCCCTTGCAAGGAAACCCGCAGATGATGCTGAGCATCCTCGGTTTTGGCATGGTCATTACGTTCATGTACTTGATCATGAGCAAACGACTGTCGCCCCTGGTCGCCCTGATCACCATTCCCATCGTGTTCGCGCTGATGGGCGGCTTCGGTGCGGATATCGACCAGATGATGCTGGATGGCATCAAGAAGATCGCGCCCACCGGCGTGATGTTGATGTTCGCCATCCTGTACTTCGGGGTGATGATCGATGCCGGCCTGTTCGACCCGCTGGTGCGGATCATCCTGCGCCTGGTCAAGGGCGACCCGATGAAGATCGTGCTGGGCACGGCCGCATTGGCGATGCTGATCTCGCTGGATGGCGATGGCTCGACCACGTACATGATCACGGTGTCGGCGATGCTGCCGCTGTACCAGCGGCTGGGCATGAGCGCGTTGAACATGACCTGCGTAACCATCCTGGCGGGTGGCGTGATGAACCTCACCCCGTGGGGCGGGCCGACCGCGCGTGCAGCCACGGCGCTGCACGTGGACCCGGCCGATGTGTTCATTCCGCTGATCCCGGCGATGGTGCTGGCCTGCATCTCCGTGCTGCTGCTGGCCTGGTACCTGGGCCTGAAGGAGCGCCGCCGGTTGGGCGTGGTGACGCTGCCCAAGGGGGGCAGCTGGATGGATGCCAGCGTTTCCGATGACGGCGCGCTGCCTACCGTGGAAGATGCCGAAGACACCAAGCGGCCGAAGCTGCTGTGGGTGAACCTGGGCCTGACCCTGGCGCTGATGACGGCGCTGGTGATGGGCGTGCTGCCGATGCCGGTGCTGTTCATGGTCGGCTTTGCGATCGCGCTGGTCATCAACTACCCGAACCTGGCCGAGCAGCGCCGCCGCGTGGTGAACCATGCCGGCAACGTGCTGTCGGTGGTGTCGCTGATCTTCGCGGCGGGCATCTTCACCGGCATCCTCAACAACACCGGCATGGTGGAGGCGATGTCGCACAGCTTCCTGGCCATCATTCCCGATGCCTGGGGCCCTTACCTGGCGGTGATCACCGCGCTGGCCTCGATGCCGTTCACGTTCTTCATGTCCAACGACGCTTTCTACTTCGGCGTGCTGCCGATCCTGTCCGAGGCGGCCGGCAACTACGGCATCACCCCGGTCGAAATGGCACGCGCCTCGCTGGCCGGCCAGCCGGTGCACCTGCTCAGCCCGCTGGTGCCGTCGACCTACCTGCTGGTGGGCCTGGCCAAGGTGGAATTTGCCGACCACCAGAAGTTCACCCTGAAGTGGGCGGTGATGGTGTCGCTGGTGCTGATGGCCGGCAGCCTGCTGTTCGCGCTGTATCCCCTTGCCGCTTGACCCGGGAGATTCCGAGATGACCCTTCGTATCGCATACGTCACCAGCGGCATGGGCAGCGTGGGCACCGCCATCTGCCAGAAGCTGGCTCGCACCGGGCACACGGTGGTGGCCGGCTGTGCACCCAATTCGCCGCGCAAGGCCGGCTGGCTGCGCGAACAGCGTGAGCTTGGCTTTGATTTCATCGCCTCTGAAGGCAATGCGGCGGACTGGCAATCCACGGTGGCGGCCTTCACCAAGGTCAAGGCCGAAGTGGGCGAGATCGACGTACTGGTCAACAACGCCGGCGGCAGCCGCGATGTGCTGTTCCGGCAGATGACCCAGGACGACTGGAACGCGGTGATGGGCTCGAACCTGCATGCGCTGTTCAACATCACCAAGCAGGTGATCGACGGCATGGCCGGCCGCGGCTGGGGCCGGATCATCAACATCGGCTCGGTCAGCGCACACAAGGGCCAGATCGGCCAGGTGAACTTCGCCACCGCCAAGGCGGCGATGCACGGTTTCAGCCGGGCGCTGGCCAATGAAGTGGCCACGCGCGGGGTGACGGTCAACACCATTTCGCCGGGCTACATTGCCAGCCAGTCGATCAGCAGCTTTCCGCCGGATGTGCTGGACCGCTTGGCCGGGTCGGTGCCGATCCGCCGGCTGGGCAAGCCCGAAGAGGTGGCGAGCTTGTGTGCGTGGCTGGCGTCGGATGATGCGGCGTATGTCACCGGCGCCGATTACGCCGTGAACGGCGGGTTGCATATGTTCTGATGCAGTGCCGGGATGACGGGCAATGTGCCGACCAACGGTCGGCACCTACCCTGCATCCCGGATCGATGTCGCCCTGGACGGTAGCGCCCGACCGTTGGTCGGGCGGCGTCCCACCGTCAGAATTCCGCGCTTACGGTCATGAACAACTGCCGCGGCGCGCTCGCATGGATCGCGTAGCGCGTACCGGTCGGGTCGGTCGGGGCGAATGAGCTCAGCTGCCCGGCGTACCGCTTGTTGGTCAGGTTGGTTGCGTTGAGCGAGACCTTGACGTCGCGCAGGCCCAGGCCCGGCCCGAACGAATACCCCATGCCCGCATCGAACGTGGTCACGCCCGGCACCGACTGGTCGTTCGTGTAGGTGTAATACCGCTTGCCGGTGTACTTGGCACGCAGGCTGGCAAAGAAGCCATCCCGGTTCCAGCTGATCTCGCTGGAAGCCATCCGCTGCGGCGTATCCACGGTGATCTTGCCGGCCACCGGCACCACCGCGCCGCCCGAGGTGTAATCATCCTCGTAGGTGCTCTTGTTCCACGACACTGCGTTGTACCACTGCAGCCCATCCACCGGCTTGAGGATGAAGGTCAGCTCCGCGCCCTGGCTCTTCACCGAGCCGACGTTGATGAAACGGGTGATGCACTCCGGCCGCGTGCCCACTTCAATGCTGGTGCAGGGATTGAGCGACAGCAGGCGGTTGTCGAACATCACGTGGTAGGCCGCGATCGAGGCCTGGTACTTCTCGCCGAAGGTACGGAAGCCCGCTTCGAACGAACGCGACTTCTCCGGCTCCAGATCGTCCACGCTGGCCGCGAACGATTCCGGCGACACCTGCAGCGGGCCACCACTGCCACCGCCGACGAACGCAGCGATGTTTTCCGAGTACGAGGCAAAAACCTCGTTGCTGGGGCTGAGCTTGAAGCCGATACCGGCCTGCGGCAGCACCGATTCCTTGGCGGTCAGCGTACCGGAGGCATAGCTGGCCTCGGTACCCGGCTTGGACACGGCGGTCATGCGGGTATTGGGACTCTTGATGCCCACATCCACGGTCAGGCGATCGTCCAGGAAGCGCATGCGGTCCTGCACATAGAACTGGCGGGTGCGGATGTCATAGTCCTGGTCGAACAGGCGGCGGTTCGGGTAATTGAGGTACCCATCATCGAGGAACGGCCCGGTGATGTAGTAGAAGTTGCGCTCCACGTTGTGGTCATTGCGCTCGTACCACAGGCCGGCTTCCAGCTCGTGCAGGCCCAGTTGCCAGCTCAGCGCAGCGGTGATGCCCTGCCGATTGATGGTGTAGTTGGTGCTGCGGATGGAGATCGGCAGCGCCTGCGGCGTACCTGGATTGGACGCCTGCCCCGGTGCCCACCAGTGGCCCTGGCCGCGGTTCTCGTGGTGGTAGGCCAGCAGCTTCAGGCGTGCGCTGTCGCCCAGTGCCAGATCGGCATCCAGCGAATACAGGTTGTCATCGCGCAGCGCGCGGCTCTGGTAGTACGCGTCGTCGATGCTGTTGACACCACCGCTGAAGGCACAGCGCTGCGCGTTGTAGGTGGCCGGCGCGCAGTAGGCCGCGGCCAGGGCGCGATCCCAATCCGGGGCGTAGATGTTCCAGTCCCAGCCCAGGCCACGCTCGAGCATGCTTTTGGACAGATAGGCGTAGTTGGCCTGGCTCACGCGCGAGGTGGCGGCGAATGCGCCGAAGCGGTGGTCGCCCACGTTCCACACCGCCTTGGCGTTGAACTGCCGGGTGGTCTGGTTCTGGTTCGGTTCGGCCCACATGTCCGCGTCCTGGTGCACGCCGGAAACGTACGCCGAGAAGCCGTTGAGGTCGCCGGTGTCCACGCGCAGGAAGCCACGGCGCTGATTGTCGTCGCCGACGGTGACGCTGGCACGGCCGCCGAATTCGGTGGACGGGTCCTGCGAGAAGTACTGGATGGTGCCGCCAAGGTTGCTGGCGGAGGCCACGCCCAGCGAGCCGATGCCCTGCGACAGTTCGGCGCCGGCCAGGTTCTCGGCGATCAGTGCACGCGCAATGCTCAACCCGTTGTAGTTGCCGTAGCTGTTGTCGCCCAGCGGAATGCCATCAAGCGTATAGCCCAGGCGGCTCTTGTCGAAGCCGCGCAGGCTGATGGTCTGCGATTCCTCGTTGGCGCCGAACGCGTCGTTGGACTGTACCGACACGCCGGGCAGGCGGTCGAGGATCTTCTGCGCGCTGGTGCCGGGCGGCAGCACCTGCTTGTCCACGGCCGTAATGCGCTGCACCTGGCGGGTTTCGCCCTGGCCGATCACCGATACGGCGTCCAAGGTGCGGGCGCTGGGCGCGCCGCTGGCGTCGAGGGAGCTGTCCACGTCGGCGGCGTGCACATTGGCAGCGCACAGCGCGATCGCCACGGCGATCGTCAGGGGTCGGTTGAGCATGAGGGTCCGTTACATGATGGAGGTGCCTGCGTGGTGCAGGTGCGCGGCCATGATGGAGACGGAAGATGAAAGGATTCTTACGCTCAGGCGAGCGAGCATAGAAAGTGCGACACGGCGCATGAATTGCGTGCGGTCAACGGCGTACCCCCCAACGGTGGGTACCCGCCGGTTGCTCCAATACTTACTCGGCTGCCAATTGATCCATGCGAATGCGGTTGGCGAACAGCGAAAACGCCAGCATGCCGGCCAGCCCGTTGGCGCGGCTGACCCAATGCGGCAACCAGCGCGGTGGGCGCAGGATGCCTTCTTCAAACAGCGGCGCGAAATCCACCGCGTCGGTCAGTGACATCTTGCCGGCAAACAACCAGCGGCAGTTCTGCAGGCGGTCTTCGGCCAGCATGTGGCGGAAGAAGGTGTGCACCGACACCAGCCCACGCAGGTACACGGTGTCCTTGGTGAAGGCTGCGCCGCCGGTGGCGGGCACGCCGCGGAACACGCGCTGGGCTGAGGCGAAGCTTTCCTCGTTGTTCTGCCCGGCATCGCAGAAGTAGCGGAACACCTGGATGAAATCCGCGCCTTCGCGTGCCATCGCGATCGCTTCGGTGCGCAGGCTGATGCGCTTGAGCCGCTCGATGTCGATGCTGCCGGTGATCTGTTCGGCGAACGTGGCCAAGCCTTCCTGGGTGGCGGTCACCCGGGGCGAGGACAAGGCCAGGCTGGGCAAGTGCGGCTGTTCGCGGCCGTTGAGCGCGGTGAGCGAGTGCACCAGCGCTTCATGGTGGAACAGCTGCGCGCGGTCGTAGGCACTGAAGCGCGCACTGGTACGCAGGCGGATGCGGGTGGGGCCGGCAGCGGCCTTGGAGATCAACTCCGGGTCCAGCTGCACGCTGATGATGCGCGATTCAAAGAACGCATCCAGGTCGCTCTGCAGCTGCAGCTGCAATGCGGTGGCCGAGACCGGCACCTGCTCTTCCGGGGCAAGCAGCTCGTGGTCCAGTTCCTGCGCGATCTGGATGAAGTGGCGGGCCGCTTCGCGGGTGCTGGGGCCGTTGCCCGGCAGCGGCTGTTCGGGCGAGCCGAACAGCTCCACCGAGTAACGGTCCACGGCAGCGGTGCCAAGCGATTCGAGCAGGCCGGCGGCCAGGTCCCAGCTGTGGGCGGAGCGGCGGATGTACAGGCCGATGGGGTGGTCGACATCGCACTGGGCGCTGATCGCGGCCAGTTCGCGGCGGGTGCGGGCGAAATCGAGCTTCGGGTAGTCCAGCACCGGCAGCACCGGCTGGCCTCGCGCCACGCTGGCCAGGAACGGGGCCTGCAGGGCGGCCGGCCAGCTGGTCAGGCCCAGCAGCCGCAGGCCCCCCACGGCCTCCACCAGGCGGGCGTCCAGCTCGGTGTGGTGGGCCACGTCCCGGTCCACGGTCATCGGCGGGCGGTGAGGAGCGATGCTCATGAAGCGGACATTAGCAGGGTCAAAAGGGGGATGGGCGGCCAGGTGCGGATGGAGCACTCTTGGCCTATAGTTGGACTATTGGTAGCCAGAGGAGATGACGATGTCTGCCGCCAGCAAGCGTGCCCCCGCGTCGGCCAAGATGGAGTCGTACGCCATCGGACCCCTGAAAGAACCCCGTTCCGCGCAGGTTGTGCGCGATGCGACAACCGTGAAATTCAAACTGCCGGTGAAGCTGGATTCGTTCCGGGCCCTGCTGCGCACCGCACCACTTGCCGAGCGCGTGCAGATCGAACGCGAAGGCGTGCCCTACCAGGTGGTGAAGGGCCTGATCGATGAGATATTCGACAGCAGTACCGAATTCCAGACCTTCGTGCGCATTCCCAAAGCCACCTTTACCAAGAAGATGCGGGACAAGTCCCTGTTCGCGGGCACCACCGGGCAGTCTGTCGTGGGGTTGATGGAATTGATCAACCGCGTGGAAGACATGCTCGCGGCCGAACGCGACAACGAACAGGCGCGTGGCTTCGACGTCGAAAAATGGGTCGGCGAGTGGATCCAGCGGCCGCAACCTGCGCTGGGTGGCCTGGCGCCGGCCGACGTGATGGATACGCCCACCGGCCGTGCGTCGGTGATGCGGGTGCTGGGGGCCATCCAGAGCGGCGCCTATCAATGAAGCTGGCCCGCATTGGCTCGACAGGGCCTGCGTGGGCGCCCGACGACTTCAGCGGCACCGGCGCCGCCTTTTCGCCGGGCCGCTGGAACCGGCCTGGCGAGAAGGTGGTGTATGCGGCCCCCAGTCTCGCCATGGCGGTCCTGGAGACCGCCGCGCACATCGATGACAACGGCCTGCCGCTGAACAAGTACGTCATCGAGATCGACGTACCGGATGATGTCTGGGCGGCGCGACGTGTTACTTCCGCTGCCACGCTGCCGGCAGGTTGGGACGCCATTCCACACGGCATGATCTCGGTGAACACGGGATCTGCGTGGTACAGCGAGGGCGCTCACGCGATCATCGAACTACCGTCGGTGATCGCTCCGGAAGAGACCATTGTTCTCATCAATGCCCAGCATCCCGATGCCCAGCGCATGACCGCACGGGCCACGCGCCGACTTCAGTACAACCTGCTGTTCCGGAGCAGAGGCCGGTAATCGAGGCGCGGCGATGCGCCTCAGCGCTTTTTGCCCGGCGGGCGCCACTGCGCGCCCTTGCTCACGTGCTTGCGCTCCAGCGCCTGCTGGGCCTGGCGCACCGCCAGCTTGGCGGCCGCAGCAGCCACTTCATCCTTCAGCTTGAAGTAGTTGAGCAGCCGCTCTTCATCCAGCTCACCGGAGTCGATCGCCGCGCGCACCGCACACCCCGGCTCACGCTGGTGGGCGCAATCGCGGAAGCGGCACTGGGCGGCCAGCGCTTCCACGTCGGCGAACCCCACTTCGCCCAGCGCCTCTTCGCCGGTGGGCTTGAGCTCACGCATGCCGGGGGTGTCGATCAGGCAGGCGCCCGACGGCATCGGAATCAGCGCGCGGTGCGTGGTGGTGTGGCGCCCCTTGGAATCGTTGCCCCGCACTTCGGCGGTCTTCATCAGCTCGTAGCCGAGCAGCGTGTTGGTCAGGGTCGATTTGCCGGCACCGGAGGAACCGACCAGCACCACGGTCTGCCCGGCGCCGAGCCACGGCAGCAGTGCGCTGGCGCTGGCCGGGTCGCGGCCGTTGATGGCCAGCAGCGGGATGTCCTGCGCAGCCAGTTCTTCCAGCACGGCCAGTGCATCTTCGCTGTATTCGGTCTGGTCGGCCTTGGTCAGCACCACCACCGGCTGCGCGCCGCCACCGCCCACCAGCATCAGGTAGCGCTCGATCCGGCGCGGATTGAAGTCCGCATCCAGCCCGCAGACGATGAACACGGTATCGATGTTGGCCGCGATCACCTGCTGGTGGTAGTGCTCGCCGGCCGCGCCACGCTTGATCGCGGTGCGACGGGGCAGCAGGGCCACGATCAGGATGCCGTCCAGCAGCACCCAGTCCCCCACGGCCGCGCGTTCGTGGCTGGGGAACCGCGGGCGTTGCCATTCGGCGGGCGATTCAGTCTTGATCGCCGCGCCCGGGGCATCGGCCACCACATAGCCGGTACGGTGCTGTTCCACCACCCGGCCCGGGCGGGCCTGGGGGAACTGCTCGAACAGGGCCTGCCAGGTAGGCAGTTCGGGGGCGCCTGCCCAGGGCCAGCCCATGGTCTGCAGGGCGCGGTAGTCGATCGGTTCGCTCATGCGCCCATTCTAGAGGCATCGGCGGCAACTGCCCGCCAATACTGGGAATTTGCCCCGGAGCCCTTGCCCTGCAACGCAGCATTTCCGCTAGTATGCGATTTCCATGCCCGAACCACGGCCCAGTCATGTCCACGCCCCCGCTGAAGCCGCTTGCCACCCGCGAGCGCCTGTCCGAAGTCCGCTACGAGATCCGGGGCGAACTGGCGCGGCGAGCGCGTGAGCTGGAGGCCCAGGGCCGCAAGCTGATCAAGCTGAACATCGGTAACCCCGGCAACTTCGGGTTCCGCGCGCCGGAACACCTCCAGCGTGCCATTGCCGACGACATGGGCCGCACCGATCCGTACACCCACCAGCAGGGCCTGCCCGAAGCGCGCGAGGCGATTGCCGCCGCATACGCCCGCCGTGGCGCACCCGATGCGCACCCGGACCGGGTGTTCATCGGCAATGGGGTGAGCGAGCTGATCGACCTGTCGCTGCGCGCCCTGCTCAACCCGGGCGACGAAGTGCTGGTGCCCTCGCCCGACTACCCGCTGTGGTCGGCGGCCACCATCCTCAACGACGGCCGCCCGGTGTACTACCGCTGCGCGCCGGAGAACGGCTTCCAGCCGGACCCGGTGGAAATCGAAACGCTGGTGTCCTCGCGCACCCGCGCGATCGTGCTGATCAATCCGAACAACCCCAGCGGCGCCAGCTATTCGCGCGAGCTGCTGGAGCGCATCGTGGCCATCGCCGCGAAGCACAACCTGCTGCTGATGGTCGATGAGATCTACGACCAGATCCTGTATGACGACGCGCGGTTCCAGCCGGTGGCCCCGCTGGCCGGCGAGCACCCCTGCATCACCTTCAGCGGCCTGAGCAAGGTGCACCGCGCCTGCGGCTGGCGCGTGGGCTGGGCGATGCTGTCCGGTGCGGCCGAACGGCTGGGCGAGTTCCGCGCTGCGATGGACCTGCTCAGCGCGCTGCGCCTGTGCGCCAACGTGCCGGGCCAGTACGCCATCGATGCGGCGGTGAACGGGCCGGACACGGTGTCGGCGCTGTGCGCCCCCGGTGGCCGCCTGTATGAAACCCGCCGTGCGGTGATCGAGGCCTGCAACGCCAGCGAGCATCTGTCGCTGGTGGCCCCGGCCGGCGCGCTGTACGCGTTCCCGGCGGTGGTGGGCGCGGCCGCGCGCAGCTTCGACGACCACGATTTCGCGCTGGAACTGATGAACGAGGAAGGCGTGCTGGTGGTGCCGGGTTCGAGCTTCAACGTGCCCTACCGCCACCATTTCCGGGTGACGCTGCTGCCGGAAGCCGAGGTGATGCGCGATGTGTTCGCACGCATCGACCGGGCGCTGGCTCGCCGCGCCGAGGCCAATACCAAGGTGGTGCCACTCAAGCCGCGCAGCGCGGTGGCCTGAGGTGGCGCTGTCCTACCTGGCCCTGGGCGATTCCTACACCATCGGTGAAGGCGTGGCCCCGGCCGGACGCTGGCCGGTACAGCTGGCGACGGCCTTGCAGGAAGCCGGCCACGTGGTGGCCGAGCCGCAGATCATCGCCACCACCGGCTGGACCACCGACGAGCTGGATTCCGGCATCGATGCGGCGGCCCCGACCGGGCCATTCGGGCTGGTGAGCCTGCTGATCGGGGTCAACGACCAGTACCGCGGCCGCAGCGTGGAGGAGTACCGCCCGCGCTTCACCGCCCTGCTGCAGCGCGCGCTCGGCTTTGCCGGGCAGCAGCGCCGGCGGGTGTTCGTGCTGTCCATTCCGGACTGGGGCGTGACCCCGTATGCGCGCGACAACAACCGCGATCCGGCGCAGATCGCACGCGAGCTGGATGCCTACAATGCCGCGGCGCAGGCGATCTGTGCCGAGCACGCGGTGGCGTTCGTGGACATCACCGCGATCAGCCGCGAACGCGGTGCGCAACCTGACATGCTGGTCGACGATGGCCTGCACCCGTCGGCGGCGATGTATACCGAGTGGACGCGCCGGGCCTTCCCGGTCGTTCGCGCCCACCTGGATGATGAGGCAGCACGCTGAGCACGGACGCGTTACCACTGGCCAGGGAACAGGCCCACCGCATCGCCGATGCCTTCATGCCGGCGCGGCGCTTCGGCAACCGCCGCGATTACTACTACAGCCGGGGCAAGCTCGGCAGCGACCCGCTGTATCCGGGCGTACTCGGCGCGCTCGCGCCCTGTTCGCTGCCGCTGCTGGACATCGGCTGCGGGCTGGGCCTGCTGGCCCATGTGCTGCGACAGAACCAGCGCACGCAGCCCTACCATGGCGTGGATATCGACGCGGACAAGATTGCCCGTGCACAGCGCGCCGGCGCGCGCGCGGCCCTGCACGATGCGCGCTTCGACTGCGTGGATGCCAGCGCTTCCCTGCCCGACCACCACGGCAGCGTGGCGCTGTTGGACGTGCTGCAGTACCTGCCGGCCGACGCACAGCCGCTGCTGTTGCGTGAAGCGGCGGCACGGGTCGCCCCCGGCGGACGGCTGGTGATTCGCACCACGCTGGCCGACAACAGCGGGCGCGACCGCACGACGCGGATCACCGACATGCTGGCGCATCTGGTCGGCTGGATGGGAACGCGCCCCCGGCACTATCCCGATGCGGCCAGTGTGCGCGCACCGCTGGAGGCCGCCGGGCTGCAGTTGGAGATGACGCCGCTGTACGGCAATACGCCGTTCAACAACTGGCTGGTCACCGCCGAACGCGGACAGCCGGCATGAACACGCCGCGCCCCCGCCATTCCGCGCTGGGCATCGCCGCGCTGGTGGTGAGCCTGGTGGCGTTGGTGTTGTTCGCGGTGACCGCGCATGTGGCCCACCTGCCCCGCTATGCGGGCATGCACGAGGTGCCGGTGGCGGTGCTGGCGATGCTGTTCGTGGCGCTGGGCGTCACGGTGGTGGGCCTGCTGCTGGGCATCGGCAGCGCGCTGCAGCACCAGCGCCGCCGGGTCACCGGCGTGCTGGCGCTGGGGCTGTCGATCACCTTGTTGTGGGCGCAGGCGTCGCTGGGGAGCTGGATTCACCAGCAATGGGTGGATGCGCACCCGACAGCGGACGCAGAGGCAACGCCGCACTGAGGCCACGGGCCTGGATGGCCTGCAACACCGCTTCGATGATCGCGAGGTTATGGCCGTGGGCGGCGCCTTCGTGGAGCAGCACGATCGCGCCCGGACGCAGCTGGGCGAGGATGCGGTCGACCACGGCCTGCGGCTGGCAGTCCACGCCGTCGAAACCGCGCGCGCTCCAGCCCACCCGGGTCAGGCCCCAGCGCTTCAACGCGGGTGCCACGAACGGGTTGGTCATGCCCACCACCGAGCGGTACCAGCGCGGCGGGGTGCCGGCAATCCCGGTCAGGGTCTGCTGGCACTGCGCGATCTCGTCGGCCATGGCGGCCGGGCCGAGCCGCCAGAAGCGGGTCTGCGGATGGCGGTGGCTGTGGTTGCCCAGGTCGTGGCCCCGGGCCAGCACCTGGCGCACCCGTTCCGGCCGGGCGGCGGCGCGCTCGCCGACCATGAAGAAGGTGGCCTTGGCCTGGTAGCGGTCCAGCAGGTCCAGCACCGCCGGGGTCTCTTCCGAGGGGCCGTCGTCGATGGTCAGCCAGACGTTTCCGGCCGGGGCCGGCAGGTGGCTCAGCACCGGGGCGTAGAAGCGGCTGTTGGGCAGGAACACCGGCACCAGGAACAGGGCGTGCGAGGCCACCATCAACGGCAACCCGATGGCCCAGCCCCAGGCCCACCAAGCCAGCGCCACCGCCAGCTGGGACAGCAGCAGCCAGGGCAGCCAGCGCCACGGGCGGCGGGGAATGCGATGCAACGTTTCCGGTACGGTCATGCCCCATGATGCCATGCCGCGTAGAATGTACGGTTCGAAACTCCGGACCCGACCACCATGTCCCTTGATCCCGCCCTGCGCTCGCGCATCGAATCCATTCTTACCGCCAACCGCGTCGTGCTGTTCATGAAGGGCCAGCCGACCATGCCGCAGTGCGGGTTCTCGGCCAAGGCCGTGGGCGCGCTGCAGGACCTGGGCGTGGAGTTTGCCCACGTCAACGTGCTGGCCGACCCGGAAATCCGCGAAGGCATCAAGGCCTACGGCGACTGGCCGACCATCCCGCAGCTGTACATCGACAGCGAACTGGTGGGCGGCAGCGACATCATCCTGCAGATGGCCAGCAGCGGTGAGCTGAGCAGCGTGCTGGGCCTGGCCGCGCCGGACCGTACCCCGCCGCGCATCACCGTGACCCCGGCCGCAGTGGAAATGCTGCGCGGTGCGCTGGCTGATGCACCGGGTGCCTCGCTGCAGCTGGGCATCGATGCCAGCTTCCAGCCGAACTTCCAGCTGGCCCCGCACGACGACAACGCCATTGCCGCCGAATCCAACGGCCTGCGCGTGCAGTTCGACCTGGCCAGCGCGCGCCGCGCCGAGGGCATCACCATCGACTGGGTGGACGACATCCGTGGCAAGGGCCTGGCCATCGACAACCCGAACGCACCGAAGGCCGTGCAGGAACTGGCCGTTCGCGACGCCGACGACCAGCGCCGCGCCGGCACCCTGACCGTGGTGGATGTGCGCCCGGCCGATGAGCGTGCGATTGCGTCGATTGGCGGCGATTTCAAGACGTTCGACGGCAACAACCGTGCCGAGCTGGAGGCCCTGCCCAAGGACACCCCGCTGGCGTTCCTGTGCCACCACGGTGGCCGCAGCGCGCAGGCGGCGGAGCAGTTCCGTGCCCTGGGCTTCAGCAAGGTCTACAACATCACCGGCGGCATCGATGGCTGGTCGGATGCGGTGGACAACAGCGTGCCGAAGTACTGATCGCAGGTTCAACCGCGATGGATGAAAAAACGCCGGCATTGCCGGCGTTTTTTTGTCAGCCGGCGAACCCGCCTTCGGCGAGGTAGTCCAGTTCTTCCGGCGTTGGCATCCGCCCCAGCACCGCATTGCGGTGCGGGAAGCGCCCGAAGCGGCGGATGATGTCGCGGTGCAGTTCGGCATACTGCAGGTATTCCTTGTCGCCCAGCACGTCGAACATGGCGACCGAACGTTCCTGGTCCTGCGGGTCTTCGGAATGCTCGAACGGCAGGTAGATGAAGGCGCGCAGCTTGGGCACCAGCTGCAGGTCCAGGCCTTCTTCCACCGCGCGCATGGCGTAGTGGCGGGCCAGGCCGTCGGTGGCGTAGGAATGGGCGGTGTCGCGGAAGCAGTTGCGCGGGAACTGGTCGAGCAGGATCATCAGCGCCAGCGCGCCATCGGCCGTTTCCAGCCAATGCTCGCGCGCACGGCGAGCGGCAGCGAAGTGTTCGTCGAGGAATGCGTCGCGGAAACGCGCATCGAACGCGTCATCGCGCGCGAACCACTGCTGCGGTCCCGCGTTGCGCCAGAATTCCACTACTTGTGCCGCCACGTCCATTCACTACCCCTGCGGGCGGCGCGCCATCCCGGCGCCCACCCATGCCATTACCATCATTCGTCAACGCGCAGGTGGCGGACCGACTTGCCGTTGCGCCGTATAAGCTTAAGCGCCTCGATACCGATCTGGATATGGTTTTCTTGGCAAGAGGGCGGCGGACCGGGCATGCACTTGGCCACTTGGCAACGCGCCGGCCAGCGGCTAGCGTCGCGAGGGATCTTTCACGCCGCATCGGGGATGACATGCGTACACGATTGACCGCCGGGCTGGGCCTGGCGCTGTTCACCTTGGCTGCGCCTTCGGCGCCGGCAGCATCGCGCTTCACCCAGGACCCCTACCCCAGCACCTATGCGCCGATCGCCTCGGCGCCGGTGCTGATCCGCAACGCCACCGTGCTTACCGGCACCGGCGCGCGCCTGGAGCAGGCCGACCTGCTGCTGCGCGATGGCCGCATCGCCGCGCTGGGCAGCGCGCTGGAGGCACCGGCCAACGCGGTGCAGGTCGATGGCACCGGCAAGTGGGTCACCCCCGGCATCATCGACGTGCATTCGCACCTGGGCGTGTATCCCAGCCCCGGGGTCGGCGCGCATGCGGATGGCAATGAAATGACTGCACCGGTGACCGCCAACGTGTGGGCCGAGCATTCGGTATGGCCGCAGGACCCGGGCTTTGCCGCCGCGCTGGCCGGCGGGGTGACCTCGATGCAGGTACTGCCCGGCTCGGCCAACCTGGTCGGCGGGCGCGGGGTGACCTTGAAGAACGTTCCCGCCACCACCTACCAGGCCATGAAGTTCCCCGGTGCGCCGTGGGGCCTGAAGATGGCCTGCGGCGAAAACCCCAAGCGGGTGTATGGCGGCGGCAAAGGCGTTGCGCCGGGTACGCGCATGGGCAACGTGGCCGGCTACCGCGCCGCCTTCATCGACGCCAGCGAATACCTGGCCAAGAACGCCCCGAAGAAGGTCAAGAAGAAGCGCTGGTTCGGCGGCAGCGACAAGGGCGACAGCGCCGGCGATACCGGTGGCAAGCGCGACCTGAAGCTGGACACGCTGGCCGGCGCCATCGACGGCGACATCCGCGTGCACATCCACTGCTACCGCGCCGATGAAATGGCCACCATGCTGGACCTGTCCAAGGAGTTCGGCTTCAAGATCGCCGCGTTCCACCACGGCGTGGAGGCCTACAAGCTGGCCGACCGGCTGGCGGCCGAAGGCGTCTGCGGTGCGCTCTGGGCCGACTGGTGGGGCTTCAAGATGGAAGCCTTCGACGGCATCCAGGAAAACATCGCGCTGGTGGACCGCCCGGCCAACAGCTGCGCGATCGTGCATTCGGATTCGCCCGAAGGCATCCAGCGGCTCAACCAGGAGGCGGCCAAGGTGATCGCCAACGCGCGCCGCGCCGGCATGCAGATCGCGCCCGAGCGCGCCATCGGTTGGCTGACCTTCAACGCCGCCCGCTCGCTGGGCGTGGAGAAGCAGACCGGCAGCCTGGAGGTGGGCAAGATGGGCGATGTGGTGGTGTGGAACGGCAGCCCCTTCAGTTCCTACGCGCTGGCCGAGAAGGTCTACATCGACGGCCACCAGGTCTACGACCGCCAGGACGTGCGCCGGCAGCCACTGTCGGACTTCATGCTCGGCCAGGAGGCACGCCCATGACCGGCACCCGCGTACTGCAGCGCAGCCTGCTGGTGCTGGCATTGCTTGGCGCCGCGCCGGCGAGCTGGGCGCAGGATCTGCTGATCCGCAATGCCACCGTACACACCGCCAGCGCGCGCGGCAGCCTGGAGCACGGCGATGTGCTGGTCCAGGGCGGCGTGATCCGCGCCGTGGGCACCGGACTGGTCGCGCCGGCCGGCGCCACCGTGGTGGAGGCCAACGGTCGCCCGCTCACCCCGGCGTTGTTTGGCGGCATCACCGACATCGGCATCGACGAAGTGTCCGGTGAGTCCACCACGGTGGACAGCGGCCTCAAGCTGGAAGACCAGCCGCTGCGCCCCGAGTTCGACGTGACGCTGGCCTACAACCCGGCCTCGGTACTGATCCCGGTGGCACGGCTGGACGGCATCGGCTTCACCGCGCTGGGGGCCAACACCAGTGGCAGCTTCATCGCCGGCCAGGGCGGGGTGATGCGGCTGGACGGCAGTGCCGATCCGATCGGCCCGCGCGCGCTGTTCATCCGGCTCGGCGCGTCCGGTGCCGAACTCACCGGCAGCTCGCGGGCGGCGCAGTGGATGCTGCTGGAGCAGATGGTGAGCGAAGCGCGCAACCGGGTAGCGGTCGATTCGCCGCATGCCCTGCTCACCCCCGCCGGCCGCGCCACGCTGGCCCGCTACCTGGCCGGCCAGGGGCGGCTGGTGGTGGAGGTGGACCGCGCGGCGGACATCCGCCAGCTGCTGCGCTGGGCGGCGCGCGAGAAGGTGAGCATCGCCATTGCCGGCGGTGCCGAGGCGTGGCGGGTGGCGCCGCTGTTGGCCCAGGCGAAGGTGCCGGTGTTCGTCGATGCGCTGGGCAACCTGCCCACCAGCTTCGACCAGCTCGGTGCGACCCTGGAAAATGCCGCGCGGCTGCACGCTGCCGGGGTGCAGGTCAGCTTCGCCCAGCGCGACGATGCCTCGCACAACGCGCGCAAGATGCGGCAGCTGGCCGGTAATGCCGTGGCCAACGGCCTGCCCTGGCAGGATGGCCTGGCCGGGCTGACCCGGGTACCGGCGCAGGTGCTGGGCGTGGGTGACACGCTGGGCAGCATCGAGCCGGGCAAGCTGGCCGACCTGGTGCTGTGGGAAGGCGACCCGCTGGACGTGGGCCACTACGCCGAGCAGGTCTGGCTGGGGGGCCGTGCCATGCAGATGCGCTCGCGCCAGACCGAACTGCGCGACCGCTACGCCGCCCCGGCCACCCGCGAACCCAGGGCGTATTCGCGATAAGGTCCGCTCACCCACCCGTAGAGCCAGGCCCTGCCTGGCTGCACCGCCAAGGAACGTCATGACCCTGCGCTGGTACTTCGATTTCGTCTCACCGTTCGCCTACCTGCACTGGCAGCAGCTGAAAACGCTGCCGCAGTTCGAGCGCATCACCCCGGTGCCGATCGCGCTGGGCGCGGTGCTGCACCACCTGGGCAACCTGGGCCCGGCCGAAATCCCGGCCAAGCGGCGCTTCACCTACCGCCAGGTGCTGTGGCAGGCGCAGCAGCAGGGCGTGCCGCTGCGCTTCCCGCCCGGCCACCCGTTCAACCCGCTGGCGGCCCTGCGCCTGTGCCTGGCGGCGGACGCCACGCCGGCGTCGGTGGACATCCTGTTCAACTGGATCTGGCGCGACGGCCGCTCGGCCGATACGCCACAGGCCCTGGCCCTGCCGGCGGCAATGCTGGACGTGGGCGACGTCGTGGCCGCCGTCTCGGCGCCGTCGGTCAAGGAACAGCTGCGCCAGAACACCGAGGCGGCTATCGCGGCGGGCGTGTTCGGGGTCCCCACCCTGTCCATCGATGGCGAGCTGTTCTGGGGCAACGAAAGCCACGCGCTGATGGCGGCGGTGCTGGCCGACCCCGGTCTGCTGCAGCAGCCGGAATGGCAGCGGATCGACACGCTGCCGGTGGCGGTGGAGCGCAGCCGGCCAAGCTGACCGGCGTGGTCAGGCAGCCGGACGCGATTTGAGATAGCTTTCACACTTTCGAACGGACACCCTGCCTGGAGGGGGCAAACAGGATGCGCATCGGAATCGTGGTCGACTCTGCCTGTGATCTACCGCAGGACTTCATCCAGCAGCACAACATCGTGCTGCTGCCCATCACCGTCCGGATTGGCGAGGCCGTGCTGGCCGACCACCGCGACGAACAGGCCACCCTGAGTTTCCTGCACGCCCACGTGGCCGAGCATGGCGCCGAGGCCGAAACCATTCCCTTCAGCGTGGTGCAGATCCGTGATCTGTTCCTGGGCAAGCTGGTGATCGATTACGACCATGTGTTCTGCATGACGATCACCAAGACCCGCAGCCCGATCCACGACAACGCGATGCAGGCCAGCTTCGCCATCCTCAACGACTACAAGCCGGTGCGCCAGGCAGCGGGCCACAACTCGCCGTTCGCGCTGCGCGTGCTGGACACCCAGAACCTGTTCGCCGCGCAGGGCGTGACTGCAGTGGAAGCGGTGCGCCTGCGCGACAGCGGCGCCGGCGTGCAGCAGATCCGCGAGCGGCTGGAGCAGCTGGCCTTGAACGTGCACGGGTACATGGTCACCCGCGACCTGTATTACATGCGCGCCCGCGCCCGCCACAAGGGCGACCGCAGCGTGGGCCTGATCAGCGCGGCGCTGGGCAGCGCGCTGGACATCAAACCGGTGCTGCACGGCTACCGCGGCACCACCGGCCCGGTGGCCAAGATCAAGGGCTTCGACAACGCGGTGCAGAAGCTGTTCGACTTCGTCGGCCAGCGGGTCAAGGGCGGCCTGATGACGCCCACGGTGTGCGTGAGCTATGGCGGCGAACTGGCCGACCTGCAGGCGCTGCCGGGCTATGCCAGCCTGCGCGAGACCTGCAAGGCGCACGGGGTGGACGTGTACGAATCGGTGATGAGCCTGACCGGCATGGTCAACGTGGGCAAGGGCGCGGTCACGATTGGTTTTGCCGACGAACCGCATACCTTCAGCGCCTGAGCCAGCAGACCAGCGGCCGGTTTCTGCACACCGATTCCACCGCGCATCTGCCAGCCTTGGCGCATTCAACGGAGACCACCATGTCGCAGTATTTCATCAGCCTGCCGGACCCTTCCAAGGCACACGGCAACGACGCCGATCTTTCTTTCCGTTCGCAGAGCGCCGGCGGCTTCGCCGAGGAGCTGCAGGCCGCGCTGCGCACCACGGGCCTGTTCGACCGCTGGCGCGCCAAGCAGCCGGATCCCGATGCCGTCGAGCCGCAGTGGGGTGCAACCGACCCGAATGCGACCGTGACGGGTGAGCAGAAGGACCTGCGCATCAACCTGGTGGTCAGCACCACCATCAACAGCGATGTGCTGAAGGAGCGGCTGCGCCTGCTCGCCGGCCACCACTGGGAACTGCGCGACGTCCGGTAAAAACCGACCCGACCGGCGACGCCACCACATCGCGTTGCCGGTCAGCTGCCCGTCAGGCATTTCACAGGGCCTGTGCAGCGCGCTCCGGCATGGTGGGGTTGAACCTGCCCTGGAGTATTCGATGCCGCTGCGCCTGCCTGCTTCCGCTTCCCTGCTTGCCCTTGCCCTGGCCGCCGCAACCCCGGCACTGGCACAGACACCGGCTACCCTGCCCGCGCCCATCGCTGAAGACGGCGGCGTGGCCACCGGCCCGCGCTCGGACCTGCATGCGCAGGTGCTGCTGGACCGGGCGCACTTTTCGCCGGGACAGATCGACGGCATGGTGGGCTCCAACCAGAAGCGCGCGGTGGCCGGCTTCCAGGCCGCGCGCGGGCTGAAGGTGACCGGCGAGCTGGACGACGCCACCTGGCAGGCACTGCAGCCGGACAGCACGCCGCCCCTGGCCAGCTACACCCTCACCGCCGAAGACGTGGCGGGTCCCTTCCAGCCGATTCCGAAGCAGCCTGCCGAGCAGGCCAAGCTCAAGGCAATGGGCTTCACCTCGGTAGGCGAGGCACTCGGCGAGCGCTTCCATGCCGATCCCAAGCTGCTGCAGGCGCTCAACCCGGGCGTGGACCTGGGCAAGGCCGGCAGCACGATCCAGGTGCCGAACATCGCCCCTGCCGCGCTGCCGAAGGCGGCCAGGCTGGTCATCGACAAGTCCGATTCGACGCTGCGCCTGTATGACGCGCAGGGCAAGGTGTACGCGCAGTTCCCGGTGTCGTCGGGCAGCCAGCACGACCCGCTGCCGATCGGCGAGTGGAAGATCCTGGGCATCTCGCGCGATCCGCCGTTCCACTACAACCCGAAGCTGTTCTGGGATGCCAAGGCCGGCGACCGCAAGGCCACCCTGCCGCCCGGCCCGAACAATCCGGTGGGGCCGGTCTGGATCGATATTTCCAAACCGCATTACGGCCTGCATGGCACCCCCGAACCGGGCCACGTGGGCAAGACCGAATCGCACGGCTGCGTGCGGATGACCAACTGGGACGCGCTGCAGGTGGCCGATGCGGTGGACGCCTCGGTGCCCGTGGTGATGCAGGAGTAAACGACGATGCTGACGCGATTGCTGGCACTGGGTGTGGTGATTGGCGTGGCCGGGTGGTGGTTGCTGGCGTCCGGGAATGATGTCCCGGAGAAGGCGGCTGCGGCGCAGGTGGTGGCCGCGCCGGTGGCCGCGGCGCCCGTGGCTGAAAGCCGCCAGGCAGGGCCTGGCGCACCCGGGGCGGATCCGCTTGCACCTGCAGCACCTGCCGAAGGCAGCCAGGCAGGGCCAGGCGCTGCCGCAGCCCCGTCGGGGCTGCTGTTGCCGGTGCAGGGGATCACGGCCGCGCAGCTGCAGGACACCTTTACCGATGCGCGCAGCCAGGGCCGGGTGCACGATGCCATCGATATCCTGGCCGCCGAGGGCACGCCGGTGCTGGCGGTGGCCGATGGCACCATCGAGAAGCTGTTCGACAGCGAACGCGGCGGGCTGACCGTGTACCAGTTCGAGCCGGGCGGCACCTACTGCTACTACTACGCCCACCTGCAGCGCTACGCCGACGGGCTGGCCGAGAAGCAGGCGGTCAAGCGCGGCGACGTGATCGGCTATGTCGGGCATACCGGCAACGCCAGCCCGGACGCCCCCCACCTGCACTTCGAGATCCACCGGCTGGGCCCGGAGAAGCAGTGGTGGAAGGGCGAGTCGCTCAATCCTTACCCGGTGCTGCGCGGTGAGCAGGCCCTGCCCTGAGCCCTGCCCGGCCGGCGTGGCTGAACCGGGATGGGGTGCGCAATTGGCCCGGCCGCCGCGAAGGTGCGAGAATCGCCGGCCCTCCCTTGCCGGTTGGCGCGTTGGCGCCGCCCTCCTGACCGAGATTACGTGAAGACCCCCGAAAGCCTGCAGGCGCTGATCGAAGACGGCGTGATCGACGAAGTACTGCGCCCGCTCAAGAGCGGCAAGGAAGCGGCCGTGTACGTCGTACGCAGCGGCGACGACGTGCGCTGCGCCAAGGTATACAAGGACATGGCCCAGCGCAGCTTCCAGCAGCGCGTGCAGTACCAGGAAGGCCGCAAGGTGCGGGGCAGCCGCGAGGCGCGCGCGGTGGGCAAGGCCAGCAAGTACGGCCGCAAGCAGCAGGAAACCGCCTGGAAGAACACCGAGGTCGATGCGCTGTACCAGCTGCGCGATGCCGGCGTGCGCGTGCCCGAGCCGCATGGGTACTTCCACGGCGTGCTGGTGATGGAGCTGGTGACCGATGCCGAAGGCTTCTCCGCCGCGCGCTTGGGCGAGGTTGAACTGGAGCCGGACCAGGCCCGTGAGTTCCACCGGATCCTGGTGCGCCAGGTGGTCCTGATGCTGTGCTGCGGCCTGATCCACGGCGATCTGTCGCCGTACAACGTGCTGGTGGGCCCCGATGGCCCGGTGGTGATCGACTTCCCGCAGGTGGTGAGCGCCGGTGGCAACAACGCCGCGCGCAGCATGCTGCTGCGCGACGTCAACAACCTCACCGCCTACCTGGGGCGTTCGGCCCCGGAGCTGCTGGACACCTGGTACGGCGAAGAGATGTGGGCGTTGTTCGAGGCCGGTGACCTGCTGCCGGACAGCCCGCTGACCGGTGAATTCGTCCACGACGAATCCACCATCGACCTGGACAGCGTGCGCCACGCCATCAACGATGCGCGCGAAGAAGCGCTGATCCGCCAGCAGGGCCGCGAAGCGGCGGAAGAAGAGGACGCGTAAGCGTCAGGCGTACAACGCCTTGGCGTGATACGCGATGTGCTCGCCAATGAACGTACCGATGAAGTAGTAGCTGTGGTCATACCCCGGCTGCATCCGCAGTTGCAACGGATGCCCTGCCGCGGTGCACGCAGCCTGCAGCCACTGCGGCTGCAGCTGGCTGTCCAGGAACTCATCGCCTGCGCCCTGGTCGACCAGCAGCGGCAGCTTTTCGGTGGCCGTGGCCACCAGTTCGCTGGCATCCCACTGCGCCCAGCCGCTGCGATCCTCGCCCAGGTACGCGCCGAAGGCCTTCTGCCCCCAAGGCACCCGGGTCGGGGCCACGATCGGCGAGAACGCCGAGACGCTGCGGTAGCGCCCCGGATTGCGCAGCGCGATCACCAGCGCGCCGTGGCCGCCCATCGAATGCCCGCTGATGCTGCGCGCGCCACTGGCCGGCAGGTGCGCCTCGATCAGCGCCGGCAGCTCGTCGACGATGTAGTCGTGCATGCGGTAGTGCGCCGCCCAGGGCTGCTCGGTGGCATTGAGGTAGAACCCCGCGCCCTTGCCCAGGTCGTAGCCCTCGGCATCGGCCACATCATCGCCGCGCGGGCTGGTATCGGGAGCGACCAGGATCACGCCATGTTCCGCCGCGTACCGCTGCGCGCCGGCCTTGGTGATGAAGTTCTGCTCGGTACAGGTCAGCCCGCTCAGCCAATACAGCACCGGCAGCTTCTGCGTGGCCGCCTGCGGCGGCAGGTACACGGCCACCTTCATTTCGCAGTTGAGCACCGCCGAGCGGTGCTGGTACACGTCCTGCCAACCGCCGAAGGCGGCGCGGTGTTCGATGCGTTCCATGGGCATTCCCGCCGTGATCAGTAGTGGACGACCGAACGGATCGACTTGCCTTCATGCATCAGGTCGAAGGCTTCGTTGATCGCTTCCAGGCCCATGGTGTGGGTGACGAACGGCGCCAGTTCGATATCGCCCTTCATCGCATCTTCAACCATGCCCGGCAGCTGGCTGCGGCCCTTGACGCCACCGAAGGCAGTGCCCTTCCACGAGCGGCCGGTGACCAGCTGGAACGGGCGGGTGGAAATTTCCTGGCCCGAGCCGGCCACACCGATGATCACCGACTGGCCCCAGCCACGGTGCGCGCATTCCAGCGCCGCGCGCATCACGTTGACGTTGCCGATGCATTCGAAGGTGTGGTCCACGCCCCAGGTGGTCATTTCGACGATGACCTGCTGGATCGGCTTGTCGAAGTCCTTGGGGTTGATGCAGTCGGTGGCGCCGAACTGCTTGGCCAGCTCGAACTTGGACGGGTTGGTATCGATGGCGAAGATGCGGCCGGCCTTGGCCTGGCGTGCGCCCTGGATCACTGCCAGGCCGATGCCGCCCAGCCCGAACACGGCCACCGAATCGCCTTCCTGCACCTTGGCGGTGTTGTGCACCGCGCCGATGCCGGTGGTGACGCCACAGCCCAGCAGGCACACGTGTTCGGGGTTGGCCTCCGGATTGATCTTCGCCAGCGAGACTTCGGCCACCACGGTGTACTCGCTGAAGGTCGAGCAGCCCATGTAGTGGTAGATCGGCTGGCCGTTGTAGGAGAAGCGGGTGGTGCCATCGGGCATCACGCCCTTGCCCTGGGTGGCGCGCACGGCCACGCACAGGTTGGTCTTACCGCTCTTGCAGAACAGGCATTCGCCGCACTCTGCGGTGTACAGCGGAATGACGTGGTCGCCCGGCTTGACGCTGGTCACGCCCTCGCCCACTTCCACCACGATGCCGGCACCTTCATGGCCGAGCACGGCCGGGAACAGGCCTTCCGGATCATCGCCGGACAGGGTGAAGGCATCGGTGTGGCAGACCCCGGTGTGGGTGATGCGCACCAGCACTTCGCCCTTCTGCGGCGGGGCGACGTCGATTTCGACGATCTTGAGCGGTTCGCCAGCGGCGAAGGCAACGGCAGCACGGGATTTCATGGGGAGGGCTCCAGGACAGATGACAGGACGGGACAGCGCGCGGCAGGACGCGCGCCTACTTCAGGTAGGAACGGATCAGCGCGCTCATGTCGCGCACGCGCTCGGCACGCTGCGCATCGGACTGCGCCGGCTGGCCGAATTCTTCGCGCAGGTGGGCTTCCATCACTTCGGACATCAGCCCGTTGACGGCGCCACGGATGGCGGCGATCTGCTGGAGCACCGGCCCGCACTCGGCGCCGGCTTCCAGCGCGCGGTCCAGCGCATCGCACTGGCCGCGGATGCGCCGCACCCGGGCCAGGACCTTCTTCTTTTCTTCCGGGGAATGCGGCACGGAAACGCGACCAGAGAACTATACTGGGGGATAGTATACACAGATCGAATCCGGGTGCTGCACGAGGCCATCACGGCCGTCCATGGATGCTCGTTCCAACCCCACCCCCAGCCGGACCGACGATGCCCGACGCCCCCTCCTTCGTTGTCCGCTCCTTCGAAGCCAACTACGCCGCGTCCGGCAGTGTCGAGCGGATCCTCTCGCTGACCGTGGACTGCAATTGCGGTACGACCTCCTCATGCGGGTCCAGCCAGCTGATCCACCTGCCCGGTGGCGCGCTGTTCCGCTGCGAACAGTGCGGCTCGCACCAGGCCATCAGCCACGCACGCCTCGATGCCAGTACCGCCCCGGCACCGGTGCTGCGCGACAGCGCCACGCGCCGCAGCGCGCCGATGGTCACCATCCGCTTCTAAGCAGCGCACTGCACTCGGAAGGCACGCCATGGCCAAGCCGTCCGGCTCCCGTCTTGTTGTCTACGCCGCGCTGGTCGGCAACCTGTGCATCGCCATCGCCAAGTTCGTCGCCGCCGGGCTTTCCGGCAGTTCGGCGATGCTCAGCGAGGGCGTGCACTCGCTGGTCGACACCACCAATGAACTCCTGCTGCTGTACGGCCTGCACCGCGCCGACAAGAAGCCCGACACCGTGCACCCGTTCGGCTATGGCCGTGAGCTGTACTTCTGGAGCTTCATCGTGGCGCTGCTGGTGTTCGCCGCCGGCGCGGGCGTATCGGCGTACGAAGGGATCCAGCACATCCGCAACCCGGAACCGGCCACCAACCACACGGTGAGCTACGTGGTGCTGGGTATCTCGTTCCTGTTCGAAGGTGGCTCGTGGTGGGTGGCGCTGCGCGAATTCCGCGCCACCAAGGGCGCGATGGGCTATTTCGAAGCCTTCCGGCGCAGCAAGGATCCGTCCACGTTCACCGTGCTGCTCGAAGACAGCGCCGCCCTGCTCGGCCTTGCCTTCGCGGCGATCGGCCTGGCCGCCGCGCAGTGGCTGGACATGCCTGTCCTCGACGGCGTTGCCTCGCTGTGCATCGCCGGCGTACTGGCACTCACCGCCTTCCTGCTGGCGCGCGAGACCAAGGGCCTGCTGGTCGGTGAGCCGGCGCACCCCAGCGTGGCCCGACGGATCATGGCGGTGGCCAACACCGATGCCGACCTGCGCAAGGCCAACGGCGTGACCACCATGCAGATGGGGCCGGACCAGGTCGTGGCCATGCTGAGTGCCGAATTCGAGGACGACCGCACCACCCCGCAGATCGAAGCGTGCATCACCCGCATCGAACAGGCGGTCAAGCACGAGTACCCCGAACTGGTCGCACTGTTCGTGAAGCCGCAGACCCCGGAAGTGTTCCGTGCGCGGCGCGCGGCGCTGGGCGATCCGGAATGAAGGCTTCAGCGGGTCGCCCCTGCGGCCGTCGGCCACCTTCATGCCCTCCACACACGATCGGATAATCTACCCGGCCTGCGTCTGCATCCTTCGCCCGCGAGACTTCCTTGAACGTTACCGACCCCACAGACAAGCACAGCGGGCGCGACAGCGAGCGGGTGAAGATGGCATTGGCCGCCGGCGCCATCGTCGGCACCTGGTTCTGGGACGTCGCCCACGACCGGCTGACCGTGGACGACGCGCTGACCCACGCATTCGGGCTGGAGCCGGGCTCATCGCATCGCGAGCTGCGCCTGGAGCAGGTGCTGTCCGCGGTACACCCTGACGATCATGCGGAGCTGGCAGCGGCCATCAGCGATGCGCTCATGCGCGGCGGGCGTTATGCGCACCAGTACCGCGCGCGCAATGCCGACGGCGAGTACCGATGGATCGAGGCCATCGGCCGGGTCGACCTGGATGCGCAGGGGCGCGCCACCGGGTTCCAGGGCGTGCTGATCGATATCGACGAACGCCGCCTGATCGAGACCGAGCGCGACCAGGCGCAGACGTTGCTGCGCTCCTTCCTGGACGCGGCCCCCGGCGTGGTCTACGCCAAGGACCGCCAAGGCCGGCTGTTGATGGGCAACCACGGCACGACCGAGCTGATCGGGCTGCCGCCGGAGCAGTACGTCGGGCGCACCGATGCGGAACTGCTCAACGACCCGGTGCAGGCGGCTGCCGTGATGGCCACCGATGAACGCATCATGGCCACCGGCCAGTCCCAGCAGCTGGAGGAGGACATCAGCTTCCCCGACGGCCGTCGCGCCTACTGGCTCTCGACCAAGGCCCCACTGCGCGATGCCGACGGCAACGTGGTGGGGCTGATCGGCACCTCGCTGGACATCACCGAGCGCAAGGCCGCCGAAGCACGTCACCGGGAGATCGAAGAGCGCTACCGGTTGGCGGCACGCGCCACCAACGATGCGATCTGGGATTGGCGCATGGCCGATGGCCAGGTTGTCTGGAACGAGGCGCTGGCCGACCTGTTCGGCCACGACCGGATGGAAACCGACGCGCAGTGGTGGCTCGACCACATCCATCCCGACGACCGCCCGCGCATTGATGCCGACATTCACACCGTGATCGACGGCGGCGGCACGATCTGGTACGGCGAGTACCGCTTCCGCCGCGACGATGGCAGCTACGCGGACGTGCTGGACCGCGGCGCGGTACTGCGCGGCACGGCGGGCGAGCCGGTGCGCATGATCGGCGCGATGCTCGACCTGTCCGGGCGCAAGGCAGCCGAAGCCGCCCTGGCCGAAAGCGAGGAACGGCTGCGTTTCGCCACCGAGGCCGGTGACATGGGCTTCTGGGACGTGGACCTGGTGCACGACGTGCTGATCTGGCCGCCGCGCACCAAGGCGATGTTCGGCATCTCACCCGATGTTGCGGTGCGCCTGGACGATTTCTATAACGGCCTGCATCCGCTCGACCGCGAGGCCACCAGCGCCGCCTTCGCGGCCGCCGCCGATCCTGCGCAACGCGCGCTTTACGATGTGGAATACCGCACCATCGGCAAGGAGGACGGCGTGGTGCGCTGGGTCGCGGCGAAGGGCCGTGGCCACTTCGAGGGCGACCGCTGCGTGCGCGTGGTCGGCGTGGCGATCGAGGTCACCGCGCGCAAAGCCGCCGAGGCCCGCCTGAAGGAACTTAATGAGCACCTTGAGATCCGGGTGGCAGAGGAAGTCGCCGAGCGCACCCGGGTCGAGGATGCGCTCCGGCAGAGCCAGAAGATGGAAGCGGTAGGCCAGCTCACCGGCGGTATCGCGCACGATTTCAACAACATGCTCGCGTCCGTGATCGGACCGCTGGACCTGCTGTCGCTGCGCCTGGGCGAGAGCGACCCGCTGGTCAGCCGTTACATCGACATGGCCATCGATGGCGCCAACCGCGCCGCCCAGCTTACCCAGCGCCTGCTCGCGTTTTCCCGCCAGCAGCCGCTGCAGCCGGTGCCGGTGGATGCCAACCGGCTGGTGTCGGGCATGTCCGACCTGTTCGTGCACTCGCTCGGGGGCACGATCCGGCTGGAAACCCTGCTGGCCGCCGACCTGTGGCTGGCCTTCGCCGACGCCAATCAGCTGGAGAACGTCATCCTCAACCTGGCGGTCAACGCGCGCGACGCCATGCCCGGTGGCGGGCGGCTGGCAGTGGAGACGTCCAACTGCACGATCGACGCCGGCAACGCCGAGCAGCACCCCGGGGTGCCCCGTGGCGAGTACATCCTCATCACCGTGGCCGATAACGGCTGCGGCATGTCACCCGAGGTGGTGGCCAAGGCCTTCGATCCGTTCTTCACCACCAAGCAGGTCGGTCAGGGCACCGGGCTGGGGCTGTCGCAGGTCTATGGGTTCGTCAAACAGTCGGCCGGCCACGTGAAGCTGTGCTCGGAAATCGGCCGGGGAACCACGGTGAAACTCTACCTGCCCCGACTGGTGGCCGAGGTGGCGCCGGTGGCGCCTGCGGCACCGGCCGGGCTTCGGATGCCCGCAGGCAGCCGCGAGCTGATCCTGGTAGTGGAAGACGAGCCGACCGTGCGGCAGTTCTCGGTGGAAGCGCTCACTGCACTGGGCTATGACGTGCTGGCCGCCGATGGCGCGGCCGCGGCGCTGGTGTTGCTTGACCAGCATGCGGACATCGCGCTGCTTTTCACCGATGTGGTGATGCCGGAGGTCAACGGACGCGAGCTGGCCGACGAGGCCCTGCGTCGCCGACCGGATCTCAAGGTGCTGTTCACCACTGGCTACAGCCGCAACGCGCTGGAGCGCGATGGGGTGATCGCCCCGGGCGTACAGCTGATCGGCAAGCCGTTCAACGTGGATACCCTGGCGTCGCGCGTGCGCGCGGTACTGGCTGAGACACGCTAGGCCGCGGCGCGGCGCCTCAGCGTTTGTCCCTGGCGGTTGTATTGGCCCGCCATGACTCCAGCGCCGCCGCCAGCTCCATCGACGGATGCAGGCCGAACGTGCGGTGGTACATGCCGGCAAAGCGCCCTTGGTCCCACACCCCGTAGCGTGCGCACACCGAGGTGACGGTGTCGCCCGGGGTTGCCTCGCGCAGCGCCTTGCGGATCACGTGCAGCCGTTCCAGCATGAAGTACTGGTGCGGCCCCATGCCGAACACTTCATCGAACGCGCGGCTCAACGAACGCTGCGAGGTGCCCGCGCTCAGCACCAGGTCACCGATCACCGCTTCCCCCCGGATGCTCTTGTGGATGTGGTCCAGGCTGAGGCGGATGATCTCGTTGCGCGGCAAGGTCGGCCGACCGCGCGTGCGCCGCACGGCTTCGGGATTGGCCAGCACCATGCAGCGCAGCAGTGCGTGGATCACCTGGCCACTGAACGAGCGGCGCACACTGGGCTCATCGAACACGCTGGGGCTCTGCCGGTGGATCGCCAGTGCGCGGGTGACCAGGGTGATGATCGGTGCCATCTCGGCACGGCCGACATTCACCGCGTAGGTACGATCGATATGGTCGTCGAACAGTCCGGCCACTTCGCGCGCACGCTGCACCACCGCAGCGGCGTCCATGTCCAGCGCGAGGAACTGTGATTGCCTGCGGGTAAAGCCGTGCACCTCCACACCCGGTGCGAACCAGACGAACTGGTCATCGGCCGTCGCGCTCCCCTGCATGAACGCATCGCTGCCGGGCAGCGAGATGTGGACCACGTATCGACCGGGCTGGCTCAGCCCGTTGTACAGCGCCGGGGCGCCGTCCACGCCGAGCATCGCGGTGACGTCACCGGCGTCCAGGATGTCCAGCGTCCATGCACGGCCCACCGGTCCGGTCACGCGCATCAGGCCGTCCACGCCGGCGAGCGCGTCTGCGTAGGCCTCGAAGTCGGTGAAGCTCAGCAACGGCATCGGAGTTACCCGGTTCCGGTGGGACAGGATGCGTCGGCAACGCCGGCCGCGAAACCGAACTTGCACGGTTGCACGACCGGTATTTGTACTGCCGGGGGTAGAGCCCCTACGTTGTGAAAGCGGTGAAGCGAACGGAAGGGATCAGGTCGGTGCGAAACCGCGCGTGTTCTTCTTCTCGTTTTTTTCCGCCTTCTTTTCCTTCGCAGTCTTGGCAGGTTTCTTCTTCTGCTCTTTCTGCTTGTCCAGACCCTTGGCCATGACGGCATGCTCCCTGTTGGAAGGAGGAAGCATGGCACATCACGGGGGTGCGCAACGCATTGGCGGACAAATGGTCCGCCGCCGGCGTGGTCAGTTGAAGATTTCCCGGATGGCAGTGACCCGGCCGTCCCGGAAAACAATCTGGACGGTCTTGCGCGACTGGTAATACTCCCAGCGCTCGCCCAGGTTTCCGCCCTGGTCACTTTCTTCCTGGATGACCCGGTCCGGCTTGCCGGCCACCTGGACGACCCGGCCTGCGTTGTCGCCCGAATTCACCAGATTGTTGCCGAACCGGACACTGTCAGCCATCGCCGCGCCGGCCATCAGGCACAGCGCCAGCACCCATACGCTCCTGTTCATCATCCCTGCTCTCCTTGTAGCCATGGCGGGTAAGCCATGGCGCAACTTTGCCATAAACCGCGTCAGGGCAAAGGATGCGCCGGCACGCCTTCGTGGGTCATCTTCACGGGCAGGATATGCCCCTGCGCATCGAACTCCATGCGATCGATGGCGGTGGCCCGTTCATTGCGGCCGGTCCGGCCCAGCGGGCGGCGGTGGTAGACGATGTACCAGCTGTCATCGTCAGGCGCATGGATGAGCGAATGGTGGCCAGCGCTGGTGGCGACAGCCGGGTCCTGCTGCAGGATCCGGCCGATCCGCTTGAACGGCCCGGTGGGCGCGTCGGCAATGGCGTAGGCCACCGAATAGTCCGGCTCACCCCAGCCGCCCTCTGACCACATGTAGTAATAGCGGCCGCCGCGCTTGAACATCAGCGAGCCCTCGACATATTCCGGCGCGGGGGTGATCTCCTTGTACAGCGTGCCGTCGGACAGCGGCACGATGCCGGTGAAATCGTCCTTCAACCGCACGATGTTGGCGTGCTTCCAGCCACCGTAGAGCATGTACCAGGTGCCGTCGTCGTCCTTGAACACGAACTGGTCGATGGGCTGCGCTCCGTTGTGGAACGAACCGATCAGCGGCTTGCCCAGCAGGTCGCGGTACGGGCCCTCCGGCCGGTCGGCCACGGCCACGCCGATGCCGCCCACTTCGCTGTCGTTCTTGATGTCGTTGGCGGAGAAGAAGAAATAGTACTTTCCGTCCTTCTCCACCACCGACGGGGCCCACAGTGCTTCTTTTGCCCAGGACACCGCCTCGATCTTCAGCACACCCGGATGCCGGGTCCACTGCACCAGGTCGGGTGAGGAAAACGCGTCGAACGCGGTCTGCTCGGCATACGGTCGCGAGCTGGTCGGGAAGATCCAATAGGTCTTGCCGAACACCGCCGCCTCAGGATCGGCATACCAGCCCGGCAGGATCGGGTTGCCGGACATCGGCGCGGCCACCGCGCCAAACGAAACTGCTGCCGCCAGTGCTGCGGCCACCATCATCGTGCTGCGGAACCCCATGCCCTGCCCTCCCATGCCAGATCATCGAGGGGCCAGTTTAGATCGATTCAAGCGCCGGCTTTGTGCGCAGTGCAGCATTTTCCCGGCGCAGCTCCAAGGTTGCCCGCAGCCCGCCACCCGCCCGATTGGCCAGGATCAACCGCCCCCCCAGCGCGCGGGCCAGCTGGTCGGCGATGGCCAGGCCCAGCCCGGTGCCGCCACTGGCGCGGCCGCGCGAAGGCTCCAGCCGATGGAAGGGCTGCAGCACCGCCGCAAGCGACGCCTCGGGAATGCCCGGCCCACGGTCCATCACATCAATGCTCACCTCGCCGTGCGCGCCTACGGTCAGGCCCACGTCGGCGCTGCCGGCGTACGCCAGCGCGTTGTCGATCAGGTTCTGCACCACCCGCCGCAGGACCTGCGGATGGGTCGGCAGCGTGGCCTGCGCACCGGCCACGCGCCGCACCGGTTTGCCCACCTCCTCGTAGTCGCCCACCACGCTGTCGAGGAACGCGGGCAGGTCGAGCTGCACGGGAGTGCCCATGCTGACAGTTGCGCTGCGCGCGTAATCGATGCCCTCGCGCACCAGCTGGCTGAGCTGGGTCACGTCGCCCAGCAGGCGCTCCTGCGCAGGCGTCTCGTCCAGCGATTCGATGCGCAGGCGCAGCCGGGTGATCGGCGTCTGCAGGTCGTGCGAGATCGCCGCCAGTATCTGCATGCGTTCGCTGACGTGGGCGGCCACGCGCGATTGCAGCGCGTTCAGCGCGCGTGCCGCGGCCTCCACTTCCTGCGGTCCCTGTTCGCTGATCGCATCGCCCTGCCCGGCCACGTCCAGGCGGTCGGCGGCTTCGGCCAGCCGTACCAGCGGGCGTGTGGCCAGGCGCACCGCCAGCCACACGCAGCCCAGCAACACCAGCACCTGCGCGGCGAGCACCCACGGCAGCCAGCGCGCGATCGGCAGCAGCGACGGGGTGACTTCGATGGTCAACGGCTGGCCATCGGCCAGGGTCAGCTCCACCTCGTAGCGCTCCGGCGAGGCCGAGACCGCGCGCGGCCGCAATGCGTAGCGATGCGCCAGCGAATCATCGATCAGCCCGGCCACCTGGCGCGCGCGCTCGCTGGCCAGCGCGCTGCCCGGCTGTGCGGGGCGCAGCAGATAGCGGTAGGTGCGCCGTTCCAGCTGCGGCAGCCACGCCGTGCGTTCGGCCGGTGAAAGATGCTCGAGCAGCGCCACGCTGAGCGGCACGTCGTCTTCCATGTTGCTCAACATCATCGCGCGGGTAGCGGTGGCGCGCTCGTGGAACAGCAGCGCGAACGACAGGCCGTGCGCGAGCAGCATGCCAGCGGCCAGGATCAGCAACAGACGGGTACCCAGCGTGCGCGGCAACCAGGAGAACCTACGGCGATGCGCGGGGGCGTTCATGCGTCCTCGTCGAGCAGCACGACCGGCTGACTGAACACGTAGCCTTCGCTGCGCACGGTCTTGATGAAGGTCTGTTCGCGCGCACCATCGCCCAGGCGCTGGCGCAGGCGGCTGACCAGCAGGTCGATGGAGCGGTCGAACAGTTCGGCGTCGCGGCCCTGGGTCAGGTTGAGCAGCTGGTCGCGGCTGAGCACGCGCTGCGGATGGTCGATGAACACGCGCAGCAGGCGGAACTCGCCGCCACTGAGCGGATAGACCGTGCCGGCCTCGTCCAGCAGGTGCCGCGCACTGGTATCCAGCCTCCAGCTGCCAAAGCGGATCAACCGTGCGGCCTCGCTCACCTGCAGGTTCGGCGGCAGCATGCGCGTGCGCCGGATCACCGCATTGATGCGCGCCAGCAGTTCGCGCGAGGAGAACGGCTTGACCACGTAATCGTCGGCGCCCATTTCCAGGCCGATGATGCGGTCGGTTTCATCATCGCGCGCAGTCAGCATCACCACGGGTACGGCGCGGTGCTTGCCGGCACGCAGGTTGCGGCACAGCGACAGCCCGTCCTCGCCCGGCATCATCACGTCCAGCACGATCAGGTCCACGTCACTGGTCTCCAGCGTGGCGCGCATCTCGCGCCCGTCGGCCGCCTGGCTCACGCGCAGGCCGTTGCGGCGCAGGTAGTCGCCGACCAGCTGGCGGATATCGGCGTCGTCATCGACAACCAGGATGTGGTCGGTGTGGGTGCTCATGCCTGCTCCGCGTGATGGCCATCGGCGGCCCGCTGCGGGCCCGTGGACGCATGGTATCGCCGCCGGCGGGGTGCTGCGGGCCGGCGGGGGCATCCATTTGTATGACTGTGTATCAACCGCCGCCGTGGTGCGGAAAGGCGACAAATCTCCGGGTTCGCCGACACCTGCCGGATACGGGGCAGGCGTTGAATGGCCTCCAACGCCGGCGGCTCCTCCGCTGGCCGCCTATCCCGAGGACATCTGCATGAATGCCACCGTCTCCCCCCGTTCCAACACCGCGCTGGTCTTCGGCGGCTCCCGTGGCATTGGTGCCGCCATTGCCAGGCGGCTGGCCCGTGAGGGTCATCCCGTGGCGCTGACCTTCGTCTCCCAGCCTGAGAAAGCCGCCGCGGTGGTCGCCTCGATCCAGGCCGACGGCGGCCAGGCCATCGCCCTGCAGGCTGACAGCGCCGATGCGCAGGCCATCGCGTCAGCGGTCAAACAAGCAGTGGACACCTTTGGCCCGCTGCAGGTGGCGGTGGTCAATGCCGGCATCTACCAGGGCAGCCCGCTGGCCGACTTTCCCACAGACCTGCTGGACCGGATGCTGGCCGTGAACGTGCGTGGCGTGTTCCTCGCCGTGCAGGCCGCCGCCGCTGCCATGAACGATGGCGGGCGCCTGATCACCATCGGCAGCAACACCGCCGTGCGCAGCGGTGCGGTCGGCAGCAGCGTCTATGCGATGACCAAGTCCGCCGTGGCCACGCTGGTGCGCGAACTGGCGCTGGACCTGGCGCCGCGCCGGATCACGATCAACAACATCCAGCCCGGACCGATCGCCACCGACATCACCGCCGATTTCGTCGACCAGCTGGTGCAGCGCAACCCGCTTGGCCGGGTCGGCGAGCCCGATGAAGTCGCAGGACTCACCGCCTGGCTTGCCAGCCATGAAGCGGCCTACATGACCGGTTCCAGCCTGACCATCGATGGCGGCTGGGCCATCTGAACGTCAACGGAGAGCACCATGCACACCCCTTCTTCTTTCCCGCTGTCCCATTCGCCGCGGTCGTTCGGCGCCTCCCTGCTGGGCATGGCGATGGCCCTGGCGGCCTCTGCATCCGCCATCGCATCACCTGCCCTGCCCGTCCCTGCGCCGACGGTGGCGGTCGCACACGCGCCGCCCGCGCTGGAGGCGAACAAGCATGTCGTCGCTGGCGACCTGGACGTGGCCTACGCCGAGCTGGGCCCGGCCGACGGCGAGGTGGTCGTGCTGCTGCACGGCTGGCCCTATGACATCAATGCCTATGCCGAGGTCGCGCCGCAGCTGGCGGCCAAGGGTTACCGGGTGATCGTGCCGCACCTGCGTGGCTATGGCAGCACCCGCTTCCTGTCGGCGCAGACGCCGCGCAATGGTGAACCGGCGGCGCTTGCTTCCGATGTGCTGAACCTGCTTGATGCCCTGCACATCCCGCGCGCCAACCTGGCCGGCTTCGACTGGGGTGCACGCTCGGCCGACATCGTTGCCGCGCTGTGGCCGGAACGGGTCAAGTCGCTGGTCTCGGTCAGCGGCTATCTCATCGGCAGCCAGGAAGCCGGGAAGACGCCGTTGCCGCCGCAGGCCGAACTGCAGTGGTGGTACCAGTTCTACTTCGCCACCGATCGCGGCGAGGCCGGTTACGCACGCTACACGCACGACTTCGCCCGCCAGATCTGGCAGCTGGCCTCGCCGCAGTGGCGCTTCGACGATGCCACGTTCGCGCGCAGCGCCGCCGCGCTTGACAACCCCGACCACGTGGCCATCGTCGTGCACAACTACCGCTGGCGCCTGGGCCTGGCCGACGGCGAGCCGAAGTACGCCGCGCTGGAGCAGCGGCTGGCGCAGGCGCCGAGCATCGGCGTACCGACCATCACCCTGGAGGGCGATGCCAACGGCGCGCCGCACCCCAAGGCCGAGGCCTATGCCGCCAAGTTCACCGGGCCTTATGAGCATCGCCTGCTGCAGGGCGGCGTGGGCCACAACCCGCCGCAGGAAGCACCGCAGGCGTTCGTCCAGGCGGTAATCGACGCCGCTGCACTCTGATCCGCCCCCCCTAGGAGAAGGACCATGCCCATGCTTCGCCCGATCATCACCCTGCTGGCCGCGTGCATCTCCGCCAGCGCCTGTACGCCGGGCGCAGCGGCCGACCCGGTCCCGCCCAGCCCCAACATGTCGGCGCCGCAGGCGCCGGAGTTCACCGGCATCGAGCACTGGCTCAACGGTCCGCCGCAATCGCTGCAGCAGCTGCGCGGCAAGGTGGTGCTGGTGGAGTTCTGGACCTACTCCTGCATCAACTGCCTCAACGTGATGCCGCACGTGAAGCGGTGGCATGACACCTACGCCAGCCAGGGGTTGACCGTGATCGGCGTGCACACCCCCGAGTTCGGCTATGAAAAGCTGCCGCGCAACGTGGAGGCGGCAGCGAAGCGGCTCGGTGTCACCTGGCCGGTAGCGCAGGACAACGCCTACCAGACCTGGCGCGCGTACGGAAACCAGTACTGGCCGGCGCTGTACCTGATCGACCAGGAAGGCCGCATCGTCTACCGGCATTTCGGCGAAGGCGATTACGCGGCAACCGAGGCACAGATCCGCAAACTACTCGCCTCATAGCCTCAGAACCGGTACACGAATCCGAGCCGAAGGCCTGCGTCCTTGAAGTCGACGTCGCCGCTGAAGCTGTCCTTGTCGGCGTCTGCTTCGATGATTGCGCTCAACGCGAGCGGAACCGGTAGATCACCGATGCCGGTTCCGGCCGGGCCAACGACTGGTCGGCCACTGCCACCACCGGCAGCTCGTAACCGCCATCGCGCATGATGCCTTCATGCTTGAAACGCGAATGGAACTGCGCTTCCACGGCGGGCAGGTCGATATCGTAGTAGCGCACTGGCACGTTGGCCGCCTGCAGGTCGGCCAGCATGCGCCGGGTGTAGCCACAGCCATCGCGACCGTAGACGTCCACCGCCGGACCGCGCACGGTCTGCGCGGGCGGGACCGATACCGATACCGGCATCGCCGCCGCTTCGCGCGCCCGTTCCGCGCGCGACGGGAAGAAGGTCTTTCTGGCGTGCAGCAGGCCGCCGGCAAGGCCCAGAATGATCAAGAGTACGATCGTGCGGTTCATCGACATCCGTGTCCCCATGCAATGCCGGCGACGCTAGCACGCCCCGAGCGCATCCCTCAATCGCGCTCGCGCAGCATATCCACGAACGCCCGCAACGCCGAGGACATCTGCCGTTGGCGTGGGTAGTACAGCACCCAGCCGGCGAACGGTTCGCTCCAGTCTTCCAGCACCGCCACCAGCCGGCCATCGTCCAGGTACGGGCGCGCCGCGTCCTCCAGCACGTAGGCCAGGCCCAGGCCGTCCAGCACCGCCTGCAGCACCGTGTGCTGATCCCCGAGCGTGAGCCGGCCCGGCACATCGATGTCGAGCGTCTGTCCGTCGCGCTCGAACTGCCACTTGTACAGATGGCCGCTGGCAAAGCGGAAGCGAACGCACTCATGCTCCACGAGCTCGCGCGGGTGGTGTGGCGCCGCCCGGCCCTGCAGGTAGGCCGGCGATGCCACGATCAGCCCGCGCAGCGGCGGCCCCAGCGGCACCGCCACCATGTCTTCGGGTACGAACTCATGCAGCCGCACCCCCGCGTCGTAGCCCTCGGCCACGATATCCACCAGCCCATCGTCCTGCGCCACCTCCAGCCGTACATCGGGGTGCGCGCGCAGGTAATGCGCCAGGCGCGGGCCCAGCTCGGTATGCACCGCCGCGCGGGTGGCATTGATGCGCAGCAGGCCGGCCGGCGCCGCACGGAAGTGGTTCATCTCCTCCAGCGCGTCATGCACCTGGCCCAGCGCCGGCTGCAGGCGATGAAGCAGCCGCTGCCCGGCCTCGGTCAGCGCCACGCTGCGGGTAGTGCGGTGGAACAACCCCACCCCCAGCCGCTCTTCCAGCGCGCGGATGGCGTAGCTCACCGCCGAGGTCGACAGGGCCAGTTCCGCCCCGGCACGGCGGAAGCTGCGGTGGCGGGCTACTGCGGCGAACGCGGCCAGGTGGGTCAGGTTGTCAGTAGCCACGATTGTGCAGTCTGCCTTGATGAATCATGCCGATATACTGACTGTATACCCATGGAAAGCGGGCGTATTGTAAAGCGCCTTTCCATAAATCCCAGGATATCTCCATGTCCCTTGCCCATGGCTATGCCGTGCATGACCAGACCGCGCCGCTGGTGCCGTTCTCCTTCGAGCGCCGCCCGGTCGGTGCCGACGATGTCCGCATCCAGATCCTCTACAGCGGCATCTGCCACTCCGACCTGCACCAGGCCCGCGACGACTGGGGCGGCGCCCAGTTCCCGATGGTGCCGGGCCACGAAATCATCGGCCGGGTCACCGAAGTCGGCGCCAACGTCACCCGCTTCAAGGTCGGCGACTTCGCCGGCGTCGGCTGCATGGTCGACTCCTGCCGCCATTGCGACGCCTGCGACCACGACCTGGAGCAGTACTGCGAAAAGGGCCCGACCTACACCTACAACAGCAAGGAGCGCGGCAGCGACCAGCTCACCTTCGGCGGCTACTCCGACCACATCGTGGTTGAACAGCGCTTCGTGGTGAAGGTCGCCGACACGCTCGACCTGAAGGCGGCCGCCCCGCTGCTGTGCGCCGGCATCACCACCTACTCCCCCCTGCGCCACTGGAAGGTCGGCCCCGGCCAGAAGGTCGGCGTGATCGGCCTGGGTGGCCTCGGCCACATGGGCGTGAAGTTCGCCAAGGCGATGGGCGCCACCGTGGTGATGATCACCACTACCCCGGAAAAGGGTGCCGATGCCAAGCGCCTGGGCGCCGACGAAGTGCTGGTCTCGCGCGACCCGGCGCAGATGAAGGCCCACGCCAACAGCTTCGACTTCCTGCTCAACACCATCCCGGTCAGCCACGACACCAACCCGTACATGCAGCTGCTCAAGCGCGACGCCACCATGTGCCTGGTGGGCGTGATCACCGAGCTGGACCCGCCGCTGATGGGTTCCAGCGTGATCTTCGGCCGCAAGCACGTGACCGGCTCGGCGATCGGCGGCATGGCCGAAACCCAGGAAATGATGGATTTCTGTGCCGAACACAACATCGTCAGCGACGTGGAAGTGATCGACATCAAGACCGTCAATGAAGCCTGGGCGCGCATGGCGAAAAACGATGTGCGTTACCGGTTCGTGATCGACATGGCAACGTTGGCGGCATGATGTAGAAGAAAAAACCCCGGCCTGGCCGGGGTTTTTTTTCGGGGTTCAGTACGCGAACTGCTTGAATACCGGGTCCACGCTCTGGTTCCACTCTCCGTGGTACAGCGCCAGCTTGCGCTCGGCCGGCGTGATGCCCGACGCCACGATCTCCTGCAGCACATCCAGGAAGTGGCTTTCATCCTGCCCGTCCGCATTGCGCGCCGCGCGCCGCTTCAGGCCAGCAACAGCGATCTTCAACGCCTCGGCCGCCAGGTCGCGCACCGTGCCGCCGCGGAACGGCAGGTTCAGCGCATGCTTCGGCACCCCATCGCGCAGCGCATGGCGCTCCACCAGGCTGAAGTCACGCACCAGGTCCCACGCCGCATCCAGCGCCGCATCGTCGTACAGCAACCCTACCCAGAACGCCGGCAGCGCACACAGCCGTGCCCACGGGCCACCATCGGCTCCGCGCATTTCCAGGTACTTCTTCAAGCGCACTTCCGGGAACGCCGTGGTCATGTGGTCCGACCAGTCACGCAGCGTCGGCAGCTGGCCCGGCAGCACCGGCAGCTTGCCCACCATGAAATCGCGGAAGCTCTGCCCGCTGGCGTCGTGGTACACGCCATCGCGGTAGGAGAAATACATCGGCACATCGAGCAGGTAATCCACGTAACGCTCGTAACCGAAGCCATCCTCGAACACGAAGTCGAGCATGCCCGTACGGTCCGCGTCCGTATCCGTCCAGATGTGCGAGCGGTAGCTCAGGTAACCGTTCGGCTTGCCCTCGGTGAACGGCGAATCGGCGAACAGCGCCGTGGCGATCGGCTGCAGCGCCAGCGACACCCGGAACTTCTTCACCATGTCCGCTTCGGTGGCGTAATCCAGGTTCACCTGCACCGTGCAGGTGCGCGTCATCATGTCCAGCCCAAGCGAACCCACCTTCGGCATGTAGTCGCGCATGATGCGGTAGCGGCCCTTCGGCATCCACGGCATCTCTTCGCGCGTCCACTTCGGCTGGAAGCCCATGCCCAGGAAGCCCAGCTCCAGCTCCGCCGCCACCTGCGCCACCTCGTTGAGGTGCGTGCCGGTTTCCACACAGGTCTGGTGGATGCTTTCCAGCGCCGCGCCCGACAGTTCCAGCTGCCCGGCCGGCTCCAGCGTCACCGACGCGTTGTCACGCAGCAGCGCGATGGTGCGGCCGTTCTCCTGCACCGGCGCCCAGCCGAAGCGGGTCAGCCCGGTAAGCAGCGCTTCGATGCCGCGCTCGCCATCGAAGGTGGGCGGGCGCAGGTCATCCAGCCGGAAGCCGAACTTCTCGTGTTCGGTGCCGATGCGCCACTGCGCCTTGGGCTTTTCGCCGGAGGCCAACGTGGCGACCAGTTCATTACGGTCGGTGATCGGCGTCTCGGCGACGTGGCTGGGGCTCGACAAGGGGAGGCTCGCAGGGATTCTGGACTGGACGGGGATGTGGGGCTGATCGCCCCGCATCGCAAGGGCGCAGTATAGGGTGGCGGTTCCGGCCGTCATGCCACCGTGACGGTTTTCTGCATCCTATTGGATGGGACTTGACCGCCTGCCATGCCCGCCGCCATTGGCTTGCGTGCGTTGGCCTGGCGCGTGGCAGCAGCATGGCGCGGCCGCTTGGCCGATACTGCATCCTCATGGACATGCCCGTTACTCCCGATCCGCTGCTGGCCGAGATGGCCAGCCTTGCCGACTGCCAGCGCGCGGGCGGGTATGCCTGCATCACCGCCCGCCGTGAACACGGCGCCCAGTCGGTGGACATTCCGCAACCGCAGTTCGCCATCCTGCTGCAGGGGCGCAAGCAGGTGCGCACCGCGCACCAGACCCTGCAGCTGGTGCCCGGCGATCTGTTCCTGATCACCCGACGCTGCCGGATCGACGTGGTCAACACGCCCGATCCGCAAAGCGGGCTGTACCTCAGCGCGATCGTGCCGCTGTGCGCCGAAGCGCTGTCGGCCGCACGCGTGCTGTGGAACGAGCCGCTGCCCGAGGCCGGCGACGCACTGGCCAGACTGTCGCTGCACGACCATGCCGACACCCTGCGCCAATGGCGCCAGGCACTGGAGCACGCCCAGTACACCGAAGCCCGCCTGGCCCTGGCCTCGCTGGTGCTGGCGTTCTGCCGGCGCGGCCACGGCAGCCTGCTGGTGCCACCCGAGCCCAGCCTGGGCGAACGCATCCGCGACCTGATTGCGGCCCAGCCCGAACGCGACTGGCAATCGCGCGATTTCGAAGACCAGCTCGGTCTCAGCGGCGCCACCCTGCGGCGGCGCCTGGCCAGCGAACAGTCCAGCGTGCGCGAACTGATCGCCGATGCGCGCCTGGCCCACGCCATGAACCTGCTCTACACCACCCAACTGCCGCTCAAGACCGTGGCCGCGCGGGTCGGTTACCGCTCGCCGGGCAGTTTCAGCAAGCGCTTCGCCGCGCGCTATGGGCTGGAACCGACAGCGATCGGCAACAGCTGAGCGCACCGCGAGCGTTTCGCCGCGCATTCTGAGCGGAACGCCGCGCCCGCCCCGCGCACCATGCAGGCACCGCGGCGCTGCCGCCTTGTACGGAAACGATCATGTCCTTCCCCCGTGTGCGTGTCCTTGCCACCGCCCTGCTGCTGGCCACGGTTGCCGCACCTGCGTTCGCCACTACCACCCACCACCCGCTGGAGCAGGTGCCCGGCGTGTACCACCAGCAGGTCGGCGAGCTGGAAGTCACCGCCCTGTTCGACGGCACCGTGGCCCTGGGCCGTTCGGAACTGGTTGGCATCGCACCGGGCGCGGTCACCCGCCTGCTCAACCACCGCTACGTGCCCGAAGACGGCAAGGGCCTGCAGACCGCGGTCAACGCTTACCTGATCCAGCGCGGCAACCACCTCACCCTGGTCGACACCGGCACCGCCGGCTGCTTCGGCCCGGGGCTGGGCCAGGTGCTGGGCAACCTGCGCAAGGCCGGCTACGACCCGGCCGAGGTGGATGACGTCCTGCTCACCCATGCCCACCCCGACCACCTGTGCGGCCTGCTCGATGCGCAGGACCAGGTCGCGTATCCCAACGCCACCGTGTGGCTGTCTGAAGCCGATGCTGCCTATTGGCTGGACCCGGCCAGCGAGGCCGGCGCGCCGCAGGGCGTGCGTTTTGCCTTCGCGTTGGCCCGCGAGGCCGTGGCGCCCTACGTGGCCAGCGGCAAGCTGCACCGCTTCCGTCCCGGGCAGGCGCTGCCGAACGGCGTCACCGCGCTGGACAGCCACGGGCATACCCCGGGCCATGTGTCCTGGAAGATCGACGGCGGTGAGCGGCAGGCGGTCCTGGTCTGGGGCGACATCGTGCACTTCCACGCCGTGCAGTTCGCCCAGCCGCAGGCCGCCTACGAAGCCGACAGCGACCGCACGGCCGCCATTGCCAGCCGTCGCGCGATGATGGCGCAGGCCGCCGATGGGGGGTGGTGGGTCGCCGGTGCCCACCTGCCGTTCCCGGGCCTGGGGCATGTCCGTCGGGAAGGCGAAGCCTTCGCCTGGGTACCGGGCGAATTCGCACCCTTGCCTGCGCGCTGACGCATGCACCGAGCAACGGTCGGTACCTGCCGGTAGCACCCGACCGTTGGTCGGGTGACAGCAATCAGGGCGCGTCGGGCGCCGGTTTGTTCAGGCCCAGCCAGCCGCCGATGATCCCGCGCGCCTCGTCCACGCCCTGGCGGGCCGGGCCGGAGAAGGTCTGCACGCTGACGGTGTCGCCAAAGGCGGACTGCAGTTCCTTGCGCACCTTCTGCAGGGCAATGCCCTGCTGGCCACGGCCGAGCTTGTCGGCCTTGGTCAGCAGCGCGTGCGCCGGCAACCCGCGCCGGACCGCGTAGGCCAGCATCTGCCGGTCGTAGTCCTTCAGCGGGTGGCGGATGTCCATCACCACCACCAGCCCGCGCAGGGCCTCGCGGGTGCGGAAGTACTGGTCGATGAAGGCCTGCCAGTGCGCCTGCAGGTCCAGCGGCACCTTGGCGTAGCCGTAACCGGGCAGGTCGACCAGCTTGGCCTCGGGGGTGACTTCGAAGAACACCAGCTGCTGGGTGCGGCCGGGGGTCTTGGACACCCGGGCCAGGCTGTTCTGGCGGGTCAGGGCGTTGAGGGCACTGGATTTGCCGGCGTTGGAGCGGCCGGCAAAGGCCACTTCGGCCCCCACGTCGTCCGGCAATTGCCGGGTATTGTGGGCCGAGAGCAGGTAATGGGCGCGTTCGAGGAGCAATGACATGGGCATAGGATCGCATGTCCGGGCCCGCCGCGTGCTGCCGGTCACGGGTTTTGCCGCACTGCCGCGTTGACCCCGGCGTGAAACGGCATGGATAATCGGGCGATCCCCGCGTGTGCAGCCTGCACACGCCAGGCCGGTCCACACGGAGCTTCCGCATGCGCCATGCTCGCGTTCTTGCCGTTTCCGCTGTCGCTGTATCGTTGCTCGCCGCTGTTGCCTATGCCCAGACCGCAGTGACCCCGCTGCCGGACAACACGCCGGTGAGGACGGCGTCGCTCGAAGTCGATTTCAGCAAGACCACGTGGGGCGATGCCAAGGCGGGCCAGACCAAGGCTGCCGCCTGCGCGGCGTGCCACTCGGCCGATGGCAACTCGACGGTGGAGATGTACCCCAGCATCGCCGGCCAGAGCGAGCGCTACGCTTCCCAGCAGATGGCCCTGATCGCCAACGGCCAGCGCACGTCCGGGGCATCGGCGGCGATGGTGCCGTTCGTGCAGGACCTCAGCCCCCAGGACATGCGCGACATCGGTGCGTATTTCGCAACGCAGAAGGCCAGCGCCGGGCTTGCCGATGACAGCCTGGTGGCCGAAGGTCCGTACAAGGACAAGAAGTTCTACGAAATCGGCCAGCAGCTCTACCGCGGCGGCGATGCCCAGCGTGGCATTCCGGCGTGCATGGCCTGCCACGGCCCCACCGGGGCCGGCAACCCGGGCCCGGCCTACCCGCACGTGGGCGGCCAGCACGCCTCGTATGTGGCGCGGCGGCTGCAGGAGTACCAGGCCGGCGTGACCCAACAGACCGACAAGGCGCACTTCCAGATCATGGCCACCATCGCCAAGTCGCTGACCGAACAGGAAATCCAGGCACTGGGCAGCTACCTGCAGGGCCTGCACAACCGCGCCGATGACGTGGCCACCGCCGCGCCGCGTTCGGCCGTGGGCGGTGCACGCCAATGACGGCTGTCCGGGACCGATGACAGATGCGCCCCGCCCAGGCGGCGGGTTATGTTCACTGCCACGCCGGCACTGGGCCGGCGTTGTTTTTTCCGATGGAGATGGATGTAGATGACGTTGATGCCCCGCCTGATGCTGTTGCTGCTGGCCCTGAGCCCCCTGTCCGTACTGGCCGCGCCCGCCCCCGCCGCACTGGTGGAAGGCAAGGATTACGAAGTGATCCAGGCACCCGGCCCGCTGGCGCCGCTGGCCGGCAAGATCGAAGTAGCGGAAGTGTTCGGCTACACCTGCCCGCACTGCGCCCACTTCGAGCCGCTGCTGCAGGCCTGGCAGAAGAAGCTGCCCAAGGATGTGCGCTTCACGCCGGTGCCGGCCGTGTTCGGTGGCTACTGGGATTCCTATGCCCGCGCCTACTACGCCGCCGACCAGCTGGGCGTGGCCAAGCGCAGTCATGTGGCGATGTTCGATGCACTGCATGAAAAGGGCTCGCTGCCCCTCTCCAACGTGTCGCCCACGGAGCTGGCCGGCTTCTACAAGGACTACGGCGTGACCGAACAGCAATTCACCACCGCGCTGAAGAGCGATGAAGTGGAGGCAAAGCTGGCCGTCGCCAAATCCTTCGCGCAGCGGGTCAAGGTGCAGGGCACCCCGTCGCTGATCGTCAACGGCAAGTACCTGGTCAAGGGCACGTCCTTCGAAAGCATGCTGCGCAACGCCGATGCCCTGATCGCCCGCGAACGCGAACGCGCCGCGAAGGCTCGCTGAACCGTCACGCACCCTGCACGCGGCGCCCCGGCGGCCGCGTGTCATCATTCCCCCCTGGCCGGCGCCCGACGCGCCGGCCCCAACATGCTCTGCTGGAGACGCTTCGATGAAGACCCGTTTCGCCCTCATGCTCATGGCCCTGCTGCCGATCCTGGCCGCCTGCAAGGCGCAGGACGGCACCGCCAACACCGCCACGCCGACCGAACCGGCTGCGCCGACCAGCACCCCGGCGGCTGAAACCGCCCCGGCCCCGACCGAGGCCGCACCGGCCGCCAGCGGCGAAACCGCCGCCGCCGAGACCGCCGCTGCCGAAGCCACCACCCCGGCCCCGGCACCGGCTTCCTCGCAGCCGACCGGTCCGGCGCCCGTGGAAGGCACCGACTACGTGGTCATCGCCAACGGCAAGCCGTTCCAGCCGGCCACCGGCAAGATCGAAGTGGCCGAAGTCTTCGGCTTCGTCTGCCCGGCCTGCGCTGCGTTCCAGCCACTGATCGGGCCGTGGAAAGCCGGCCTGCCGAGCGATGTGAACTTCGTCTACGTGCCGGCCATGTTCGGCGGCACTTGGGATGACTACGCCAAGGCCTTCTACGCCGCACAGGCGCTGAACCTGGAAGACAAGACCCACGAAGCGCTGTACAAGGCCATCCACGTCGACCAGGCCCTGAAGGGCGAGCGCGGCCGTGATTCGGTGCAGGACATCGCCGCGTTCTATGCCAAGCACGGTGCCGATGCCAAGCAGTTCGAAGCCGCCATGTCGAGCTTCGCGGTGAGCGCCAAGACCAGTGCCGCCAAGCAGTTCGCCCAGCGCAGCCAGATCACCGGCACGCCGTCGGTGATCGTCAACGGCAAGTACCTGGTCAAGGGCAAGAGCTTCCCGGACATGCTGCGCATCGCCGATCACCTGATCGCCCGCGAACGCGCCGCCAAGGGCAACTGAGCATCCAAGAGCAAGCGACCGTCGTGACTTCCCCCAACACGCGGACCCTGCGCCTGCTGACGGCCAACATCCAGGCCGGCTCCAGCACCCGCCGCTACAGCGACTACGTGACCCGCAGCTGGTCGCATGCGCTGCCGGCGGGGCGCAAGCGGACCAGCCTGGACGCCATCGCCCAGCTGGCCCGCGGTCACGACATCGTCGGTTTGCAGGAGGCCGACCCCGGCAGCCTGCGCTCGGGCTTCACCAACCAGACCCACTACCTGGCCGAGCGCGCCGGCTTCAATTACTGGAGCCACCAACCCAACCGCCGCATGGGCGGGGTGGCCTCCAGTGCCAACGGCCTGCTGAGCCGGCTGGAACCAGTGGAAGTCCAGGACCATGCCCTGCCCGGCCGGATCGGCGGGCGCGGCGTGCTGCTGGCCAAGTTCGGCGATGGCAACGAGGGCCTGGCGGTCGCGGTGGCGCACCTGTCGCTGGGCACCAACTCGCGCATGTCGCAGCTGGCCTTCATCGCCGATCTGTTGTCCGAGCATTCCAACGCGGTGCTGATGGGCGACTTCAACTGCCTGGCCGAACGCCCGGAAATGCAGGTGCTGTACCAGAAGACCAACCTGCAACCGCCCGGCTGCGCGGTACCCACTTTCCCGAGCTGGCGGCCGGACCGGGCCATCGACCACATCCTGCTCAGCAGCGGCCTGCAGCAACGCAGTGCCGAAGCGGTACCGGCGGCGTTTTCCGATCACCTGGCACTGGCCATGGAGATCGACGTGCCGAGCGACGCCCTGCGCTGACCGCGTAAACGGGATGTCCACAGCGCGTATGCGCTAATGCGTGGGGTCTGCCGGCAACGGCACCGTGAGCCCCTTCATCCATGAACATCGTGGAGACGCCTCCCAGCGAGGTGCGCACGCTTCGACCCGTCTTCCTGCTTGCCGCCACGATCGTGGCGGCATTCGCCATTCTGGTCACCGCGTTTCCCATTTCGTCCGGCGTGCTGCTGCTGGAAGCGCAGACCTGGGCGTCGCGCAACGTGGGCTGGTACTACCTGCTGGCAATGACCGTGTACCTGGTCTTCGTGGTCGGGGTGGCACTGTCCGGCTACGGCCAGGTGAAACTGGGCGCGGACCATGACGAGCCGGAGTTCAGCTATCTCTCCTGGGCCGGCATGCTGTTCGCGGCCGGGATCAGCATCACGCTGTTCTTCTTCTGCGTGTCCGAACCGCTCACCCATTACCTGCAGCCGCCACAGGGTGGCGTGGGCGGTGGCGAAGCCAGCGCGCGCCAGGCCATGCAGCTGCTGTTCCTGCACTGGGGCCTGCACGGCTGGGGCGTGTTCGCGCTGGCGGCGATGGCGCTGGCCTACTTCGCGTACCGCCACAACCTGCCACTGGCGCTGCGTTCGGCGCTGTACCCGCTGATCGGCAAGCGCATCAACGGCCCGATCGGTTACACCGTGGATGCGCTGGGCATCGTGGCCACCGTGTTCGGCATCGGCGCGGACATGGGCTTTGGCGTGCTGCACCTCAATGCCGGCCTGAACGTGCTGCTGCCGATCCCGCACGCGCCGTGGGTGCAGGTGGCGCTGATCGCGCTGATGATGGGCGCGGCGATCCTCGTGGCGGTGTCCGGCGTGGAGAAGGGCGTGCGCTGGATGTCGGACATCAACATGCTGCTGGCCATCGCGCTGCTGCTGTTCATGCTGTTCGCCGGCCCCACCCAGTACCTGCTCAGCACCTTCATGCAGAACCTGGGCGATTACCTGGGCAATGTGGTGGGCAAGAGTTTCGACGTGTATGCCTACGGCGGCCGCGCCGACTGGCTGGGCAACTGGACGGTGTTCTACTGGGCCTGGTGGATCGGCTGGGCGCCGTTCGTGGGGCTGTTCATCGCCCGCATTTCGCGCGGGCGGACCATCCGTGAATTCGTGTTCGGCGTGCTGCTGATCCCGCTCGGCTTCACCCTGGCGTGGCTGTCGATCTTCGGCAACAGCGCGCTGGACCAGGTGCTGCACCACGGCCAGGAGCACTTGGCGCAGATGGCCGTGGATAACCCGCCGACCGTGCTGTACGCGCTGCTGGACAACTACCCGTGGAGCCGCGCGGTGATCACCGTGACGGTGATCGTGAGCTTCATCTTCTTCGTCACCTCGGCCGATTCGGGCACCGTGGTGCTGTCCACCCTGTCCTCGCACGGCGGCATGCCCGAGGAAGATGGCCCGCGCTGGCTGCGGGTGTTCTGGGGGGTGATGACCGCGCTGGTTACCGCCGGGCTGCTGCTGGCCGGCAGCATGGATGCGCTCAAATCGGCGGTGGTGCTCGCCTCGTTGCCGTTCTCGGTGGTGCTGCTGCTGATGCTGTGGGGACTGACCCGTGCATTGGGCGAGGAATCCCAGCGGAAGAAAGCCTCGCAATACTCGCCCATTCCCGTCGTGGGGCAATCACGGCACCAGCGTGGCTGGCGCCAGCGCATCACCCAGGCCGTGCACTTCCCGGCGCGCGACGAGGTGTACCGCTTCATGGATGAAGAAGTGCGCCCTGCACTCGAGGCCGTGGCCGCGCAGCTGCGCGACAAGGGGCTGGACGTGGAAACCCGCTTCGAGCCAGGCGACATGCAGCTCACCGTGGACCATGGCGAGCAGCAGGTGTTCACCTACCAGGTGGTGATGAAGGGCTACCTCACCCCCTCGTTCGCCGCGCAGCGCTTCCGCAACCAGCGCTACTACCGCGCCGAAGTGCACCTCTACGAAGGCGGACAGGATTACGAGCTGGTCGGCTACAGCCGCCAGCAGATCATCAACGACATCATCGACCAGTACGAGCGCCACCTGCAGTTCCTGCATCTGACCCGTTGAACCCGCTGGTCTCCCGACGCAAACAGGAGTCATCGACATGCCCACCTTCCCCGACCAGCTGCTGTACATCGGCGGCCGCCATGTGGCCTCGCAGGGCAACCGCACCTTCGAAGTGGTCAACCCGGCCAACGGCGAGGTGCTTGCCAATGTGCACAGCGCCAACAGCGACGACCTGGATGCCGCGGTGGAAAGCGCCCATGCCGGCCAGAAGGCCTGGGCCGCGCTCACCACCGTGGAGCGCTCGCGCATCCTGCTGCGCGCGGTGGCATTGCTGCGCGAACGCAACGACGACCTGGCCGAACTGGAAAGCCTCAACACCGGCAAACCGCTGAGCGAAACCCGCAGCGTGGACATCGTCACCGGCGCGGACGTGCTGGAGTACTACGCCGGGGTAATGCACGGGCTGGAAGGCAGCCAGGTGCCGTTGCGCGAAGGCAGCTTCTTCTACACACGGCAGGAACCGCTGGGCGTGGTCGGCGCGATCGGCGCCTGGAACTACCCGATCCAGATCGCGCTGTGGAAGGCGGCCCCTGCGCTCGCGGCGGGCAATGCGATGATCTTCAAGCCCAGCGAAGTGACCCCGCTGACCGCGCTGAAGCTGGCCGAAATCTTCACCGAAGCCGGCCTGCCCGATGGCGTGTTCAACGTACTGCCCGGTGATGGCGCCGGGGTCGGCACCGCACTGACCGAACACCCCGGCATCGAGAAGATCTCCTTCACCGGCGGCACCGCCACCGGGCGCAAGGTAATGGCCAGCGCATCCAGCTCCACGCTCAAGGAGGTGACCATGGAGCTGGGCGGCAAGTCGCCGCTGATCATCTGCGCCGATGCTGATATCGACCTGGCCGCCGATGTGGCGATGATGGCCAACTTCTACAGCTCCGGGCAGGTCTGCACCAACGGCACCCGCGTGTTCGTACCGCACGCGCTGCAGGCGGATATCGAGCAGGCGCTGCGCGAACGCGTGGCCCGTATCCGCATCGGCGATCCGCTGGCCGAAGACACCAACTTCGGCCCACTGGTCAGCGCCGCGCACATGCGCCGGGTGCTGGCGCACATCGAGAGCGGCAAGACAGAAGGCGCGCGCCTGGTATGCGGTGGCGAGCGCCTTACCGACGGCGCGCTGGGCAAGGGCTGCTATGTAGCCCCGACCATCTTCAGCGATTGCCGCGACGACATGGCCATCGTGCGCGAAGAGATCTTCGGGCCGGTGCTCAGCCTGTTGACCTATGAAGATGAAGACGAGGCGATCCGTCGCGCCAATGCCACCGACTACGGCCTTGCGGCCGGCGTGGTGACACCGGACCTGAGCCGCGCACACCGGTTGATCCACCGCCTGGAAGCGGGCATCTGCTGGGTCAACTGCTGGGGCGAATCGCCGGCCACGATGCCGGTGGGCGGCTACAAGCAGTCCGGCGTGGGCCGCGAGAACGGCCTGGCCACGCTGCGTGCCTACACCCGCACCAAATCCGTCCAGATCGAACTGGACCGCTACGCGTCGGTGTTCTGACCGGCCTGACCAGGAGACCCCCGCGATGAAACGCGAGTACGACTACATCATCATCGGCGCCGGTTCGGCCGGTAACACGCTGGCCGCGCGCCTCACCGAAGACGCCGGCGTGAGCGTGCTGCTGCTGGAAGCCGGCGGCCCGGACTACCGCCTGGATTTCCGCACGCAGATGCCGGCCGCGCTGGCTTACCCGCTGCAGGGCCGGCGCTACAACTGGGCCTATGAAACAGAGCCGGAACCGCACATGGACAACCGGCGCATGGAATGCGGGCGCGGCAAGGGCCTGGGCGGCTCCTCGCTGATCAACGGCATGTGCTACATCCGCGGCAACGCGCTGGATTTCGACCAGTGGGCTACCTTCGATGGCCTGGAGGACTGGAGCTACCTGGACGTGCTGCCCTACTTCCGCAAGGCCGAAACCCGGGACATCGGGCCCAACGATTACCACGGCGGCGATGGCCCGGTCAGCGTGGCCACCCCGAAGAACGATAACAACGTGCTGTTCCACGCCATGGTGGAGGCCGGCGTACAGGCCGGCTACCCGCGCACCGACGACCTCAACGGCTACCAGCAGGAAGGCTTCGGCCCGATGGACCGCACCGTGACCCCGCGCGGGCGCCGCTCCAGTACTGCGCGCGGCTACCTGGACATGGCCAAGGGCCGGCCAGGGCTGGAGATCGTCACCCACGCCACCACCGACCGCATCCTGTTCGACGGCAAGCGCGCGGTGGGCGTGCGCTACCTGGCCGGCGGCAGCGCCGAACCGATCGATGTCGAGGCCCGGCGCGAGGTGCTGCTGTGCGCCGGCGCGATCGCCTCGCCGCAGATCCTGCAGCGCTCCGGGGTCGGTGCGCCGGCACTGCTGGCCGCGCTCGGCGTGCCGCTGGTGCACGACCTGCCCGGGGTGGGGGAAAACCTGCAGGACCATCTTGAGGTGTACATGCAGTACGCCTGCACCAAGCCGGTGTCGCTGTACCCGGCGCTGCAGTGGTGGAACCAGCCGGCGATCGGCGCCGAATGGCTGTTCGCCGGCACCGGGATCGGCGCCAGCAACCAGTTCGAGGCCGGCGGCTTCATCCGCACCCGTGACGACTTCGCCTGGCCCAACATCCAGTACCACTTCCTGCCAGTGGCGATCAATTACAACGGCACCAACGCGGTGAAGGAACACGGCTTCCAGGCGCATGTCGGGTCGATGCGCACGCCCAGCCGTGGTCGCGTGCATGCGCGTTCGCTGGACCCCCACCAGCATCCGTCCATCCTGTTCAACTACCAGTCCACCGACCAGGACTGGCAGGAGTTCCGCGATGCGATCCGGATCACCCGCGAGATCATCGCCCAGCCCGCGCTGGACGAGTACCGCGGCCGCGAGATCAGCCCCAGCGCGGACTGCCGCACCGACGCCGAGCTGGATGCCTTCGTGCGTGCACGAGCCGAAACCGCCTACCACCCGTCGTGCTCATGCGCGATGGGCACCGATGCGATGAGCGTGGTGGACGGCCAGGGCCGCGTGCATGGCATGCAGGGCCTGCGCGTGGTGGACGCCTCGATCATGCCGCGCATCATCACCGGCAACCTCAATGCGACCACGATCATGATTGCCGAGAAGATCGCCGACCGCATCCGGGGCCGCGAACCGTTGCCGCGCAGCACGGCCACGTACTACGTGGCCGGCGACGCGCCGGTGCGCGGTTGATGCACAAAATGCGTGCCCGATCGGCTAACCATTGGATTCATCCCGCCGGGTCGGGCAGCGCCGGCGCCCGCCGGTTCGCCGTCAACGTGCTCCCCACCGACGCCAGCACCGTGCAGCCAATCGCCGCCCACTGCAGCGGCGTGAGGTGCTCGGCCAGCAGGCCCATCGCCAGCAGTGCAGCCACCGCCGGTTCCATGCTGATCAGGATGCCGAAGGTTTCCTTCGGCAAGCGCTTCAACGCCGCCATCTCCAATGACATCGGAATCGCGCTGGAGACCACCGCCACGCCCAGCCCGAACAGCAGGATCTTCGGGTCCAGCAGCGCCATGCCCGCATGCGCCACGCCCACCGGCACCACCACCAGCGCCGCCGCACACATGCCCAGCGAGACCGTATGCCCGGCCGGCAGGTGGCCGGCACGCTTGCCGAAGATGATGTAAAGCGCCCAGCACACCGCCGCGCCCAGCGCGTACAGCACACCGGTCAGGTCCAGCGGCTCGCCGTGGCCCAGCGGCAGCAACAGCAGCAGGCCGGCGGCCGCACACCCCACCCAGACGAAATCGATCGGGCGCCGCGAGGACCACATCGCGACCGCCAGCGGACCGCAGAATTCGATGGCCACCGCGATGCCGAACGGAATCGTGCGCAGCGCCATGTAGAACAACAGATTCATCACCCCCAGGGTGATGCCGTAGCGGAAGATCGCGCCCGCATCGGCGCGCGTGGTGGTCCAGCGCCACGGCCGGAACACCGCCAGCAGCACCAGTGCGGAGAAGCCCACGCGCAGCGCGCTGGTGCCCTGCGCACCGATCACCGGGAACAGATCCTTGGCGAACGAGGTACCCACGGCAAGCGAAGTGACCGAGCCAAGCACGGCCAGGACGGGGAACAGCGTGGAGAGGCGCGACGTAGTCATCGCGCGAGGATACGCCCGGGCACCCGTTGCGAGATACCTGCCGTGTCCTTACCCGCGCACTGCCGCCTCGATCCTGGCCACGTCGATCTTCTTCATGGTCATCATCGCCTCGAAGGCACGTTTGGCCACGGCCGGGTCGGTGCTGTTGAACGCCTCGGTCAGCACGCGCGGGGTGATCTGCCAGGAAAGCCCCCACTTGTCCTTGCACCAGCCGCAATCGCTCTCCTGGCCACCGTTGCCGACGATGGCATTCCAGAGGCGGTCGGTCTCGGCCTGGTCGTCGGTGGCGATCTGGAAAGAGAACGCCTCGCTGTGCTTGAACGCCGGCCCGCCGTTCAAGCCGATGCAGGGAATGCCGACCACGGTGAACTCCACCGTCAGCACATCGCCCTTCTTGCCGCCGGGAAAGTCGGAGGGCGCGCGGTGCACGGCCTGCACCGAACTGTCTGGGAAGGTGGCTGCGTAAAACGCCGACGCTTCTTCGGCGGTCCCGTCATACCAGAGGCACAGGGTGTTCTTGGCGATCATCACCGTTTCCTGGGATCGGGCTCCGGCCCGGGTGAGACCAACGGTAGGCCCGCCGATGTTAAGCGCTGGTAGGTCCGGACCCTTGATCGGGACCCACCCCCCACTTGCGACCGGTAGACATTGCGGATAGGACTGATTCGCATTATCATAATGAGATCCCGTTCGCGCCAGGGAGGCGCAGCGGCGATCAGTTGCCAACGCCCGTGCCTGTTTTCACGGCACCCGCCAGCCGCGTACTGCCCCCACTTTGACTGCAGCGCCCGGCATCCGAGGATGGCCGCCTGGTGCGCGCCGCCGCCCAGGAAACGCTGATGACCCGTACTTCCGCTCTGCCGTCCCGCACCTTGCCGCAAGGCCGCCTGCCGCAGGCGCTGTTGATCGCCCTGGCCACCCTGGCTGCGGCTCCCGCCTTCGCGCAGGACATCGGCGCCGACGCCACCACCCTGGACAAGATCGTAGTCAAGGGCGAGCGCGCCGAGGGCTATTCGGTCCGCAAGACCTCGGCCGCCACCCGCTTCGACCTCGCCCCGCGCGAGATCCCGCAGTCGATCAGCATCATCAGCCACCAGCGCATCGAGGACCAGAACCTCGATGACATCATCGACGTGCTGGCCAACACCACCGGCGTGAGCAGCACCCAGTCCGACACCGAGCGCACCGAGTTCTACTCGCGCGGGTTCTATATCGACAGCTACCAGTACGACAACCTGCCCACCCAGATGGTGCAGAACTGGAGCTACGGCGATTCCGGCCTGGACCTGGCCCTGTACGACCGCGTGGAAGTGGTGCGTGGCGCCACCGGCCTGCTGACCGGCGCGGGCAACCCGTCGGCCTCGGTCAACCTGATCCGCAAGCACGCCGACAGCGCCGAACTGACCGGCAGCGTGTCGGTCAACGTCGGCAGCTGGGGCCGCACCCGCAGCACCGTGGATGTGACCACCCCGCTGAATGCCAGTGGTTCGGTGCGCGCGCGCGTGATCGGCAGCTACCTCGATACCGAATCGCAGATGGACGGCTACGACCAGCACAAGACGCTGGGCTATGCGGTGATCGACGCCGACCTGACCCCAGACACCCAGCTGAGCGTGGGCTACGACTACCAGCAGAAGCGCGCCAACGGCGTGACCTGGGGCGGCTTCCCGATGTTGTTCTCCGACGGTTCGCCGACCCCGTTCGACGAATCGTTCAGCGCCAATCCGCGCTGGACCTACTGGGACACCACCAGCAAGCGCCTGTTCGCGACCCTGGAACACGGCTTCGCCAACGACTGGAAGGTTCGCGTCGGCGCCACCCATGACGAGACCAAGGCCGACGACAAGTTGTTCTACCCGGCCTACAACGACTGGACCACCGGTGCTTCGCTGCTGGACCCGGTCACCGGCGCCGGCGTCACCCCGTCGGCCGGCTTCTACAACACCGAGCGCAAGGTCGATGCGGTGGACGGCTACGTCGAAGGCCCGTTCCAGCTGTTCGGCCGCGAGCACCAGGTCATGGCCGGCCTGAGCTACAACAAGCGCCGCTACGCCAACTATGGTGATTACCAGGGGGGCTGGGCGCCGCTGGACAACTACCTGGGCGGCGTTGCCGATTTCCCGGAACCCAACTGGCTGGACACCCTGCCGCTGCAGAGCGAAGGCACCATCACCCAGAAGGCCGGCTATGCCGCCACCCGCCTGTCGCTGGCCGATCCGCTGAAGCTGATCCTCGGTGCGCGTTACACCGACTGGAAGAGCGAAGGCGAAGGCGCCGACCGCTCGCACAAGGTCACCACGCCCTATGCCGGCCTGGTCTACGACCTCAACGACACCTGGTCGACCTACGCCGCTTACACCGAAATCTTCCAGCCGCAGACGCTCAAGCAGCAGGACGGCAGCTACCTGGATCCGGTGGACGGCAAGAGCTACGAAGTGGGCGTCAAGGCCGCCTGGTTCGACAACCGCCTGAATGCCTCGCTCGCGGTGTTCCGCATCGAGCAGGACAACGTGGGCCAGGCCACCACCATTCCGGTGCAGGGCAGCCCGAACGAGTTCGCCTACATCGCCGCGCGCGGCACGGTAAGCCGTGGCTTCGAGCTGGAATTGAACGGTGAGCTGGCGGCGGGCTGGAACGCCACCTTCGGTGCCTCGCGTTACGTGGCCAAGGACATCAACGGCGCGGACATCAACACCAACCTGCCGCAGACCACCATCAAGCTGTTCACCAGCTACACCCCGCAGGCGCTGAGCGACCTGACCGTCGGTGGCGGCGTGAACTGGCAGAACGGCATCTACTACCCGGTGCCGGCCTACGGCCGCATCGAGCAGGAGAGCTACGCGCTGGTCAGTGCCTTCGTGCGCTACCGCCTGGCCCCGCAGTTCAGCGTGCAGGCCAACCTCAACAATCTGCTGGACAAGGAATACTTCTCGCAGATCAACGGCTATGGCGCCTACGGCGACGGCCGCAACGGCTCGATCACCTTCACCTGGTCGTTCTAAGGTTGCACCCGACCGTTGGTCGGGGTGGCCGGTAACAAGCAGAAAGCCGGGCCAAGCCCGGCTTTCTGCGTTTCAATCTGCGTTTCAATCAGAACCGCAGGTCCGCGCGCAGGTACCAGTAACGCCCACGCGGGATGTCGTACGTCGACGCGTCATAGCCGTTGAGCGAGCACGACAGGCAGATCGGCGGATCCTTGTCGAACGCGTTGTTCAACCCCGCGCTGAGCTGCAGGCCCTTCATCCAGTCGAATTTGTAGCCCACCTGGAAGTCGTGGTACGTGGTGGCTGCAAGTTTGTTGGTCCCGCCGGCCTGGTCACTACACACCGGGAAGCTGGACGCGTCGCCGCACTGTTCGGTCAGCTCGGAAATGTGCCGCACGGTCCACGACGCGTTCCAGTTGGCCAGGGTCCAGCCAATGGTCGCGTTGCTGGTCCATTCCGGAATGGAGCTGTTGACCACCTCCACGCCCGGTTCCTGCGGCTGGCGCTGGCCTGCCGCCCCCAGCGCCTCATAGCGGCCCACGAACGTGTTCTGCCAACCCAGCTTGAACTGGCCGATGTCGCTCTGCGGCAGCGTCCAGAACAGGTCCACGTCCCAGCCGTCGGTCTTGATCGAGCCCAGGTTGGTGAGGCGGTTGTTGAAGCCGCTGACCGCACCGGTGGACGCACGGGTGATGCCATCGCAGTACAGCGCGTCCAGCGTGTCCACGCATAGGTCAAGCTGGGTCTGCGCGTCGATGGCCTGGATCGCGCCTTCGATGTTGTGGCGGTAGAAGGTCACTTCCACGTCGAAGCGCTCGGACCACGAGGCGTTGTTGCCGAACCACGGGCTCCACACGAAGCCGGCACTGAAGCTGCGCGAGGTTTCCGGGTCCAGCTGGTCGTTGCCGCCGGTGGTGACCGAGATCTGCGAATTCGCCTGCTGGAAGCCAGTCGGCACGCCCAGCGCCGCGCAGTTGGCCGCACTGCCGCGCGGCGGCGTGCCGCCCAGGCCCACCGAGCACGGATCGAACAGCTGCAGATCCGCGCGCGCGGCTGACCCGTACAGCTCACCGATGGACGGGGCGCGGAAGCCTTCGGCATAGCTGGTGCGCAGCACGAAGTCGTCGGTCACCTGCCAACGCAGGCCGTACTTGGGCGTGAACTCGCCACCGAAGGTGGAGTAATCCGAATAGCGCCCGGCCAGGCTCAGGTCCAGCTTTTCACCCAGCGCGCTCTTGGCGAAGATCGGCACCGCCAGTTCGAGGTACACCTCGTTGACGTCGTACGAACCGGAGGTCGGCAGCGACGGCACGCCGTTGTAGTGGCCGCGCACCGTGATCGGATCGGGCTGGTATTCGCCTTCGTACTTGCGGTACTCGTACCCGGTGGCGAACGACAGCGGGCCTGCCGGCAGCGTGAACAGGTCGCTGCTCAGGTTGGCGGTGAACAGGGTGAGCTCGTTCTGGCTGCGGTCGTGCACCACCGGCTGGATCCAGTCCAGCATCGGCTGGGTAATGGTGCCTGGGCCGCCGAAGATGTTCAGCGGCACGCAGCCCGGGGTGGCCGCGCAGATGGCCGGATCACCCAACGCGATGTTGGCGTTGTAGATGTTGTAACTGCCGTAGTTGGTCTGCTCGGCCTTGTTCTTGCTGTACATGCCGTTGACGTCCCACGACCAGCTGCGATCGACGGCCTGGAACAGGCCCACCAGCCCGGTGGCGAAGTAGGTGGTGTTCACTTCCTGCTCGAAGATGCGCGGCCCGCCTTCCACCGGGCGGCGGCCGATCATGCTCAGGTTGCTGGACGAATCCAGGTCGAAGCCGAACGGGTTGTACGGGTTGAGCGCGGAAATGACGATGTTGTCGGCCAACGGGTTGCCGGTGGCGCCATCGGGGCCGAAGAACAGCGGCTCGGGACCGGCCTGGTTGGTCGATTCGCGGCGGTTGGCCAGCGCCTTGATGTACCACTGCACGTTGTCGGTGATGTCGAAGCGGAACTGGCCGAAGATGCCCTTGCGCTCGGACGGGGTCAGCAGCAGGTTGTACTCGGCGAAGTTGAAGCGGTCCGCCGTGGTGAAGCAGTGGTAATCGTCGGTGCGGTCGCAACCGCCCACGCCGTTGAAGGTGGGATCGGTGGCGCCGGTGTTGGGCGTGATGTTGTAGGCAATGCCGGTGTTCGGGTCGGTGAACATGAAGCGGCCGGTCGGGGTCGCCGAGCTGCCGAACGACAGTCCGGTGCCGGGAACCGGGTAGCGCGACTGTTCGCGGGTGTTGGCATATACCGCGTCCTGCTTGGTCCAGCTGGCGCCCAGGAACAGGCTGTAGCGGTCGCCACTGGTGCCCCAGGCCAGGTCCACGCCCTTCTGGGTGCCATCGCCCTTGCTGTACTCACCGTAGTTCACGGTGACCTGGCCGCCATCGAACTCGCGGCGGGTGATGATGTTGACCACGCCGGCAATCGCGTCCGAACCGTACAGCGACGAGGCGCCGTCTTCGAGCACTTCAATGCGCTCGACGATCGCCAGCGGAATGGTGTTGAGGTCGGTGGCCGCGCCCACGCCGGACGCGGAGGATTCGTTGACCCAACGGATGCCATCGACCAGCACCAGCACACGCTTGGCGCCCAGGTGGCGAAGGTCGACCTGGGCCGAACCGGCACCCACGCCGCTGCCGTCGGGCGGGAAACCGAAGTTGCCCGACGAGTTGAACTTGGCGTTGAGCGCCGAACCGGAACCGGTCAGCTGCTGCAGCACCTCGCCGATGGAATTCAGGCCGGTGCGTTCGATCTCGCTGCGGGTGAGGGTCTGGATCGGCACCTGGCCTTCGACCTCGGCCCGCTTGATGCGGGTACCGGTGACTTCCACCCGGTCCAGTTCGGTGGTGGTGCGGGGAGCATCCTGCGCGGTGGCAAGGGCGGGGACGGACAGCAGGCACAGCGCTACGGCAGCCGCCAAGGGGCGGTAATGCAGGTTGTTCATTCGCTCTCTCTCCAAAGGAATGGCTTGCTGGGGCCGCCTCGCCTCCCCCTTGAAGCGCGGCAGCGTCTCCTTTGTAAACAACCTGTAAAGATGAAGGCGTGATGAAAGTGTGGATTTCACGCAGACGTTACGGATGCGGCACCGAGCGGCGCATCTAAGCCGACGAGCGGCTGCGCAGCAGCCGAATTCCGGACGGAAGCGCCCTATTCCGTATGGCAGCTCAAAGCGGTGCCCGACCATCGGCACCGCAGGCGGGTGGCAGAAGGGGTGTCGACGTGCACGGGGATGCCCTGCGCCCGTGCGGCCCGCACCCACGCCTGGCGGTTGCGGACATTCTGGAACTGGTACGACCCGACCAGCGACACCGCACCGGCGCGCTGGGCAGCACTCTGGTCCGGCAGCTGATTGCCGTAGGGGTCGCGGCTTTGACCCGTGACATAGCCGGCCCGGCGGTTGCTGTTGCCGTCCATGGTGTAGACCGTCCAGGAACGGTCTGGCCAGACAAGCTCAACCCGCAACGGCCCTATGCCCAACCTGTCGTACAGCTTCAGCCGGCGCTCGTGCAGGGTCATCGACAGCTCGTCGAGCCGTTGGTAACCGGTGGTGGCCCCAGCCAGGTGGCGGGCCAGCTGCGCGCCAAGGCGGGTCTGCAGCACAGTGTCCTGCGCCACTGTCACCGCGCTGAGCTGAGGCAGGGTTCGCTCGTGGTCGGCAACGCGCCCCCCAACGGAAACCGCCGCCGGTGCGGGTGCGGGCAGAAGTAGGAACCCCAGCACAACAAGAACGAGCAAGCAGCCAAGCGACTTCATCGCAGTGCCCCCTATGCGTTGCTTCCTCAATCGTCCTTCGGATACAGCTCAACCGATCGGCCTATCCCGGCCGCAGCGATCCGACCGAGCAATGCGCTATGGAACTGAAACCCACACAATCCGCTCAAGAACGCACTTACATAGAACTCAACTTCGCCACCGCTCCCCACCAGGCTGCGTATGAAGTCGTCGTACTCGCTGATCCTCTCGAGGCACCGCCCCAACCATATGAAATATTCGGTCCGAATCTGGCTGCAGTAAGCCTGATTTCCATACAGGACATGGATCCGAAGCTATCTCCACTCACTTCGCACCGCACTTCTCTCGAACCCGACTTAGGACACGGGTGTGAGCACCACTTTTCTTCAGCTTTACTTCGAGTCCACTGCACTCAAGCCTGACGCCGTCCCCTCCGGGATATACCAGCAGCGCTCCCTTAGGATCAACACCGTCCAAGTAGAGAACTGCGCAGCCATCCCCATCGACTGCAATCCGGACCGCCCTGGATCGAAGATTGCTCAGCTCCTGACTTCCAGATTCGCACATCGCGCCATAGTACAGGCCACTCATGTCTCCATATATTTTCTTGGAATCAAGCTCCCCCCTAGTTCCATCATCGCATGCAATCAGCAGCGTAACGACCGATGCAAAAGTGATGATCGACCGAACTCTTCTACGCAAACTTCCTGCCATACGTCGTACCTATACACGAAGCGATATGTTGACAAAAACCAAGGCTAAAACCACCTGTGCGCCAACTCGACTAACAACTCAGAAACACTTCCGGCTCACCAGGAGAGATCACGTCAATCACCTCTTCACCTATCATGAGAATGTAGTGCAGCAACCCAGGGCCGGAGGCCGTACCCAGTGATTCCTCAATGTAGTAATTCATCATTGTTCCCTCATGACACCGAACCAAAGCACCACGTGCCTCTCCCATATCAGCAAAAAGCCTCAACCGAGCACCTTCATCAGAAACACAGATGAAATTCACCGAGGAAAACGCTATCTCCAAGATCACGCGATCATCGCCATCTCGCGCTTGAATCACTACACGACCATCGTCGAAGACGACATGGGAGCTGGATGGCCGTGGTAGCAAACCAAGCAGAACCTCATACTTGATTGACATAGAAAACCTTCATCCGCGCGCCTTCCCAGGACATAGACTCTATTAAAGGCACCCATTCAAGCGATTTCCACGATCTCCTCGCTGGTTGTAGGCGCAGGCCTCCAATAGCGTGTCGGCCTGTTTGACCTCGATCATGCCGCTGAAGCACCGCACATTCGGCAGGCACTACATCCCACAGCGCCCTAACTCCTCTGCGAGCTTAGTTTGGCCATACGCCATCGCCATGGAAACAGCCGTCTCGCCCCGTGGACCTGCGAGGCACGGGTCGGCCCCGTTCTTGGTCAAGAGCCTGACTGCCCTTTCATTCTTCAATTTCACTGCCCAAAAGAGAGCACTGTTGCCCCCACCGTCCATCGAGTCTACATCGGCGCCATTGCATATCAGCCATTCCGCTGACGCAATCTTCCCATTTGCCACACTGAATGGGAGTGGCGTCCAACCGTCGAGCACAGCACCGTTTACGTCTACTCCCTGCGCCAACTTCTCATCCAGCAGAGCGGTATTTTCCGTCCGAAGCGCGTCATAGATGACTTGGGCCTGCGTCGTCCGCCCACACCCGGAAAGCGTCAACAGGGTTACCAGCATGAGGTGAACCGTCCGCCTCATCGCGCCGGCTCAAACTGTAGAAGCTCACCGGGAATCACTTGCTTCCTCTAGGTATAACGTAGCGATCAGTCTCCATGTTCGACCGGCCCTTTCTGTCGCAGTTTCAATAACTGCCGTCGCAGCCAAAATCCGACCAACAGCAACGCAAGGATAACCACCACGATCATCTTTTCGACCTTCGCTTCATCAACGGCGAACTTGAAGACAACGACGTTCGAAACAAGCCCGCCGAACGACGGGCAACCAAGGCGAGAACCGCACTTTCACCTCCTCAGGGTGCATCGGCTCCGCCGAAAACCCGACTATTCCAGTATGCGTCCTTTCGACGAAACCAGCCAGAGAACTCAGGCACGTCAAACTCGCGCAACTGTCCCATTGAAATATTGTACCTGTAGAAGAATGCAATCAGATCCAAGAGTTCGCCCTGTGATATGGCCGCCCGATCTACAACAATGTAGAGCTCCGTGCCTTTTCCATAGTGATTTTTAACGCATACCATCTTCCCAAGCCAGTCAAAAAATGCATACTCATCGCGCACGGAGTAGTAAGTGACGGCATCCGCCTTCAATTCAACCAAGCCATCATTGCTCATCGCGTCCTACCTCCTGGATACACGTTTATATAGCCACCGCTTTTCTTCTGGACATCCCAATGGGGACCTCCGTGCGCTCCGCTACCCTGACGAGCACGCGTTGGCGCGTGCGGTGCGGGGTTGAGCTGGACATCCCTGCACTCCTTCCTGGAGGCAGACTGCGCGTTTGACTGGAAACATCATTCGGGCGTCACCGCGTGGACCGACTGTGCGGGCGGTGAGTGACAGGGAGGTTTATGCGCGATGGATGCGTTGTAGGCAAGGCGGGAAAGTGTGACCGCTCTCACTCAATGGTGTGACTGGCGCTTCTTTTGCCGCGATTTTCGGCTTGTCTTACAGGCTTACGCGGGGATTTCCTACAAGACGATAGGCGCAGCGACAGTGGCTGGTGATGCAGGCGGTGTTGCTTTCGGTGCAGTCAGAGAGAGTACCGACCAACGGACGGTACCTACCAGCGTAGCTGTTGGTGACGCGGAAGCGGCCCACCGTTCGGCGGGCCGCTCGTTCTGCTACGGGTTCACGAACGCGATCTTTTCCATGTGCGCGTTGTTGGCCGCAGCCAACACCTTGGCCATCACGTCGTACTCGGCGTTCGGGTCGGTGGCGATGCGCAGTTCGGGAACGTTGCCGGTGTTGGCCTGTGCGGCGTCCTGCATGCGCTGCTGCAGCGAGCTGACCGCAACCATCTGGCCGTTCCAGCTGACCTGGTTGCTGGCGTCCACCCGCAGTTCGATCGGCGGTGGCGGTGCGGTGGGCGGTACCACGGTGGTGGGTTGCGGCAGGTTGACCGGGATGGGCATGGACACCATCGGGGCGGTCACGATGAAGATGATCAACAGCACCAGCATTACATCCACCAACGGGGTGACGTTGATGTCGGCCAGTGGTCCGGAGTTGCCTGCTGCACTGAATGCCATGGTGTGAGTCCTTGTTGTTGGTTTTTCCTGCGGGCCGGCCAACGGCCGGCGCTACCATCTGGTTTGAGTCTCCTGCTGCCATCGGGCTGGTGGCTTTGACATTACGCCGGTGCGTGGCGCCTGTTCAGGGGGGCGACGGGTGCTGTTCATCATTGAGTTGGCTTGCCGTCACCGGCTTTCACCCCTGCCCGCTATCCTTTCGGCATGAACCGACTCCCCCTCCTGATCCTCAGTTCCGCCACCCTGCTCGCCTGCACGGGCGTGGGCGCCGATGCCGGTGCCCAGAGCCTGGACGCCCAGCGCGCGCAGATGAAGGCGGCCATCGAGAATGCCGAACGCGGCCAGTTCGATCCCGGCCAGGCGGCGGGGCTGGCAAAGCACCCGCTGTATGGCTGGCTGGAGTACGCCAACCTGCGCCGCAACATCGATACGGTCACCACTGCCCAGGCCCAGGACTTTCTCAAGCGCTACAACGGCCAGGCCGTGGCCAGCAGCTTCCGCAGCGTGTGGTTGCCGGCGGTAGCCCGGCGCCAGGACTGGCCCACCCTGCTGGCGAACTGGGCGCCCACCGAGAATGTCGGCCTGCGCTGCGCCCAGCTCAATGCGCGCCAAGCTACCGGCAAGGCCGATGCGCAGTGGGTCAGTGAGGCGCAGGCGATCTGGCGCAGCACCGGCAAGTCCCTGCCCGATGCCTGCGATCCCGTTTTTGCGGTGCTGGATGCCAAGGGCGGGATGAGCGCGGAGCTGCGCTGGGAGCGCATCGATGCCGCGGCCGACGCGCAGGAGCCGGCGGTGATGCGCAGTGCCGCCCGCGGGCTGCCGGCCGCCGACCTGGCGCTGGCCAACACCTATGCCGCGTTCGTGGACAAGCCCAATGCCAGTGCGCTGAACTGGCCGCGCAACGAACGCAGCCGGCGCATCGCCACCGATGGCCTGGCCAAGCTGGCCAAGGCCGACCCGGACGCGACCGAGCAGCAGCTGCCGCAGTACGCCAACGCGCTGCAGCTGAGCGCCGCCCAGCAGGCGGATGTGAAGTACCAGATCGCGCTATGGACGGTGGCGTCCTATGGGCCCGATTCCGCACGCCGGCTCAATGCCGTGCCGGATTCGGCCTATGACGAGCGCCTGCACGAGTGGCGGGCACGCGAGGCGATGTCGCGCGGCGACTGGCCGGCCACGCTGGCGGCGATCCGCAAGATGGAGCCGAAGCAGCGCAGCGACTCGCGCTGGCGCTATTTCGAGGCGCGCATGCTGGACAAGACGGGCAAGCGCAACGAGGCATTGCCGCTGTACCGCGAAGCGGCGCGCGCGGCCACCTTCCATGGTTTCCTGGCCGCCGACCAGCTGGGCCAGAGCACCTACACGCTGTGCCCGGTGGAACCCAAGGACAGTGCGCAGGCACAGGCCACGGTGGCACGCGACCCGGCGATCGTGCGCGCGATGGAACTGTTCAGGATCGAGCGTTCGGGCTGGGCGGTGGCCGAGTGGAACGATGCCCTCACCCGCTTCGACACCACGCAGCGCCGTATTGCGGTGGAAGTGGCGCGCGACAACGGCTGGTTCGACCGCGCGGTGTTCTCGCTGGGCAAGACCCCGGAAGAGCAGCGCCTGTACAGCCTGCGCTTCCCGCTGCACCACGATGATGCGATCCGCCGTGAGTCGGCGCGCAATGCGATCGACCCGGCCTGGGTGGCCGCCGAGATCCGCGCCGAGAGCATCTTCAACCCGAAGGCCCGCTCGCCGGCCAATGCGATGGGGCTGATGCAGGTGCTGCCGGCCACCGGCGCGAGCGTGGCCAAGACCATCGGCCTGACCAACTATGGCGGTGCGGCCAGCCTGTATGACGCCGACACCAACATCGCCATCGGCACTGCCTACCTGCGCCAGCTGATGAACAAGTACGAAGGCCTGCCCTATGTGACCATCGCCGCGTACAACGCCGGACCGACCCCGACCGCGCGCTGGCAGTCGCAGCGGCCGGGCTTCGATCCGGATATCTGGATCGAGACCATCAGCTACAAGGAAACCCGCGAGTACGTTGCACGCATTCTCGCGTTCAGCGTGATCTACGACTGGCGTCTCAACGGGGACGCGCTGCCGGTCACCGACCGCATGAACGGGCGGCTGCAGGCGAAGCGGAAGGCATTCACCTGCCCGACGGATGCGGAGAAGGGCGGCGACTGAGCGCCTGCCAACGGCCGGTGTTGCCGGCCGTGGCATCATGGGCCCATGAAGATCTATCTCGTTGGCGGCGCCGTGCGCGACCGCCTGCTGCAGCGTCCTGCCGGCGACCGCGACTGGGTGGTGGTCGGCGCTACCCAGCCGGAAATGGAAGCGCTGGGCTACAAGGCCGTGGGCAAGGATTTCCCGGTATTCCTGCACCCGGATACGGGCGAGGAATACGCGCTGGCGCGGACCGAGCGCAAGTCCGGGCGCGGCTACCGGGGCTTCGTCGTCGATGCCGATCCCTCGGTGACGCTGGAAGAAGACCTGCTGCGGCGGGACTTCACCATCAACGCCATTGCCTGCGATGAGGCCAGCGGCGAGCTGGTGGACCCGTACCGCGGTGTGCGCGACATTGAACAGCGCGTGCTGCGGCATGTGGGCCCCGCCTTCGTGGAAGATCCACTGCGGGTGCTGCGCGCGGCGCGTTTCATGGCGCGCTTTGCACCGCTGGGCTTTACGGTGGCGCCGGAAACGATGCAGCTGATGCGGCAGATCGCCGACAGCGGCGAGCTGGATGCGCTGGTGCCCGAACGGGTCTGGCAGGAACTGCGCCGCGTGCTCGGTTCGGCGCAACCGTCGGCCTTCCTGCGCACGCTGCACGATGCCAATGCGCTGGGGGCGGTGTTGCCCGAACTGGAAGCGCTGTACGGAGTGCCGCAGCGTGCCGAGTACCACCCGGAGGTGGATACGGGCGTGCACCAGGAAATGGTCAGCGATATCGCCGCGCAGCTGGCGCCGGGTGATGACCTGGCGGGATTCGCCGCGCTTACCCACGATCTGGGCAAGGCACTGACTCCGCAAGCGGAATGGCCGCGCCATGTGATGCATGAGCAGCGCGGGCTGGAACCGCTGCGTGCGCTGTGTGATCGCTTGAAGGTTCCGCTGGATCACCGCCAGCTGGCCGAGGCGGTGTGCCGCGACCATCTCAACGTCCACCGCATCGACGAATTGCGCGATGGCACGGTGCTTGACCTGCTGGGCCGTTGTGATGGGTTCCGGCGGCCGGAACGGATCGCCCGGATCGCGGTGTGCTGCGAGGCGGATGCGCGTGGCCGCCTCGGCTTCGAGGATCGGCCGTACCCGCAGGGTGAAACACTCAAGCGGCTGCACCAAGCGGCACTGTCAGTACAGGCCCGCGATCTGGATCTAGCGCACCTGAAAGGCCCGGCGGTAGGCGAAGCCCTGGCCCAGGCGCGCATCAAAGCAATTGCCGCAGCCCGTCGTTGATCCTACGGATGCACCACGAACAGGCCGCCTGCTCCGGGTGAGCGGGCGAGGTCTGCGTCGGACAGGCGCGCCCGCGCGGTGGTGATGAAGAGGCGTCCGTCGTCGCCGAATGCCAGGCTGCCCACGTGCGCGGCCGGTACCGGGATCGAGCGCAGGACCGCGCCGTTGGGTGCGAGTTCCACTACCGCATGCCCGCCCCACATCGCCACCCATAGATGACCATCGGGCCCCATCGTCATGCCGTCGGGTTTGCCGGGCACGCCGAGGAAGTCGGTCACCACGCGCGGTTCACCCAGGGTGCCGGCGTGGATATCGGCCGCATAGGCCAGCAGCGTGCGCGCCAGCGTATCAATCACGAACAGCGTGCTTTCGTCTGCGGAGAAGGCCATGCCGTTGGCCACGCCCAGCCCCTCCGCCACGCGATGCGCGGGCAACTCGACACTGCCTGCATGGAACAGCGCGCCCCGGCCGGACAACAGGCCGCGATGCATGGAACCGCCCCACAGCCCGCCCAGGCTGTCCACCACCATATCGTTGAGCCGGCACCCCGCACCAACATCGATCTCCGGGCCGGCGGTGATGCTTCCGTCCGCCACCAGCCGCAGGAAGTGCGTCTCTCCATTGCCGACCAGCCCGGACCCCACCTGCCCCAACGCCCATACCGGTTCGGTCAACGCCACGCGCGTGCACGCCGCTCCATCCCACCGCAGCAGGCACGGCACGGTCGGGTCGACCCAGCACAAGGTGCCGCCCGCATCGAAGAGGGGCGACTCGCCCACCATCGCCTGCGCGGCATGCACCAGCGTGGCCACCGGTGCGGCGGGCGCCTGCAAGGCCTGGATCCAAGCCGCAGCGCGCTGGCCAACGTCATCGGCGGCGCGGCCAGGACGGTACAGATCGGTGCCGACACCGAAGGCGCGAACGCCTGCTTCGCGGTATGCACCGATGTCGCCCACGCTTGCGCCACCCACGGCGATCAGGGTCACGCCGGCTGGCAACACCGCCGACAACGCCGACAACTGCGGTCGCGCGCCATGGGCCGGGAACGCCTTGAGATGGCGGGCGCCGGCGGCGATGGCGGCGAACGCTTCGGTCGCGGTGACGAACCCCGGCAAAGGGATCATGCCCTTCGCCACCGCGGCAGCGATCACCGCCGGATCGGTATTGGGCGACACGCAGAATACGCAGCCGATGGAGGCGAGCTGCTCGACGGCATCGGTGTTCACCACCGTGCCGGCACCGATCAGCATGCGCCCTTCAAAATGCGCAACCAGCGCGGCGATGGTGGTGAACGGGTCCGGCGAATTGAGCGGCACCTCCGCCAACCGCACGCCAGCGGCGTACAGCGCCTCCACCACGGCAATCGCGTCGTCGCCGCTCAGCCCGCGCAGGATCGCGATCAGGCCGGTCTCGGTCAGTGCACGGTCGAACGCTGCATCATGCGCACTCATGCCACCGCTCCCGCTGCCTGGTGCAACGCCAGGAAACCGCGCGTTGATGCCTGCTGTGAGGCAATCGCACTGCCGGAGCCCCCCAGCTCCTGCAGTGCGCGCGCATACAGCGCGCACACCGGCGCGGCGCCGATCAGCGGCACCTCGTTCAATGCGTCTGGCCAATAACGGCGGACATCGGCAAGCTCCGCGCCGATCAGCAGGCCGCGCAGGTAGGAAGCTCCCTCGCGCCGGGCGAGGTCGCTGCGGATCACCCGCGCCCGCGCGCCGAACAGCAGGGTGGCCAATCCTGCACCGCCCTGCGCGGTCCGCACGCCGTCGATGAACGCCTCGCCGTCTTCGGCCGGACCGTCAACAACCGACGCCAGCAATCCGGCTGCGGTGAGCCGGTCGAAGATCTCGCCCGACATCGCGGTCATGAACTCCACCACCACACCCTGTTCCAGCCGCACCCATTTGCTGTGGGTGCCGGGCAAGGCCACCAGTCCAGTGGCGGGAATCGTGCCGAGCGCGACCATCCCCAGCAGCTCGGTTTCCTCCCCGCGCATGATGTCCGGCGCGCCGTCGCCGCGCCGGCAGGCCAGCCCCGGAACGATGGCCACCCCATGCGTACCGATCCGCACCTCATGCAGGTGCCCGGCGATGGCGTGCGGGGATGCCGGGCATTCCACGTATCCCGCATCACTCCAGCCGATGTTCGAGCCGATCATGCCGCTGGCATAGATCCGCGAGGCATGCGGCCACGCGGTTGCCACGTCCTCCAGCAGCGCCTGCATCTGCGACCGCTCCAGCCCGGCAATGCCGCGCGGCTGTTCGATCGTCGCGCTGACCGTGCCGTCGGCTTCGATCCGGTAAGCGCGGAAGTTGGTGCTGCCCCAGTTGATGCCGATGATGTAGTTCGTGTCCTGCCCACTCATCGCCGGGTCACCCCTGCACCACCATCCAGCGCAAACACCGAACCGGTAATCCAGCCACTGCGCGGCGAGGCCAGGAACAGGGCGAGCTCGGCAGCGTCTGCAGGCGTACCCAGGCGTCCCAGCGGATGTCGTTGCTCGTTGCTGCGCCGTGCGGCGGCGGGGTCGGCTGCGCGCGCGAACGAGGCCTGCAGCATCGGCGTATCCACCGATGCCGGTGCGATGGTGTTGACCCGGATGTTGTCCGGGGCCAACTCCAGCGCGGCGGTGCGCGCCATTTCCTCCAGCGCGGCCTTGGACGCGGCATAGGCCGCCAGCCCCGGCGTGGCGAAACGCGCGTTGATCGACGACACCAGCACGATGCTGCCACCCCGCCCGCGCATGTCCGGCACCAGCTCGCGCATCACCCGCAGCGCACCGAGCACGTTGACCGAGTACACGTCCAGCCAAAGGTCGTCGGTGCTGTCGAGCGTACTGCCCGGCGGACAGATGCCGGCGCAGTGCACCAGCGCATCAAAGGGCCCTAGCGCAGCGCGCAGGTCGGCAATGGCAGCACTGACCGCGTCCGGCGAGCGCAGGTCGGCCACCGCCGTGGCATCGGCCCCGCTCGATACGCCCTGGTCCAGCGCCGCCACCCGGGCGCCATCGGCGCGCAGCCGCGTGACCACTGCCGCGCCGATCCCGCTGGCCGCACCGGTCACCAGCACCGTGCGCCCCTGCATTCCCGCCTCGCTCATGCTCTGCCCTTCCTTTCCAGAGGAACCATGCTCAGAACCGGTAGGTCAGGCTGGCCTTGTAGGACCGGCCGAACACCACGTTGGTACGCAGGCCTTCGGCATAGCCGTCGAAGGTGCGCTGTTCGCTGTCGAGCAGGTTGTTGCCTTCCAGCTTCAGCGACAGGCGCTCGCTGAAATCGTAGCTCATCGATGCCGACAGGTCCTTGTAGGTATCGTTGTAGATGCCCGTGGACGCTGCCGACAGGCCCACCAGGTATTCGTCACGCCAGTTGTAGGCCAGGCGGATGCCGAACGGGCCGTTCTCGTAGTAGCCGATCAGGTTGGCGTTGTTCTTGGACAGGCCCGGGAACGTCATGGCGTTGCCGTTGATGTCGGTGATCGGGGTTTCCGAGTCGATCCAGGTGTAGGTGGCCACCACGCCGAAGCCATCGAACATGCCGCTGAAGGGCACCTGCGCCAACAGCTCCGCGCCCTTCACCTTGGCCTTGTCGCCGTTGATCTTGCGCAGCACCAGGAAGTTGACGTTGCTGTAGGTTTCCGCGCTCTGGCGCTGCACGATGAAGGTGGACACGTCCTTGTAGAACAGGCCGGCCGAGAGCAGGCCCTGGCCGCCGTAGTACCACTCCAGCGACAGGTCGTACTGGGTGGCCTTGAACGGATCCAGGTCCGGTGCGCCGCCGCTGCCGGTGCCCGGCGAGGTCTGCACCCCGTTGGCATCGAACACGGCGTTGTTGTTGAGGGTCACGCCATTGTTGAGGTCTTCGGTATTGGGGAAGGCGACCACCTTGGCCGCACCGCCGCGCAGTACCAGGCTGTCGCTGATCTGCAGCTTGGCCACCGCCGAAGGCAGCACGTTGCGGTCGTCGCGCTCGAAGTTGGACGGGGTCAGCGCCCCGGTGCCGCTGATCAGGTTGCCGCGCGAGGTCAGGTCACGACCCACGAAGCGCAGGCCGACGTTGCCGCCCAGCGCCATGCCGCCCACCTCGGTGTCCCAGTTGAGCTTGGCGTAGGCCTCGAGGAAGTCTTCATCCACGCTGAAGGTGGCCGAATAGGCCAGCGCGGTGTTGGCTGGATCCAGGCACTGCGGGTTCTGCGAGATCTGCGGCAGCGTGGTGAAGCTGCCGCAGCCGCCGAAGGTGCCGCGGAACGCCCCCAGGTAATCGCGCGGCAGGCCGGCGAATTCGCCCGGCAGGAAGTCGCTGTTGCTGTACACGCGGATGTAGGGATCCATCTGCGTCACCGGAATGCCGCCGGCCGGGCGGATGTCGGCGCGGCGGGGGTCCTGCAGGCTTTCCAGCCGGCTGAAGCGCGCGCCAACGTCCAGCGAACGCAGCGGGCCGTTGTCGAAGGCCAGGCTCCAGTCGGTGCGCAGCGCGCGCGAGTCGGTCTGTGCGCGCCAGTCGTTGTCGAACAGGATGGTCATGCGCCACTGCGCCGGATCGACCACGTTGACGCCGCTGACGTTGAAGCTGCCGAAGCTGCCGCTGCGCAGGTCGAAGTCGGTGACCGAGGTCAGCCCGGCCATCGGCGCCAGCCGCATGTAGCGCTGGTTGTAGCTGGCGGTGGAACGGCCCCAGTCCAGTTCGGCCGAACCGGTTACGCGTTCGCCGACCTGGAAGCTGGCACGCAGCGCGCTGGACAGGGTGTCCGAATCGATGTCGGCCACTTCGGTGTTGAGCAGCACGGTGCCGGTGGATCGGCCGGCCAGCAGGATGTCGTGGTCGGAGTAGACCGCGTTGCTCAGGCCGGCGGAGGGATTGAAGGCGATCCAGTAGCGGTCGCGCTCGGCCTTCTGCCGGGAATAGAAGGTATCCCAGGACAGCTCCACGCCATCGGCCGGGCGCCACTGCAGTACCGCGCTGAGGCCCACCTTGGTGCGGTCATCGTCGATGTTCTGCGCGCGCATGTCGGTACTGCCGAAGCGCGTGCGGGTGGGATCGGTCGGGTCGTTGAAGCGGGCATACCCGGAGAAGGTGTCCAGGCCCTGCTGCACCACGTTGCGGCGGCCGTACGTGGCTGACAGCAGCGCACCGAAGGTGCGGTCCTCGTTGCGCCGCGAGATCAGCCCGAAGGCGTTGTGGCCCCAGGAATCGGCCATGTCGTCATAGGTGCCGGCCAGGCTGACCACGTTCTGGTCGCTGTCGCCCGACAGCGGCTGCCGGGTGTGGATGTCGACGATGCCGCCAAGCCCACCGGAAATCTGGTCGGCGCCGGCGAGCTTGGTCACTTCCAGCCGCGAGATCAGCTCGGAGGGCACCAGTGAGAGCAGGCCGTAGGTGGAGGTGGCCAGCTGGTCCAGGCCGTTGCCGCCGCGCCCGGTGGCATCGACGATCTGGCGGCCGTTGTACAGCAGCACGTTCTCTTTCAGGCCGCGCACCAGGATGTCGCTGCCCTCGCCCATGCCGCGCTCGAGCTGCACGCCGGCCACCCGGCCCAGCGATTCGGCGACGTTGGTGTCGGGCAGCTTGCCGATGTCATCGGCCACGATCGCATCGACGATCTGCGGCGAATCGCGTTTGAGGTCGCGCGAGGCTTCGAGGCTGCCGCGGATGCCGACGACGCTCACGGCGTCGAGTGTCTGCGCCTGCTGGTTGCCGGCGGTGGTGGTGGTGGCAGGCGGAGCATCCTGTGCGGCGGCCAGCATCGGCGCCAGCAGGCAGGTGCCCAAGGCGGTGAACAAGGTGGAACGTCGAAAACGAAGCATGTATCGGCCCTCTCCCAAGGTAGGGATCCCGCTGCAGGCCCCCGACCTGCCCAGCTGGATCCAGCGCTTTTTCGTCGTTGCTGCTGCGCTGCGACTTGGCAGCGTGTAGCTAATATAGCAATATGATTTGGCCGCGCACGCTGCAATGCAGCGAAGAATCAAGACCCGTCTGTAGCGTCTGCGGCCACTTCCCTTCCATAGTGTTGCTATCCATGGCACACGCATTTCAACAAGGACCCGGCGCAATGGCCGTTCTGCAAGGTGTCTTCCCGATCCTTCCCAGCATCTTCGACGCGCACGGCGCGCTCGATGAGGCCGGGACCGAAGCCGTGTTCGAGTACATCCTGGCCGCCGGCGCGGCCGGGGTGGTGTTTCCGGGCCTGGCCAGCGAATACGACATGCTCACGCTGGATGAGCGCCTGCACCTGACGGCCTGCATCGGCCGCTGGAACCGCGGCCGCGTGCCGTTCATCGTCGGCGCCAGCGCGCGCACGCTGGAGGACGCGGTGCGGCTGGCCCAGGCCGGCGGCCAGGCCGGGGCGAGCGCGGCGATGGTGCTGACCCCGCACGCGCTGGCCGGTGATGCCGAGGGCATGGCTGCGTTCTTCAGCCGCTTGGCCAGCGAGTCGGGCGTGGCGGTCATGCTGCAGAACGCTCCGGCGCCGATGGGCGTTGGGCTGGGCGTGGAAGAGGTCGTGGCGCTGACCGCGCGCGTCCCGGCCATTGAATATGTCAAGGAAGAAACGATGCCTTCGGGGCACCGCATCACCGCGCTGTCCGAGCGCGCCGGCAGCAGCGTGCGCGCGGTGTTCGGCGGTGCCGGCGCCCGCTACGTGCTGGACGAACTCACGCGCGGGGCGGTCGGCACGATGCCGGCCTGCGAAATCACCGAGGTGCATGTGGCGATGCTGGCAGCCTGGGCGACGGGCGACCAGGAGCGTGCACGCACACTGTTCGAGCGCACCCTGCCGCTGCTGAGCATGCAGGCGGTGTTCCGCTGGCGGCTCACCAAGGCCATCCTGCTGCGCCGCGGCCTGATCGGCAGCGACCATGTGCGCGCGCCCGGTCCGGCGCTGGACCGGTTCGATGCGCGCGAACTGGATATCCTGCTGGATCGCATCAGCGACCTGCTGCCGTTGGATACCGTCCCCGGGCAGGCACGGAGAAGCCACGCGTGAGCCAGGTCACACAGGTTGAAACGTTCATCCTCACCGTTCCGCGCACCACGCCCTACCTGGGGCCGCTGGGGCCGGGCGAACGGGTCAACGCGCGCGGCTACCTGGTGCGCAAAGGCAACGGCACGCTCTACCCCACCGTGGACCGCTCGGTGCTGGTGCGCGTCACCACCGCCGATGGTGCGGTGGGCTGGGGCGAAACCTATGGCATCTGCGCACCGCGCGCGACCTGCGAGATCATCAACGACCTGCTTGCGCCGGAACTGATCGGGCGCGAGCCGGAAGACGTGGAGCAGATCTGGGACGACCTGTACGGCCTGATGCGCGTGCGTGGCTGCGGCAGCGGGTTCCACACCGATGCACTGGCGGCGCTGGACATCGCCCTGTGGGACCTGCGCGCGCGTGCGGCCGGACAGCCGCTGTGGGCGCTGCTGGGTGAGCGGCGGCGCGACACCATTGCAGGCTATGTATCGGGATTGCCGGCGGCAACCGTCGCGGAGAAGGTGGCGATGGCGCGCGCGTTTGCGGCGCAGGGCCACGATGCCTTCAAGGTGCATGCCGTGGTCAGCCATGACGGCATCGTCGAAGAAATGCAGGCGCTGCGCAGCGAGCTGGGCGATGCGGTGCACCTGATGGTGGACCTGCACTGGAAGTTCGATCACGCGCAGGCATTAGCGCTGGCAGAGCAACTGCTGCCGGCGCAGCTGACCTTCATCGAAGCACCGCTCAAGCCCGAGGATGTTGCGGGGCTGATCGCGCTGGGTGGCGACAGCCCCATTCCCGTGGCGGCCGGCGAAGAGTGGCCCACCGACCATGTCGCACGGTTGCGATTGGCCGGTGGAACGCTCGCCTATGTGCAGCCAGAGATGGGCCACACCGGGATCACCCAGTTCCTGCGCATCGCACGCCTGGCGGCAGCGCACGGGGTGCAGGTCGCGCCGCACGCCACCATTGGCGGCGGCATCTTCATGGCCGCCAGCCTGCATGCATCAGCGGTCATCGAGGGTCTTTGGCGCCACGAGTGGCAGCACTCGATCTTCTCGCGGTCGGTGGAGATGCTCGACACCGACATGGCGTACCAGCGCGAGGGTTACACGCTGCCCTCTGGTCACGGCCTGGGTGCACAGCCCAATGCGCGTTTCTGGGAACACGCAGAATTCGTGCCCTGAGCGCGGGGCTGGATAATCTCCGGCCCCACGCGGTCGCATCCCAATCGACCGCCGATGGATTATGCAACGTCCGATGATGGCATGACCTCCGTCGAAGCCGGCTTCGGCCGAGGTCATGCGTTCGTCGTGCCGATGACCAGTGTCGGCAGTCGTTCGGGAACCGACCCTACCCTCGGGCCGCCGCCACCGCCTCGGCGTCCGGGCCAACCAGCGTCATTCGCGAACGCTTGGCTTTTCTCAACGCGGTCCAGGCCAGTAGTACCGCGATCGGATGCAGGAACGCCATCAGCACGAATGCGCGGTCGAAGTTGCCGTCGGCGACCAGGTGGCCCACCACCTGCGCCGAGACCATGCCGCCGAGTGCACTGCCGCAGCCCACCAGCCCCGCCACCGAGGCGATGTAGCGCGACGGGAACAGGTCCACCGTCATCGCGGTGAGGTTGATCTGGTAGGTCAGGTGCGCGAACGTCACCACGCACGCCAGCGCGAGCAGCAGCGGAATCGGCGGATGCAGCGCCACCAGCATGCCAACCGGCGCCAGGCACGCTGCACCGATCATGGTGGCCAGGCGGGCCCGCACCGGGCTCATGCCGCGCTTGACCAGCCGCCCTGAAATCAGGCCACCGCCCACGCTGCCGATATCCGCAGCAACGTAGACGATCCACGCCAGCGAGGCGATCGCGGCCAGGCTCATGCCGCGCGCATCGCCCAGGTATTTGGGGAACCAGAACAGGTAGAAGTACCAGACCGGATCGGCCACCGCGCGCGAGGCGACCAGCGCCCACACCGTGCGGTCGCGCGCCAGCCGGCCCCAGACCCCTTTCATCGACACCGCCGGTGCGGGTGCCGCGGGCGTGTCCAGCGCCGGCGTGGCGACCGCCTCGGCCGTTGCGGCCGCAGTCACCGCCGTGGCTGTCTGACGCGCCGGACGGGGGTAGACCAGGTACCACGCAATCATCCACAGCAGCCCGGCCACGCCGGTGATCCAGAACGCGCTGCGCCAGCCGTAGGTCAATGCAATGCCACCGATCAACGGCGGCGCCAGCGTCGCGCCGATCATCGCGCCGGCGGTGTACAGGCCGAGCGCCAGGCCACGCTGCGGCGCCGGAAACTGCTCGGACACCACCTTGGTGCCCACGGTGTAGTTGCCCGGCTCACCCAGCCCCAGCGCGAAACGCGCCGCGCCCAGCTCGAACGCGCTGCGCACGAAGCCGGTGGCGATGTTGGCCAACGACCACCAGCCCACGAACAGCAGCAGCGCCACGCGCGCACCCAGCCAGTCGGTAACCCGCCCGGCCATCACGTAGGCCGCTGCGTAGGCGAACAGGAACACCTGCACCACACGGGCATATTCCAGGTCGCTCATGCCCAGGTCGGCCTGGATGGTGGTCGCCAGGATCGACAGCGCCTGCCGGTCCAGGTAATTGATCACCGTGGAAAAGAACAGCAGGGCCAGCAGCACCCACTTGGTGTTCCTGCCGCCGGTCACGCGCCCGCACGCTTGGACATCGCCGATGCCTCCCCTTCGGAAGGCTGCAACGTATTGCTATTGTAGCAACATGTCAAACCGCACTGCGGCAAAGCCCTCAGCCGATCTCGGCGGCCGCCGCGCGCAGTGCCGCCACCAGTTCTTCGGTGGCCGATTCAGGGATCCAGCCGGACATCGCGATGCCGGCATGCACCGGATCGCCCATCGCGATGGCTACGATGTGGTGGTCGCGTTCGTCGGCCACGTGCACGCGTGCATGCCCCTGCAGCCTTGTCCGTTCCAGCGTGGCCAGCAGCTGATCGATGCCCTCCGGGAACATCGGGATGGGGCGGTCGGCGTACAGCTCGCGCACCTCGTCGTCCGACAGCTGGGCCAGCAGCGCGATGCCGATGCCGCTGGTGGTCGCGGGCAGCAGACCGATGCGGCCCAGGCCCCGCGCAGCCTCGATTCCCGGCGGCGCATGGAACAGGTAGCTGACGCTGTCGTTCCACAGCACGCCCAGCGCCACGGTATGACCAAAACGGCGCAGGTGCTCGAGCACGGGCAGCGCGCGGCGGATCAACCCGGAGGCGAACAGGCTCTGCGCGGCCAGCACGTGCATGCCCGGGCCGGCGGTGTATTTGCGGTCGGCGGTCTGCCGCGCAATGCCCAGGTAGGCCAGCGTCTTGAGCAGGCGGTTGACCCGGGTCGGGTTGGCATCCAGCTGCCGGGCCAGTTCGCGGCAGCCCACCGGCTCGGGCGAGGACGCCAGCGCCTGAAGGGTCGCAATCCCGTCGATCAGGCTCTGGTTGGGCTGGGCATTGGGCTTGGTTCGCATCGGCAAAGCGTACTTTGCCGCTACCGGTAATGCCACCAATAGCAACACCGGCAGCGGGCCTGCCTTCCGCTAGAAGTCGAAACGCAGCCCGATGTTGCCCTCGATCACCTTGCGCTCCTTCTGCCGGCTGCTTTCCAGGTCGCGGGTGTAGTCGGCGACCGCGAACGCGCTGACGTTGGCGTTGAAGCGCGCCACCACGCCGAAGCCGACCTCCAGCGCACGTGAATCCTGCTGGTTGATGATGCGGTTGGTATCGAAGTCGATGCGGTCTTCCCCATCGAGCGTCTGCCAGTAGTTGAGCTTGAAGTACGGTTGCCAGCCGTTGCCGGCGATCTCGTAGTCCGCGGCCAGACGTACGCCGGCGCGCCCGGTCCAGGCGTTGTCGGCGTTGAAGCGAAGCTGCGCGATGCGGTCGGCGGCATCGTCCACCGAGGTGCGCTGCCAGATCACCTGCAGTTGCGGCTCCAGCCACCAGGCCGACTGGCCGAAGCGCAGCAGCGGCTTGCCCACTTCCACCGATGCGGTGGTGCCATCGCCGTCCACGTCGATGCCGATGCCGCGTGCGGAGGTCGCCTCGCCGTCGTAGCGGCTCTGCATCACCACCACGTCGAGGTAGCCGCCGGCGCTGCCGGCGCGTGTCCAGTACAGGCCCACGTGCTTGTCGTCCAGGCGGGTGCGGCCTACCGCGACATTTTCCCAGCCGATTGCAAAGCCGTTGACGTTGCCCTGCGCGCGGGTACGGCCGACGAACACACCGAACTGGTCGCGGTGCGCATCGCCTGCGTTCGCATACAGATCCAGACCCGCCTGCACCCCCTGCATGTCGCCATCGAATCCGGGCTGGGCATTGCCCTCCCAGTACTGCTCGTGGCTCTGCCCGACCAGGCGCGCCCACGCGGCCCGCACGCCGCCCTGGCCGGCGAGGATGCGCTGCTCACCCTGGCGCTCGTGGAAGGTACCCAGGCTGGCCAGGCTGGTTTCGCGCAGCAGTGGCGGCACCACCGAGTAGAGGCCGGTTTCCAGCCGGTACAACGGCACGATGGCCTCTTCCGACGGGCGTGCGTCAGGCGTGGGCGGCGCTGCCAATGGCCCGGGAACGGCGGCCACTTCGGTCGGCACCGGCGGCGGCACGTCGTCCTGCGGCGGCGCGGCCGGCGGTGGCGGGGCCGGCTCCGGCGGCGGCGCGGGCTCGGCGGCCACCGGGTCCGGGTTTTCGGGGACGTCCGGTGAGGGGGGCGGCGGCAGCGCAGGCGGCGGCGTCCCCAACGCCTCCGGCGGCGGTGGCTCAGGTGTCACCGAGCCCAGACCGATGGGCGGTGGGGCCGGCGCGGCGACCACACCGTTGACTACGGTCGAACGCAGATACCAGTTCTCGCTGCTCCCTGCGCTGACGCCACCCTTGAACAGGAAATACTCGTACGCACCGGCGGCAACCGGTGCATACAGCGCGAACGCGCCCGGGCTGGTGCTGGCACCGTTGATCGCCTGCACCACAAGGATGCCGTCGGCTACGGTTTCGGCACCGGCACCGCCCGCGTTGAGGATGCCCACCCCCGTGGTCCCGCTGGCCACGCCATTGGAGATCACCAGCCGGTCCGATGCGGCATCGTCGGCACCCAGCACGGTGTCCAGGTACAGCGCACCGCCATTGCCGGTGTAATTACCGGCGATGGTGAACGCATCGCCGGCGCCGCCACCGCCGTTGGTCAGGTCGATGCGGCCGGCATTGGTGACGTTGACCGGCTGTGCTGCGTTGAAGGCGACAATGCTGGCGTTGACGCCCCCGCCGAACAGCGTACTGGTCGCGTCCACGTCGAGCGCGCCGGTACCGCTTCCGGTATCGCCCAGGCGCAGGTCGCCGTCGAAGGTCAGCTGGCTGTCATTGGCCAGCGCCATCGATTCCCAGCCGGTGAAGCGGGCCACGCCATCGGTCTTGACGTTGTCCATGTTGAGCGTGTCAGTGCCCAGGCCGCCGTCGAAGCCCGGCAGCGCGCCAAGGTAGGAGACGTTGAGGTCGGCCAGCGTGGCGGTGTCGTTGCCTTCCCCGAAATCGACCAGGCCGTGCACCACCCCGCCACCACGCCAGTCGAAGCGGTCGTCGCCGAAGCTGAGGCGGATCTCGCCGCGCACGGTGCCGCCGGTGATGGTGACCGAATCGTTGCCGCCGCTGACGCTGATGTTGCCGCCGATGTATCCATCGGAGAGCACGATCGTGTCGTTGCCGAAGCCGGTAACCAGGTTGCCGTCTATGGTGCCACCGGACATCAGGAAGGTGTTGTCTTCCAGCTTCATGTTGACCCGGCCGATGCGGCCGCCGGTCATTTCGCCGTAATCGCCATCATCGAACGCGCCGACGATGCGCCCGTCGGTCATGCGGAAACGGTCCAGTCCATCGCCCTGCAGCAGCGCGCCGATGCTGCCGCCGGTCATCAGGAAGGTATCGATGCCCGAGCCCTGCTGCACGGTGCCGGACACGGTGCCGCCCGAGACCTCCAGGCTGTCCGCGTCGGCGCCTTGGTCGATGCTGCCGACGGTGCCGCCACTGAGGGTTATGGCATCGTTGCCGGCGCCCTGCAGGACGCTGCTGCTGATGCTGCCGCCCAGCATGTCCAGGCGGTCGGCGCCGGCGCCGAAGATGATGCCGGCGGTGCTGCCGCTGATGACGCCGCGGTTCACCACCGTGGTCGCCGCGTTGGTGAGGATGCCCACGCCACTGGCGCTGGTGATGCTGCCACTGTTGTCGATGCGGTGTCCGCTGCCGCCGTTCAACGCGATCGCGGCACCACTGGCGATGCCGAGCTGGGCGCCGGCCTGCACGTTGACGGTGACATTGCTCGAGCCCGGCACGCTGGCGATGGGCGTGGTCTGCGGACTCGGTGCCGCTGCCGTGCAGGTAACGGTCTGTCCGGTCGTGGGTGAGGTGCTGTCGCACCCGGCCCAGGCCGGCGCGGTGGTGGTGGCGAGGAGGAGGCCGCCGCAGGCCACGCGCAGGCTGCGCGCGATGCCTGCCGCCAGACGGGAACGTGGCGGAGTCGCATTCATGGGACGCATTGACCGTTCCTTTTCCAAAGAAGGGAATTACGGTTTGCCGATGCGTCCCCCGTAACCTTACGCAGGCCGGCGAAGGTACTTTTACCGTCCGGATGTGAGGCGGAGGTAAAATTTGGGCGGTTTCTGGATATTCACCGAAACGGCCCGCGCATTCATATTTTCAGGTACACCCTGCGGCGGTCCAGAACCCACGCGACGACCCACCAGAACAGCACGAACCCCACGGCGCACAGCAGCGACGCCAATGCGGGCATGCCCGGCAGCGCGCGGGCCAGCGCCGTGTAATACGCGGCCCATGCGCCGCTGGCGATCAGCACCAGCGCCATCACCGACGAACCCAGGTAGGCCGCAATCGCGTTGACCCCGAAACGGCGGCCCAGTGCCGGCCAGTGCCAGCGGTCGACCAGCAGGTGCGCCAGCAGCAGCGCGACGATCGACAGGCCGCCGGTCCACAGCACGTAGCTGGGCGTCCAGAGGTTCTTGTTGAAGGGCAGCACCGGCGCCAGCAGCAGGCCGCCGCCGAGCAGCACCAGCCCCAGGCCGGCCAGCGCCCCCACGTTGCCCGCTCGCAGCCAGCGGCCGGCGATCAGGCCCAGCAGCGTGGTGGCGAGAGCGCCGGCCGTGCTGAGCAGGCCTTCCGGGTCGTGGCCCAGCCGGGTCACGGCGTCGTATTTGTAGAGGAACGGGGCAAACAGGGCGGTGTCCACCCGGCTGACCGGGTTCAGCCACGGCGCCAGCGTATCGGCGCCCAGCAGCAACGCCGCGTAGCCCAGCAGCAGGCCGGCCAGCACGGCCCACTGCGTGCGCGCGCGGGTGTGGACCGCCAGCAGGCCGACCACCGCCACGCACACGGCAATGCGCTGCAGCACGCCCCACAGCCGGTACGCCGGCAGCTCGAACAGCCACCATGCCAGCACGTGCAGCAGCGCACCGGCAAGCAGGATGCGCAGCGCACGCTGCAGCAGCGTGCGGGCCAGCGCCGGCCGCAACGTGGGATCAGCCGCGCGCGGTGCGAGGCTGTAGGCCAGCGACACCCCGGCAATGAACAGGAACAGCGGGAAAATCAGGTCCGTGGGGGTAAAGCCGTGCCAGTCCGCATGCAGCAGCGGTGCGTACACATGGCTCCAGTCGCCGGGGTTGTTGACCAGCAGCATCGCAGCCACGGTCAGCCCGCGCAGGGCATCGATCGAGCCCATGCGCGAAGAGGAAGGCGTGCTCATGCGTCCTCGCGCTCGCCGGCGATCCAGGTCGCACGCACCTGCAGCGCGTCGTCGAGCAGCACCAGGTCGGCCTGGTAGCCCTCGGCGATCTCGCCGAGGCGATCATCCACGTTGAGGAACTGCGCCGGGTAGCGCGATGCCATCCGCGCGGCCTCCTCCAGCGACAGGCCCAGCAGGTTCACTGCATTGCGCACGGCGGTGGCCATGTCCAGCGCCGAACCAGCCAGCGAACCGGCGGCATTGCGCACCACGCCATCCACGGCGGTGATCACTTCGCCATAGAGTTCGTAGCTGGGGCTGTCGGCACCCACCGGCGGCATCGCATCGGTGACCAGCATGACCTTGCCCTGTGGCTTGGTTGCCAGCGCCACGCGCAGGCTGGCCGGGTGTACGTGCACGCCGTCGGCGATGATGCCCACCCAGCTGCCGCGATCTTCCAGCGCCGCGCCTACCGCGCCGGGCTCGCGCCCGGTCAGTGGCGACATCGCGTTGTACAGGTGGGTGAAGCCGCGGATGCCCGCCTCCAGCCCGGCCCGTGCTTCCTCATACGTAGCAGCGGTGTGCCCGGCGGCGACGATCACCCCGCGTTCGACCAGCGCGCGGATGCTGTCCAGCGGCACCCGTTCCGGGGCCAGGGTCAGCAGGGTCACGCCGTTGTCGAGCGAGGCTGCCATCGCGATCTCATCGGCATCGGGCACGCGGAACTTGTTCGCATCATGGGTGCCCTTGCGGGCCGGCGCGATGTACGGGCCTTCCAGGTGGATGCCGATCACCCCGGGCACGCCATCGGCAATCGCCTGGCGGGTCGCGTCGATCGCCGTGCGCATCACCTGCACGTCGTCACTGATCAGCGTCGGCAGCAGCGCAGTGGTGCCGAAACGACGATGTGCGGCGGCCAGCGTGCGCAGGCTCTCCACGTCGGGCGTGTTGTTGAACAGCACGCCACCGCCACCGTTGACCTGCGCATCAATGAACCCGGGCAGCAGCCAACCACCGCCCAGATCCACCTGTTCGGCCGCACTGCCCAGCTGCGGGGCGGCGTCGGACACCAGCGCGGTGATGCGCCCGGCTTCGATCACCAGCGCGAGATCATCCCGGAAGCCATCAGCGGTAAGAATGCGGGCATTGCGCAGGACGGTCTTCATCAGACGGTCTCCGTGACCTTGTTCAGGTGCGGCGGCAGGTCCGGGTTGTGCCCGCGGCGCAGCGCCAGTGCGTTGATGGCCTTGTAGAACGCCTGCACGGTGAGCAGCGGCGCGCAGGCCGGGTGCGGTGCCTGCGGCAGCGGCAGGTCGCCGTCCGGGGCGGCCAGCCACACCTGCGCATCGCGCGCGGCGAACTCGGCGGCGACCGCGCGGGTGCCTGCGCCGGTTTCATCGGGCTGGGCGAAGGCCAGCACCGGGAAGCCCGGGCCCACCAGCGCCATCGGCCCGTGCTTGACCTCGGCCGAGCTGTACGCTTCGGCGTGCAGGCCGCAGGTTTCCTTGAATTTCAGCGCCGCCTCCTGCGCCGCGCCCAAGCCCAGGCCGCGGCCGACCACGAACAGGTTGTGCGCCGGCACCAGGCCGTCGGTCAGGGCGGACCAGTCGCTGTTCCAGGCCTGGCGCAGTGCGTCGGGCAACGTGCGCAGCGAGGCGATCAGCCCGGCATCCTGGCTCCAGTACGCCACCAGCTGCAGGATCGCCGACAGCGAGGCGAGGTAGCTCTTGGTGGCTGCCACGCTGCGTTCGGCGCCCGCGCCCAGTGGAATCACGGTTTCGGCCAGCTGCGCCAGCGGCGAATCTTCCACATTGACCAGTGCCACCACGCGCGCACCGGCCGCGCGCGCGGCCTCGGCGTTGCGCAGCAGGTCCGGGCTCTTGCCCGACTGCGAAATGACGATGTACAGCGCGCCGCGCAGCTGCAGCGGGGATTCGTACACCGAGCCCACCGACGGCGAGGCCGAGGCCGTCACCAGGCCCAGCTTGGTTTCCAGCAGGTACTTGGCGTACGTGGCGGCGTGGTCGGAACTGCCGCGCGCGCAGGTCACCACGAACGGCGGCGGCGCCGCGCGCAGGGTCGCGGCCAGCGTCTGCACCGTCGCTTCGTTGCGCGCGAACTGCGCGGCGATCACGTCGGCCGCTTCGGCGGCTTCGCGGAACATCAGGGTGTCGTGCGGGGCTGGCAGGGACATGCGGGACTCAGGTGGTTTCAGGGGTGGGGGGCCGCGTGCCGACCGGCCGCATCGGCGCGGTCGAACCGCGCACGACCAGCTGCGGTACGAAGCCCTGGTTCTGCAGCTGCAGCGGCGCATCGTCATACGCATCGCTGCGCAGCTGCGCGATCAGCAGGCGCGCGGCATGCCGCGCGATGTCTTCGGTGGCCTGCTTGGCGGTGGTCAGCGGCGGCCACGACTGGCGGGAGAACGGGCTGTCCTCGAAGCCGGCGATGGACAGGTCGTAGGGCACGTTCATGCCGGCCGACTTGGCTGCGGCGAGCACGCCGGCGGCGATTTCATCGTTGGAACCGAAGATCGCGGTGGGCGGCTCGCGCAGCGCCAGCAGGCGGCGCGCGCCACGGAAACCGTCGTCGAAGGTGTAGTCGCCCTGCACCACCAGGTGCTTGTCCACGGTCATGCCGTAGTCGCGCAGCGCGGCTTCGTAACCGGCATGGCGTTCGCCGCTGGAACGGTGCGAGGAGCCACCCCAGAGGAACCCAATGCGCTGGTGGCCGAGCTGGATGAGGTGTTCGGTGATTTCGTAGGCGGCCTCGCGGTCGTCCACGAACACGCACGCGCCATCCTGCGGATCGGCGGTGGCGGCGATGATGCGGACCAGCTTGATGCCCCGCGCGGTCAGCGCGGCGACCAGGTCGCGGCGTTCGGACATCGGCGCGGTCAGCACCAGCCCGGCCAGGCGCGAACGCTGCACCCAGTCGGCGAGCTCTTCGGCCAGCATCGGCGAACTGGAATCGCACGGGTGGATCTGCAGCCCGAAGCCGGTCTCGCGGCACGCAGCCAGCACGCCGTTCTGCACACCGATGATGTGGTACGGGTTGGGGTTGTCGTAGACCAGCCCGATCACCAGCGTGGTGCCGGTGCGCAGGTTGCGTGCGGCGGGATCGGGCTCGTAATCGAGTTCGGCGATGGCGCGCAGCACGCGCGCGCGCGTGGCCTGCATGACCGACGGTTCGTTGTTGATGACCCGCGAAACGGTCTTCAACGACACCTTGGCCCGTTCGGCGACATCCTTGATGGTCGCTCTACGCATGCTCTTTTCCTGGCTCACCGGTTGGGCGTCCATGATCGCCGATCACTGCCCGTCGCGGGGCAGCCCGACCCGGTGGCCGCGCAGGGAGTAGAACAGGATGTACAGGTAGCACGGCACCATCAGGCCCGCGAACACCCACTGGAAGTCGAAATGCTGCTTCAGCACGGCGAACGCCTGCGGGATGATCGCGCCACCGGCGATGGCCATCACCAGCAGCGCCGAGCCGGTTTCGGTGAAGCGGCCCAGGCCCCGGATCGCCAGCGGGAAGATCGCCGGCCACATCATGGCGTTGGCAAAGCCCAGCGCGGCCACGAAGCCGACCGACACATAGCCATGGGTGAACAGCGCACCGATGCAGAACAGCACGCCCAGGCTGGCCGAGATGCTCAGGTAACGCTGCTGCGAGACCAGGTGCGGAATCAGCGCCAGGCCGGCCAGGTAGCCCACCAGCATGGCGAACAGGGTGATGGAGGTGAACAGCTTGGTCTGGTCCAGCGGCAGGCCGAACCCGTGCCCGTAGGTGCCGATGGCATCACCGGCCATCACTTCCACGCCCACGTACACGAACAGGCACAGCACGCCCAGCCACAGGTGCGGGAACTGGAAGATGCTGCTGCGTTCGGCCAGGCCGGGCGCGCGCGCCGGGGTGGCGTTGGCTTCGGCGGTCTTGATTTCCGGCAGCGGCGAGAACAGCACGCCCACCGCGAGCACCACCAGCAGGCCGGCCATGGCCATGTACGGCATCTGGATCTTGGCCGCGAAGGTATCCAGCAGCGCGTTGCGGGTCACCGGGTCGGCGCTGGCCACCTGCTCGGAGAGGTCGCCGATGCCGTGCAGCACCAGGGTGCCGATCAGGAACGGGGCGATCATGCCGGCGATCTTGTTGCAGATGCCCATCAGCGCGATGCGGCGCGCGGCGGTTTCGATCGGGCCCAGGATGCTGATGTACGGGTTCACCGCCGTCTGCAGCAGGGCCAGGCCGCTGCCGATGATGAACAGGCCGCTGAGCGCACCGGGATACCAGCGCTGCTGCGCGAAGTGCGCGAACACCACCGCACCGGCGGCCATCACCAGCAGGCTCAGGCTCAGGCCCTTCTTCATGCCGGTGCGCTTGAGGATCCACGAGGCCGGCAGCGCCAGGAAGAAGTAGGACAGGTAGAACACCATCAGCACCAGGAAGGCGCCGACCTCGTCCAGTTCAAAGGCCAGTTTGACGAAGGTGATCAGCGGGCCATTGAGCCAGGTGAAGAAGCCGATCAGGAAGAACAGCACCCCGATGATGAGGATCGAAGTGGCCACGCTCGAACGCGCGGTAGCAGCAGGCACGGCAGACATCTGGAGGGCTCCTGCATCGACGGCACGCGGGCGGCGTCGGAAGAGTGGCTGGGAACAACGTTGTCACATTTATTCGATGGGCCACCCGGCTTTGTCAACAATTGGTTTCCGCGCAGATCGGGGAAAACCACATGCTGCAGCTGCACAGAAACCCCGCAACGCCCCGCTGCGCCTTCACACAGCCCCTGATTGCAACGGCTTTACGAAATCTTGACGGGAGTGGACTGAAAACGTTTTCTTGTGACGCAGGTCGCTGCGCCGCAGCATCGAAAGTGTGAGGTTGTCGTTGACATCGTTGTCAGAACGATTACAGACTCCGCTCAATCGCCGGGGTCCAGACCTGGCCGTACGTATCCCAAGGGAGCCCGTGTGACCGCAGCCGCCCACGCCGTATCGGCCAACGCCCCCCTCTCGATGCCGCCGTTCCTGGCGGCCGACGTGGGCGGCACGCATGTCCGCGTGGCCCGTGTACAGGCCAGCCCGGACCCGGCCCATCCGGTCCAGCTGCTTGAGTACCGCAAGTTCCGCAACGCCGACTACGCCGGCCTGAGCGCGATCCTGCAGGCCTTCATCGCCGACGGCGAGCGCCCCGCGCACTGCGTGGTGGCCACCGCCGGGTATGCCCGCGAAGACGGCACGGTGATCACCGCCAACGTGCCGTGGCCGCTGTCGGCGCGCCAGATCGAGGCCGACCTCGGCCTGGAAACGGTGTACATCGTCAATGACTTCGAAGCCGTGGCCTACGCCGCCGCGCAGGTCGATGCCAGCGGCGTGCTGCAGCTGACCGGCCCGGCCACCGCCCCGCGCGGCCCGACCCTGGTGGTTGGCCCGGGCACCGGGCTGGGTGCGGCGCTGTGGATCCCGACCGCGCATGGCGCGGTGGTGCTGGCCACCGAAGCCGGCCAGCCGACGCTGGCGGTGAGCACCGAGCTGGAAATGGCGATCGTGCGGCAGATGCAGCGCGACCTCGCCCACGTTTCGGTCGAACATGCGCTGTCCGGCCCGGGCCTGATGAACCTCTACCGCGCCCTGTGCGCGATCGAAGGCCAGCCGGCCGTGCTGGCCACGCCCGATGCGATCACCGCCGCGGCCGTGGGCAACCAGGACGCACTGGCCCGCCAGAGCCTGGACGTGTTCTGCGGCCTGCTCGGCAGCACCATCGGTGACATGGCGCTGCAGTACGGCGCCCACGGTGGCGTGTACCTGGCTGGCGGCATCCTGCCGCAGATCCGCGAATACCTGTTGAACAGCACCTTCGTGTCCCGGTACCTCAACAAGGGTCCGATGCGCGAGGCGCTGGAACGCATACCCGTGAAGGTGGTCGAGCACGGGCAGCTGGGCGTCATCGGCGCCGCCAGCTGGTACCTCGGCCGCACGGACGCTTGATCGCACGCATCGCAAACCGCACGCCGTCGCTGGCGCACCAACGATTGATGAGGAGAGACATCATGAACCACCGCAAGAGCCTGCTTTCGGCAGCCATTTTCAGCTGTATCGCCTTCGGCGCCCATGCGCAGGAAGCACAGCCCACCGCCACCGACCTGGACACCGTGGTCGTCACCGGTATTCGCGGTTCGATGGAGAAATCCCTCGACACCAAGCGTGATGCCAATGCGCGCCTGGAAGTGGTCACCGCCGAAGACGTCGGCAAGCTGCCGGCGCACAACGTGGCCGACACCCTGCAGCGCCTGCCCGGCGTGAACATCAGCTCGGCCAGCGCCGACGAAGGCGGCTTCGACGAAGCCGACCGCGTCAGCCTGCGCGGCACCAGCCCCAGCCTCACCCAGACCCTGATCGACGGCCACAGCGTCGGCTCGGCCGACTGGTTCGTGCTCAGCCAGGGCAACAACGTCGGCCGCAGCGTGAGCTACTCGCTGCTGCCGTCGGAACTGGTCAGCTCGGTGGAAGTGAACAAGTCCTCGCAGGCCAAGCTGCAGGACGGCGGCACCACCGGTACCGTCAACATCATCACCCGCAAGCCGCTGCAGTTCTCCAAGCAGCTCAGTGCCGAAGCCTCGCTGGGCGTGGTGCGTTCGGACCAGGCCGATTCCAACGACCCGCAGTTCTCGGGACTGTTCAACTACAAGAACGCCGACAGCACCTTCGGCGTGATGGTGCAGGGCTTCTACCAGAAGCGCGAGCTGCGCCGCGAAGCGCAGGAAATCCCGGGCGGCTTCTTCAAGATCAAGGCCACCGACCCGGTGGCGGCGACCAACCCGGACCTGGTCGGCGTGAACGTGCCCGGCCTGCTGGGTTCCACCCTGTTCGAGCAGACCCGTGAGCGCAAGGGCGGCCTGGTCACCCTGCAGTGGAAGCCGATCGACGACCTGACCCTCGGCCTGAGCGGCTTCACCTCCGAACTTGAAGCGAACAACTACAACCGCAACTACATGATGTGGGGCGGCAACTTCGCCGCGTCGCAGGCGCCGAACCCGGGCTACACCATCAAGGACGGCGTACTCACCAATGCCACCTACGCGGGCGTGCCGGGCACCAACTACGCCGTGTACGACATGATCTACCGTGAGGCGACGGCCAAGACCAGCTACGTCACCTTCGATGCCGACTGGCAGATCAACGACAACCTGGGCGCCAAGTTCCAGGCCGGTACCACCAAGGGCACCGGCGAGACGCCGCGCCAGTTCATTGCCGAAGTGACCCTGGGCCAGGGCGGCGGCGCCAGCTGGGCCACCCATGGCGCAGGTTCGCCGGTGGATTGGAACGTGGGCGGCGATACCAGCCCGGGCGGCGTCAGCAGCTTCGGCACCTGGGGCAACCAGCAGGTCAAGGCGGAAGACAAGGAAGACTGGGCGTCGCTGGACTTCAACCAGTACTTCGGCGATGGCGGTGCACTGAGCTCGATCGACTTCGGCCTGCGCTTCGCCGACCACGAGCGTGAAGCGCTGTCGCCGGAAGGCGCCAGCCCGGGCGACATCTGGTCGGCCCTGCAGGGCAGCGCCACCGGCCAGTACCCGAGCAACTTCGCCAGCGGCATCGGCGGCACCTTCCCGCGCGACATCTGGTACTACACCCCGGACGCGCTGAAGACCGCCATCCTCAACAACTCCACCTGGCTGTCCAACAACGATGGCCCGACCGGCCGCCACAACTACGGCGCCGAGTGGAAGGTGAAGGAAAAGAACTTCGCCGGCTACGTGCAGGCCAACTTCACCGGTGACTGGTGGAGCGGCAACGTCGGCCTGCGTTACGTGGACATCAAGCAGGACATCGACACCTACCTGGCGGTCAGCGATGCCGCCCGTGCCGACGTGAGCAGCCTGTTCGGCATGTGGCAGCGCCAGGCGTTCCAGAACAAGCACAGCCGCGTGCTGCCGAGCGCCAACATCAAGTTCGACCTGGACGACAACCTGGTGCTGCGCGTAGCCGCGTCGCAGACCCAGACCCTGCCGGACTACTCCGCGCTGGGTGCCTCTGCATGGGGTTCGGACCTGAACAAGACCGGCGGTGGCGGCAACCCGGAACTGAAGCCGACCATCGGCAGCAACCTGGACGCCAACCTGGAGTGGTACTTCATGCCGCGCGGCCTGCTGTCGGTTGGTGCGTACCACATCGACCTGAAGGACTACGTCGCCTTCGACGTCGTCAACCGCCAGCTCTTCAGCGAACTGACCAACCAGCTTGAAACCTACGCGGTTTCCACCCCGATCAATGCCGACGGCAAGGTCACCGGCGTGGAAGTGGCCTACGAACAGCCGATCGGCGAGAACTTCGGCATCAACGCCAACTACACCTACGCCAACGGCAGCTCGGCGCACACCTGGGCCGACGGCAGCCACAACCTGCTGGGCACCTCGAAGAACACCTACAACGTGGGCGCCTTCTTCGAGAATGAAACCTTCGGTGCACGCGTCAGCTACACCCGCCGTTCCTCGTTCCTGATCAGCCTGTCCGGTGCCAACCCGTACTACCAGGATGATTTCGGCACGCTGTCGGCCTCGCTGAGCTACGCACCCACCAAGTGGATGAGCATCACCCTGGATGGCCTGAACCTCAACAACCCGACCTACAAGTACTACCAGAGCGCGTCCATTCCGACCTCGTTCTACTCCAACGGTCGCCAGTACTACCTGAACTTCCGCTTCAAGTACTAATGTGGCATTGGTGTGCCGGCCAACGGCCGGCGCTACCCGGTGGGCCGTTACGGCCCACTGAAAACGGGTCCGGAACCGGGCCCGTTTTTTTTAACCCGCACCAAAGGAATGACCCGATGCACACCCGCACCCGTCGTACCTCGCTGTCGCTGCTGCCGCTGGCCCTGGCGCTCTCGCTGGCCCCGCTGGCACATGCCACCGATGCCCAGGCCCCCGATGGCCCGCGCGCCCTGCCCGGCTCGTTGCCACTGATTCCCGCCCCCGCCCAGCTGCAACGCCTCGAAGGCGCGGGCTACACCGTCACCTCCACGACCGCGCTGCGCGCGCAGGGCGCGGCCGCCCAGCGCGTGGCCAGCCTGTTCGCGACCCAGCTGCAGCACAGCGGTGGTCCGGCACTGGTCGTGGCCACCGCACGCGGCAATGACGGTATCCGCTTCGTGCTCGACGCCACCCTGAAGACCGGTGCGGAGGGTTACCAGCTGCGCAGCGATGCGCGCGGCGTGACCGTGCAGGCCGCCACCGAAGCGGGCCTGTTCTATGGCGCGGCCACCCTGTCGCAGCTGCTCACGGGCGGCAGCGACGGTGTCGTGCCGGCACTGAAGATCGACGATGCGCCGCGTTTCAGCTGGCGCGGGCTGATGCTCGATTCGGCGCGCCACTTCCAGAGCCTGGACGAGATCAAGCGCGTGCTCGACGCGATGGCCGAACAGAAGCTCAACACTTTCCATTGGCATCTCACCGATGACCAGGGCTGGCGCATGGAAATCAAGCGCTACCCGAAGCTCACCGGCGTGGGCAGCTGCCGTATTCCGGCCGGCGATGGCGGGCGCGACCCGGCCACCGGTGCGCCGCGCCCGTATTGCGGCTTCTATACCCAGGACCAGATCCGTGAAGTGATCGCCTACGCCGCCGCGCGGCATATCCAGGTGATCCCGGAGATCGACGTGCCCGGCCACGCCACCGCCGCCATCGCTGCGTACCCCGAGCTGGGCACGATCGATACGCCGTTGCAGCCACTCAGCGAATGGGGCGTGTTCCCGAACCTGTTCAACACCGAAGAAAGCACCTTCGAGTTCCTGGAGAACGTGCTGGAGGAAGTCATCCAGCTGTTCCCCGCCAAGTACGTCCATGTCGGCGGCGACGAGGCGGTCAAGGACCAGTGGGAAGCCTCCGCGCGCGTGCAGGAACGCATGCGCGAAGTGGGCGCCGGCACCGAAAACGAGATGCAGGCGCACCTGATCAAGCGGCTGGAGAAGTTCCTCGAACAGCACGATCGCCGCCTGATCGGCTGGGACGAGATCCTCGAAGGCGGGCTGCCGCCGGAAGCCACGGTGATGTCCTGGCGCGGTACCGAAGGTGGCCTCAAGGCCGCCAGCGAAGGCCACGACGTGGTGATGTCGCCGGTAACCGACATGTACATGGATTACCTGCAGACCAACTCGGAAAACGAGCCGCCGGGCCGCCCGCTGACCACCCCGCTGGGCCGCGTGTACGGGTTCGAGCCGGTGCCCGACAGCCTGGCCCGCGACAAGCAACAGCACATCCTGGGCCTGCAGGCCAACATGTTCACCGAGCACACCCGCAGTGTCGCGCGCCTGCACCACAACGTGTTCCCGCGCCTGGCCGCAGTCGCCGAAACCGGCTGGTCGCCGCGTGAGCGCCGCGACTTCGCCGACTTCCTGGCGCGCCTGCCGTCGCAGCTGCAGCGCTGGCAGGCGATGGGCATCGCGTATGCACAGACCCCGTTCGAAGTGGAAGCGGATGTGAGCGACGACCGCAAGGCGGGCACCGCGACGTTGGCACTGCGCAACCCGCTCAACTACGAGATCCGCTACAGCGTGGACGGTAGCCCGGTCACCGCGGCGTCGCCGCGCTACACCGCGCCGCTGACCCAGCCGCTGCCGGTGGGGGTCCAGGCCGCCACGTTCTTCAACGGCCAGGCGCTGGCCAAGGCGGCCAGCCGCTTCGACGTCACCGCGCAGTCGCTGCTGAGCCGCACCGACGAACACCTGGCAATGTGCCCGGGCGAAGGCAAGCTGCTGCTGCGGCTGGAAGACGACGGCCCGGCCGACGGCGAACGCGCGATCTTCAACGTGAACATCTTCAACCCGTGCTGGCTGTGGGAAGGCGCGGACATGGACGGCATCGCCAAGCTGCGGGTGCGTGCCGGACAGATTCCGTACTACTTCCAGCTGGCCCACGACGAACCGCAGCGCCGCTTCGTGAAGGCACGCAGCGCACACGGCGAGATGGACGTCCTCAATGCGCAGTGCGATGGCAAGCCGCTGGCCAGCGTGCCGCTGCCGGCCACCCCGGGCGCGGATGGATTCATCACACTGGAAGCGGCGCTGCCGCGTTCACTGAAGGGCCGCCAGGACCTGTGCGTGCGCTTCACCGGCGACACCCGCCCCACGATGTGGGTGCTCGACACGCTGGAGCTGGTGCCGCGTTGATGAAGTAGCGGTGCCGGCCCATGGCCGGACCCGTGCTGCCTGAATGAGGTAGGGTCGGTTCCCAAACGACCGCCGATAACGTTTCCGAAACCGGTAACGCATTGCAATCAACGGCAACGGTTTCTGCTTCGTTGCAGGTCATGCGTTACCGGGCGTTGATACGTTCACTGCGGTCGTTCGGGAACCGACCCTACCCGGCTAGCCCTTCATGCGCAAAAGCAGATCGCGCAGCGGCGTGAATACCGTTGCCATGCCGACCACCACGCCGACGATGTTGGCCAGCGCATCCATCGGGTCGGCCATGCGGTCGGTGGTCAGCGCGCCCTGCAGGAATTCAATGCCCACGCCCAGCAGCACCAGCCCGGCGCCGGCCCACAGCAGTGCCGCGCGCGTGCGGTAGATCTGCACCGCCGCCGAGGCCAGCAGGAAGTACGCAAGGAAGTGCTCGATCTTGTCGCTGTTCTGCGGCAATGCCAGCGGCGGTGGCGGGATCAGGCAGACCACGATCGTGACCGCGATCGCCAGCCACCACAGCCCCAGCCACACGCGCGGGAAGCGCAGCGGCTTCAACATCCCGGTCGCGGTCATTTCAGAGCCGCCAGGTCAGGTCGCCAAGCAGGAATGCCGGATCGAAGTCCACGTCGCGCTGGAAGCCCATCACCTGGAAGCGCTCGCCCATCTCGCTGGGCAGGGTGAGTTTCTTGACCTGGTCACGCAGGCGCAGCTTGCCGATCTCGTCGGCACGTTCCTCGGCCAATGCCAGCAACCCATCCAGGCCGTTGCCGAGCAGGAAACTGGACTGGGTGCAGTAGCCGGCCAGCTCGAAGCCGGCATGGGTGCCGGCTTCGGCCAGCGCGGTGAAATCCACCGACGCGGTCAGGTCCTGCAGGCCCGGCCAGAGAAACACGTCGTTGTGCACATGGTGACGGTAGAAGGCGCGCACGGTGCCGTCATCGCGATCGTCGCGGTAGTACTCGTTGCGCGGATAGCCGTAATCCACGAACAGCATCGCGCCGCGCTTCAGCCCGCCAGCGACCGCCTGGATCCAGTACGGCAGGTGCGGCAGCAGCTCGGAACGGTAGCCATCGGCGAAGGGCTTCTCACGGTAGCGTTCCAGATGGCGCACGGCCGAGGTGAGCATGGCATCAGCCGGATGCGCGCCGCGCATGAAGCGCCCGTCGGCATCCAGTTCCACGGTTTCTTCGTAGACCATGCCGTCGCGCGCCAGGAAGCGCGGGGTCGGCAGCGCATCGATGACTTCGTTGGCGAACACCATGCCGTCCCAGTCGTCGTCGAACGGGCCGTCCAGCCATTCCACCAGGGCGAACAGCGGCGGCACCAGCGCCTTCTCCAGGCGCTCGCGCTGGCGCTCGCGCAGGTCCGCGCTGGGTTCCAGGATCGCATAGCGCTCCGGCAGCGCATCCAGTTCCAGCATGCGCTTGAGCAGGATCTCCGCGAACGCACCGCTGCCGCCGCCCAGTTCCAGGAAGCGCGCCTGCGGCCCCAGCTGCTGCATGACCGGGGCCACTGCGTTGGCCACGGTGGCGGTGAACAGCGGGCCCAGTTCCGGAGAAGTGGTGAAGTCCCCCCCCGCACCGAACTTGCTGGCACCGGCGCTGTAATAGCCCCAGCCCGGCGCATACAGGCTCAGTTCCATGAACCGGGCAAATGGCATGGCACCGCCATTGGCGAGGATTTCCGCGCGCAGGGCAGCGGCCAGTTCGTCGCTGTGGGCCAGGGCGTCGGCGTCGGGCGTGGGCAGGGAGGTATGCATGGTGCAGGCGATTGCGGTGACAATGCACAGCATAGCCGAGCAGGAAGGAGCCCCGATGACCGCCACCACACCCGTCGTGCTGATCACCGGCAGCGCGCGCCGGATCGGCGCCGCCATCGCCCGCCAGTTCCATTCCTGTGGCTGGTCGGTGGTGCTGCACGCACACACCTCCACCGCCGAGCTGCAGCAGATGGCCTTCGACCTGGACATGCTGCGCCCGGGCAGTGTGCTGGCCCTGCAGGCCGACCTGCGCGACGCCGATGCCCTGCCCGACCTGATCGAACAGACCGTGGCCCAGTTCGGGCGGCTGGATGCGCTGGTCAACAACGCTTCCAATTTCTACCCCACCCTGCTCGGCCAGATCACCGCCGACCAGTGGGACGACCTGTTCGCGGTGAACGCCCGCGCGCCGCTGCTGCTGGCCCAGGCCGCCGCGCCGCAGCTGCGCCGCCACCAGGGCTGCATCGTCAACCTCACCGACCTGCACGGCACCCAGCCGATGCGTGACCACCCGGTCTACGCCGCCGCCAAGGCCGCGCTGGAAATGATCACCCGTTCGCTGGCGCTGGAACTGGCGCCGAAAGTCCGGGTCAACGCCGTGGCGCCGGGCGCGATCCTGTGGCCCGAACAGGGCAAGGACGATTTCGCCCAGCAGGCGCTGCTGGCACGCACCCCGCTGGGCCGCACCGGCACGGTGGAGGAGATCGCCGAGGCCGTCTACTGGCTGGTCAACGACGCCCCGTTCGTGACCGGGCACACGTTGCGGGTGGACGGCGGGCGGATGTTGACGTAATGCGCGCCGTTGGTCGATTGATCCCGATCCCAATGGGCCCCTAACGGTTCGTAGCCCCGGCCGTTGGCCGGAAACCGCGCGCAGCGCGGCCCAAGCGCCCGGAGCCGGTCACCCGATGGTTATGGCAAACACCCCGGCGTGTACACGTTCCGAAGCCCCGCTTTTGGCGACACCCGCCATTTGACGCTGTCACCCCAGTTCAACGACCTCGAACGCGTCGTCATGTTGCCGATGCGCCCGCCACAACGTGGCCAGGTCCAGGCCGCTGACCGGGTCGATGAAGTCCGGCGCGATATCGGCCAGCGGCTTGAGCACGAACGCGTGCTTCAGCTCCGGCCGCGGAATCCGGAGGTGCCCCGGGCCTTCCACGATCAGGTCCCCGTAGAACACCACGTCGATGTCCAGCGTACGGTCGCTGAAACGCGGCCCGCTGCGGTCACGCCCATGGGCGTCTTCCACGGCATGCAGCCACCGGTCGAGGTCCTCCAGTGGCTCCTCGGTCTCGATCGCCACCGCGTTGTTGAGGAAGGCCGGGCCATCGAAGCCCACGGCGGCGGTGCGGTAGGCCGGGGACACCCGGATATCGCCGAAACGCCCGCGCAGCGCCGCCACCGCAGCGTGAAGATGCTGCTGCGGTTGCAGGTTGCTGCCCAGGCTCAGGAGCACAGTGGTCATGGTATTCAGCGTACGTGGGGCGAATCCACACGGGGCCAACAGGGGCTCCGCATAGAATCGGGGTGCACATCATAGGACACCGACATGACCTATTGCGTCGGCATCGAGGTGGACGAGGGCCTTGTCTTCGCCGCCGATACCCGTACCAACGCGTCGCTGGACGACGTACGCGTGCACCGCAAGCTGCACGAATTCGAGTTTCCGGGCGAAGCCGCCTTCGTGATCATGGCCGCCGGCAACCTGGCCACGACCCAGCTGCTGATCTCGCGGCTGCACCGCGACGTGGAGGAACAGCGGCCGGAGAACCTGCGTGCCTACCGCCATCTGTTCGAGGTGGCCGAGTACGTTGGCCGCGTGCTGGTGGACAGCCAGGTGAAGTGTGGCAGCACCGACCCCGGCCATGACGGCATCAATACCCAGGCGACCCTGATCCTGGGTGGCCAAGTGGGCGGCGAGCGCCCGGGCATGTACATGATCTACCCGCTTGGCAATGCCATCGCCGCCTCGCCGGAAACGCCCTTCCTGCAGATCGGCGAATCCAAGTACGGCAAGCCGATCCTGGATCGGATCATCCGCCCGCAGACCGGCCTGGATGACGCCGCGCGCACGGCGATCGTCTCGCTCGATTCCACCATCCGTTCCAACCTGTCCGTCGGCCTGCCGGTGGACCTGGTGCTGCTGCGTGCGGGCGACCTGCGCATCAGCCACCGCATGCGCCTGGCCGCCGACAGCCCGCTCTATGCCGAGATCCACGCGAACTGGTCGCGGCGCCTGGAGCATGCCGTGGCCAGCCTGCCCAGTTTCCCGTGGGAAGATGCGTAGATACCGACCGTTGGTCGGTATTCCCCAGCGTCACGACCAACGGTCGTGACCTACCGCGTGAACGCCAGCGCCTCGGCGACCGAGCGGAACACCTGCTGCATTTCCAGGGGCTTGCGCAGCACGTGGACCTCGACGCCCTTGGGGAACCGCTCCAGCGGCACCGGCACGCCATCCTCTTCCAGCACCAGCGCCGGGCCGCGGTAGCCCAGCGCGACCATCTCCCCCAGCAGGTGCCGGGCCGACAGCAGCTTGGCTCCCGCATCGGCGATCACCAGCGCCGGCATGGCTTCCTGCTGCATCCAGCGCAGCGCCGCGCCGCCATCGGAGGCCAGCTGCAGGTGGTAGCCCTGGCTGGACAACGCATTGCCCAGCAGCGACAAGCGGGTGGCTTCGCCATCCACCACCAGAATCGACTGTCCGCTGCCGGCCGCCACCGGTTGCTGCAGCGGCGCGTCCTCGGCCGGCTCCTCGCGCATCGGCAGCAGCAGGTCGAAGCGGCTGCCCACGCCCGGGGTGCTGTCCACCCGGATGCTGCCGTGCGCGCCTTCGATGATGCGCTTGCATGAGATCAGGCCCAGCCCGGTGCCATTGGCCTTGGTGGTGAAGAACGGGTTGAACAGATGCGACAGCACCTCCGCACTCATGCCCACGCCCTCGTCGGTCACCGAGATGCGCAGCCAGTCCTGGCCATGCGCATCGGGATCGGCCATTGCGCGCAGGGTCAGCCGCCCCCCGTTGGGCATGGCCTGGATCGCGTTGAGCGCCAGGTTCAACAGCACCTGCTGCAGCTCGGTGTAGTTGGCATCCACCGCCAGGGCCGGGTCGTCCACGTCCAGATGCAGGCTCACCCGCGCCGGCAAGGTACTGCGCAGCAGCAGTTCCATCGCCTCGAACAGGTGGGCGATCTGGATCCGTTCGCTCGGGGTGCGCGAGCCGCGCACGAAGGACAACATCGACTCGGCCATCTCGTGCCCGCGCCGGCCGCATTCGGCGATCACATCGGCCAGGTGGTGCAGCTGCGGGTCATCGGTACGCGCCTTGAGCAGCTCCGGCATGATCAGCAGCGGCTGCAGGATGTTGCGCAGGTCGTGGCTGAGTCCGGCGGCCAGCAGCGACAGGCTTTCCAGTCGCTGCGCGCGCATCAGCTCGGCTTCCACCCGCTGGCGGTCGATGGTGCCGCGCGCCTCGCGCACGGCACGCGCCACCGCCGACGGCAGCCGCGCCGGCTGGTGCTTGATGATGTAGTCATTGGCGCCCTGGTGCAGGGCGGCCACGGCGTTTTCTTCGCCGATCGTGCCCGACACGAAGATGAAGGGCACGTCCGGGTGCCAGCCGCGCACGATTTCCAGCGCCTGGTTGCCCGAAAAACCGGGCATGGCCAGGTCGGACAGCACGATGTCCGGCGCGAACCGCAGCAACGCATCGCGCAGTTCGGCAGCGGTCTCGACCCGTTCGAAGCTGGCCTCCAGCCCGGCGTCGAGCATCTGCCCGCACATCAGCTCGGCATCTTCGGGCGAATCCTCCACCAGCAGGATGCGCAGGTGTCCCAGCGAGGGGCCGGTGAGCGGCATGGGTTATTCGACCTCCGGGGCCTGGTTGATGAGCGCCCAGAACTTGCCGAGCGTCTGCACCGCACCGAAAAACTGGTCTACGTCCACCGGCTTGACCACGTAGGCATTGACGCCCAGGTCCCAGCTGCGGGCCAGGTCGCTCTCTTCGCGCGAGGACGACAGGATCACCACCGGCAGGCGCTTGAGCTCCTCCGCATTGCGGATCTGGCGCAACACTTCCAGCCCGTCCATGCGCGGCATCTTGATATCCAGCAGCAGCACCGCCGGCAGCCCTTCCTCGCGGTGTGCGAAGGCGCCGCGGCGCAGCAGGTAGTCCATCGCTTCCACGCCGTCTTCGACGTGCACGATGGGGTTGGCCAGGCGCGCTTCCTTCAGCGCATCGATGGCCATTTCGGCGTCGGCGGGGCTGTCCTCGGCAAGCAGGATGGTACGGAGAACGGTCATGCGGCAGGGCCCTTGTTGAGTGCGTCGAGAGAGGGAGGCAGCAGGAAATGGAAGGTGGCGCCCTGGTCCAGCGCCGCTTCGGCCCAGATCCGGCCACCATGGCGGGTGAGTACGCGGCGCACGCTGGCCAGTCCGATGCCGGTGCCGGGGTAGTCGCTGGCCTTGTGCAGGCGCTGGAATACGCCGAACAGCTTGCTGGCATAGGCCATATCGAAGCCGGCACCGTTGTCGCGCACGCTGAACAGATGGCTGCCGTCGGGCTGCCGCGCGTAATCCACCTCGATCCGCGCCGGGTGCGCGTTGGCCGAATACTTCACCGCGTTGCCCAGCAGGTTCAACCAGAGCTGCCGCATCATGTTGTCGTCGGACACGAGGATCGGCAGCGGGGCGATCTTCCATTCGATGCGCCGCGCCACGCCGGTGGCTTCGCTATCGCTCAGCACATTGGCATCGAGTAGTGCGCGGGTATCGGCCACCAGCGACTGCATGTCCACCGCCTGCAGGCGCATCGCCGCCCGGCCGAGCCGCGAATACACTAGAAGGTCGTCGATCAGTGTCGCCATCCGCCGCGCCGAGCCGGCGATGACGTCAAGGTAATGCCGCGATCTCTCGTCTACGCTTTCGCCCAGGTGGCGCGCCAGCTTGTCCGAGAAGCCGGCCACGTGACGCAGCGGCGCGCGCAGGTCGTGCGACACCGAGTAGCTGAAGGCCTCCAGTTCGCGGTTGACCTCCGACACCTGCTCCACCTTGCCTTCCAACTGGCGGTTCAGTTCTTCCACGCGCTGCTGCACTGCGCGCTGCACGGTGACATCGGTGATCGTCATCAGCACCACTTCGTCGTCGCGGTCCGGCAACGGCATGCGGCGGGCGTTGATCAGCATGGTGCGCACCTGGTCGTCGTCGGTGCGCTGTTCGTGCTCGAAATCCCACAGTTCGCGGCCGCGCAGCAGCACGTCCATCAACCGCTGGCGCACGGCCGGGTCGCTCCAGGCGCCCCCGCCGACGCTGTCGAGCGCACGGCCGTCGGTGGTCCCGTCGTCGTCCAGGCCATACAACTCGGCGAACGCCGGGTTGTGCAGCTGGACCCTGAGTTCGCGGTCAAGCAGCACGATCGGCTCGCGCACGGTATGCAGCACGGAGGCGGCGCGCGCCGAAGCGCGCCGGCTGGCACGCTCTGCATGGGCGCGGTGCAGCATCTGCCGGTGCAGCAGCCACAGCACCAGCCCGAGCAGCAGCAGCTGCACCACCAGTGCGGTCCATGACACCAGTTCGCCCTGCCGCTGCTGCTGGGCGAACTGGGCCGAGCGTTCGCGCAGCAGCGCCTCCTCGCGGTTCTGCAGTTCCTCGATGAGGCCGCGGATCGGGTAGCGCGTGGTGAGATCCTGGACCAGCCGTCGCTGGTCGTCTTCCGGCCCCGCGCTGGCCAGGTCGCGGGCCACTTCCATGCGCCGCTCCAGCAACGACTGGATGCGGCCGATGCGCACCAGCTGCTCGGGGTTGTCGCGGGTCAGTTCGGTCAGTCGCGCCAGCCGCTGCGGGATGAAGCGCGCCTGGCCCAGCCGCTCGCGCAGGCCGGGGGCATCGATGCCCCGCGACATGGTCAATGCAGCGGACTCCACGTCGCGCACATCGGCCTGCAACTGGTACACCGCCACGCCGACGTCCTGGGTGTGGGCCACCCAGCGCATCGCGTCGAGGTTCTCCCCGGAAAGTTTGCGCAGCGTCAGCCATGGCACCACGATGATGGCGACAGCCGCCAGCCCGAGGGCCGGCAACCGCCAGCGATCCCAGAGTTCATCACTGAAAACCAGTGCCATAGCCCCTCGTCAGCCTGCATGTTCCCCTTTCCCCGCACGGTGCGCCCCCGTCCAGGAGGTGCGCCGAGAGGGGCGACGTCCTGAATATACTCCACACCAACGTGAATACGCGGGAGGACCGGACAGGCGATCCGCGCAAAAAAAAGGCGCGCCCGAAGGCGCGCCCCATGTTCATGACAGCAGCGGATCAGCGCTTGGCAGCGGCCGATGCAACCGTCAGCGCGCTGGCATCCACCTTGGTGACGCCCTTGACGGCCTTGGCCTTGGCAATGGCTTTGTCGTGCTCGGCCTTGGAGTCCACGGTACCCGACAGCGAAACCACGCCGTTGACCGTCTCGACCTTTACTTCGGTGCCGGACACATTCTTGGTGGTGAGCAGCTCGCTCTTCACCTTGGTGGTGATCCAGGTATCGGAGGCCGGCTCGGACGACTCATGCGTATCGGCGTGGGTCATGGCAGTCTTGTCGGTGGTCTTCGGCGGATCCTTGGCCATTGCCGCCGAGGTGCCCAGCAGCATGCCGAAAGCGAGCGAAGCAGCAAGCAGATTACGGGTAGTGTTGGTCATGTGCGGTGTCTCCCTGGTTAGTGGGCCCAGTGTCGGCTGCGATGCGTGGACAGCACGTCGCTGCAAGATCACGTTGCCGTGAACCGGTCAGGTTCAATCCCAACAGTTCAGGTTTCCCGCACTGCATCATTTGCAATTATTCTTATCCAAGGCAACACGGCAGGTACGCACATGGCGACGATCGCACAAGTGGGATTGATCGGATACGGGCTGGCTGGAAGCGTTTTCCATGCGCCGCTGATCCAGCACACGCCGGGCCTGGCGCTGCACAGCATCGTCAGTTCGCAGCGCGAGCGGCTGCTGCGCAGCTTCACCGATGTGCACATCCACGCGGATGTGGCGCCTCTTCTGGCCGACCCGGCGGTGGACGCGGTGGTGATCGCGACGCCCAATGAACAGCACGCCCCCCTCGCGCTGGCGGCATTGCGTGCAGGCAAGCACGTGCTGGTCGACAAACCGTTTGCGTTGAGCGCGGCCGAAGCGGTGGCGGTGGTGGATGCCGCGCGCGACGCGGAGCGCGTGGTGTGCGTGTTCCAGAACCGCCGCTGCGATGCCGACTTCCTCAGCCTGCGCAGTGTGCTGGCGTCCGGTACGCTGGGCCGCGTTGCCGAATGCCATTCGCACTTTGACCGCTTCCGCCCGCAGGTGCGCGATCGCTGGCGCGAGAGCGATGCACCCGGCAGCGGATTGTGGATGGATTTGGGCCCGCACCTGCTGGACCAGATGCTGCAGCTGTTCGGCTGGCCCGAAGCGATCAGTGCCGACATCACCGCGCAGCGCGACGGCGCGCGCAGTGATGATTATTTCCATGCGGTGCTGCATTACCCCGAGATGCGCGCGATCGTGCACGCCGGTTCACTGGTGGCCGCGTCGGCGCCACGGTTTGCCGTGCACGGCAGCACCGGCAGCTACCTCAAGGAAGGCCTGGATGTGCAGGAAGACCAGCTGCGCCAGGGCATCGCCCCCGGCGCGCCGGGCTGGGGCCTGGATCCGCAGCATGGGCTGCTGGTGCAGGTGGATGCCGAAGGAAAGGTACATCGGCAGACCGTGGACAATGCCGTCGGCGACTATCGCCGGTTCTACGCCGCGTTCCGCGATGCGATGCTCGGCGAGGGCGAAGCGCCAGTCAGTACTGAAGAAGCATTGCAACTGATGCGGCTGCTGGAAGCAGGCCGCGAAAGCGCCGGCAGCGGCCGGCGCGTGGATCTTCGGTAAGGTTATTCCTTGACCATCGCGTGGCCGCCGAACTGGTTGCGCAGTGCGGAGAGCATGCGGTCGCTGAAGGAATTCTTTTCGCGTGAGCGCAGCCGCTCCAGCAGCGACAGGGTGATCACCGGGGCGGAGACGTCCAGGTCGATCGCTTCAGCCACCGTCCAGCGGCCTTCGCCGGAATCGGGCACGAACGGCGCGATACCGTCCAGCTGCGGGTTGCGGGACAAGGCGTCGGCACTCAGGTCCAGCAGCCAGGACCGCACCACGCTGCCGTGCTGCCAGGCCGCCGCGACCTGGCCCAGGTCAAGGTTGAATTCGGTCTTGCGCTGCATCAGCGCGAAGCCTTCGGCATAGGCCTGCATCATTCCGTACTCGATGCCGTTGTGGACCATCTTGCAGAAGTGCCCGGCTCCGCTCGGCCCCGCGTGGACCCAGCCGCGATCCTCGGCCGGGGCCAGGGTGCGGAAGATCGCACCGACGCGCTCGACGGCCGCCGCATCGCCACCGATCATCAGGCTGTAGCCTTCCTGCAGGCCCCACACCCCGCCGCTGGTGCCGCAGTCGAGGTAGGTCACGTCTTCTTCCAGCAGCTGCGTGGCGCGGCGCATCGAATCCTTGTAATACGAGTTGCCGCCGTCGATCACCACGTCACCTTCGGACAGGTGCGGCGACAGCGACGCCAGGGTCTGGTCGACCACCTCACCGGCGGGCACCATCAGCCAGACCACGCGCGGCACCGACAGCTTCGCCAGCGCTTCGGCCGCCGTTGCACTCACGTCGAAGCCGCGCGCGGCGGCACTGGTCCGGGCCGCTTCACCGGGGTCCACGCCGATCACGCGGTGACCGCCGCGGTGCAGCCGCTCGGCCATGTTGGCGCCCATGCGCCCCAGTCCAATCATTGCAATTTCCATGACTCACCTTTGCTCGGGTTGCGAATGTGTCGACGCTGCCGCGCACTGCTGGAGCCGTGACTGGATCCAGCGGTGGTACAGCGTGGTATGCAGGTTGTGCAGGCCCAGCTCGAACGCGAACGGCGTGCGCGGATTGCGGTCGAGCAGGCGTGCGATGTGATAGCCCACGGGACGTATACCGCGTGGGTGCACATAAATCACGAACTCCCGGTAGAACGGATCGTCCAGCAGCGCGTCCAGTTCAGCCAGCAGCGGCTGCTGGCTGGCCGGCAGCGCCGCACGCAGGGCCGGGTCGCGCTCGAACAGCAGGCGCTCGAAGCGTCGCAGCCCGGGCCCGGGCATGCGGCTGGCCAGCTCCCAGATGCGGCGGTTGGTGCGGTCGTAATGGGCGAAGCCGCCGTGCTCGCGCAACGCCTCGGCCGCACCCGGGCCGACGTCGACGATCACGAAGTTCTCGGCCTGGTTGTTGATGTCGTCCAGGTACACTGGATCGAACACATGTTCGATGAAGCCGGGGGCGCCCACGAACGCCTGGCGGCCGCGCTGCGAGGTGCGCACGGCCTTGCCATCGGCGAAGAAGTCGCCGGCGTGATGCCCCAGCAGGATGCTGTCGGTGTCGTGCAGGGTCAGGAAGGTGCCGATCGACAGTTCGCCCGGGGTGAACGCCGCATCGAACGCGGCATCGCCATACAGCTCGCGCTGGGTGGCCAGCTGCGCCACCTGCCGGCCCACCTCGCATTCACTGCGCACCCGGCCGTCGTAGAAGGTCTGCAGGGCCGCGCTGTTGGACCCATGCGGCTGGTAGCCGCGACCGAAACTGCGGAAGCCTTCCCAGCCCTGCGCCCGCGCGCCCGCTGCACCGAACCCGATCCAGCCCAGCTGCAGCGCCGAGAACCGGTAACCGGGGTTGTTCTGCAGGCTCGTGGAGGCCCGGCGGGTGGCCTTGCCCAGTTCGAAGGCATAGGCGCAGACCGTGGCCGGTTCCTCAAGCAGGGTGCGCAGGAAATCCTCGCGTTGCCCGGTGGTCCAGCCGCGCGGCAGCTGCACGCGCAGATCGCCTTCCGCCTGGGCGTGGCGAAGGTCGGCGCGTTCGCAGACCGGGCCGCCGTGCACGCGCGGCGTGGCGATGTCAGCGTCCTTCAGCTGCCATCCCAGGCGTTCCAACAGTACCTGCACACAGCTGTGCGGGTTGGCCCGGCCTTCGGCGGTCGGCAGCAGGCCCAACATCACCGCCAACAGGACGCCTGCAGCGCGCGGCATGCTCCGCGCCCTGTCAGGGAGTCGGGGTCGGAATCGGCGTATCGGCGACCGGGGTATCAGCGACCGGGGCCGGCTCTGGCGTCGGGGGCGGAGGCGGCGCCATCGCCGCCGGCGCATCCGCCGGCGCACGCGCAGGCTCGGGAACCGGCGTTACCGGCGGCGCCGGGGCCGGCGGAACCGGCGCGGCTGCCGGCTCCGGGGTGCTGGCCTTGGCCGCCGGCAGGTACTGCTGCAGGCGGGTGAAGAAGCGGCGGTAGAAGTCGCCGTCCTGCACGGTGCTGCTGGCCACCTTCACCAGCGAGTCGTCGTTGCTGCCGAACGGCAGCGACACCGAGCCCAGCGCGCCCACGCCCACACTGGCCGAGGTGGGGCTCTTCTTCAGCGCATAGCGGTCCTGCACGGCACTGACGAACACCAGTGCTTCGTCGCCCCGCGCGGCGCAGGAAATGCGCAGCACCAGCTGCTCGTGCGAGTCCTCGGTCGGCTGGAAGTTCTTGTTCGCTTCCACCGCGTCGGCGTCGGCACGGGCGATCGCATAGCCTTGGCTGAGCAGGGTACGTCGCGCGGCTTCGCAGGCCTGCGCCGGCGTGCCGGGAACGGTACGCGAGTAGGTGTCGCCCGAATCGAAGGATTCGCGCAGCAGCGTGCTGTCGGCGGCCTTGCCGCCGCAGGCGGACAGGCCAAGGGCCAGCAGGCCGGCCGGGAGTGCATGGGACAGCCGCATGGGCGCTCCTGCAGGAGGATGATTGCGCAAGCATAGGCCCGGCGGCGTATGCGTGGGGTCTAAAAGCAAAGGGCCGGCGTTTCCGCCGGCCCCTCGTTTTCACTTGATTCACCCGATCAATCGGCCCAGCGGCCTGCGGCGGTCGACTGCGGCAGCACCTGCGCCGACAACGGGCGGTCTTCGGCCAGCAGGTTCACCGCGTCGGCCAGGATAGCGGCGGACTCGCGCAGCAGCGGGTCCGGGCGCTTCTCGGCGGCCTTCTCGCGGGCAGCATCCTTGACGATGTCGCGCTCGTTGCCGGTCAGGCCATCATCGTTGCTGTCATCGGCCAGCGGGTCCAGGTCCAGGCCCAGTTCCTTGCGGGTGGCCTGGCGCTGCTTGCGCTGGGTTTCCTGGCGCTCACGCTCGGTGCGGCGCTCGGCCTCGTTGAGCGAGATGTACTTTTTGGCCGCTTCGGTGCGGAACTGCTCCACGTCCTCGTTCCACCACTGGAACTCCTTGTCGGAGGCAATGCGCGAGGCATGCAGGGTTTCCAACTTGGGCAGCAGCGGGCCGAAGTTGCCGTACTGGGTGTGCGGCACGGCGGCGATGCGGGTCCAAGGCAGCGCGTTGTCGTAAGTGCTTTCGCCGTACTCGCTGGCATCCACGCTGGCCGGGAAGGCCAGGTCCGGCACCACGCCCTTGTGCTGGGTGCTGCTGCCGCTGACGCGGAAGAACTGCGCGATGGTCAGCTTCACCTGGCCGAAGCGCTGGGCTTCGCCACTGGGCCAGCGGTCCAGGTCCACGATGTTCTGCACGGTGCCCTTGCCGAAGGTGGTTTCACCAATGACCAGCCCACGGCCGTAATCCTGGATGGCACCGGCGAAGATTTCCGATGCCGAGGCCGAACCGCGGTTGATCAGCACGGCCAGCGGGCCGTCCCATGCCACCGCTTCGCTGCGGTCGTTGTTGACCGTGACGCGGCCACCGGATTCGCGCACCTGCACCACCGGGCCCTGTTCGATGAACAGGCCGGTCAGCTCGATGGCTTCATCCAGCGAACCGCCACCATTGTTGCGCAGGTCCAGCACCACGCCATCGAGCTTGTCGTTCTTGAAGCCGGCCAGCAGCTTGGCCACATCGCGCGTGGCCGAGGCGTAATCGGTCGCGTTGCGGCGGCGGCCTTCGAAGTCCTGATAGAAGGTCGGCAGCTTGATCACGCCCACCTTGCGCGCCGGCGCCCCATCCTTGGCCGGGATGGTCAGCGTTTCACCCTTGGCGGCCTGTTCGGCCAGGCGCACCTTCTGCCGGGTCAGCACCAGCATGTGCGGCTTGCCGTCCACGCCCTCTTCAGCCGGAATGAATTCCAGCCGCACCTGGGTGTCCTTCTTGCCGCGGATCTTGGCCACCACGTCGTCAATGCGCCAGCCGATCACATCCTCGACCGGACCGGACTTGCCCTGGCCCACGCCCACGATGCGGTCACCGGGCTTGAGCGTGCCGTTCACCGAGGCCGGCCCACCGGCGATGATCTCGCGGATCACCACCATGTCGTCCTGGCGCTGCAGCTGCGCGCCGATGCCTTCCAGCGAGAGCGACATGGCCTGGTTGAAGTTCTCGGCCGTGCGCGGGGTGAAGTAATCGGTGTGCGGATCAACGGCGCTGGTATAGGAGTTGAGGAAGAACTGGAACACGTCCTCGCCCTTCAGCTCATTGACCGACTTCTCCAGCTGCGCATAGCGCTTGTCCAGCGTCTTGCGGATGTCGGCCGGCTGCTTGCCGGCCAGCTTCAGGCGCAGCCAGTCATTCTTCACCGACTTGCGCCACAGGTCATCGAGTTCGGCGCTGCTGGCGGCCCACGGCACGTCCTTGCGGTCGTACTCGAAGCGCTCATCGCTGCTGAAATCGAAATCCTGCTTGAGCAGCTTGCGCGCGTAACCCACGCGCTCGCCCACCCGCTGTTTGTAGACCGCAAACACCTGGAACGCCGGCTCCAGCTCGCCGCCGCGGATGGCCGACGAAATATTCGATTCGAACGGGGCGAACCTGGTGATGTCCGCCTGGGTGAAGAACTGCTTGCTGCCGTCGAGCGATTCCAGGTAACGCTTGAACACGTCCTTGGAGGTCGCCGCATCCAGCGCGCGCGGCCGGTACGCATAGCGGCTGTCCGACAGCAGCCCGTACACCAGCTTGGAGGTCGTCACCTGGTCGGCCGTGGCCGCCGACGGCAGGGCCGGCGAATCGGCATAGGCAGCCAGCGCCAGCGGCGCGGTCAGCGCCAGGGCCATCAGGAATGCGGGGGCTTTGAATTTCATCGACTTGCTCATGGCACCTTGCCAACGGGGAGACTGCGTGCGGATCAGACCACACGACAGTGCCGAAAGTTGCGGGGTTTGTCATCCACCGCGTCAGAACGCGGATTTCCAGCCTAAACGCGGGGCTGTATCAAATTGTGAATGACGCGGAATTGCTGCTGGGAACGGGGTTTACGCGCGAAACCGAGCGGCGGCCTGGCCCTTTCGGCGGTCGGCAGGCATTCAGGCCGGAGCAGCTTCACGGTCTTCGATCAGGTCCATCGCGAGCGTTGAGGGCCCCGCCGCGGCCGGCAGGCCCCTGTGCAAATGTCCCCCGGCGGTCGCCCTGCGGCGACGGCCTCCTCCTTTACTTTGCCAGGAGCCTGCCGGCCGCGACGGGGCTCGGCTTGCGGTTCGCACTGGAGAAGCAGGAGCCAGGGGGCCAACGCCGGTGGGTCGAGTGCCGGGTCGCCATGCCCTTGGAGGCGAATTAAAGGAGGAGGTGTCGGCCACAGGCCGACGCCGGGGGACATTCGCCGGAAAGGGCATGGCGGCCCGGCGCTCGATTCACCGGCAGCCGCGTCTGATCGGAGCGCGCGCTCCAATCAGACGGGAGAAGAACCAGGGCTCAGGCGACGCCAGCGCCCTTTGCCTGCACATCGGCGTGGTACGAAGACCGCACCATCGGGCCGGAGGCCACGTGGCTGAAGCCCAGCTCGTAGCCGTAGACTTCCAGTTCCTTGTATTCCTCGGGCGTCCAGTAACGCAGCACCGGGTGGTGGTGTGCGGTCGGCTGCAGGTACTGGCCGATGGTGATCATGTCCACGTCGTGCGCGCGCAGGTCGCGCATGGTTGCCCGCACCTGGTCCATGTCCTCGCCCAGGCCCAGCATGATGCCGGACTTGGTCGCGATCGACGGGTGCTGAGCCTTGAAGTTCTTGAGAAGCGTCAGCGACCACTGGTAATCCGCACCCGGGCGTACGTTGCGGTACAGGTCCGGCACGGTTTCGATGTTGTGGTTGAACACATCCGGCGGGTTGGTCGCCAGGATGTCCAGCGCCCGCTCCATGCGGCCCTTGCCGCGGAAGTCCGGCGTGAGCACTTCGATGCGGGTGTTCGGCGACTTGGCGCGGATCGCCCCGATGCAGTCGGCGAAGTGCTGGGCACCGCCGTCGCGCAGGTCATCGCGGTCCACGCTGGTCACCACCACGTACTTCAGGCCCATGTCCGCCACGGTCTGGGCCAGGCTGGCCGGTTCACCCGCGTCCGGCGGCTTCGGTCGGCCGTGGGCCACGTCGCAGAACGAGCAGCGCCGCGTGCAGACCTCGCCCAGGATCATGAACGTTGCCGTGCCGTGGCTGAAGCACTCGTGGATGTTCGGGCAGCTGGCTTCCTCGCAGACCGTCACCAGGCGGTTCTCGCGCAGCTTGGCCTTCAGCGTCTGCACCGCGTTGCCCGACGGAATCCGGACCCGGATCCACGACGGCTTGCGCAGCACCGGTGCGTCGGCGAACTGCACCGGCGAGCGGCCGATCTTGTCACCGCCCAGCTGTTTGACCCCGGCCTGCAACGGCGCGGCGGACGGCGTGTCGCCCTGCACGACCTGCAGGGGAATGATGCGAGCGGTGGTTTCAGTCATGGCCTTGGTCGGCGGCGCTCAGGCCGCGTCAGTCAGATCGGGCAGGTCCGTGGCAGGCTGGAGGTCCAACCCGAACTGGCGGGCCAGATGGCCCAGCAGTACCGGCTTGACGGCCGCCATGCCGGACGGTCCCCCCAAGTCTACCATCGAGGTGACCTGCAGCCCTTGGTAGCCGCAGGGATTGATGCGGTGGAACGGCTCCAGGTCCATCGCCACGTTGAAGGCCAGCCCGTGGAAGGTGCAGCCACGGCGGACCCGGATGCCCAGCGCGGCCACCTTGGCCCCGCCCACGTAGACCCCCGGCGCGCCGTCCAGCCGTTCAGCCCCGATATTCCATTCGTCCAGCGTGTCGATGATCGCCTGCTCGATCCGGCACACGTAATCGCGCACCCCGATCCCCAGCCGGCGCAGCTGCAGCAGCGGGTAGACCACGATCTGGCCCGGCCCGTGGTAAGTCACCTGGCCGCCGCGGTCCACGTGCAGCACCGGGATATCGCCGGCGGCCAGCACGTGTTCGTCCTTGCCGGCCTGGCCCAGGGTGAACACCGGATCGTGCTCGACCACCCACAGCTCGTCCGGGGTGTCGTCGGTACGTGCATCAGTGAAACGCTGCATTGCATGCCAGACCGGCGCATAGGGCTGGCGGCCCAGGTCGCGCACGATCGCCGGCTGCGCCGGGCGCTGGCCCGGTGCAGCGGTGGTTTCGCAGCTGGTTACAGCGTCCACTTCACTTCCGGGTGGTCGCGCAGCGCGGTGTGGGCAAGGTCCAGCTGCTCGCGGCTTTCGGCCATGAAGACCAGCTTCACGGACACGTATTTGCCGTTGGACGAGGTCTTCCAGGTGATGCGCTCTTTGAGCACCTGGATGCCGGCCAGATGCAGCAGCTGCGGAAGTTCGTGCTCCAGACCGATGTTCGCGGCGCCCATGGCGCTGAGCTCGAATTGACCGGGGAACTGGAAGCCGTGTTCGGGATTGTCAGACTTGATTTCCATGACCGCGATTATGGGGACGGAAGCGTCTGAACCCAAGACCTGCATGATCGTGCGCACAGCTGCGCCGAACGTTGCGTGAAGATCGGCCTTCACGAACAAGACGCACCAGTGCGTGCGCGGTGCTGGTCACGGCATCACGCCGTGAATACCCTGCTCCCGCTTAAAAATGAATAAACCATCCGCGGGAATCTTATGCTTCTGAAGCGATTCGCGTTACCGGCCGCACTTGCCGGTGTTCTTGCAGCAGCCGCGCCTGCGGTACAGGCAGCCGAACAATGCGGGCCCGACGCCATGCGCGAGCACCCGCCGCAGGTCAACTTCCGCGTCGACAACGATCTCTTTGGCGGCGCCGACCAGGACCAGGGCTACACCAACGGGGCGCAGATCACCTTCGTCTCGCCCAACCTGGTCGATTACACCGACGATCCGTGCCTGCCGAAGCTTGCCCGCTGGGTCAACCGCCACCTCGAACGCCTGGCCCCCGGCGAGTTCGAGCAGCAGAACATGATCTTCAGCTTCGCCCAGCAGATCTACACCCCCAAGGACTTCACCCGCCGCGATGTGATCGAGGACGATCGGCCGTATGCCGGCGTGCTGATCGGCAGCTTCGGCTACAACGCACGGCGCGGCGACCGCCTGCAGACCACCCAGCTCGCGCTCGGCGTGGTCGGGCCGTGGGCGCTGGGCAAGGAAGTGCAGGACGCCGTGCATGACGCGCTGGGCGATGAGAAATTCCAGGGCTGGGACAACCAGCTGCACAACGAACCGGTGTTCATGCTCACCCACGAGCGCATGCACCGCTGGGGCGATGCCGAGGACAACCTGGCCGGCTGGGGCTGGGATGCGATCAGCCACTACGGCGGTGCGGTCGGCAACCTCGCCACCCACCTCAATGCCGGCGGCGAAGTCCGCTTCGGCTGGAAGCTGCCGGACGATTTCGGCAGCACCCCGCTGCGCCCGGCCGGCGAAAACACCGCGCCGACCCGCGGCGGTAAGCCCACCGGGTGGTCGTTCCATCTGTTCGCCACCAGCGATGCGGCCTGGGTGATCCGGGACATCACCCTGGACGGCAACACCTTCCGCAACAGCCACAGCGTGGACAAGCGCAACTGGGTGGCCCAGGGCGGCTACGGCCTGGCGGTGATGTACAACCGCTGGAAGTTCGCCCTCGCCCGCTACCACAGCACCCGCGAGTTCGACCTGCAGGACCAGTCGCCGATCTACGGCAGCTTTACGATCAGCCGGTCGCTCTGAGCGACCGGAATCCCCACGGGCCCGTGACGATGACGGGCTCGTGGTTGATTGATCCGGATCCCGATGGGCACGTATGAATTCGTAGCCCCGGCCGTTGGCCGGCTGCTCTTCGTTCCGGGGCCATGACCGCCCGATGCGCGGCTTCGGAACGTGTAAACGCCGGGACGTTGACCGCGATCGTTGCGCAACCGCCTCCGGATACCTGGGCCGCGCTGCGCGGGGTTTCCGGCCAACGGCCGGGGCTACGAATTGTTACGTAACGTCCCCGGATCGGGATCAATCAACCAAGAGCAAGGAACCGTTACGGACCCATTGCGCAAAAAAAAGACCGGCGCGAGCCGGTCTTTTTTTCATTGAATACGGGCGGAACCGTTATTCCGATTCCCACCACATCCAGAAGCTGTCCCACAGGCGCTTGAAGAAGCCGGCTTCTTCCACCGCAGCCACCGCCACCAGCGGAGCCTGCGCCACCACCTTGCCGTCCAGGGTCACCTTCAGCGTACCCACTGCCTGGCCCGCGGTGAACGGGGCTTCCAGGGTCTTGGGCACGTCGATGCTCGGCTTGAGGTCGTTGTAGCGGCCGCGCGGCACGCTCACCAGCAGCGGCTGGGCCACGCCCAGCTGCAGCGTATCGGCCTTGCCCTTCCACACCTTGTGTTCGGCCACGGCCTTGCCCGGCTCGTACATGCGGTGCGTTTCGAAGAAGCGGAAGCCCCAGTTGAGCAGCGCCAGGCTGTCATCGGCGCGCTGCTTCTCCGAAGCACCGCCCAGCACCACCGCGATCAGGCGCTGGTCGCCACGCTGGGCCGAGCTCATCAGGCAGTAGCCCGCTTCGGAGGTGTGGCCGGTCTTGATGCCGTCCACGCTCTGGTCGCGCCACAGCAGCAGGTTGCGGTTGGGCTGGGTGATGTTGCCCACGGTGAATTCCTTCACCTTGTTGTAGGCGTAGGTTTCCGGGTAGTCGCGCACGAACGCACGGCCCAGCAGCGCCAGGTCGTAGGCGGTGGTGCGATGGCCTTCGGCGCTCAGGCCGTGGGCGTTGACGAAGTGCGAGTCCTTCATGCCGATCTTGGCAGCGTAGCTGTTCATCAGCGAGGCGAAGGCTTCTTCGCTGCCGGCCACATGTTCGGCCAGCGCGATGGCGGCGTCATTGCCCGACTGGATCGCCATGCCCTTTTCCATGTCTTCCAGGCGCGCGGTCTGGTTGACCGGGAAGCCGCTGTAGCTGCCGTCGGTGCCGGCGCCACCTTCGCGCCAGGCGCGCTCGCTCATCATCACCTGGTCGTCGGTACGGACCTTGCCGTTCTTCACTTCGGCGGCAACCACGTACGAGGTCATCACCTTGGTGATGCTGGCCGGCGCCAGCTGTTCATGGATGTTCTCGCCGGCCAGCACCTGGCCGGTGGCGTAATCCATCAGCACCCAGGCCTTGGCCACGCTGGGCTTGGGCGCCGGCGGGGTGGCCACGGTAACGGGGGCGGCGGCGGCAGGAGCGGGTGCCGGGGCCGGGGTCGGCAAGGGGGTCTGGGCGGAGACCATGCCCACGAACAGGGTCGTGGCCATGGCAGCAGCGGCAAAGCGGAATTTCATCGGACAGCAAGCTCCAGGAGGGCGCCAAGGGAATTACAGGGGACGGTCATTGTAGGTCGTTTACTCTTTCACGATCTGCGGCGACCCGAATCCCAGACCGACAATGCGGCCGGCAAGTTCCGAGGCGCTGGCATGGTCGGCCGCCGGCACCCGCAGGCGCCACAGGGTGCGGCCGCCGCTGACGATATCGCTGATGCTGGCGCCGACGATGCCGGCCGAAGACAGCTGACCCAAGGCCTTGGTGGCGTTCTCGCGGCTCGCGAAGCTGGCTACCTGCAGCAGCACGTTGCCGACCTGCTGCTGCAACGAGGGGCTGGGTGTGGCGGCCGCGACGGGCGCAGGCAGGGGGCGGGCGGCGGCGGCCACCGGCGCAGCCGCCGGCAGCGCGCTCACCGTGACCGGGCCCGTCTCCAGCGTTGCCGCCTGGGTCGCGGCCGGCTGGGCCGGGCCGGCCGGACGCGCGGCAGGCGCCGGCAATGCGCCGACCAGCTTGTCCATGTCGCTGGCGCGGCGCGCCGTGGCCGGCGGCGTTGCAGCCGCCACGGTCGCGGCCGCTTCCGCGGCACGGCGCTCACGGCGCGAGGGCTTGTCGGCCAGCAGGTTGTCTTCGCCCGGGGTCAGCGCGCGCACTTCCACGTTGCCGGTGCCGCGCTGGGTGATGCCCAGGCGCACGGCGGCGGCGTAGCTGAGATCGATCACCCGGCCGTCGTGGAACGGGCCGCGGTCATTGACCCGCACTATGACCGATTCGCCGTTGTCCAGGTTGGTGACCCGCGCAAAGCTCGGCAGAGGCAGGGTCTTGTGCGCGGCGGTGAAGGCGTACATGTCATACACCTCGCGGTTGGAGGTAAGCCGACCATGGAACTTGGCACCGTAGTAAGACGCCGTGCCCTTCTCGGCATAGCCCTTGGGCCGGTCCAGTACCTGGTAACTCTTGCCCAGTACCACGTATGGCGATTTGTTGCCGATCGCCGAGCGTGGCAGGTCCACCACGTCCGGTTCGGGAATGCAGGCCACGGCGGGAATGTAGGTCGGGGTGCTGTCGTTGACGCCCGGCTTGTACAGCCCGCCCGCGCGGTAATCGCCGCGCGTGCTGGGATCCTCCGACGCGGCCTTGTACGGCGAGCCTTCAGGGCAATGCGCAGGGCGGCTGCCCTTGCCCTTGCCCTGCCCCTGCACCAGCGCGCCCGACGGTTTGCCGGTAGTGCCGCTCGCGCTGGGCGGCTTTTTTGGCGCACTGCTGCAGGCGGCCAGCGCCAGGATCAGCAGGCCGGGAACCGCCCATCTGCAGCGCGCGCGTGCGTTCATGCCGGCGGCAGCTCCTGGCCGGCGATGGCCTGCGACAACTGGTACACGGCCATCGCGTACATCTTGGACAGGTTGTAACGGGTGATGGCGTAGTAGTTCTGGAAGCCCAGCCAGTACTGCTTGCCGGTGCTGCCCTCCAGCGTGATCGGGGTGGCCGTCAGCCCGGACGGGACGGGTGCCGCGGGCTGGTAGCCGCGCTGGGCCAGGTCGGACAGCGTCCAGGTCGGGGTCCAGTCGGTGGGATCGAAGGGCGCGCGGCCGGGCGCCAGCGTGGCCGGCACCGCAACCGGGCCGCCGCGCACCCACCCGCCCTTCTTGACGAAGTAATTGGCGATGGAAGAGAACACGTCGTCGTAGCTGGTGAACAGATCGCGGCGACCATCACCGTTGCCGTCCACGGCGAAGTCGAGGTAGCTGGACGGCATGAACTGGCCCATGCCCATCGCGCCGGCATAGCTGCCCTTGATGGACAGGATGTCCAGCTTCTCGTCGCGGCTCAGCGCGAACAGGCGCGCCAGCTCATCGCGGAAGAACAGTTCGCGCCGCACTTCGCGTTCGAGCTTGGCCGGGTCGCCGCTGCGCGGGTAATTGAAGGCCAGCGTGTACAGCGCATCGAGCACGCGGTAGCTGCCGGTGTTGGCGCCGTAACTGGTTTCCACGCCGATGATCGCCACGATCACTTCAGCCGGCACCCCGGTACGTTCCTGCACGCGCATCAACTCATCGCGGTGCTGGGCCAGGAACTTCCTGCCGCCGTCGATCCGCGCCTGGCTGATGAACATCGGCCGGTATTCGTTCCACGGCTTGACCCGCTCGGCCGGGCGCGACATGGCGGCAATGATCGGAGCGCGCACCTGCGCCTGGGCGAGCGTGGCCTCGATCTGCGCAGCCGGGATGCCGTAGCGGGCGGCGGTATCACGCACGAAGTTGGCGCGTGCCACCTCGAACGGCACTGGGGTCAGGTCAACCGGCGGCGCGGTGGCGGCCCCTTCCGGCGCGGCTTCGGCAGGCCCCTTGTGGGCAACTCCCGGCTTGTTGGGCGCACCTGACGCCTGCGGCGGCGGTGACGGGGAGTGCGGCTGGGTCGCGCAGGCAACCAAACCGAGCGTAAGCATGCAAGCCAAAGTGCGTCGAATCATCGCCGCAGGTTAGCAGGTCAAAGATGAAATAAAACCCCTAACACCATGAATCCCAACGATTTGCCCGAAGTTTCGGGGGTTCGTTAAGAGCGTGTGTAAAGGTACTCCGGCTGCGCCCCCATCCCCATGGGCGCAACCGGGCTACCGACCCGGTCGATACTGGTGCGACGCGCTACTCCCCAGCGCAACGCCGCACCCCCTGTACCCGTTGGGTCAACTACGTCCCGCAGCGCCTTGCGCGTCGCTTGGCTCGATGCGCAGCTGCTTGCGGGCCGCCATTGTGCAGGCCGTTTACGACAAGTCCATTGATCCTGATCAAGCGCATTCATATTTGTGCGCTACATCTCACTTTCCTGTCAGCGCGTTGACGCCTTCTACACCGGCAATGCCGGATTCGGCACATTCGCTACGATCCAAACCCGAATCTGCGCAAAACCGGCCGAATTCCCGCCGATCTTTTGACTAGACATAAGCTGCGAGCATGGGTGCGGCGACATGCCGTCGCCGCCGGACAGGACGTGCGACGGTCAGCTGTAGCCGCCGTGCACCGGGTTGTGGCTGCGTGCGGCCATGACCAGCCCGAACCCGGCCAGCAGCGATACCGCCGAGGTGCCGCCATAGCTGATCAGCGGCATCGGCACGCCCACCACCGGCAGCAGGCCGGAGATCATGCCGCCGTTGACCAGCACGTAGACGAAGAACGCCAGGCCGGTGGCGCCGGCCAGCAGGCGGGAATAGGAATCGCGCGACTGCGAGGCGATCCACAGGCAGCGCCCGATCACCACCAGGTACAGGAACAGCACCAGCGCGACGCCGATCCAGCCGAACTCCTCGCTGAGCACGGAGAAGGCGAAGTCGGTGGTCTGCTCGGGAATGAAGTTCAGGTGCGACTGCGAGCCCTGGCCCCAGCCCTTGCCATCGAAACCGCCTGAACCAATGGCGATCTTGGACTGGATGATGTTCCACCCGGCGCCCAGCGCATCCATCTCCGGGTCCAGGAACATCATGATGCGGTCTTTCTGGTAGGGCCGCAGCAGCCAGATCCAGGCGACGGGTGCGGCGGCGGCGACGCCACCCACGGCCACGCCCACCCACCACCACGGCAGGCCGGCCAGCAGCAGCACGAACGCACCGCTGGCGGCGATCAGCACGCCGGTACCGAAGTCCGGCTGCAGCATCACCAGCCCGGTCGGCACCCCGATGATCACCGCGCTGACCATCACCGTGGAAAAGCGCGGCGGCAGCGGCATGCGGTGCAGGTACCAGGCCACCATCATCGGCAGGCTGACCTTGAGCAGCTCGGCCGGCTGCAGGTAGAACAGCTTCAGGTCCAGCCACTGGCGGCCGTACTTGCCGGTGCCGAGCACGAACACGGCCAGCAGCGGGATCATCGACACCGCGTAGATCAGCGGGGTGGCCGAGCGGATGCGCAGGATCGGCATGCGCGAAATCGCCCACATCGCGCCCAGCCCGACCACGAAGCGCGCGCCCTGGGCGAACACCAGCGAATCGCCGCCGGCGCTCTTGAGCACGGCAAGGCCGATCAGCATCAACGCGCCCAGCGCCAGGCACAGCACCCAGTCCAGGGTGCTGCTGAAGCGCACGACCATGTCGCTGGCCCAGCGCAGGAAATCCTTCATCGGCTGCGCTCCGGCGGGGCGGGGGGTTGGGCCGCCGGCGCCAGTGGCGCGCCAGGTACGGGGGCAGGCGCGGGAACCGGTTCCGGCAGGCCGACCAGCACCGGCAGCGATTCCAGCACGGCGGCGGCGGCATCGCCGGCTTCGCGCGCGGCGCTGTCGCCCTCGAATGCGGTGATGCCGATCGCGGTGGTGCCGCGCAGGCTGTCCAGCGGCTCCATGCCCTCGGGCATCTTGCCCAGCAACCAGGCATCGAACAGCTTGCGCGCGATCGGCGCCGCCGCCGAGCCGCCGTAGCCGCCGCCTTCGACCGCAATGGCCAGCACGATCACCGGGTTTTCGGCCGGCGCAAAGCCCACGAACAGCGACCGGTGGCGCAGGTGCATCGGCAGGCTCTTGGGGTTCACCGCCGCGGTGCCGCGGCGGCTGATCACCTGCGCGGTGCCGGTCTTGCCGGCGATGGTGTACGGCGCGCCGGCCGCCGCGCGCGCGCCGCTGCCGCCCGGGCGCATGGTGCCCATCATGCCTTCGCGCACGGCCTGCAGGTTCCCCGGGCTCGGGCTGACCGGCTTGCTCGTGCCGGCCGGCGTGGGCACCCAGTCCGAATCGAAGCTTTCGCGCTGCTGCATCACCAGGTGCGGGGTGCGCAGCTGGCCGTCGGCAATGCCGCCCACGCCGTGCACCAGCTGCAGCGGGGTGACCTTCCAATCGCCCTGGCCGATGCTGACGTTGACCGTATCGCCGGGATACCAGCGTTCCTTGCGGGATTTGTACTTGTTCTGCGGCGAAGGCAGGATGCCGCCGATCTCGCCGGTGAGGTCGATACCGGTAGGCTCGCCGAAGCCGTAATAGCCCATGTAGTGGTCGAACCGCTCGATGCCCAGGTCCAGCGCCAGCTTGTAGTAATAGGTGTTGACCGACTGGGTGATCGACTTGCGCAGGTCGGTCCAGCCGTGGCCGCCACGGTTGGCATCGCCCCAGCCACGCGAGGTGCCCGGAAGGTAGAACATGCCGGTGGAGAGGATCTTGTCTTCGGGCTTGCGCACCCCGCTGTCCAACCCGGCCAGGCCGATCAGCGGCTTGATGGTCGAACCCGGTGCCACGCCACCAAGCACCAGGCGGTTGAACTGCGGGCGCGAGGGGTTGTCGTTGAGGGCCTTGAAATCGGCGTGCGAGATGCCGTTGACGAACAGGTTGGGGTCGTACGACGGCAGGCTCACCATGGCCAGGATTTCGCCGGTGCGCGGATCCATCGCCACGCCGGCGCCGTCGAAATCGCCGAAGGCCGCCACCATGGCGCGCTGCAGGTCGGCATCGATGGACAGGCGCAGGTCGTTGCCCGACTGTGCCGCGACCCGGCCGATGGTGCGGATGGCGCGGCCCTGCACGTTGGTTTCAACCTGCTCGTAGCCGACCTTGCCGCGCAGCTGCTGCTCGTAATAGCGCTCCAGGCCGGACTTGCCGATATGGGTCAGCGCGGCATTACCTTCGCCCAGCGTTTCCAGGTCCTTGTCATCGACCCGGCCGACGTAACCGATGATGTGTGCGAACAGATCGCCGTAGGGATAGCGGCGGGTCAGGTAGGGTTCCAGCTCCACGCCGGGATAGCGCCAGCGGTCGACCGCAAAGCGCGCCATTTCCTCGTCGGTGACCCGCAGCTTCAGCGTCACCGGCAGGAAGCTGCGACGCGCCTTGCGTGACTTGTTGAACGTTTCCAGGTCTTCCGGCGTGATCGTCAGGATCTTTGCCAACCCGGCCAGGGTGGCGTCCATGTCCTTGACCTTGTCCGGGGTGATGTCCAGTCGGAACGCGGGCACGTTTTCGGCCAGCAGCCGCCCGTTGCGGTCATAGATCATGCCGCGCCCGGGCACTACCGGCCGCGGCTTGATGCGGTTGGCTTCCGAACGCGTGGCGTAGGTGTCGTGGTCCAGCACCTGCAGCTTGAAGTACCACCCACCCAGCCCGACCAGGCAGACCAGCACGCCGAGGAAGCCCAGCGCGGCGCGGCGCCGGAACTGCTCGGCTTCGGCGCGCGGATTCTTGGCCTGGCGGCGCACGTACATGTCAGCGCCCGCGACGCCCGAAGCGCACGGCGTCGAGCAGCACGAACACCAGCGGCCACAGCCCCATGCCCAGCAGCGGCGCCCACCAGTACGACCACGGCAGGGTCGGTTCGCCCACGGCGATGTGGACCACGGCGCTGACGATGCGGTCGTTGAACAGCAGGCCCCCGATGGCCAGCACCTGCTGGGACATCGGGAAGAAGCGGATGCGCGCACGGAAGCGCTGCAGGATGAAGGTGAGCATCACCAGCCGCAGCGCCTGTTCGCCGAGCACGCCGCCGTACAGCAGGTCGGCGATCACGCCGCAGGCGAAGGCCACGCCCAGCCCGACCCGGTCCGGCGCCTCGATCACCCAGTACGCCAGCACCAGCGCCAGCCAGTACGGGCGCAGCGGCTGCAGCAGCACCGGCAACGGCAGCAGGCCGAGCAGCAGCGCCAGCACGATGCTGACCGGGAGCACCCAGGGTTTGTCGCGCAGGCGGCTCATGGGGTGGGCCCGGTTGGGGAAGGCTGGGGTGCGGGTTGGGCCGGTTGTGGCGCGGTTTCCGTGGGCCGGCCAACGGCCGGCGCTACCGGGGTTGCCGCCGCAGGTGCAGGCGCTGCCGGTCCGCCGGCGGTTTCGGAAAGCTGGAGGTTGGGCGGGATCCGGATCGCGGCGCCCGGCCTCAGCAGCAGTACGTCGCGGCCGCGGTCGAGCTGGGCGGCGGGCTTGAGTTCGCCGACCAGGAAGGCATGGGTGTCGTCCGGGCGCAGGGCGGTGATCCTGCCGACGGGGAAGCCGGCCGGGAAACGGCCGCCCAGCCCGGAGGTGACGATCTCGTCGCCCACTTCCACCCCGGCGCTGAGCGGAATGTCGCGCAGTTCCAGGGTGTCGCCGCGGCCGTAGACGATCAGGCGCACGCCGTTGCGGGCCACGGTGACCGGCACCGCGTGGTCCGGATCGGTGAGCAGCAGCACGGTGGCGTTGCTGGCGGTGGTGGCGATCACCTGCCCCATCAGGCCGCCGGCGTCGATCACCGCCTGCCCCATGTGCACGCCATCGCGGGTGCCGGCGGCAAGCACCAGGCGCTGCCGGACCGGGTCCAGGTCGATGTCCAGGATCGGGGCCAGCTGCACGTCCAGCCCGCTGCGTTCGGCCACGTTGAGCAGTTCGCGCAGCTGGGCGTTGTCCAGCGCGGCGGTCTGCAGGCGGGTCAGGCGCGCATTGGCGATCAGCAGCTGGTTGCGCAGCTCGCGGTTCTCATCGACCAGCTGGCCGTGGCTGGCCGCATTGTCCTTGACCTGGGTACCAAGCCGGCCCGGCAGGCCCGCCAGCGCCCACACCGGCTGCACCAGCACGTTGGCCTGGGCACGCGCGCGGGCCAGCCAGCCGGCCTGGTCATCGAGCACGATCAGGGTGATGGCCAGGGCCAGGTAGGCGAGCAGCCGCAGGGGGCTGCTGGCATCACCCTGGCGGGAGGCTACGGGAGGACCGGCGTAGGGCGGCACGACTGGCTTCGACTGGACAAGGTGGAAAGGGAGCGCGGGGCCGCCAGGTTCGGCGGCACCGGGATGCGACAACGCCCCGGCGCTGCGATGCCCGGCGTGGCAGGCACGCAGCGGGCATCACGCCGCAGGGGCGCGTCCAACACACAGGACCGGTACGGCTTACTCCGGCGCAAAGAACTCGTTGCCGTGCATGTCCACCAGCTCCAGCGCACGACCGCCACCGCGGGCCACGCAGGTGAGCGGGTCGTCGGCCACCTGCACGTGCAGGCCGGTTTCCTCGGAGATCAGGCGGTCCAGGTCGCGCAGCAGGGCGCCACCACCGGTCAGCACGATGCCGCGCTCGGCGACGTCGGCGCACAGTTCCGGCGGGGTCTGCTCCAACGCCAGCTTGACCGCGCTGACGATGCCCGACAGCGGTTCGTGCAGCGCTTCGAGCACTTCGTTGGAGTTGATCTTGATCATCTTCGGCACGCCCTCGGCGAGATTCCTGCCGGAGATTTCCATCTCGATGACCTCGGCCTGCGGGTAGGCGCAGCCCAGCTCGACCTTGATCCGCTCGGCGGTGGCTTCACCGATCAGCATGCCGTGGTTGCGGCGCACGTAGTTGGTGATCGACTCGTCGAAGCGGTCGCCGCCGATGCGCACCGAGGCCGAATAGACGATGCCGTTCAGCGAGATCACGGCCACTTCGGTGGTGCCGCCGCCGATGTCGATGACCATCGAGCCACGGGCTTCGGTGACCGGCATGCCGGCGCCGATCGCGGCGGCCATCGGCTCTTCGATCAGGAACACGTCACGGGCACCGGCTTCTTCGGCCGATTCCTTGATGGCGCGGCGCTCGACCTGGGTCGAACCGGCCGGCACGCAGACCAGCACGCGCGGGCTCGGGCGCAGGAAGCGCGACTTGTGCACCTTCTTGATGAAGTGCTTGAGCATCGCCTCGGTGTAGGTGAAGTCGGCGATGACGCCATCCTTCATCGGGCGGATGGTGGTGATGTGCCCCGGGGTACGGCCCAGCATCTGCTTGGCTTCGGCGCCGACGGCGGCCACCGAGCGGGTGCCACCGATGGCACGGTCCTGGCGCACGGCCACGACCGACGGTTCGTTCAGCACGATCCCCTGCCCGCGCACGTAGATGAGGGTATTGGCCGTGCCCAGGTCGATGGACAGGTCATTGGAGAACATGCCACGCAGTTTCTTGAACATCTGGGAGTTGATCCTGAGGGGTGTCGCGCCCAACGCGGGATGGCGAAAAATTGGGCAGAATTCGAGGTCGACAAGCCTAGCAATCCCCCTGTGCGCGAGCAAGGAGAAATGTCCGTCAACGCCAGCCTTGGCGGCCATTCAGCCCAATCCGGACAGCCGGGGTTCTGGCCCTGCGGCGCCGCACCCGTTAACCTTTGCGCCATTGGGCGCCTCAGGGCGCCGTTTCGTTGCCCGCCTGCCGGGCCTCAAACCCCTTCCGCATAGGCCTTAATCGATGTCCGCTTTGATCTGTGGTTCTCTTGCCTTCGACACCATCATGGTGTTCCCGGACCAGTTCAAGAATCACATCCTGCCGGACAAGGTGCACATCCTGAACGTGTCGTTCCTGGTGCCGCGCATGCGCCGCGAGTTCGGCGGCTGCGCAGGCAACATCGCCTACAACCTGCACCTGCTGGGCGGCGAGCCGATCCCGATGGGCACGGTGGGCTCGGACTTCGGCCCGTACCGCGAGTATTTCCAGGGCTTGGGCATCGACCTGAGCCGGATCAAGGTGATCGACGAGCTGTTCACCCCGCAGGCATTCATCACCACCGACCACGACAACAACCAGATCACCGCCTTCCACCCGGGCGCGATGATGCGGTCCTACGAGAACCATGTGAAGGACGTGCCGGGCGTGACCCTGGGCCTGGTCGGCCCGGACGGCCGCGAGGGCATGATCCAGAACTCGCAGGAGTTCTTCGAAGCCGGCGTGCCGTTCATCTTCGACCCGGGCCAGGCCATGCCGCTGTTCAACGGGCCGGAGCTGCGCACCTTCATCGAGCAGGCCGACTACGTGGTGGTCAACGACTACGAGTCCAACCTGCTGCAGGAGCGCACCGGCTGGGACGAAAAGGAGATCGTGAGCCGGGTCAAGGCCTACATCACCACCCGCGGCCCCAAGGGCGCGGTCATCCACACCCCGGAAAAGACCTACGACATCCCGCCGGCGCACGAGCGCCGCGTGGTGGATCCGACCGGCTGTGGCGACGCCTTCCGCGCCGGCCTGATCTACGGCATCGAGAAGGGCTACGACTGGCTGACCATCGGCCGCATGGGCAACCTGATGGGCGCGCTGAAGGTGGAGCATCCGGGCACGCAGAACCAGCGGTTCACGTTCGAAGAATTCAACGAGCAATTCAAACAGCAATTCGGTTACGCGCTGGGCGTTTGATTCGCCCGGTGGCGCCGGCCGTTGGCCTACGGCGCATTGTTCCAGGGTCATGAACGCCTGACGCCCGGCTCCGGTTCGTGTCAACGTTGGACGGAATACGGAGGCGGTGATTCTTCCGCCTCCTGATGCTCGGGCCGCGCTACGCGCGGCGTCCGGCCAACGGCCGGACCTACGAATTGCTACGTGCCCATTGGGATCGGGATGAATCAACCATGGGCTCCGGACACCGGTAGCGCCGGCCGTTGGCCGGCCCAGGCGGTGCCTCACCGCTCGGTTAATTCCACCAGTTGGGCATGCGGCTGGCGTCTACGCCGCCGGTTTCGAATACGGCGGTGCGGGTGCCGCCGGCCTTGACCGGGAATTCGATGGTGATGGACCTGGCCTTGCGGGCCAGCTTCCAGAGCGCCTTCTGGTCGGTGATGAACATGGCGATGGCCTCATCCGTCTTGGGGCGCCAGGCGGCCATCGAGATCGGCTTGCCGTCGTCGACCGTCACCTTCACCGTGCACTGCGGGCAGCGGAAATCACCGGCCTGGAGCACCAGGTAGGCGTGGCGCTTCCACTCGGGGTGGTCGCGGAAGATCAGCTGCACCGTCGTCGGGCCGCTGCCGTCCACGTCCACCCGCTCCTTGCTGTAGATCGAGGCCGAGACCTGGTTGCCCTTGCTGCCCACCGGCACCTGGTTGTACTGCCACAGGCCCTGCATGCGGCGCAGTTCGCGCGCGGTTTCGGCCTTGGCCTTGACCTCGGCGTAGCCGGGTTCGATCCGCGCGGCGACGTCCGTGTCCTTGTACTGATCCAACAGCGAACCGCCATGGATGCGTGCACGCTCCCAGTCCTGCCCGGCCACAGCCATGTCGTACTGCTTGGCCACGCCTTCGGCCTTTTCTTCCTGCTGCGCTTTGGCGGCGGCGGTCGCGGCTTCCTGCGCCTTGCGCTCTTCTTCCGGGTTGCTGCAGGCAGCCAGGACCAGTGCACAGGCCGCGGCAAGGATCAGTCGTTTCATTACAGGCTCCAGGTGTCAGCGAGGACGCCAAGAGGCGTCACCTGCCTACTTTAACAATGAAAAACGGCGGGGTTTCCCCCGCCGTTCCTGATCAACGCAGCGCTGGCGGTTACTTGCCCGCGCTTGCCTTGTCCAGCATGTCCTGCACCGATGCCGTGGTGATCGGGTGGTAGCTGGGCTTGGCCTTTTCAAAGGCCGCCTTGGCGAACGCCAGGCCTTCCGGGGTCTTCACCAGTTCGGCGTAGATCGGCAGGATCAGCTTGCGCCGGCCAACGCGTTCGATGAAGGCACCGGCCGCTTCATTGGCCTCCAGATAACCGCTGCGGATCGCCAGCGGGTACCAGCGCATGGCGATCTCGCCATTGGCGGTGCCGGTGAAGGTGTACGCCTTGTCCAGCGCGGCCAGCTTGTCCACGGGCAGGGTCTTGCCCATGCCGTCGATGAAGTGCACCCATTCCTGGGTACCCCACTCGCTGGTGATCTGCGCGCTCGGCAGCGTGCCACTGCCCTGCCATGCAATGCGCGCGGTATCGACGATGGAGAAGTTGCGCGAACGCGCCTTGGTGGCGAACGCCGGAATGCCCGGCTCGTCCAGCCATGCCTTCAGCTCGGCGTCGGTCACCGCGCCGGGCTTCTTGGACAGCAGGTTCTTCTTCAGGTACTCGACGAACTGGTCGGTGTTTGCGCTCTGGAACGCATGGTCATCGAACCAGCCACGCAGGAACGGGTCGAACACTTCACGACCAAAGCGCTGCTCCAGGAACTGCAGGAACCACGAGCCCTTGACGTAGGCGACGTTGCTCAGCGCCTCGTCCGGGTCGCGCTCGGTCAGCGGCGGCAGGGCCAGGGCCTGGTCGGCCGGGCTCATGTCCTTGACCTCGGCCAGCAGGTCGTTCTGGTCGATCTCGCGCTCCATCTCGGCCATTTCCTGGCCATACAGCGCTTCGGTGATGCGGCCCTGCACGTAGGTGGTGAAGCCTTCGTTGAGCCAGATGTCCTTCCAGCTGGAGTTGGTCACCAGGTTGCCCGACCAGCTGTGCGCCAGTTCATGGGCCACCAGCGAGACCAGCGACTTGTCGCCCACGATCACGGTCGGGGTGGCGAAGGTCAGGCGCGGGTTTTCCATGCCGCCGAACGGGAACGACGGCGGCAGCACCAGCATGTCGTAGCGGCCCCAGCGGTATTCGCCATAGAGCTTCTCGGCCGCACCGATCATCTTCTCGGTGTCTTCGAATTCCTTGGCGGCCTTGCCGACCATGGTCGGTTCGGCCCAGACGCCGGAACGACCGGAGATCGGCTCGAACACCAGGTCGCCGGCGGCGATGGCCAGCAGGTAGGACGGAATCGGCTGCGGCATCTTGAAGGTGTAATCACCGTCACGCGCGGCCTTGGGGTCGTTGTCGGCGCTCATCAGCACCATCACGTCCGGGCGCGAAGCCACGTGCGCGCTGTAGGTGAAGCGCACGCTCGGCGTGTCCTGCAGCGGCACCCACGAACGCGCGTGGATGGCCTGGGACTGGCTGAACATGAAGGGCAGCTGCTTGCCTTCGGTCATCGACGGCTCCAGCCACTGCAGGCCCGAGGCGGTCGGCGCGGTGTGGTAGGTCACCCGCACCTTGCCCGGCTGGGCCGGGGCTTCGATGGTCAGCTTGCTGCCGAACACCTTGTCGGCCGGCGCCAGCGCGAACTGCAGCGGCGCGGCGCTGCCATCGGCGGCGACGGCTTCAACCTTCTCGATGGTCAGCTCGCGGGTGTCCAGCACCAGCTGCTTGGCCGCCTTGTCCTTCCACTCCAGGGTGTAGGTGGCGGTGCCGCCGATCTGCCTGCTGTCGAAATCCAGCTTCAGGTCCAGGCCCAGGTCCTTGATGACGACCTTGTCCGGTTCGGCGTAGGAACTTTCATCGTGGCTGCGGTTGACGGCTTTCACGGCAGTGTCGGCGCTCGGCTGGGCGGCGGGGGCTGCGGTCGGGGCGGCGGGCTCTTTGGAGCAGCCGGCGGCAAGCGCGACGGCCAGGGGAATCAGCAGGAACGGGGATCGCATGAATCGGGACCGATCAGGGTGAAACCGCCAGTTTACCCCCGACTTCGCCCGCCCGGGATGTGACCGCCTGCCCCATTCCCCATTCAGTCACCCTCGCACAGCAGGCGCGCCCCACTGGCCGCCTCGGCTCAGCGGGAACGGGACCGGTGTCTCAAACCTTGTAGCCGGAGTGGATCGAGACGATGCCGCCGGTCAGGTTCTTGTAATGGCAGCGCGCGAAACCGGCCTCGCCCATCATGCTCTTGAGCTGCTCCTGCGGCGGGTGCTTGCGGATGCTCTCGGCCAGGTACTGGTAGCTGTCGCCGTCGCGGGCGAACAGCTGGCCCAGCTTGGGCAGGATCTTGAACGAGTGGAAATCGTAGATCGGCTTGAACCAGTCGGCGGTGACTTCGGAGAACTCCAGCACCCGCGCCTGGCCGCCCACCTTGAGCACGCGGTACATCTCGCGCAGGGCGGCATCCTTGTCGGTCACGTTGCGCAGCCCGAAGGCGATGGTCACCAGGTCGAAGCTGGCATCCGGGAACGGCAGCGCCTCGGCGTTGCACTGGACGAAGTCCAGGCCGGCCACCAGGCCGCGGTTGGTCAGGCGGTCGCGGCCCACGGTGAGCATGCCGGCGTTGATGTCGCCGACCACCACCTGGCCGTCGTCGCCCACGCGCTCCTTGAGCAGCGCGGCGATGTCGCCGGTGCCGCCAGCCAGGTCGAGCACGCTGTCACCCGGCTTCACCTGCGCGGTGGCCACGTAGTAGCGCTTCCACGCCCGGTGGATGCCCAGGCTCATCAGGTCGTTCATCAGGTCGTAGTTGCGCGCGACCGAGGTGAACACTTCGCCCACCAGCTTCTGCTTGTCCTTGGCGGCGACATCGCGGAAGCCGAAATGGGTGGTGCCAGTCTTGTAGGGGGATTCGCTCATGGCCCCGATTATCGCACCGCTGGCCGGCCGGCGGCACCTTATGATGGCCCCTTCAGTTGAACGGACCGCCCATGATCACCACCCCCGACTACGCCGCCCTGCTTGAAACCGCCATCGCCGAAGCCCGCCAGGGCCTGGCCGAAGGCGGCATCCCCATCGGCGCTGCCCTGTACCACAACGACGGCCGCCTGCTCGGCTGCGGCCACAACCGCCGGGTCCAGGAGGGCGACCCATCCGTGCACGGTGAAACCGACGCGTTCCGCAAGGCCGGCCGCCAGCGCCGCTACCAGGACACCATCATGGTCACCACCCTGGCCCCGTGCTGGTACTGCAGCGGGCTGGTGCGCCAGTTCAACATCGGCACGGTGGTGGTGGGTGAATCGGTCACCTTCCAGGGCGGTATCGACTGGCTGCGCGAAAACGGCGTGCAGGTGATCGACATGCAGAGCCAGGAATGCATCGACCTGCTGGGCGGATTCATCTCGGCCCATCCCGAGGTGTGGAACGAAGACATCGGCGAGTAAGCGCCGGTTCCTGCGCGGCCGCGTAGCGAAACATGCCAGATGCGCCACACCGCCTGCGTGTGGCGCCACGCAGTCATGAATGCTTCAGTTGAAGGGCAGTGCGCGCACGCGCGCTGCACATCGCCATGACGCGCCATGCACCGGGTTTTACGCACTATCAGGTTGCCTTTCCCTTCCTTCCTTTCGAATCGAAGCAGCCATGTCCTCCGTCCCACGCTCCATTCCCGCCGTTATCAATGTCGAGGCCGAGGTGAACTACTGGCGCGAGAAGCATGTCGCTGACGAGCTGAAATCCGCGTCCTTCGGGCATTACATCCCCTGGATCAAGTTCGCCTGCGATTCGCTGATCACCCACCCCAAGGCCTCCGACGAAGAGCGCGAAGAAGCCTTCCAGCACCAGTACGCGGCGCAGATCATGGCCAAACTCAGCGTGGATGACGCGCGGAAATTCGTCGAGGACGTCTGGGAACACGTCTACCTGATGAGCCAGCACGACCAGAATGCCCGTCCCCGCCTGAGCGCGAGCGCCTGAGCCACGGCTGCACGGCGCCTACACGGGGCGCCTGCCATTGATGGGACCCGTTCCCGCGTTCCGGTTCCCATGAAACTTCGCAGCGTGTTCAACCTTGTCGCCAAGAAGGCGTCCTACGCGGCGGGTACGCCGTGGACCTTCCTCGGTGCGGTCAGCATCGTGCTCATCTGGGCCCTCACCGGGCCCGTATTCAAGTTCAACGACACCTGGCAGCTGGTGATCAACACCGGCACCACCATCATCACGTTCCTGATGGTGTTCCTGATCCAGCACAGCCAGAACGCCGACACCGCCGCCATCCAGATCAAGCTCGACGAGCTGATCCGGGTGACCGCGGAGGCCAACAACGAACTGCTGGATCTTGAAGAACTGGACGAGGAGCGGCTGGAAGAAATCCGCCGCACCTACGAACAGATGGCGCGCGATGCGACCAACGCCCTGGACAAGGTGCGGAATCGGTAATCACCGCGCGGCCACATCCCCGCGTTCATACCACCCGCCACCCAGCACCTTGTACAAGGCCACCTGGTTGGACAACCGGTTCAACTGCGTGGTCACCAGCGACTGCCGCGCGGTGTATGCCGTCCGCCGCGCGTCCAGCAGGGTCAGGAAGCTGTCCAGCCCAGCGTCATAGCGCGCCTGCGACAGCGTCCGTGCCTGCTCGGCCGCCGCCACCAGCGCCTGCTGTGACGCCAGCTGCGCATCCAGGCTGTCGTTGAGCGCCAGTGCGTCGGCGGCCTCGCGGAACCCGGACTGGATCGCCTTCTCGTACTGCGCCAGCGCGATATCGCGGTTGGCATTGGCCACGCCCAGCCCGGCGCGCAGCTTGCCGCCCTGGAAGATCGGCAGGTTCAGCGTGGGCATGAAGCTCCACGCGCGGGTGCCGGCATCGAACAACCCCGACAGCTCCGACGAGGTGGAGCCAACGCTGCCGGTGAGGCTGATCGACGGGAAGAACGCCGCGCGTGCGGCGCCGATGTTGGCGTTGGCCGCCAGCAGCGTGTGCTCGGCCGCCATCACGTCCGGGCGGCGCAGCAGCACCTCACCGGGCACGCCCGCCGGCACCGCGCGCACGGCGGCCACGTCGGTGGCTTCGCTGGCGGGCAGCAACGCCGCGTCGACCGGGCCACCGGCCAGCAGCGCCAGCGCGTTGCGGTCCTGCGCGACCTGGCCTTGGTAGCGGGCAACATCGGTGCGCGCGGTTTCCACCAGCGTGCGGGTCTGGCTCAGTTCCAGCGCCGAGGCACCGCCCAGCTGGTGGCGCGCCTCGCTCAGGCGCAGCGAATCCTCATAGGTGGCCAGGGTGGCCTCGGCGATCTTCAACTGCTCGCTGTCGGCGCCCAGGGTCAACCACGCATTGGCCACTTCGGCCACCAGCGACAGCTGCGCGTTGCGGCGGTTGGCCGCCTCGGCGAAGTACTGCTGCAGCGCCGCCTGGCTCAGGTTGCGCACACGGCCGAACAAATCCAGTTCGAACTCGACCACGCCGAGGTTGGCGCTGAACTGCTCGGTGACCGGCACATCGCCACCGCTGCGGGTCATCTGCCCCTGCACGCCGAGCGCGGGAACCCGGTCGGCACGCTGGATGCGGTACTGCGCACGCGCCTTGTCCACATTGAGCACGGCCACGCGCAGGTCGCGATTGTTCTCCAGCGACTGGGCGATGAGCGATTGCAGCCGCTCGTCGACGAAGTAGTCGCGCCAGCCGATGTCGGCCACCTCCACCGCCGCAGCGGTGGAGGTGGTGGCCGGCCACTGCGCCGGGATCGCCGGGGCGACCTCGGTGCTGCGTGGCTCGAGCATGGCGCAGCCGGAGAGGGCGGCGGTCATGGCCAGGGCAAGGAGAGCCTTATTCATGGGTGTCACCTTCGTTGGAGTTCGTCCCGACCAACGGTCGGGACCCACCGCCCCGGGCGCCGCGGTTGAACAGCTTCTGCACCACCACAAAGAACAGCGGAATGAAGAACAGCCCCAGCACGGTGCCGACGATCATGCCGCCCAGCACGCCCGTACCGATCGCGCGCTGCGCACCCGAACCGGCGCCCGACGCAATGGCCAGCGGCAGCACGCCCAGGCCGAATGCCAGCGAGGTCATGATGATCGGCCGCAGGCGGTCGCGTACCGCGTGCATGGTGGCTTCCAGCACGCCTGCACCCTTCTCCAGGTTTTCCTTGGCGAACTCCACGATGAGGATCGCGTTCTTGCTGGTCAGGCCCACCGTGGTCAGCATCGCCACCTGGAAGTAGATGTCGCGTTCCATCCCACGCAGGGTGTTGGCCAGCACCGCACCGAGGATGCCCAGCGGCGCCACCAGCAGCACCGAGGTCGGCACGCTCCAGCTTTCATACAGCGCCGCCAGGCACAGGAACACGATCAGCAGCGACAGCGTGTACAGCAGCGGCGTCTGCGAACCGGCCTGGCGTTCCTGGTAGGACAGCGCGGTCCATTCGATCTCGAAGCCCGGCGGCAGGTCCTTGGCGATGCGCTCGATCTCGGCCATGGCATCGCCCGAGGCCACGCCCGGTGCGGGCTCACCCTGGATTTCCATCGCCGACACGCCGTTGTAGCGCTCCAGGCGCGGCGAACCATAGTCCCAGCGCTTGGAGGCGAAGGCGCTGAACGGCACCATCTCACCGGCGTTGTTCTTCACCGACCACAGGTTGAAGTCGTCCGGGTTCATGCGGAACGGCGCATCGGACTGCACGTACACGCGCTTGACCCGGCCCCGGTCGATGAAGTCATCGATGTAGCTGCTGCCCCACGCGGCGGCCAGGGTGCTGTTGATCGCGCTGGTCGACAGGCCCAGTGCATTGGCCTTTTCCACGTCCACGTCGATGCGCAGCTGCGGGGTGTCTTCCTGGCCGTTCGGGCGCACGTTGGCCAGCAGCTTGCTCTGCCCGGCGCCGCCGAGCAGCTGGTTGCGCGCGTTGAGCAGGGCCTCGTGGCCCTGGCCGCTGTTGTCCTTCAGGAAGAAGGTGTAGCCCGAGCCGATGCCCAGCTCCGGCATGGCCGGCGGCGGGAAGGCGAAGATGAAGGCGTCCTTGATCTGGCCCAGCGCGCCCATCGCGCGCCCGGTGATCGGGCCCACGCCCTGGTCGGCATCACGGTCCTTCCAGTCCTTGAGCTTGATGAAGGCCATGCCCGCGTTCTGGCCCATGCCGGCGAAGCTGAAGCCCTGCACCGAGAACACCGACTCCACCGCCTCGGTCTCGTTCTGCAGGAAGTGGTCTTCCAGCTTGTACATCGCCTCCAGGGTACGTTCCTGGGTGGCGCCGACCGGGGTCTGCACCAGCGCCATCAGGATGCCCTGGTCTTCATTGGGCAGGAACGAGCTGGGCAGGCGCGCGAACAGCACGCCCATCGCCACGGCCAGTGCCACGAAGATGGCCATGAAGCGCCACGGCCGCGCCAGGATGCCCTTGACCCCGCGCTGGTAGGTTTCGCTGGAACGGTCGAAGCCGCGGTTGAAGCCGCCGAAGAAGCGCCCGGACCAGCCCTTGTGCGCCACGTGGTGCTCGCCCTTCTTCAGCGGCTTGAGCATGGTGGCGCACAGCGCCGGGGTGAGCACGATGGCGACCAGCACCGACAGCGCCATCGCGGATACGATCGTGGCCGAGAACTGCCGGTAGATCACGCCGGTGGATCCGCTCATGAAGGCCATCGGGACGAACACCGCCGACAGCACCAGGCCGATGCCGACCAGCGCGCCGGTGATCTGGCTCATCGACTTGCGGGTGGCCTCCAACGGCGACAACCCTTCTTCGGACATGATGCGTTCGACGTTCTCCACCACCACGATGGCATCGTCCACCAGCAGGCCGATCGCCAGCACCATGGCGAACATGGTCAGCATGTTGATCGAGAAGCCCAGCGCGGCCAGGATGCCGAACGTGCCCAGCAGCACTACCGGTACGGCGATGGTGGGGATCAGGGTGGCGCGGAAGTTCTGCAGGAACAGGTACATCACCACGAACACCAGCACGATGGCTTCGATCAGGGTCTTGATGACGCCCTTGATCGAGACCTGCACGAACGGGGTGGTGTCATACGGCACTACCGATTCCAGCCCGACCGGGAAGTTTTCCTTCAGGTCCTCCAGCGCGGCGCGCACGCCGTTGGCGGTATCCAGCGCGTTGGCGCCGGTGGCCAGGGTGATCGCGATACCGCTGGACGGCTTGCCGTTGTAGCGGGTCACGAAGTCATAGCTTTCGGCGCCCAGCTCGACCCGGGCCACATCGCCCAGGCGCAGCTCGCTGCCATCGGCACCACCGCGGACCAGGATGTTGCGGAACTGTTCCGGGGTCTGCAGGCGGTCCTGCGCGTTGATGGTGGCGTTGAGCTGCTGGCCCTTCACCGACGGCGCGCCGCCGAGCTGGCCGATGGCCACCTGGGCGTTCTGTGCGGTGATCGCCGCGGTGACTTCGTCCACCGACAGCTTGTAGGTGTGCAGCTTGTTGGGGTCCAGCCAGATGCGCATGGCGTACTTGCCGCCGAACACCTGGATGTTGCCCACGCCCGGCACGCGGCTGAGCGGATCGACGACATTGGAGCCGACGTAGTCGGAAATGTCGTTGGCATCCATGCTGCCATCGTTGGAGACGAAGCCGATCACCTGCAGGAAGCCGCTGCTGGACTTGGCCACGTTGATGCCCTGGCGCTGTACTTCCTGCGGCAGCAGCGGCATGGCCAGCTGCAGCTTGTTCTGCACCTGGACCTGGGCGATGTCCGGATCGGTGCCGCTTTCGAAGGTCAGGGTGATGGTGGCCTGGCCGTTGGCCGAGCTGTTGGAGGAGAAGTAGATCAGGCCATCGATGCCCTTCATGTTCTGCTCGATGATCTGGGTCACCGAGTCCTCGACCACCTTGGCCGATGCGCCCGGGTAGGACGCGCTGATCTCGACGGCGGGCGGTGCCACTTCCGGGTACATCGACACCGGCAGCTTGAGCACCGCCAGCGCACCGGCGAGCATGATGATGATCGCAATCACCCACGCGAAGATGGGGCGATCAATAAAGTAACGAGCCATGGAATTCTCCGCTTACTGCTTGTCGGCCGCGGCCGCCGGCGTTGCCGGCTTGGCCGGCGCGGCGCCCATCTCGGTGGCCTGCACGGGCATGCCCGGCTGGATCTTCTGCAGGCCTTCAACGATGACCTTGTCGCCGGGCTTCAGGCCGTCTTCGACCAGCCACTTGCTGCCCAGCGCGCGGCTGACCTTGACCGGGCGCACTTCGACCTTGTTGTCCTTGCCGACCACCATGGCGCTGGTGTCGCCCTTGGCGTCGCGGGCGATGCCCTGCATGGGCACCAGCAGCGCGTTGTCGCGCACGCCACTACCGACCACGGCACGCACGTACATGCCGGGCATCAGCACCTGGTCGGGGTTGGCGACCTTGACCCGCAGCGCGTAGCTGCCGGTGGTGGGGTCGACGCTGACTTCGGAGAATTCCAGGGTGCCCTTGTGGTCGAACTCGGTACCGTCGTCGAGCAGCACGGTCACCGGCAGGCTCTGGTTGTCCTGCAGGCGGCCACTGGCCAGTTCGCGGCGCAGCTGCAGCAGTTCGCTGGCCGACTGGGTCAGGTCGACGTAGATCGGGTCGAGCTGCTGCACCGTGGCCAATGCGTCGGCCTGGCCGGCGCTGACCAGCGCGCCCTGGGTGACGCTGGACTTGCCGATGCGGCCACTGATCGGTGCGGTGATCCGGGCGAAGCCCAAGGTGACGTTGGCGGCGTCCAGGGCGGCCTTGGCGGCGCCGACATCGGCTTCGGCCTGTTTCTGGGCGGCCACGGCGTTTTCCAGGTCCTGCTTGCTGACTGCATCGACCCTGGCCAGCTCGGTGATGCGCTTGGCGCTCAGGCGGGCGGCGTTGGCGGTGGCTTCGGCGCGGGCCAGCTGGGCGCGGGCACTGTTGGCGTCGGCGCGGTAGCTGGCGTCATCGACCTGGTACAGCGGCTGGCCGGCGTTGACCAGGCCGCCCTCGGTGAACAGCCGCTTGGCGACGATGCCACTGACCTGCGGGCGCACTTCGGCGACCAGGAAGGCATTGGTGCGACCGGGCAGCTCGCGGGTGAGGCCGACCTGTTCGGCCTTCAGGGTGGCCACGGTGACCTGCCCCGGCCCACCCTGCGGACCCTCCTCACCTCCGCCGCCGCAGGCGGACACGGTCAGGGCGATCGCGAGGGACAGCGCGAGAAGACGGTACGGGGTACGGGACATGGGGAGGCTCGCAGCGGGAACGGAAAAAGGGGGTGGCCGGGCCCGCGCGGGTACGCGCACGCCTCACCGGTTAGCAGTGGGGCGTAAATATACATACATGCATGTTTGTTTGTAAACGGGTACAATTCATGCCGGTTTCATCCAGCACGTGCACATAGCGCCATGGCCAGAAAAACCAAAGAAGCGGCGCAGGCCACCCGGGAAGGCATCCTTGATGCGGCCCAGAGCTGTTTCCACGAATTCGGGGTCGCCAACACCAGCCTGGCGATGATCGGCGAGCGCGCGGGCTATACCCGTGGCGCGGTGTATTGGCATTTCAAGAACAAGACCGAAGTGCTGACGGCGATGATCGACCGCGAGCGGGTGCCGTTCATCGAGCGGCTGCGGCGGACGACCTCGTCACGTCGCAACACGCCGGTGCTGGACCTGCGTTCGGCGCTGTTGGTCTCCTTCCGGGAACTGGCCACGGACGAGCGGTTGCGCAACATGATGGAGATCATGCTGCGCAACGATCTTTCGGTGGAAAGCCAGGCCATGCAGCAGCTGCAGCTGGAGGCGTCGCGTGAGGAGCTGGCGATTTTCAGCGCGGCATTCGAGCGCGCGCGCGAGCTGGGGCAACTGCGCGAGGGCGTGGACGTGGACACGGTGGCCCGCATCATCAGCACCAGCCTGACCGGCGTGCTGTACAGCGCGATGCTGGAACCGGAACTGTTCGAGCTGCAGCGCGACGGCACCCAGACCCTGGACGCCGTTTTCGGCGCCTTCGTAAAGCCCGGCGTATTCGTACCGGGCGCCCCACCCGAAGCCCTGCCGACCGACGACGAGGCGTGATTGGTCCGATGTCGCCCGTGTGCCGGCGACAAAGGTGACTGGTGGGTGGTTTCGGCCTGGGTTTACACCCGGACGCATGAATCCGACCGGTCACGTCACCGGCTCCGGACATTCGGGCCGCGCTGCGCGCGGTGTCCGGCCAACGGCCGGGGCTACGAATTTCTACGGGGCCATTGGGATCGGGATCAATCAACCATCGGCGTCGGCTGGCATATCCAGATCTCCGGACGTTACGTAACAACTCGTAGCCCCGGCCGTTGGCCGGACACCGCGCGTAGCGCGGCCCAACCGTCCGAAGGCGTTTGCGCGACGATCACGGCCAACATTCCGGCGTTTAGAGGTTCCGAAGCCGCCCATCAGGCGCCATGACGTTCGAGCGAAGAGCAGCCGGGCAAAGCCCGGCTCTGCCTCGTTGACCCGCCGCTTACAGAATGTACCGGCTCAGGTCCGGATCCTTGACCAGCTCGCCCAGGTGCTTGTCGACGTAGGCCGCATCGATGGCCAGGGTTTCGCCATCGCGGTCCGGGGCTTCGTAGCTCAGCGAATCGAGCAGGCGTTCCAGCACGGTATGCAGGCGACGTGCGCCGATGTTTTCCTGGCGCTCGTTGACCTGGAACGCGATTTCGGCGAGGCGATCCACGGCGTCTTCGGTGAAGTTCACGGTCACGCCTTCAGTGGCCAGCAGCGCTTCGTACTGCTTGGTCAGCGCGGCCTTGGGCTCGGTCAGGATGCGGACGAAATCCTGCTTGCTCAGGGCACCCAGTTCCACGCGGATAGGGAAGCGGCCCTGCAGTTCGGGAATCAGGTCGCTCGGCTTGGCCAGGTGGAACGCGCCGGAGGCGATGAACAGGATGTGGTCGGTCTTGACCGTGCCGTACTTGGTGGACACGTTGGAGCCTTCCACCAGCGGCAGCAGGTCGCGCTGCACGCCTTCGCGGGAGACATCGCCGCCGCCGACGTTGTCGCCGCGCTTGGCGACCTTGTCGATCTCGTCGATGAAGACGATGCCGTGCTGTTCGCAGGCTTCGATCGCGGCGCTGCGGATGTCGTCTTCGTTGACCAGCTTGCCGGCTTCCTCTTCCACCAGCAGCGGGCGCGCGGCCTTGATGGTGACGGTGCGCTTCTGCGCCTTGCCGCCGCCCAGGCTGGAGAACATCTGGCGCAGCTGCTGGCCCATTTCCTCCATGCCCGGCGGGGTCATGATGTCCACGCCGATGTTGGCGGCCACTTCCAGTTCGATCTCGCGCTCGTCCAGCTCGCCGTTGCGCAGCATGCGGCGGAACTTGATGCGGGTTTCGTTGTCCTGGGCGGAGGGTTCGTTGCGGGCGGCTTCCGGATCAAAGCCGATGCCGCCTGCACGACGCGGCAGCAGTGCGTCGAGGATGCGGTCTTCGGCACGCTCTTCGGCCTGGTTGCGCACGCGCACCTTGGCCATTTCGCGGTACAGCTTGACGGCGGTATCGGCCAGGTCACGGATGATCTGTTCGACGTCCTTGCCGACGTAGCCGACTTCGGTGAAGCGGGTGGCTTCCACCTTGACGAACGGGGCCTTGGCCAAGGTGGCCAGGCGGCGTGCGATTTCGGTCTTGCCGACGCCGGTCGGGCCGATCATCAGGATGTTCTTGGGCATCACTTCATCGCGCAGCTCGGCTGGCAGCTGCATGCGCCGCCAGCGGTTGCGCAGGGCGATGGCCACGGCGCGCTTGGCGTCGTGCTGGCCGACGATGTGGCGGTCCAGCTCCTGCACGATTTCGCGCGGGGTCATGGTGGCGGAGGATGATTCGTTGTTGTGCGGCATGGGTGCGCTCACAAAAAATTCTGGGGAAAATGGCAGGGCTGTCCGGGCCTGCGACACTGACGTAACGGTGAGGTAGAGCCGACCGGTAGAGCCGACTGTTAGTCGGCTGCTGATCCATGCTGCCGACTAACAGTCGGCACTACCGATTTGACCCGCAGGGTCAAAGCTCCTCGACCACCACGTTGCGGTTGGTGTAGATGCAGATGTCGCCGGCGATGTTGATCGATTCGGTGGCGATGGTGCGCGCATCCAGTTCGGTGTGCGCCAGCAATGCGCGCGCGGCGGACAAGGCGTAGGAACCGCCGGAGCCGATCGCGATGATGCCGTCTTCCGGTTCGATAACGTCACCGGTGCCGCTGATGATCAGCGAGGTGTCCTTGTCGGCCACGGCGAGCAGGGCTTCGAGCTTGCCCAGGCGGCGTTCGGTACGCCAGTCCTTGGCCAGCTCCACGGCGGCACGCTGCAGCTGGCCGTGCTTTTCGAGCTTGGCTTCAAACAGCTCGAACAGGGTGAAGGCGTCGGCGGCGGCACCGGCGAATCCGGCCAGCACCTGGCCCTCGCGGCCCAGGCGGCGCACCTTGCGCGCGTTGCCCTTCATGACGGTGTGGCCGAGGGTGACCTGGCCATCGCCGGCGACGGCGACATGACCGTTGCGGCGCACCGAAATGATGGTGGTGGCGTGAAACACGTTGGGGTTCTGACTGGGGTCCATGGAGCCTCCGGGGTGACAAGAACAGAGGTGGGGCCACCGGCCGATCCTTCAAGCCGCCCTGCCCTGCGCCCGGGTGACGCAGTGGTCCGGTTCAGCTTTCGTTGTCGCCCGTGCGCCGCTTTGCCCGTGGGTGCGCGGCGTCGTAGACCTTGGCCAGGTGCTGGAAATCCAGGTGGGTGTAGATCTGCGTGGTGGCGATATCGGCATGGCCCAGCAGCTCCTGCACACCGCGCAGGTCACCGGAGGATTCGAGGATATGGCTGGCGAAACTGTGCCGCAGCATGTGCGGGTGCACGTGCTTGAACAGGCCCTGGCGTTGGGCCAGCTGGCGGATGCGGATCTGCACGGCGCGCTGGGTGATCGGCCCGCCCTTGCGCCCGGGGAACACCGGCTGCGCATCGCCGCCGCCGCTCTCCGCACGCCATCCCAGCAGCGCCTCGCGCGCGTGCGAACCAAACGGCACGCGACGCTGGCGATTGCCCTTGCCGAGCACGTTGACAAGACCGGTGGCGAAATCCAGGTCGCGCCAGATCAGCGCGCACAGTTCGCTCAGACGCAGGCCGGAGGAATAGAACAGTTCGAGCAGCGCGCGGTCGCGCAGACCGAGCGGTGCATCGGTGGGCAGTTCCACCAGGCGCACCGCTTCATCGGCATCGAGCACCTGCGGCAATTTGCGCGGTGCCTTCGGGGCCTTCAGGCCGGCAGCGGGACTGACTGCGATGCGGTGGTGCTTGAGCAGCCACGCGTAGAAACTGCGGCAGGCCGACAGCCGGCGCTGCAGTGATTTTGGCGCCAGCCCGCGGCGGTGTTCGGCCGCGATGAACTGGCGCAGCTGCGCGCCATCGAGCCCTTCCGCGCTGCCCTCCTGCTGGATCGCCCAGGCATCGAGCGCGGCCAGGTCACGGCGGTAGGCATCCAGCGTGTGCGCCGATGCGCGACGCTCCACCTGCAGGTACCCGAGGAAATCCTGGACGGCGTTCATGCGGGATGGCGCCGGCGCGGTCTCAGGCCGGGTCGAAGCGCTTGAGGGCCACGGCCAGCGCCTCGCCCATCATGCGCAGGAACAGCGTGCCCATGCCCGGGTAGAAGCGGTTGCCATCATGGCTGCCCACCGCGATCAGGCCCACGCCCGGCAACGGCAGCAATGCGCTGGACTGCACTTCATCCACGCGCCCGCCGTACAGCACCGTGTTCTTCTCCGGCTGCAGGCGGCCGCAGATCGGCTCGCCATCCTTCAGGCAATCGCGGAACGAGGCCAGCAGCGGGCTGCCTTCTTCGATCACCTGCAGCCACGGTGCCTGCTCCAGGCCCTGCACCGGATGCAACACCACCAGCCGCACGAGGTCACCGGCGAAGTCTTCCTCCAGCGAAGCGGCCATGGCGCGCAGGGTATCGGCGGCGCTGTCCTGCTTCATCAGTGCCAGCGTGAGCTGGTGGGTGCGCACGGCCAGGCGTTCGTTGACCTGCGCGTTGGCCGCCAGGTCGGCCAGCCGGCGCGACAGCTCGCGGTTCTTGTCGCGCAGCACTTCCAGCTGGTAGCTGGCCAGCGACGCGGTGGGGCCATCGTCGCGCGGCACCACCAGGGTCAAGGCCAGGTCCGGGAACTGCTTCAGGAACGCCGGGTGCCGGCGCAGCCACGCGGCGACTTCATGTGCGCCGATCTTCTCGATGGTGTCGCTCATGCGTTCCACTCCCCTTCGAAGACGAATGCAGCCGGTCCGGACATCACTACCTGGGCGTCGTCGGCCGTCCAACGCAGGCGCAGGTCGCCCCCCGGCAGCGACACCGTGGCGTCGCGCTGCAGGCGGCCGCGCTGCATCATCACCACGGCGGCGGCGCACGCGCCACTGCCGCAGGCCAGCGTTTCGCCGACGCCGCGTTCGAACACGCGCAGGCGCGCATGCTGCGGATCGACCACCTGCACGAAGCCGACATTGACCGACTGCGGGAAGGTCGCGTGCTGCTGCAGCAGGGGCCCCAGCCGTTCGACCGGTGCGGCGTCGACCAGGCCGACTTCGATCACGGCATGCGGGTTGCCCATGGAGACCGCGCCAAAGCGCACGGTATCGCCCTGCAGCGGCAGCAGGTATTCCTCGCGCGCACGGGCAAAGCCCAGCAACGGCACCTGGTCCGGTTCGAAGCGCGGCACGCCCATGGCCACCGCGTAGTGATCGGCGCCGATACGTTCAATGGCGTGGGTGGCGAGCGGGCTGTCGATGTTGAAACGTTCGCCCTGCGCCGCACCATCGCGCACCAGCCAGGCCGCGACGCAGCGCGCGCCGTTGCCGCACTGTTCGGACTGCGAGCCGTCCGAATTCCAGATGCGGTAGGCCGCCACCGAGCCTTCCGCGCGCGGCGGTTCGATGGTCAGGATCTGGTCGCAACCGACGCCGGTGTGGCGGTTGGCCAGCTGGGCCGCCAATGCCGGGGTGGGTGCCGGGGTACCGTCGCGCAGGTCGAGCACGACGAAGTCGTTACCCGCGCCGTGCATCTTGCTGAAGCGCAGCGCGGTGGAGGCGGCCTTACTCATTCCCGTCGTCGGAGTTGAGCTGCGGGTCGACCGGATCGGGCACGACCGGCGGATCGTCGGTGGCGTTGGTGTCTTCCGGTACCGCCTCGGCATCGGCGGCCGGCTCGACGGCCTGCTCTTCGACCGGCACCGGCTTCTGCGGCATGACCAGCGGGCCCTTGTTGCCACAGGCCGAAAGGAACAGCAGCGCCAGCGCTGCCAACGGAATCAGGATGCGATTGCGATGGGGGATGCTCATGGCCCGAGTATAGCGGCGCGCGAAAGGACAGGTGTGCCGATTCAATGAACGCCCAGATGGGACCGGTGCGCCCGGACCGGTGACTGCCGCCGCGGGTAGCGCCGGCCGTTGGCCGGCCCAGGCAGCGCTAGGGCGGCAACGGCCGGGTCCACAGCCACGCCGCCACCACCGTCATGCAGCCGATCGACAGCCACTTCACCCAGGCGATCGGCACGCACCACAGCATGATGCCGGCGCACACCGCCATGGTCAGGGTGGCCATCCACTTGCCCTTGCGGCTGACCGCACCATGGGCCTGCCAGTTGCCGATGGCCGGGCCGAACCGTGGGTGCTGCAGCAGCCAGGTGTGCAGGCGCTCGGAACCGCGTGAGGCGGCCCAGGCCGAAATCAGGATGAATACCGTGGTCGGCAGGCCGGGCACGAAGATGCCGACGATGCCGGTGCCCAGGCTGGCATAGGCAAGCAACCACCAGGCCCAGCGGAAGCGCACCGGCGGCCGCGCAGGCGCGGCATCGGGGTGCTCGGGGCGTTCGGGCAGGGTCATGCCGTGAGGATAGCGAGGCCCGGCGCCGACCGCGATGGTCGGCGCCGGCACGCAGCGTTACGGCGCCGTATCGACGCCCAGCTGGTCGAGCACGAACGCATACGACTCGGCCAGCTCCAGGTAACGCTGGAAGCGGCCGGACTTGCCGCCGTGGCCGGCTTCCATGTTCGTGCGGAACACGATCGGCGCGGTGCCGGTGTTGTCGTCGCGCAGGCGCGCCACCCACTTGGCCGGCTCCCAGTACTGCACCTGCGAATCCCACAACCCGGTGCCGACGAACAGCGACGGGTAGGCCTGGCGCTGCACGTTGTCATACGGGGAGTAACCCAGCATGTAGTCGTAGTACTCGCGGTTTTCCGGGTTGCCCCACTCGTCGTATTCGTTGGTGGTGAGCGGGATGCTGGCATCCAGCATGGTGGTCACCACGTCCACGAACGGCACCTGTGCCACCATCACCCGGTAATCCTGCGGGGCCTGGTTGGCCACCGCACCCATCAGCAGGCCGCCGGCGCTGCCACCGGACGCGGCCACCCGGTCCTTGGCGGCATAGCCCTGCCGGACCAGTTCGCGGGTGACATCGACGAAGTCGTTGAAGGTGTTCTGCTTCTTCAACAGCTTGCCGTCCTCGTACCAGGCACGGCCCATTTCCTCACCGCCGCGGATGTGCGCGATGGCATACACCACGCCGCGATCGAGCAGGCTGACCACGGTCTGGTTGAAACCCGGGTCCATCGACATGCCGTAGCTGCCGTAGGCGTACTGATACAACGCGCCCGTGCCGTCCTTCCTGAAACCGTTGCGGTAGACCAGCGACACCGGCACCTTGGCGCCGTCACGCGCGGTCACCCACACCCGTTCGGTGGTGTAGTGCGCCGGGTCATAGCCGATCACCGGCTGCTGCTTGAGCTGGCGGCGCTCGCCGGTGGTGGTGTTGAGCTCGTAGGTGGTGGTCGGCGTGGTCAGCGAGGTGTAGGCATAGCGCAGCCACGGCGTATCCGCTTCGGGATTGGCGGCCAGGCCCATGGAGTACGCCGGCTCGTCGGCCTTGACGTAGTCCTGGCGCCCATCGGCGAACAGCAGGCGCACCCGCTCCAGCGCGTTGGAGCGCTCGGCGATTGCGGTGAAGCCGTCGAACAGTTCGAAGCCCTCCACCAGGACGTTGTCATCGTGCGCCACCCAGTCGGTCCACTGGCTGCGTGCGGTGGCCTCGGTGGGCGCGGTGACGATCTTGAAGTTCTTCGCACCGGCATCGTTGGTGCGGATCACCCAGCGCCCACCGAAATGGTCGGCGTCGTATTCCACATCGCGCGCACGCGGCGCCAGCACCGTGAACTGCTGCGGGTCGGCGGCGGGTGCGTAGCGGCTTTCCGAGCTGACGGTGCTGTGCAGGTCGATGGTGATGAAGCGGTCGTCACGGGTGCGGCCCACGCCCATGTAGAAGCTGTCGTCTTCTTCCTCGTACACCAGCACGTCGCTACGGGTCGGAGTACCCAGCACGTGCTTCTTGACCCGCACGGTGAGCAGGGTTTCCGGGTCGTTTTCCACGTAGAACAGCGTGCGGTTGTCGTCGGCCCAGACCACGTTGGCGGAGACATTCTCAATGCGGTCCGGCAGCACCTCACCGGTGCGCAGGTCCTTGAAACGGATCACATACTGGCGGCGGCCCACGTCATCCTCGGCCCAGGCCAGCAGGTGGTTGTCCTGGCTGACGTCGGCATCGCCCACGTCGAAATAGCCCTTGCCTTCGGCCATCACGTTGAGGTCGAGCAGGATTTCTTCCGGCGCGTCCATGCTGCCCTTGCGGCGCGCCTGGATCGGGTAGTCCTTGCCGGTTTCGTAGCGGCTGTAATACCAGTAGCCGCGCTCGCGCGCCGGCACGCTGGCATCGTCCTGCTTGATGCGGCCGACGATTTCCTTGTACAGGGTGTCCTGCAGCGGCTTGAGCGGGGCCATCACCTGGTCGGTGTAGGCGTTCTCCGCATTCAGATAGGCCAGCATGGCCGGCGCTTCGCGCTTGTCGTCCCGCAGCCAGTAGTAATCGTCATTGCGGGTCGCACCGAACGGAGTGGTGACCGCGTGCGGATGCTTCTCGGCGTCGGGTGGGGTCAGCGCGGGGGCGGCATGCACGGAAGCGGTCATCAGGGTGGCAACCAGAAAAGGAATGGGGGATTTCACGAGATAGGGCTCCTTGCCAGTGAATGCAATGGTGGCCAGTCTGGCGGCGCGGCGGCACCCACGGCAAGCGCGCAGGCCCTCGCCTATCATGGGGTGCATGAGCACCCGCATCCCCACGGCCGGCTACAGCCGCCGCAGCCAGGAAATCGAACCCTTCCACGTGATGTCCCTGCTGGCCCGCGCGCAGGCGTTGGAACAGGCCGGCCATGATGTGATCCACCTGGAGATCGGCGAGCCGGACTTCACCACGGCCGCGCCCATCGTGCAGGCCGGCCAGGGCGCGCTGGCCGCCGGGCATACCCGCTACACCGCCGCGCGCGGGCTGCCGGCCCTGCGTGCGGCCATCGCCGGGTTCTACGGCACCCGCTACAACCTGGACCTGGACCCGGAGCGGATCCTGGTCACCCCGGGCGGCTCGGGCGCGCTGTTGCTGGCCAGCAGCCTGCTGGTCGATCCCGACCGCCATTGGCTGCTGGCCGACCCGGGCTACCCGTGCAACCGCCATTTCCTGCGGCTGGTGGAAGGCGCGGCGCAACTGGTGCCGGTGGGGCCGCACACCGCCTACCAGTTGACCCCATCCCTGGTGGACACCCATTGGAATGCCGCCAGCGTCGGTGCGCTGGTGGCGTCACCGGCCAACCCGACCGGTACGGTGTTGTCGGCGGCGCAGCTGGCTGCGCTGTCGCAGTCGTTGAAGGCGCGTGGCGGCCACCTGGTGGTGGATGAGATCTACCACGGCCTCACCTACGGCATGGATGCGCCCAGCGTGCTGCAGGTCGACGACGAGGCGTTCGTGCTCAACAGCTTCTCCAAGTACTTCGGCATGACCGGCTGGCGGCTGGGCTGGCTGGTGGCACCGCCGCAGGCCGTGGCGGACCTGGAGAAGCTGGCCCAGAACCTGTACATCAGCGCCTCCAGCATCGCCCAGCATGCCGCGCTGGCCTGCTTCGAGCCGGACACCATCGCCGTCTTCGAGCAGCGCCGCCACGCCTTCCAGGCACGTCGCGACTACCTGCTGCCCGCCCTTCGGGCCTTGGGCTTCCGCATCGAGGTCGAACCGGAAGGCGCGTTCTATCTCTATTGCGACGTCAGCGGGTTCACCGATGACGCGCAGGCCTTCTGCGCGCACTTCCTGGAAACCGAGCACGTGGCGTTCACCCCGGGCCTGGATTTCGGGCATTACCGCGCCAACCAGCACGTGCGGCTGGCGTATACGCAGGAAATTCCGCGATTGGAGGAAGCCGTGGCAAGGATCACGCGCGGCCTGGAAACCTGGAAGGGCTGAAAAAAAACGCCGCGCATCACGCGCGGCGTTCAAAAGGGGTGGAGCCAACCAGACGCCCCACCACCCGGAGGCGTGCACCGACCAACGGTCGGTGGCTACCGAGGGTAGGTGCCGACCGTCGGTCGGCACACCTTCTTATTTCAACTGTTCCCACAGGAAGCTGTAGGCCAGCGCCGACATGTGCGCGGCCTGCGCATTGTTCGCCGCGCCGCCGTGGCCGCCTTCGATGTTCTCGTAGTAGGTGACGTCCTTGCCCGTCTCGATCATCTTCGCCGCCATCTTGCGGGCATGGCCCGGGTGGACGCGGTCGTCACGGGTCGAGGTGGTGAACAGCACCGGAGGATACGTCTTCTTCGGATCGAACAGGTGGTACGGCGAGAAGGTTTGAATGTACGCCCAGTCGGCGGTGTCGGGGTTGCCGTATTCGGCCATCCACGAGGCGCCGGCCAGCAGGTGGCTGTAGCGCTTCATGTCCAGCAGCGGCACCTGCACCACTACCGCCCCGAACAGCTCCGGGTACTGGGTGAGCATGTTGCCGGTGAGCAGGCCACCGTTGCTGCCGCCCTGCACGCCCAGGTGCCGGGGCGAGGTGATCTTCCGGCTCACCAGGTCGCGGGCAACTGCAGCCATGTCCTCATACGCCTTGTGCCGGTTCTGCTTCAGCGCCGCCTGGTGCCAGCGCGGGCCGTACTCGCCACCGCCACGGATGTTGGCCACCACGTACACGCCGCCCTTTTCCAGCCAGGCGCGGCCCATGCCACCGGAGTACGACGGGGTAAGCGAGATCTCGAAGCCGCCGTAACCGTACAGCAGGGTCGGGTTGGACCCGTCCAGCTTCATGTCCTTGGCATGCACCACGAAGTACGGCACGCGGGTGCCGTCCTTGCTGGTGGCGAAGTGCTGCTCGATCACCTTGCCTTCGGCATCGAAGAACGCCGGCATGGTCTTGAGCACTTCCGGCTGCTTTCCGATCTCTGCCAGCGCCAGGGTGGTCGGGGTCAGGTAGTCGGTGACGGTCATCCACACCGCATCGCTTTCGTCGGCATCCACCGCGCCTACCGCTACGGTGCCGAACGAGGGCGCGCCGGTGAAGTCGCTCTTCTTCCAACCCTCGGCCGACGGCGTCAGCACCTGCAGGCGGCTCTTGACGTCATCAAGCACGTTCAGCACCAGATGGTTCTTCGTCCAGCTCGAGCCGGCCAGCGAGGTGGTCGCGGTGGGGGCGAACAGCACCTCGAAGTCGCGCTTGCCGGCAATGAAGTCGTCCAGCTTGGTGATCAGCAGCGAACCGGCCGCATAGGTCTTGCCACCCACCGTCCACGGATCGCGCAGCTCCAGGGTCAGCCACTGCTTCCGCAGACCCTTCTCGGCCGAGTTCGGCGCATCGATCCTGGTCAGCGTGCCATCGTCGGCGCGCAGGTAGATCTCGTTGTTGTAGAAGGCCAGGGTGCGGCTGACCAGGTTGCGCTCATAGCCGGGCGTATCGTCGTGCATCGCCGCGATGTACATGTCATCGGACTTGCCTTCGTAGACCACGCTGGCCGCCGACAGCGGCGTGCCGCGCTTCCACAGCTTGGCCACCCGCGGGTAGCCGGAGGTGGTCATGCTGTCTTTGCCGAAATCGGTGTAGACGAACACGGTGTCGCGGTCGATCCAGCCCAGCCCGCCCTTGGATTCGGGACGGAAGAAGCCGTCCTTGATCCAGCGCTTGTTGGCCAGGTCGAATTCGCGGGTCACGTCGGCATCGGCGCCACCGCGCGACAGCGCGATGAGGCAGCGGGTGTACTCCGGGCGCAGGCATTCGGCACCGTGCCATACCCAGTTCTCGCCTTCGGCCTTGTTCAGCGCGTCCAGGTCGAGCACGGTCTCCCACTTCGGGGCCGGCTTGCGGTACTCATCCAGCGTGGTGCGTCGCCACAGGCCGCGCTCGTGCTGCTTGTCCTTCCAGAAGTTGTAGTAGTACTCGCCGATCTTCTGCACGCCCGGGATCTTGGCATCCGAATCGAGCACCTCGCGGATGCTGGCTTCCATCTGCTTGAAGGCCGGGGTCTGGGCCAGGCGGCCTTCGGACTTGGCGTTCTGCTGCTTGACCCAGTCCAAGGACGTGTCGCCGGTGACATCTTCCAGCCAGGCGTAGGGATCGGCGGGGGTCTCAGCGGCCATCGCGGTTCCAGCGGCACCAGCAGAGAACAGGCCTGCCATCAGGCAGGCAGAGGCGAGTCGTGACATTGCGGCTCCAGGCGGTCATATCCCCCGGACGCTATCACACGGCCTGCCCCGCTCCCCCCTGTCGAAGGTCAGGGCGAAGGCGGGGAGCCGCGCGGCGCACCCGGCGCCGCGCCTGCGGGCCGCGCCGGCGGCGGGCCTGCCAGGCCAACAGCGACGTCGGCAGGCGGAAGCGGTACAGGCTCCACCACGCCAGGCACGGCATGCCGACCAGCCACATCGGCAACCACCCCACCCATTCACTGCTGCCACGCGCGGCCGGCCAGACCAGCACCACGGCCAAGCCGGCCAGGGCCACCTGGCGAACGCCCCGGAGGATGCGGGGATCGGGAGCCTGCAGAGCACGCGTGCCAGGCTGCGGGGTGCGGGAACGGCGCGAAGACGACAGGGTCATGACAGGGCTCCATGCGAAAGTGATGCGTCACCTTGCCGCGCTGCCATCTCACAGGCTGCGACCTTCGCATTCCCGCCATTGACGTTCTCTTCCGTCCCACCCACCATGCCTGCAGCCACGCTGACCGACCCATGGCCTGTACCACCACTGGAGCTTTTCGCCGCATGTCTTCGAACCGCCCGCTTCGCGTTGTCCTGCTGCTGTCGACGCTGTCGCTGCTGTCCGCCTGTGCGTTCGGCGACAGCAAGCCGACCCCGGTGCCGACGGTCAGCACCCCGGCCAGCGCGCCGATCGACCTGCAGAAGTTCATGGGTACCTGGTACGTCATCGGCCGCGTGCCGAACCCGGTCGAGCGCGGCCACGTGGCCAGCGTCAACCAGTACACGCTGCGCGGCGACCAGAAGGTGGCCATCACGTATCGCTTCCGCGATGGCTTCTCGCAGCCGCAGCAGGAACTGACCGTGCGCGCCTCCGTGGACGAGGAAAGCGGCAACCACAACTGGCGCACCTGGTTCTACAAGGTGGTGCCGACCCATACCCGCGTACTGGAAGTGGCGCCGGATTATTCGTGGGCGATGCTGGGGTACCCGGGCCGCGAGATGGCCTGGATCTTCGCGCGCAAGCCGGACATGGACAAGGACCTGTACAAGGAACTGGCCACGCGCCTGCGCGACCAGTACGGGGTCAACACCGACAAGCTCAAGCGCGTGCCGCAGCACCCCGAGCAGGTGGACCGCCTGGGCTACGAGGTTCCGAACGTAAGGTGATCAGGCCGCAACGCGCGGCATGACCCTGCGTTCGATGTCCTGCCACGTAGACAGGGTCTTGAGGTCGTATTCGGCCTGCAGTGCGAGCCACGAGGCGGCGTCACCGCCGAAATGGCGCGCCAGCCGGGCCGCCGTATCCGCGGTGACGCCCCGGGTTTCATGCACGATGGCATGCAGCCGGGTGGCCGGCACGTCCAGGGCACGCGCGAGCGCATTGATGCTCAGCTCGAGCGGCGCCATGAATTCCTCCCGCAGGATTTCGCCCGGGTGGATGGCCCTCAGTTTGTTGGCGGCACGGCTCATGGTCGGCATCCTCAGTGGTAATCAACGATTTCGACATGGCACGGACCTGCATCCGTCCAGGTGAAACACACGCGCCATTGGACATTGATGCGGATGCTGAACTGCCCTCGTCGTTCGCCCGCCAGCGCTTCAAGACGGTTGCCGGGCGGACTGCGCAGGAACTGCAGGGTCTGCGCCGCGTCCAGCATCTGCAGTTTGCGCTCGGCAACCGCCTGGATGCTGCGGAACCGCCGTGGGCATCGGCCTTCGAACAGGGCAAGCGTATGGCGGCAGCGGAAGGACTGGATCATTCCGTTTAGCGTAATACGCCAAACGGAATATAGCACAGACGCGGATCACGCAATGCCGACGCGGTCGAACGCCAGATCAATCCGATCGCCGGTTCGTATCGCCAGGCTCAAGGATTGCGCCAGGTACGCCCCTTACTTGCGCGAATACCGCCCTACCAACCAGTCACCCAGCATCTGCAGCAGCTGGACCAGCACCAGCAGCAGCACCACGGTGACCAGGGCCACGTCCGTGTGCGAGCGCTGGTAGCCGTCGCGGAACGCCAGGTCGCCCAACCCACCGGAGCCGATCGCGCCGCCCATTGCAGTGAAGCCAATCAGCGCGATCACGGTGACCGTGGCACCGGCGATCAGGCCCGGCCGTGCTTCGGGCAGCAGCACCCGGCTGACCAGCTGCCAGGTGGTGGCGCCCATCGCCTGGCTGGCTTCGATCACGCCACGATCCACTTCGCGCAGCGCGGTTTCCACCAGGCGCGCGTAGAACGGTGCGGCACCGATGACCAGCGGCACGATCGCGCCGCGTACGCCGAGCGAGGTGCCCATCATCCACAGCGTGATGGGAATCAGCACGATCATCAGGATGATGAAAGGCACCGAGCGCAGCAGGTTGACCAGCAGCGCCAGCCCGCCATACAGCACCGGCTTGCGGTGCAGCTGCGGCGAACCGGTCAGGAACAGCAGCACGCCCAGCGGCAGGCCGATGGCCAGCGTGAGCGGCAGTGAGCCGGCCAGCATCAGCAGGGTGTCGACGGTGGCCTGGCCGATATCGGCCCATTTGGCGGCGTCGAGGTGGCGGAAGAACCCGCCCGCAGTAGCGATGATCATCGGCGCAGCTCCTCCAGGTGGACGCCGGCGGCAACGAAGCCGGCCTGCGCGGCCTGAACGTCGCCGCCTACCAGCGATACCGTCAGCTGGCCATACGGGGTGTCCTTGATGCGGTCGATGCGGCCGGACAGGATGTTGTAGTCCACCCCCGTCTCGCGGGCGATGCGGCCCAGCACCGGCTCATAGGTATCGGTACCGAGGAAGGTCAGGCGCACAATGCGCCCTGCCACGGCGTCGAAATCCTTGTGCAGCTCGCCTTCGTCGACCTGCTCGGATTCGTTGACGAAGCGGCGCGTGGTCGGGTGCTGCGGGTGCAGGAACACCTCGGTGACCGGCCCGGTTTCTACCAGGTGGCCAGCATCGAGCACGGCCACGCGGTCGCAGACGCGGCGGATCACATCCATCTCGTGGGTGATCAGCACGATGGTCAGGCCCAGCTCGCGGTTGATCCGGCCCAGCAGCTTCAGCACCGAGGCGGTGGTCTGCGGGTCGAGCGCACTGGTCGCTTCGTCGCACAGCAGGATCTGCGGGCGGGTGGCCAGGGCGCGGGCGATGCCGACGCGCTGCTTCTGGCCGCCGGACAGCTGTGCCGGATACTTGTTGGCGTGCGCCTCCAGGCCCACGGTATGCAGCAGTTCGCTTACCCGTGCGTCGATGTCCGCACGCGGGGTGCCGGCCAGCTCCAGCGGGAAGGCCACGTTGGCCGCCACCGTGCGCGAGGACAGCAGGTTGAAGTGCTGGAAGATCATGCCGATCTTCCGGCGCAGCGCGCGCAGGCCGTCGCGGTCCAGCGCGGTGACGTCCTCGCCGTTGATCAGAAGGCGGCCACCGGTCGGCTCTTCCAGCCGGTTGATCAGCCGGATCAGGGTCGATTTGCCCGCGCCGGAATGGCCGATGATGCCGAACACTTCGCCGGCCTCGATGGTCAGGTCCAGCGGCTGCAGCGCGGCGATCGCGCGGCCGCCGACGGCATAGGATTTGTGCAGGCGCTGGAACTCGATCACTTCGCGGTCAACCGGGGCATCGACGGGAGGGGGCGTGCAGCCTACCAGCGCGGGACGGCCCTGGCCCGCGCGGCAGCAGCGAATCATATTCCGTTTGATTATAAGGCGGCGTCATCGCCCGCCCGGCGGCGCTCAGGGGTGGTCCAGCGGCTGCGGCGCCCGCACCTGGCGGACCCGCTCGCGGTGCAGCAGGTACAGCCCGGAGGCCACGATGATCGCCGCGCCCAGCCAGGTGAAGCGGTCCGGCAGCACGCCCCAGAACAACAGGTCCCAGCCGATCACCCAGACCAGCCCGGTGTATTCCAGCGGGGCGATCAGCGAGGCCTCGCCCAGCTGGAAGGCCCGCGTCAGCGCCACCTGGCCACCCGCCCCGGCCAGGCCCATGCCGGCGATCAGCCAGCCATGGCGCAACTGCAGCGGCTGCCAGTCCGGGATCGCCAGCAACCCGGCGCCCAGCGCCAGGATCACCAGGAACCAGACCACCATCGACTGCGGCGTATCGGTGCGGGTCAGCATGCTGACGGTGATCGCCGCGACCGCATAGGCGGTGGCCGCCAGCAGCACCATCAGGCCCGGAATGGAAATGAAGCCATCCACGCCGGGACGCAGCACCACCAGCACCCCGACCAGGCCGATGCCGATGGCGATCCAGCGGCGGGGCCCGACGTATTCACCGAGCAGCGGCACCGACAGCGCGGCGATCAGCAGCGGCGCCACGAAATAGATGGTGTAGGCGGTGGACAGCGGCAGGCTGCGCAGGGCGAACACGAAGCACCCGATCATGGCCATGCCGAGCAGCCCGCGCAGCAGGTGCAGGCCCCACCGGACCGGAATCAACGAGCGCGGGCCGGCCGTGGCCAGCACCCAGACCAGCACGAACGGCAGCGACGCCGCGCCACGCAGGAAGGTGACCTGCAGGGTCGGGTAGCTGGAGGACAACTGCTTCATGCCCGCATCCATCAGCGAGAAGCAGGCCACGGCCATGAGCATCCAGGCGACGGCACGGGTGGGGGTGCGTTGGGATTCCATGGCCCATTATCACCGCCCTTGCCGGGACGTCCATGCGGGGGTTGTTAGAATGGCGGCTTCACCTGCAGGAGTTTGCCCCATGCCCTCTTTTGACGTCGTTTCCGAAGTCGACATCCACGAACTGACCAATGCGGTCGACCAGGCCAACCGCGAGCTGTCCACCCGCTTCGATTTCAAGGGCGTGGATGCCAAGTTCGTGCTGGACGACAGCGTCATCAGCCAGTCCGCGCCCAGCGACTTCCAGCTGCAGCAGATGACCGACATCCTGCGTCAGCGCCTGACCGCGCGGAAGATCGATGCCGCCTGCCTGGAATTCGGTGATATCGAAACCAACCTCGCCGGCGCCCGCCAGAAGATCACGGTCAAACAGGGCATCGAGCAGAAGGTGGCCAAGAAGATCGCCGCCGCGATCAAGGAAGCCAAGCTCAAGGTCGACAGCCAGATCAACGGCGACAAGCTGCGCGTCACCGGCAAGAAGCGCGACGATCTGCAGGACGTGATGGCGCTGCTCAGGAAAGGCACGTTCGAGGTTCCGCTGCAGTTCGACAATTTCCGCGACTGATTGCCCATGAATGACATGCCCCTCATCGCCGACACCGCGCCGGACGGCAGCGATCCCATCGCGGAAACCCGGCGTTGGCTGGAGCAGATCGTCATCGGCCTGAACCTGTGCCCGTTCGCCAAGGCCGTGTACGTGAAGAACCAGGTGCGCTTCGTGCTCAGCGACGCCACCACCGTCGAAGCGCTGGTGGAAGAACTCGCCGAGGAGCTGGTGCTGCTGCGCGATACCCCGGCCGAGCAGATCGACACCACGCTGATCGTGCACCCGGACGTGCTGACCGATTTCCTGGATTACAACGACTTCCTCGACAACGCCGATGCCGCGATCGAAGCCTTGGACCTGCAGGGCATCCTGCAGGTGGCCAGCTTCCACCCGCAGTACCAGTTCGCCGGGGTCGCGCCGGATGACGTGAGCAACTACACCAACCGCGCGCCCTACCCGACCCTGCACCTGCTGCGCGAAGACAGCGTGGAACGCGCCGTGGCCGCCTTCCCGGACCCGGACGTGATCGTCGAGCGCAACATCGAAACGCTGGACAAGCTGGGCATCGAAGGCTGGACCCGCCTGCTCGGCCGCAAGGACACCCCCCGGTGCCACTGACCCCGGCCATCACCGACTGGCCCGCGCAACCGCTGCGCGACCGCGTGGTGATCGTCACCGGTGGCGCGCAGGGCGTGGGTCGTGGCATCGCGCAGGCGGTGCTGGGCGCCGGCGGCAGCGTGATGATCGCCGACCTGGACGCCGACGCCGGCCGCGCCTGCCTGAAGGAATGGGCACTGCCGGAGCGCGCCGCGTTCCAGCGTGCGGATGTCGCCAGCGAACGCAGCGTGCAGGCGCTGGTCAAGGCCACGCTGAAGCGTTTCGGGCGGATTGATGGGCTGGTCAACAACGCCGGCATCGCCAGCGCGCATGGGACGCCGTTGGCTGACATGACGTTGGCCGAATGGCAGCGCCGCCTGTCCAGCCTGCACGGGGCGTTCCTGTGCAGCAAGCACGCACTGCCAGCGCTGCGTGCGCAGGCCGGCGGGGCGATCATCAACATCGCCTCCACCCGCGCCTGGCAGTCCGAGCCGGACAGCGAAGCCTATGCGGCGGCGAAGGGCGGGCTGGTGGCGTTTACCCACGCGCTGGCGATCAGCAGCGGGCCCGATGTGCGGGTCAACAGCATCAGCCCCGGGTGGATCACCACCGATGCCTGGCAGGCCCCGGCACGGCGGCGCACGCCGAAGCTGTCGCGCCGCGACCATGCCCAGCATGCGGTGGGGCGCGTCGGCCAGCCGGAAGACATCGGTGCGCTAGCGGTGTTCCTGCTCTCGGACCTGTCCGGCTTCATCACCGGACAGGACCACATCGTCGATGGCGGCATGAGCCGCACGATGATCTACGCCGAGTGATTCACCGCCTTGCCGACCAACGGTCGGCACCTACCCGGATCAATGGTGCGTGCGCACCAACGGTCGTACCGGTAGGTACCGACCGTTGGTCGGTACCCATCGCATCAACCGGCCATGCCGTTGTGACGCAGCAACGCGTCCACGTTCGGCGCACGCCCGCGGAACGCCGCGAAATTCTCCGCTGCACTCCGGCTGCCGCCCCGTGACAACACTTCATCGCGGAAGCGCCTGCCCGTTTCGGCCACCTGCTCCGGCGCTTCCTCGAATGCGGCGTACGCATCGGCGCTGAGCACCTCGGCCCACTTGTAGCTGTAGTAGCCCGCCGCATACCCACCCGCGAAAATGTGGCTGAACTGGTGCGGGAAGCGGTTCCATTCCGGCGGGCGGTTGACCGCCACTTCGTCTCGCACGCGTTCCAGCAGCTGCAGCACGCTGTCCTGCACCGGATCGAAACTGCTGTGCAGCTGCATGTCGAACAGCGCGAACTCGAGCTGGCGCACGGTGAACATGCCGCTCTGGAAGTTGCGCGCGGCCAGCATCCGGTCAAACAGCGCGCGCGGCAGCGGCTCGCCGCTGTCCACATGCGCGGTCATGGCCTGCACGCGGTCCCATTCCCAGCAGAAATTCTCCATGAACTGGCTGGGCAGCTCCACCGCATCCCATTCCACGCCATTGATGCCGGCCACGCCCAGCTCGCCGATGCGGGTCAGCAGCTGGTGCAGGCCATGGCCCATTTCATGGAACAGCGTGGTCACCTCGTCGTGGCTGAAGGTCGAGGCCTTGTCATCGGCTCCCTTGCCGAAGTTGCACACCAGATACACCAGCGGCGTCTGCACGCCCTGCGCGGTATCACGGCGGTTGCGGCAGTCGTCCATCCACGCGCCGCCGCGCTTGCCTTCGCGCGCGTACAGGTCCAGGTAGAACTGGCCGACCAGCGCGCCCTGCGCATCGACCAGGCGGAAGAAGCGCACGTCCGGATGCCACACCGGCGCCTGGTCGGGCTGCACCTGCAGGCCATAAAGGCCGTGGATGACGCTGAACAAACCCTCCAGCACCTTCGGCTCGGTGAAGTACTGCTTCACTTCCTGCTCGGAATAGCTGTAACGCGCCTGCTTCAGTTTCTCGGAGGCAAAGGCGAGGTCCCACGCTTCCAGCGCAGGCAGGCCCAGTTCATCGCGCGCGAAGGCATCCAGCTCGGCGCGGTCGCGCTGCGCATAGGGCTTGGCACGCCCGGCCAGATCTCGCAGGAAACCCAGCACCTGCGGCGCGTCGTCGGCCATCTTGGTGGCGATGGAGTACTCGGCGTAGTTGGCAAAGCCCAGCAGGGTCGCCAGCTCGGCGCGCAGCGCCAGCACGCGATCGATGTGCGCGCTGTTGTCCAGCTTGGGATCGCCGAACTCGGAGGCGCGCAGCGCGTTGGCGCGGTACAGCGTCTCGCGCAGCGGGCGGTGTTCTGCATAGGTCTGCACCGGCAGGTAGCACGGCATCTGCAGGGTCAGCTTCCAGCCTGGAAGACCCTCCTTCTCCGCGGCGGCGCGCGCAGCGGCGACCACGTCATCGGGCAGGCCGGCCAGTTCGCTGCGGTCTTCCACGTGCAGCGACCACGCATCGGTCGCATCGAGCACGTTCTGCGAGAAGGTGGCCGACAGCGCCGAGAGCTCCTCGCGGATCGCGCTGTAACGCGCCTTGCCGGCCTCGTCCAGTTCGGCGCCACCCAGGCGGAAATCGCGCAGTGCGTTGTCCAGCACCTTGCGCCGGGCCGGGTCGTACTGCGTCGCTTCCGGTGAGGCGGCCAGCGCGCGGTACTGCTCGAACAGCGCCAGGTTCTGGCCGAGCGCGCTGCCAAAGCGGGTCACCTTCGGCAGGTTGCTGTTGTAGGCCTCGCGCAGCGCCGGGGTGTTCACCACCGCCTGCAGGTGGCCGACCTGGCCCCAGGCGCGCCACAGGCGTTCGGTGGCATCGTCCAGCGGCTCGACGAAGCTGGCCCAGCTGACCGGCTGCACGGTTTCGGCGGCTTTCACCGCCGCTTCGGCCTGCGCCAGCAAGGTGTCGATGGCCGGCCCGATGTGCTCGGGCTGGATCGCATCGAAACGGGGCAGGCCGGAAAAATCGAGCAGGGGATTGGCAGGGGTCACAGGGGTCTCCAGACAGCAGGGCCGGTACGCCGGCGTTTCCCACGATATGGCACCGGACCCGGCGCTGCACAAGCCCCGCCGGCCACGGGTTCGTGGCCGTTCGCCCGCCTGCGGTGCTCAGTACAGGGCTTCCAGCGCGGCGTTGGGCAGCTCCGGCAGGCCCTGCCCGGCCACGGCCGCCGCGATCACCGCATCGGCCTGCTCCACGTCGATGCCCTGCCGCGGGTACCAGTCCGGGTTGTAGTAGCTGTGCGCATAGCGTTCGCCGCTGTCGCACAGGATCGTCACGATCGAGCCGCTGCGCCCGGCCGCACGCATGCGCTCGGCGGCATGCAGCACGCCGATGAAATTGGTACCGGTGGAGCCGCCGACCCGGCGCCCCAGCTGGCGGCTGACATGGCGCATGGCCGCCAGGCTCAGCGCGTCGGGCACCTTGACCATCGCATCCACGCTGGTCGGGATGAAGCTCGATTCCACTCGTGGGCGGCCGATGCCTTCCACCCGCGAACCACCGCTGCAGGTAAGCTCGCGCCACGGTTCACCGGCCAGGGCCGCGCGGTAGCCGTCGAAGAACACCGACACTTCCGGGTCCGCGCACAGGATGCGGGTGTCATGCCGGCGGTAGCTGACATAACGACCCAGCGTGGCGGCGGTACCGCCGGTGCCGGGGCTGCACACGATCCATTCCGGCACCGGATGCGGCTCTTCGGCCATCTGCTTGAAGATGGATTCGGCGATGTTGTTGTTGGCACGCCAGTCGGTGGCGCGCTCGGCGTAGGTGAACTGGTCCATGAAGTGGCCGCCGGTTTCGCGGGCCAGCTTTTCCGAATCGCAGTTCAGGTCGCAGGCGCGCTCCACCAGGTGGCAGCGCCCGCCATGGAATTCGATGGCGGCGATCTTTTCCGGCGAGGTGGTGGCCGGCATCACGGCAATGAATGGCAGGCCCAGCAGGCGCGCGAAGTAGGCTTCGGACACCGCGGTGGAGCCGCTGGACGCCTCGATCACCGGGCGCCCTTCGCGCAGCCAGCCGTTGGCCAGTGCGTACAGGAACAGCGAGCGCGCCAGGCGGTGCTTCAGGCTGCCGGTGGGATGGCTGGATTCGTCCTTGAAGTACAGCTCGATGCCCGGGTGGCCGGGCAGGTCCATCGGAATGAGGTGGGTATCGGCCGAACGGTTGAAATCGGCTTCGATCTTGCGGATGGCGGCGGCCACCCATTCACGCTGCGACATGTCGACGACGGGCCAGGAAGATGCAGCATTCTACGTCCCCTTGCCGCCGCCCCGCTAAAATGAACGGCCAGCCGCATTGCGCGGCACCCCCACAGGATCTTCCATGAGCCTTGCCTCCCTGCAGTCCCAGCCGGGCGTTGCCGCCCAGCCGCCGGCCGAAACCACCGGCTTCGTGTTCAACCACACCATGCTGCGCGTCAAGGACGCCGCCGCCTCGCTGGACTTCTACACCCGCGTGCTCGGCTTCCGCCTGCTCGACCAGCGCGATTTCCCCGAGGCGCAGTTCAGCCTGTACTTCCTGGCCCTGCTGCCGGCGGGCACGTCCATCCCCGAGGGCGACGACGCCCGCCGGGTGTGGATGGCCGGCCTTCCGGGCGTGCTGGAACTGACCCACAACCATGGCACCGAAAGCCAGGAAGGCCGCGTGTACCACGACGGCAACCAGGACCCGCGCGGCTTCGGCCACATCTGCGTCTCCGTGCCGGACATCCAGGCCGCCTGCCAGCGCTTCGATGAGCTGCAGGTGCCCTACCAGAAGCGCCTGGAAGACGGCCGCATGAAGCACCTGGCCTTCATCAAGGACCCGGACGGCTATTGGGTGGAGATCATCTCCAACACCCCGATTGGCTGACCGCCCCGGCTTCAACAATGTGCACGCCCTGCCAAGGCGGGCGTGCACCGCCGGTGGTATACCTGCGTTCCTTTCCACCCGAAGGAACCCGCATGGAAACCATGGAACTGCACCGCGGCCGGCTGATCGACCACCTGCAACTGATCGTGCGTGACCTGCCGGCCAGCCGCCGCTTCTACCAGGCCGTGTTCGACACCATCGGCATTCCCATCGCCGGCGAGGGCGATACGTATTTCTGGGCCGATGAGCTGTTCATTTCCACCGCCGACAGCGAGGCGGCCGCCGGTGAACTGACCGGCCGCCACCACCTGGCCTTCCAGGCCCGCGACCGCGCCACCGTCGATGCCTTCCACAAGGCGGCGTTGGCCGCAGGCGGCAAGGACAACGGCGCCCCCGGCGAACGCCCCTACCACCCGGGCTATTACGCCGCCTTCGCGATCGATCCGGACGGCAACAACATCGAGGTCGTGTACCACGGCCCGGCGACCTACAGCGCCGACTCGGTGAAAGTCACGTTCTGAGTACCGTCGTTACCCGGCCGCGCCTGAACCCTTCAGCCACCACCCACGCCAGTCTCACAACGTGAGACTGGCCGCCCCTACCGTCTCTCCATGGAGACGATACGCAAACTGGCGATTCTGGCCGATGCCGCCAAGTACGACGCGTCCTGCGCCTCCAGTGGCGCGGGGCGGCGGGATTCGCGCGCGTCCGGCGGCATCGGCAGCACCGAAGGCGCCGGCATCTGCCACAGCTACACCCCTGACGGTCGCTGCGTCTCGTTGCTGAAGATTCTGCTCACCAACTTCTGCATCTACGACTGCGCGTACTGTGTGAACCGGGTCTCCAGCAACGTACCGCGCGCACGCTTCAACGTGGCCGAAGTCGTCGCGCTGACCATGGATTTCTACAAGCGCAACTACATCGAAGGGTTGTTCCTTTCCAGCGGCATCATCCGCAATGCCGACTACACCATGGAGCAGATGGTGGAAGTGGCGCGCCAGCTGCGCGAGGAACACCGGTTCTCCGGCTACATCCATCTCAAGACCATTCCGGAAGCCTCACCCGAATTGCTGGCGGCGGCCGGTCGCTACGCCGACCGCCTGTCGATCAACATCGAGCTGCCCACCGAGGAGGGCTTGAGCAGCTTCGCGCCAGAGAAATCGTTGCCTTCCATCCGCGGCGCGATGGGTGAACTGCGTTGGCGCATCGAAGAAGCCAAGGAGGCCAGGACTACCAGCGAGGCCAAGCCCACCACGGTGGCGGCACCGGCGCCGACCGCCCCGACCAAGCGTGCCGGACGCGCCCGCGCACCGCGCTTCGCACCCGCCGGGCAAAGCACGCAGATGATCGTCGGTGCCGACGGCGCCAGCGACCAGCAGATCCTCGGTGCTGCCGACAACCTGTACGGCAACTACCGCATGCGCCGGGTGTACTACTCGGCCTTCAGCCCTATCCCCGATGCGAGCCGGCTGCTACCAGTGCAGGCACCGCCGCTGGCGCGCGAACACCGCCTGTACCAGGCCGACTGGCTGCTGCGCTTCTATGGCTATGGCGTGGACGAAATCACCGACACCACGCAGAACGGCATGCTCGACCTGGACATCGACCCGAAGCTGGCTTGGGCGATCCGCCACCCCGAACGCTTCCCGGTCGATCTCAACGTGGCGTCGAAGGAGATGCTGCTGCGCGTGCCGGGGTTGGGCGTACGCAACGTCAAGCGCGTACTGATGGCACGCCGCCATGGCCGCCTGCGCGTGGCCGACGTAGCCCGCCTGCGCGCACCGATGAGCAAGCTGCTGCCGTTCGTGCAGCTGGCCGATCATCACCCGCGTCGCGCACTGGATGACCCCACCGCGCTGCGCGCGCGGCTGGCACCGCCACCGCGCCAGGCCTCGCTGTTTCCCGACGCTGCCGCATGAGCCGCTGGAGTGTGCGGGTCGACCCGTCGTGGTCGGTGCAATCCTGGCGTGAGGCCGCGCGGCGGGCGCTGCAGCACCGCGTCGCGCCGGAGCAGCTGGACTGGCTGCAGGAGGGTGAAGGTTCGCTGCTGGACGCGCCGGCGCTGGCCACCCTGTCCGCGCCTGACCCTGAAGCCGCCGCCATTGCGGTGCCGAAGGCGTTCCTCGAACTGGCCGCCACCTGCCTGTGCCACCGCGATCCTCAGCGTCACCCGCTGCTGTACCGCATGCTGTGGCGGATCACCCACGGCGAGCGTGGCCTGCTCACCAACCCGGCCGATCCGGACGTGCTGCGTGCCATGGCCCTCGCCCAGGCGGTGCGCCGCGACAGCCACAAGATGAAAGCCTTCGTGCGTTTCCGCGAAGTACCGGGCGAAGAGGATGCCTTCATCGCCTGGTTCGAGCCCGATCACTTCATCGTGGATCGGGTCGCGCCGTTCTTCGCGCGCCGCTTCGCGGGCATGCGCTGGGCGATCCTCACGCCGTATCGCAGCGCGCGCTGGGACGGCCAAGTGCTGGCATTCGGCCCCGGCAGCAAGCAGGCGGATGCGCCGGTGGAGGATGCGCGCGAAGAGCTGTGGCGCACCTACTACGCCAACATCTTCAACCCTGCCCGGCTCAACACGCGGATGATGCAGCAGGAAATGCCGGCCAGGTACTGGAAGCACCTGCCGGAGGCGAGCCTGCTGCCCACGCTGGTGCGCGATGCCGGTGACCGCGTGCAGGAAATGCATGACCGTGAAGCGCAGGCACCACAACGTCGGATACCGGAGCAGCACATTCCCCTGCGCGGCCCGGCAACCGCGAACGGCAATTCTCTCGACGAGCTGCGCACCGCGGCGGCCGGTTGCCGCCGTTGCCCGCTCTGGGAGCCGGCCACCCAGACCGTGTTCGGCGAAGGCCCGCGCGATGCGCAGGTAATGCTGGTAGGCGAGCAACCCGGGGACTCCGAGGACCTGAGCGGCCACCCCTTCGTCGGGCCGGCGGGGCAGCTGTTGAATCGTGCGCTGCAGGACCTGGGCATCGATCGCAACACGCTGTACCTGACCAACGCGGTGAAGCACTTCCGCTACGAGCGGCGCGGAAAGAAGCGCATCCATTCCAAACCTCAGGTCACCCATATCAACGCGTGCCGGCCATGGTTGCTGGCGGAGATTGAACAGGTGAGCCCGAAAGTAATCGTCTGCCTGGGCGCCAGTGCAGCGCGTGCCGTGTTTGGTCCCGGCTTCCTACTAGGTCGCGACCGTGGCCAATGGCATACCCTGGAAGACGGCACGCGCGGGTTCGCCACGGTCCACCCATCGTGGGTACTGCGGCAAAGCGCGGGCCCGGCGCAGGCGGATGCGTATCGACTGATGCTGGACGACTTGGCGAAGCTTGCGGATCACATTCCCACCCACCACCCTTCCGGCAAACACGGGTAGGTCGAAACCCACCCGATTGCCATTCGCGACAATGGGTAGGGGCTGATCCGCAGCGTGCCTGAGTGATTGAAGTCGTTCTTTTTGTGCATTTTTCAGCCTCCTTCCCATGTCCGGCACGCTGGCCGATTACAGGTTGAGGAGGCACCTGGGTGGGGCAGGCCGCGCGACGGTATTCTGCATCCATGACTACTTCAAAATCCAGTAAGCAGCCCTCTGTTGCCGAAAGGAGTGAAAGCAGACGCGTACGGATGAGCGCCGCGGACCTGCTGACCTTGAGCGACGAGGAAAGGATTCGCCGGATATATGACATGACGCCGGAGCAGGCGGAGGCGATCATACGCAAGTCCGGCATCTTGACCGCTTCTGGCAAGCTGAAGCGCGGCTACCGATGAACGATGGACATCTTCAGCTCGGTTATCACGGCTGCGACGTCACGGTAAGAGACGGACTGGTTTCCGGACGACTGTCGCCTTCGCCCAGTGGCAATCAGTACGACTGGCTCGGCCCAGGCTTCTACCTGTTCGAAGGCGATGAAGACAGGGCGATGGCATTTGCCGAAGCAGCGGCCAGCCAACCGCAGCGCAGATTGACTGCGAGACCCATTGCGACACCAGCCGTCGTTGGGTGTGTCTTCAGCGTTCACCGATGCCTTGACATGACCACAAAGGCCGGCCGTCTGGAGTTCGAGAACGCCTACCTGAACTTTCAGGCGGGCTACCTTCGTATTGGGCAGTCACTCCCTCTGAATGTCCCGGTGGACGCACGTGACGAAGAGATCCTACTTCGTGGACTGGATAGAGCGGTGATCCAATTCATACATTCAAGCCGCCAGGACGTTGCCGGGCTCGAGCAGTTCCAAGCCGTGCGGGGCGCCTTCCGGCAAGGCCCCGAAATCGCGCCGAACTCCGGATTTCACAGGGATAGCCATGTGCAGATTGCCTTGAGAGACACCGGCTGCATCAAGGGCTGGTTTCTCCCGCCGGATACGAAGGAGCTCTCTCAACCAGAGCTCACCAAGGCTCAAACCGCGATGCGTCTGGTACGAGAAAGCACTGCCAAGTCCCGCCAACGCGCGGAAGCCGCCACGCGCTGAACCAGTAGAGCGGTACTCTGCCCCGCTCTACGGCGTTCCGTTAATGTGCAGCCATGTAGATGTCCTGAAGCACCGCCTTCTCCAGCTCCAGCTCGCTGAGCAGGTTCTTGACGATGTCACCCAGGCTCAGGATGCCCACCAGCTTGCTGCCTTCGGTCACCATCAGGTGGCGGTGGCGCGAGTAGGTCATCAGCGCCATGGCCTGCTTCAGGGTCGCCTCGGGGGCGATGCCTTCCAAGCCGGCTGAGGGAAGCGTGGCGATGACCCGGCGACCCGCCTGGGGGCCATCGTCGGCCAGGCTGCGCACGATGTCTTTCTCGGAGATGATCCGGACCGGCACATCATCCTTCATCACCACCAGCGCGGCGATCTTGTGCGCGCTCATCTTGTGGGCGGCGGCGCCGATCGTGTCTTCGACGTCGATGGTGACAACGGAGTCTTTCTTGGATTGCAGAAGTTCGCGGACGTTCATTCTTTTTCCTGTTGCAGACTGGGTGAAGCCACACGCCTTGCGTGGTGGGACCGATTGACGCAGCCAGCGGCTGACACCCCGAGAATGGCATTCCGACTAGAACCGACGCTGAATGTCGCAGGCGGACTCGACTAAAGTTTTCCCGACGCCAGAAACGGCAAAGGGCGGCCCGGGTGGACCGCCCTTTGCCTGGGATGGTGCAGCGACCACCGGTCGCTACCTAGCCATTCATTTCTTGACCGAGCACGTGCCGTGCGCAGCCAGCTTGAGGCTGGCAATCTGGCGGCGCCCTTCTGCTTCCGGCACCGCCTCGAGCTTCGCACCGCCCACAAAGACGCCCATCTTGATGGACTGCCGGATGAAGTAGTTCTGGCCCGAAGCTGTGACCAGCTTCAGATCGTTCGGCGAGAACTCCGACTCGGTGGAGAAGGTGTGCTCGCGGTCGCCCGCAACCAGGGTGTAGAAGAACACCTTGTTCGCGGTCTCACCCAGGCACTCCCCGTCGATCAGGACATCCTTCTTGAGCGCCTGGCCTATTCCGCTGTTGCGAAACACATAGACGCCCGCCTTGCCCGCTTCCGGAGCGGGGAACGTCTTGGCGACATCCAGCGTCCCCTTGTCAGCCATCGGAACCGACGCGCAGCCGGACATCAAGGTGATGGCCGCAGCCACCCCCAGCATCAACATCTTGTTCAAACAAAGCCCCCTGTGGCGTGCATCCTGCACGCGATTGTTGGACATCGGATGGCGAGTCGGTGCGGTGGGGGTCGCGGCCTGTGGCGCCGTCGCGGAGTCTATCCGGGTCTCTACAAAGCTGTATAGGGGCCGGGTACCACCATGAAAAAGGGCGGCCCCTCAGGGTCGCCCTTCCCTACCCGCAACCGACCTTGGTCGCTTGCTATTCCACCGTCACGCTCTTGGCCAGGTTGCGCGGCTTGTCCACGTCGGTGCCGCGCGCCAAGGCGGTGTGGTACGCCAGCAGCTGCACCGGGATGGTGTGCACCACCGGGCTGAGCACGCCGGCGTGGCGCGGGGTGCGGATGACGTGCACGCCTTCGGATTCGACGAAGTTGCTGTCCTGGTCGGCGAACACGAACAGCTCGCCGCCACGCGCGCGCACTTCCTGCATGTTGGATTTGACCTTCTCCAGCAGGCTGTCGTTGGGCGCGATCACCACCACCGGCATGTCTTCATCCACCAGCGCCAGCGGGCCGTGCTTGAGCTCGCCAGCAGGGTAGGCTTCGGCGTGGATGTAGGTGATTTCCTTGAGCTTGAGCGCGCCTTCCAGTGCGATCGGGTAATGCAGCCCGCGGCCCAGGAACAGGGCGCTGTTCTTGCGCGCGAAGCGCTCGGCCCAGATGGCGATCTGCGGTTCCATGTTCAGCGCATGCTGCACGCTGCCCGGCAGGAAGCGCAGCTGCTCCAGGTACTCCGCTTCCTGCGCGGCATCGATGCGGCCGTGCAGCTTGCCCAGCACCACGGTCAGCTGGAACAGCGCGGCCAGCTGGGTGGTGAACGCCTTGGTCGAGGCCACGCCGATCTCGGCACCGGCACGGGTGTAGCAGACCAGTTCGCTGGCGCGCGGGATCGCGCTTTCCGGCACGTTGCAGATCGACAGCGTGTGCAGGTGGCCCAGCGATTTGGCGTACTTCAGCGCCTCCATCGTGTCCAGGGTTTCACCGGACTGGGAGATGGTGACGATCAGGTGCTTGGGGTTGGCATACGCGGCGCGGTAGCGGTACTCGCTGGCGATCTCCACGCTGCACGGCAGGCCGGCGATGGATTCGATCCAGTAACGCGCGGTCAGGCCGGCGTAGTAGCTGGTACCGCAGGCAAGGATCTGCACGCCTTCGATGCCGGCCAGCACGCTTTCGGCGTTCTTGCCGAACAGCTCGGCCGGGAAGCCTCCGGCGTCGATCGCCGCTTCTATGGTGTCGCCCAGCGCGCGCGGCTGTTCATGGATTTCCTTCTGCATGAAGTGGCGGTACGGGCCCAGCTCCAGCGAGGCCAGCGACACATCCGACTGGTGCACGCCACGGTCCACCGGCTGGTTGTGTTCGTCATACACCTGCACGCCATCGCGGCGGATGTCGGCGGTGTCGCCCTCTTCCAGAAAAATCACGTTGCGGGTGGCCGAGATCACCGCTGACACGTCGGAGGCCACGAAGTTCTCGCCCTGGCCCAGGCCCACCAGCAGCGGGCAGCCCATGCGCGCACAGACGAAGTGGTCCGGCTCGGCGCGGCTCATCACCGCCAGCGCGTAGGCACCGGTCAGTTCCTTGACCGTGCGCTGCAGCGCCGACAGGAGGCTGTCGCCGTTCTTGAGGTTGTGGTGCATCAGGTGGGCGATGACTTCGGTGTCGGTCTGCGACTCGAACACGTAGCCCAACCCGCGCAGGCGCTCACGCTGCTCTTCGTGGTTTTCGATGATGCCGTTGTGCACCAGCGCCACGCCGTGGCTGATGTGCGGGTGGGCATTGGCTTCGGTCACGCCGCCGTGGGTGGCCCAGCGGGTGTGGCCGATGCCGAGCGTAGCGTCGAAGCCTTCGGCAATGGCCGCCCTCTCCATCTCGGCCACGCGGCCGGTACGGCGCACGCGGCGCACGTCGGCCTGGGCCTGGGTCTGGTCCAGTACCGCGATGCCGGACGAGTCGTAGCCCCGGTATTCCAGCCGCTTCAGTCCTTCGATGAGTACCGGTACCACATCGCGATCCGCGATCGCCCCCACAATCCCGCACATAGATTCAGATCCCTGCTGTCGAATGCCCATTCTAGCGTGGGCGGCTGGACCGCTTGGACGCTGTCCGCTTAACAAAAGTGTCCGCTGCGGTGTCCGCGGACACCCGGACAATCGCGCCCGCTTCGCAAGCTGTTGTTTTCAAAGGGGCCAATGTTGGCACGCGGTGTGCTTGGTATACCGCAACCCAACCGCGAACGAGCCCGATGATCCGCGACACTTCCGCACAGGACCAGACCCTCTCCACCCCGGGCACGGCCGCGCCGTGGAAGCGCTGGCTGTGGCCGGGCATCGCCGCGCTGGTGGTGCTGCTGGCGATCGTCTTCGCTGCCCGCGCCTGGCTCGGGTCCAGCCGCTCCTTTGACAGCGCGCGGGTGCGTATTGCCGAGGTCAAGCAGGGCGACCTCGTCCGCGACCTGGCCGCCGATGGCCGGGTGATCGCCGCCAACAGCCCGATCCTGTACGCGATCTCCGCCGGTACGGTGGACCTGAAGGTGGTGGCCGGCGACGTGGTGAAGAAGGGCCAGGAGCTGGCCGTGATCGACAGCCCCGAGCTGCGCAGCAAGCTGGCCCAGGAGCGCACCACCCTGGCCGGGCTGGAAGCCGAAGCCAGCCGCGCCGTGCTCGATGCCACCCTGGCCCGGGCCAAGGCCAGCAAGGAAACCGACCAGGCCAGCATTGAGCGCCAGGCCGCCGAACGCGACCTGCAGCGCTACCAGCGCGGCTATGACGGCGGCGCGGTGCCGCAGATCGACCTGGCCAAGGCCAACGACAGCCTGAAAAAGGCCGACATCTCGCTGGCCAACGCCCAGACCGACGCCCGCCTGCAGGGCCAGGGCGCGGACCTCGATGCCCGCAACAAGCGCCTGCTGGCCGACCGCCAGCGCGCGGTGGTGGAAGAAGTGCAGCGCCAGGTGGACGCGCTGACCCTGCGCGCACCGTTCGATGGCCAGGTGGGCCAGGTCCAGGCCACCCAGCACACCCAGGTGGCGGCCAACGCGCCGATCCTGGGCGTGGTCGATCTGTCGCGCTTCGAGATCGAGATCAAGGTGCCGGAAAGCTTCGCCCGCGACCTGTCCATCGGCATTCCGGCCCAGCTCACCAGCGGCAACGGCCAGCCGTTCCCGGGCGAGATCAGCGCGGTGTCGCCCGAAGTGGTGGCCGGCGAAGTGAACGCCCGCATCCGCTTCACCGACAAACAACCGCAGGGCCTGCGCCAGAGCCAGCGCATGCAGTCGCGGATCGTGCTCGATACCCGCCGCAATGTCATCAAGGTCGAGCGTGGCCCGTTCGTGGAACAGGGCAACGGCCAGGCCTACGTCATGGATGGCGATACCGCGATCCGCCGCCCGGTCCGGCTGGGCGTCAGCAGCCTGGGCGAAGTGGAAATCCTGTCCGGCCTGCGCCCGGGCGACCGCGTGGTCGTCTCCGGCGCTGACCTGTTCGGCGATGCCGAATCCGTGTCCATCAACTGATCACCCTCATCACTTCAACCAAGGAAACAGCCATGCTCGATATGCGCTCGGTCGCCAAAGTATTCCGCACCGAACAGGTGGAAACCCATGCCCTGCGTTCGCTGGACCTGCACGTGCGCGAGGGTGAGTTCGTTGCGGTAACCGGCCCGTCCGGTTCGGGCAAGACCACCTTCCTCAATATCGCCGGCCTGCTGGAAACCTTCACCAGCGGCACCTACATGCTCGATGGGCAGGACGTGAGCAAGCTGGGCGACGATGCCCGCAGCCGCCTGCGCAACCAGAAGATCGGCTTCATCTTCCAGGGTTTCAACCTGATCTCCGACCTCAACCTGTTCGACAACGTCGACGTGCCGCTGCGTTACCGCGGCATGCCGGCCAGCGAACGCAAACAGCGCATCGAACGCGCGCTGGGCCAGGTCGGGCTGGGCTCGCGCATGAAGCACTACCCCTCCGAACTGTCGGGCGGCCAGCAGCAGCGCGCCGCCATCGCCCGCGCCCTGGCCGGCAGCCCGCGCCTGCTGCTGGCCGACGAACCGACCGGCAACCTGGACAGCCAGATGGCCCGTGGCGTGATGGAACTGCTGGAAGAGATCAACGCCGCCGGCACCACCATCGTCATGGTCACCCATGACCCGGAACTGGCCGCGCGTGCCCAGCGCAACGTGCACATCGTCGATGGCCAGGCCACCGACCTGGTGCGCGAACCGGTGCTGGCCACCCCGCGCGTTGCCGTCGCCACGCTCAACGACTGAGGCCCGCCACCATGCTCGCCTACTACTTCCGACTGGCCCTGCGCAGCTTCCGGCGCAACAAGGTGCTGACCGCGCTGATGGTGATCGCCATCGCGCTGGGCATCGGTGCTTCCATGACCACCCTGACCGTGTTCCATGTGCTGTCAGGCGATCCGATCCCGCAGAAGAGCGACCGCCTGTTCAACGTGCAGGTCGACCCGCGACCGATGATCGGCTACCAGCCCAGCGAAGAGCCCGAAGAACAGGTCACCCGCTTCGATGGCGAAACGTTGCTGCGTGAAAAGAAGGCCAAACACCAGGTGCTGATGACCGGTGGTGGCGTCACGGTGGAACCGGACAACAGCACGCTGCGCCCGTTCGACACCGATGCGCGCTATGCGTCCAGCGATTTCTTCACCATGTTCGATGCACCGTTCAAGTACGGCCAGGGCTGGAAGCCCGACCAGGACGAAGGCCGTGGCCGGGTGGCGGTGATCTCCAAGGCCTTGAACGAGAAGTTGTTCAACGGCCAGAACAGCGTGGGCAAGCCATTGCGCATGGATGGGCACACCTTCAACATCGTCGGCGTGCTGGACGAATGGAATCCCAACCCGCACTTCTACGACCTGGAAACCGGCCGCTACGGCGACAGCGAAGACATCTTCGTGCCGGTGTTCACCGCGCTGGACCTTAAGTTCGGCCGCAACGGCAACATGAACTGCTGGGACAACGCCAACGGCGAGGAAACCGCGCTCAATGCACCGTGCGTGTGGATGCAGTACTGGGTTGAGCTGGCCTCGCCGGCCGACGCCGGCGACTACCGGGCGTACCTGGAAAACTATTCGGCACAGCAGAAGGCCGCCGGTCGCTTCCAGCGTCCGTCCAACGTGCGCCTGCGCAATGTAATGGAGTGGTTGGACTTCAAGCAGGTGGTGCCCAGCGACGTACGCCTGCAGCTGTGGCTGGCACTGGGCTTCCTGGCGGTGTGCCTGATCAACACGGTTGGCCTGCTGCTGGCCAAGTTCCTGCGCCGCAGCGGCGAGATCGGCGTACGCCGCGCACTGGGTGCCAGCCGTGGGCAGATCTTCCTGCAGTCGCTGGTCGAAGCCGGCACCGTCGGCCTGGCCGGTGGCGTGCTGGGCCTGGGACTGGCCCTGCTGGGCCTGTATGCAGTTCGGCAGCAGCCGGTGGACTACGCCAAGCTGGCCACGCTGGACGGCAAGATGCTGCTGCTCACCTTCGGCCTGACCCTGGCCGCCAGCCTGCTGGCCGGTTTCCTGCCGGCGCTGCGCGCCATGCAGGTCACCCCCGCCATTCAACTCAAATCGCAGTAAGGATCCGGAGCACATCATGGATATCCGACCCATCCTGAGCACGTTGCGCCGGCACAAGACCGCCGCCGCACTCATCGTGCTGGAGATCGCGCTGACCTGCGCGATCGTCTGCAACGCGTTGTTCCTGATCGGCCAGCGCCTGGAAAAGATCAACCAGCCCAGCGGCATTGCCGAACAGGAGCTGCTGGAAGTGCGGCTGGGCGGCATCGGCAAGCAGGTCAATGCCACCGCCCGTACCCGTGAGGACCTGGCCGCGCTGCGCTCCATCCCCGGGGTGAAGAACGCAGTGGCGATCAACCAGCTGCCGTTCCGGCGCAACTCCTGGAACACCAGCCTGTCGCTGATCCCCGACCAGGAACGCCCCAACTTCAACGCCGCGCAGTACTTCTCCATGGAAGGTACGCTGGATACCATGGGCCTGCAGCTGGTGGCCGGCCGCGACTTCGAGGGCGACGAATTCGCCAACCTGGAAGACGTGGAGAAGGACGCCACCATCGAGCAACGCGGCTCGGCGGTGATCCTGAGCAGCAAGGCCGCCACCAAGCTGTTCCCGGATGGCCAGGCCATCGGCAAGACGATCTACAGCGGGCGCATGCCGCTACGCATCGTCGGCGTGGTGAAGGAACTGGCGCGCCCGGTGACGGTGGAGTCCGACACCGGCTATTCGATGATCCTGCCGGTGCGGGTCAACTACGATATGGGCACGTACCTGATCCGGGTGACCGACGCGGCGCGCCGCCAGGAAGTGCTCACCGCCGCCGTGGCCGCGCTGGAGAAGGTGGACAGCAGCCGCATGGTGCGCGCCAAGCTCACCTACGAAGAACAGCGCACCAAGTACTTCCAGAACGACCGCGCGATGGTCGGCCTGCTGATCACGGTCTGCGTGGCGCTGCTGGTGGTCACCGCGTTGGGCATCGTGGGCCTGGCCAGCTTCTGGGTGCAGCAGCGTACCAAGCAGATCGGCATCCGGCGTGCGCTGGGCGCCACCCGCGGCCAGATCCTGCGCTATTTCCAGACCGAGAACTTCCTGCTGGCTACGGTGGGTATCGTGCTGGGGATGCTGCTGGCGTACTCGATCAACCTGTGGCTGATGGGTGCCTACGAGCTGCCGCGCATGCCGATCACCTACCTGCCGATCGGCGCGGTGCTGCTGTGGCTGCTGGGCCAGGTGGCGGTGTTCGGCCCGGCCCATCGCGCGGCCGCGGTGCCGCCGGCCGTTGCGACCCGGAGTGCATGACATGACGAGCACGTCGATCCGCATCGCGCTCGCTGCACTGCTGCTGGTCAGCACCACGGCCTGCGCCGAAAGCACCCGCACCGAATCGTCCACCATGGACTGGCGCCAGGATGGCGCGCGGCTGACCATCGAGTCCGGGCAGGGCACGGTCAGCATCACCGCCGCCACGCCGGCCGGCCGCTTCGGCGTGCAGGCCGGTGACGAGGTACTGCGCGTGGACGGCGTGCCGGTGCACAAGGTGGGCGAGCTGACCGACGCGCTGTCGGCCAGCGACAAGGCCAGCGTACCGGTCACGGTACGCCGCGCCGGGCGCGACCAGGTGGTCAGCGTGCCCACGGCGGCATGGCGCGCGGTGCAACCGCCGCCGCCGCCGCGGCCCCCGGCGCCACCGTCCCCGCCGGACCGCCCGTAAGTCGTTTCCGGGCCCACCCTGCCGGTGGGCCCGGCGCTCGGGTACTCTCTGCCTACTTTCCGGTCCTTCGTTGCCGCATGCCTTCGATCCTGATCATTGACGACAACGCCAGCGTGGCTACCGCGCTGGAGGTCCTGTTCTCGCTGCACGACATCGACGCCGTGCACGCGCTGTCGCCAGACGAGGGCCTGGCGCTGCTGGAACAGCAGCCGGTGGACCTGGTCATCCAGGACATGAACTTCACCGAAGACACGACGTCCGGTGAAGAAGGGGAAGCGCTGTTCCAGCAGATCCGCGCCCGCCACCCGGACCTGCCGGTGATCCTGCTCACCGCCTGGACCCATCTGAGCAGCGCAGTGGACCTGGTCAAGGCCGGCGCGGCCGACTACCTGGCCAAGCCCTGGGACGACCGCAAGCTGCTGACCACGGTCAACAACCTGCTGGAGCTGTCTGAAACCCGCCGCGAGCTTGACCGCCGCCGTGCGCGCGAGCAGCGCGACCGGAGTGCGCTGGAGGCACGCTACGACCTGCGCGGCGCGGTGGTGGCCGACCCGGCCAGCGAACGCGTGGTGAACCTGGCCTGCCAGGTCGCGCGCTCTGAGCTGCCGGTGCTGATCACCGGGCCCAACGGCGCAGGCAAGGAGAAGATCGCCGAGATCATCCAGGCCAACTCGCTGGTGGCCAAAGGCGCGTTCGTGGCGCTGAACTGCGGCGCCATTCCGTCCGAGCTGATCGAGGCTGAACTGTTCGGCACCGAGGCCGGCGCTTACACCGGCGCCAACAAGGCGCGCGAAGGCAAGTTCGAAGCCGCCGATGGCGGCACGTTGTTCCTGGACGAGATCGGCAACCTGTCGCTGGGCGGGCAGATGAAGCTGCTGCGCGTGCTGGAAACCGGCCGTTTCGAGCGGCTGGGCTCCAACCGCGAGCGCCAGGTCAAGGTGCGCGTGATCAGCGCGACCAACGCCGACCTGCCGGCGATGATCCGCGACGGCCAGTTCCGCGAAGACCTGTACTACCGCCTCAACACCGTTGAATTGGCACTGCCGCCGCTGGCCGAGCGACCGGGCGACATCCTGCCGTTGGCCGAACGCTTCCTGGGCGATGGCAAGCCACTGTCCAATGCCGCCGCCAGTGCGTTGCAACGCCACGCGTGGCCCGGCAACGTGCGCGAGCTGCGCAACGTGATCCAGCGCGCCGGCCTGCTCGCACAAGGCCCGCGTATTGAAGTGGGGGACCTGAACCTGCCGCGTGTTGCGGCGCCGCCGCGTGCGGCCACGCCTGCCGCCGATCCGGACCGCAGCCGGATCGAATCGGCGCTGTCGCACAGCCACGGCATCATTGCCCAGGCTGCGGCCGAACTCGGCCTGAGCCGGCAGGCGCTGTACCGCCGCATGGACCGCTACGGTATTCCGCGCGAATGAAGCGCACCTCGTTCACCCTCCGCCTGTTCCTGCGCCTGCTGCCGGTGCTGGCGCTGGCCGCGGCCGGGCCGTGGCTGCTGGCGTACTGGATGGACCAGGGCTGGCTGGTGACGCTGGTGTCGGCCGTGGCGCTGCTGGTGTTGATGTGGTGGACGTTGCGCCGTGCCACCGCGCCGGTCCGCTCGCTGCTGCGGGCGCTGTCGGGCACCACCAGCAGCTACCGCGATGGCGAATACAACTTCAGCGTGTACTGGCCGGGCAACGATGAACTGGGCGACCTGGTCCGGGCGCACCGCGAGCTGGGTGACGTGCTGCGCGAACAGCGCCAGGGGCTGGTGCAGCGCGAACTCTTGCTGGACACCATGGTGCAGAACACGCCGGTATCGATGCTGCTGCTGGCCAACGGCGGCGATGGCGTGCAGCGCGTGATGTTCTCCAACCTGGCCGCGCGCAAGCTGCTGCACAACGGCTGGAAGCTGGAAGGCCAGGCCATGCAGAACGTACTGGAGACCATGCCGGTGGAGCTGCGCGATGCCATCGAACGCGGCGGCGACAGCCTGTTTGCGGTGCGCGGCCCGGGTGACGTGGATGACGAGGCGGATGACGATGACGAGCAGGTCTACCACCTGTCGCGGCGCAGCTTCCATCTCAACGGCCGCCCGCACGACCTGCTGCTGATCCGCCTGCTTACCGCCGAGCTGCGGCGACAGGAAGTGCAGACCTGGAAGAAGGTGATCCGGGTGATCAGCCACGAACTCAACAACTCGCTGGCACCGATTGCGTCGCTGGCGCATTCCGGGGGCGAGCTGGTGCGGCGTGGCAAGACCGAGCGCCTGGAAGAAGTGTTCGCCACCATCGAAGACCGGTCACGGCACCTGGAAGGCTTCATCCGCGGCTACGCGCGCTTTGCCAAGCTGCCGCAGCCGCAGCTGCAGAACGTGCAGTGGAAGCAGTTCCTGGCCGGACTGCAGCTGCAGATTCCATTCCGCATGACGGACATTCCCGAGGACCTTCAGGGGCGCGTGGACATCGCCCAGCTGGGCCAGGCGCTGCTGAACCTGCTCAAGAACGCGCATGAAGCGTGCAGTGAAGCGGAGCCACCCAATGATGACGTGGAGCTGCGCCTGACCCGGCTGCCGCAGTGGCTGCGGATCGAGGTGCTGGATCGGGGCAAGGGCATGAACGAGGCGGTGCTGCAGAACGCGCTGATGCCGTTCTATTCCACCAAGCGCAATGGCACGGGACTGGGCCTGGCGCTTACCCGAGAGATCGTCGAGGCGCATGGTGGCCGCGTGTCGCTGCAGAACCGCCGCGAGGGCGGTCTGTGCGTGGCGATCTTTTTGCCGGGCTGATGGGTTCGCCTGGGCCGGCCAACGGCCGGCGCTACGAATTTTTACGGGTCCATTGGGATCCGGATCAATCAACCATGGGCTCCGGATACGCCGCGGTAGCGCCGGCCGTTGGCCGGCCCAGGCGGTGCCCGGTTACTTCTTCACCGGGCGGTGCCAGCCATCAATGGTTTCCTGGCGCGCGCGCGCGAGGGTCAACTTGCCTTCCGGTGCATTGCGGGTAATCACCGAACCGGCCGCGATTGTTGCGCCCTGCCCGATCGTCACCGGCGCCACCAGCGAGCTGTTGGAGCCGATGAAGGCGTTGTCGCCAATGGTGGTCTGCGACTTGTTCACGCCGTCGTAGTTGCAGGTGATGGTGCCGGCGCCGATGTTTACCTTGCTGCCGATCACCGCATCACCCAGGTAGGTGAGGTGGTTGGCCTTGCTGCCCACGCCGAGGTGCACCTTCTTGGTTTCCACGAAGTTGCCCACGTGCGAACCGTCGGCCAGCACGGTACCCGGGCGCAGCCGCGCGAACGGGCCGATGTCGGCCGCGCCCTCGCTGACCACGCCGTCCAGGTCACAATGCGGCTTGACCACCGTGCCGGCGGCCAGCTTGACGTCCTTGAGCCGGGTGAACGGGCCGATGCTGACCCCATCGCCCAGTTCAACGGTGCCTTCCAGGATCACGTTGACGTCGATCTGCACGTCACGGCCGACCGTGACCGTACCCCGGATATCCAGCCGGGCCGGGTCGATCACGCGCGCACCCTGCGTGCACAAGGCGCGTACTTCGCGCAGCTGCCAGGCCCGTTCCAGCTGCGACAGCTGCCAGGGATCGTTGGCGCCCTCGGCTTCCTGGGCGTCGGCAACGAAGGCCATGTCGGCCGGGGTGTAGTCGGCCGCTGCCGAAGCGAACACGTCGGTCAGGTAGTACTCGCCCTGCGCGTTGCTGTTGGACAGCTGAGACAACCAGGTGCGCAGCGCGGTCGATTCGGCGGTGATGATGCCAGTGTTGATGGTGCGGATGGCCAGCTGTTCGTCGGTCGCGTCCTTCTGCTCGACGATGGCGCCGACCTTGCCTTCGGCATTGCGTACGATCCGGCCATAGCCGGTCGGGTTGAGCATATCGGCCACCAGCACGGCCAGGCGGCCCGGTTGGGCCAGCAGGTGGCGCAGGGTATCCACCTGGATCAGCGGCACATCGCCGTACAGCACCAGCACCGTGGCCGCATCGGGCACCTGCGGCATGGCCTGCTGCACGGCATGGCCGGTGCCCAGCTGCTGGGTCTGCTCGGCCCACTGCAGGTCGGGCTGGTCGGCGAACGCCGCGCGCACCGCTTCACCACCGTGGCCGTACACCACATGGATGGCGTCGGGCCGCAGCTGGCGCGCGGTATCGATCACATGGGCCAGCATCGGGCGGCCGGCAATCGGCTGCAGCACCTTGGGCAGGTCCGACTTCATGCGCTTGCCAGCGCCGGCGGCGAGGATGATGACGTGCAGGGCTTGGGTCATGGGGATGGAGGGTGATCAAAGGTGACGACTGCGATTCTAGAACGCCCGCCGTCAATGTGCCGCGTTTCCGGCACGCGGAAACAACAACGCCGGCAGAAGCCGGCGTTGTCGTATGCAGCGGTAAGCGCTGGATGTCAGTGCTTGAGGGTCTTGCGCAGGCGCTCCAGCGCCTGCAGCTGGACCACGGCTTCGGCCAGCTTCTGCTGGGCTTCGGCCACTTCCATTGCTTCGCCACGGTTGGCCAGGATGCGCTCGGCTTCTTCCTTGGCCTTGCGGACCGAGGTTTCGTCGATGTCCTGCGCGCGGATCGCGGTGTCGGCCAGCACGGTCACGACCTGCGGCTGCACCTCGAGGATGCCGCCGGAGATGGCGAAGTCCAGCTGTTCGCCATTCGGGGTGGTGACCACCACCTTGCCCGGCTTGAGCCGGGTGATCAGCGGGGCATGCTTGGGCGCGATGCCCAGTTCGCCAAGCTCACCCGTAGCCACGACCAGAGTCGCTTCACCACGGAAGATTTCCTGCTCGGCGCTGACGATGTCGCAACGGATGGTGCTCATGATCAGGCCTTCTCAGCCATCTTCTTGGCTTTCTCGACCGCTTCTTCGATGCTGCCGACCATGTAGAACGCCTGCTCCGGCAGGTGGTCGTATTCGCCGTCGACGATGGCCTTGAAGCCGCGGATGGTGTCCTTCAGCGACACGTACTTGCCCGGCGAGCCGGTGAACACTTCTGCCACGTGGAACGGCTGGCTGAAGAAGCGCTCGATCTTGCGGGCGCGCGAAACGGCCTGCTTGTCTTCTTCGGACAGTTCGTCCATGCCCAGGATGGCGATGATGTCCTTCAGTTCCTTGTACTTCTGCAGGGTCTGCTGGACGCGCTGGGCGGTGTCGTAATGTTCGTGGCCGATGACCAGCGGGTCCATCTGGCGGCTGGTCGAATCCAGCGGATCCACCGCCGGGTAGATACCCAGCGAGGCGATCGAACGCGACAGGGTCACGGTCGAATCCAGGTGGGCGAAGGTGGTCGCCGGGGACGGGTCGGTCAAGTCATCGGCCGGCACGTAGACGGCCTGGATCGAGGTGATCGAGCCGTTCTTGGTCGAGGTGATGCGCTCCTGCAGCACGCCCATTTCCTCGGCCAGGGTCGGCTGGTAACCCACGGCCGACGGCATGCGGCCCAGCAGTGCCGACACTTCGGTACCGGCCAGGGTGTAGCGGTAGATGTTGTCGACGAACAGCAGCACGTCCTTGCCCTTGCCGTTTTCGTCCTTCTCGTCGCGGAAGTATTCGGCCATGGTCAGGCCGGTCAGCGCGACGCGCAGGCGGTTGCCCGGCGGCTCGTTCATCTGGCCGTACACCATCGCGACCTTGTCCAGGACGTTGGAGTCCTTCATCTCGTGGTAGAAGTCGTTGCCCTCACGGGTACGCTCGCCCACGCCGGCGAACACGGACAGGCCGCTGTGCGCCTTGGCGATGTTGTTGATCAGCTCCATCATGTTGACGGTCTTGCCGACGCCGGCGCCGCCGAACAGGCCGACCTTGCCGCCCTTGGCGAACGGGCACATCAGGTCGATGACCTTGATGCCGGTTTCCAGCAGCTCGGTGGCCGGCGACTGGTCTTCGTACGACGGCGCTTCACGGTGGATTTCCCAGCTGTCGCTGGCGGTCACCGGACCGGCTTCGTCGATCGGACGGCCCAGCACGTCCATGATGCGGCCCAGGGTGCCTGCACCGACCGGCACCGAGATGGCGCGTTCGGTGTTGGTGGCCACCAGGTTGCGCTTCAGGCCGTCGGTGGAGCCCAGCGCGATGCAACGGACCACGCCGTCGCCGAGCTGCTGCTGCACTTCCAGCGTGATTTCGGTGTTGTCCACCTTCAGCGCGTGGTACACCTTCGGCACCGACTCGCGGGGGAATTCCACGTCGACGACGGCGCCGATGATCTGAACGATCTTGCCCTGACTCATTGCTGCATCCTCTAATTTAAATGCTTTGACTGCGCGCGTCAGACTGCTGCCGCGCCGCCGACGATTTCCGAAATTTCCTGGGTGATCGCTGCCTGGCGGGCCTTGTTGTAGACCAGCTGCAGGGTTCCGATCAGCTTGTTGGCGTTGTCACTGGCCGACTTCATCGCGACCATGCGGGCTGCATGCTCGGACGCGACGTTTTCCAGCACTGCCTGGTACACCAGCGATTCGACGTAACGCGTCATCACGTGCTCCAGCACGGTCGCGGCGTCGGGTTCGTACAGGTAGTCCCAGTCGTGGTGTGCAACCTGCTTCTCGGCGGCCGGCAACGGCAGCAGCTGGTCGAAGCTGGCCTTCTGCGTCATCGTGTTGATGAAGCGGTTGTAGACCAGGTACACGCGGTCGACCTTGCCCTCGGTGAAGGCGTCGAGCATGACCTTGATGACACCGATCAGCTGTTCCAGGTGCGGCACGTCGCCCATGTGGGTGACGCTGCCGACCATGTTGACCTTGACGCGGCGGAAGAAGGTGGATGCCTTCTGGCCGATGGTCACCAGGTCGATCTCGGCGCCCTTGTCCTGCCACTCGCGCACGTCGCCGAGCATCTTGCGGAACAGGTTGTTGTTCAGGCCGCCGGCAAGGCCGCGGTCGGAAGAGACCACGATGTAGCCCACGCGCTTCACTTCGTCGCGCTGGACCAGGAACGGATGCTGGTAATCGGTGCTGGCCTGGGCCAGGTGGCCGATCACCTGCTTCATCGCCTGCGCATACGGACGCGACGTCTTCATCCGCTCCTGCGCCTTGCGGATTTTGGAGGCCGAGACCATTTCAAGCGCGCGGGTCACCTTGCGGGTGTTCTGCACGCTCTTGATCTTGGTTTTGATTTCGCGTCCGCTTGCCATCTCTTATTCCCGTAGAGCGGGGCCATGCCCCGCTTTGTCGTTTGCGCAGCGGGGAAACACTCCCCGCCCCACGAAGCGGCTTACCAGCTGCCGGTGGTCTTGAACTCGGAGATGCCCTTCTTGAAGGCCGCTTCGATGTCGTTGTCCCAACCGCCGGTGGCGTTGACCTTGCCGACCAGTTCGCCCTGGGTGTTGGCGAAGTGGGCGTGCAGGCCTTCTTCGAAGGCCAGCAGCTTGTTGACCGGCACGTCGTCGAGGTAACCCTCGTTGACGGCGTAGATCGACAGCGCCTGGTTGGCGATCGACATCGGGGCGTACTGCTTCTGCTTCATCAGCTCGGTCACGCGCTGACCGCGCTCAAGCTGCTTGCGGGTGGCTTCGTCCAGGTCCGAGGCGAACTGCGCGAACGCCGCCAGCTCACGGTACTGGGCCAGCGAGATGCGGATGCCGCCCGACAGCTTCTTGATGATCTTGGTCTGGGCCGCACCACCGACGCGCGACACCGAGATACCGGCGTTCACGGCCGGGCGGATGCCCGAGTTGAACAGGTCGGTTTCCAGGAAGATCTGGCCGTCGGTGATCGAGATCACGTTGGTCGGCACGAACGCGGAAACGTCGCCGGCCTGGGTTTCGATGATCGGCAGCGCGGTGAGCGAACCGGTCTGGCCCTTGACGGCACCATTGGTGAACTTCTCCACGTACTCTTCCGAGACGCGGGCGGCGCGCTCGAGCAGGCGCGAGTGCAGGTAGAAAACGTCACCCGGGTAGGCTTCACGGCCCGGCGGGCGCTTCAGCAGCAGCGAGATCTGGCGGTACGCCACGGCCTGCTTGGACAGGTCGTCGTACACGATCAGGGCATCCTGGCCGCGGTCCATGAAGTACTCACCCATGGTGCAGCCCGAGTAGGCGCTGATGTACTGCATGGCAGCCGATTCGGACGCGGTGGCGGCCACGACCACGGTGTGGGCCAGGGCGCCGTTCTCTTCCAGCTTGCGCACGATGTTGGCCACGGTCGAGGCCTTCTGGCCGATCGCGACGTACACGCACTTGATGCCGGTGTCCTTCTGGTTGATCACCGCATCGATGGCCAGGGCGGTCTTGCCGGTCTGGCGGTCACCGATGACCAGCTCGCGCTGGCCGCGGCCGATCGGGATCATGGAGTCGACGGACTTGTAACCGGTCTGCACCGGCTGGTCGACCGACTTGCGCCAGATCACGCCCGGGGCAACGCGCTCCACCGGTGCGGTGGCCTGGGCAGCGATCGGGCCCTTGCCGTCGATCGGCTCGCCGAGCGCGTTGACCACGCGGCCCAGCAGCTCCGGACCGACCGGCACTTCCAGGATGCGGCCGGTGGTCTTGGCCACGTCGCCTTCGCGCAGGTGCTCATAGCCACCCAGGACCACGGCGCCGACCGAGTCGCGCTCCAGGTTCAGGGCCAGGGCGAAGGTGTTGTTCGGCAGTTCGATCATTTCGCCCTGCATCACGTCGGCCAGGCCGAAGATGCGCACGATGCCATCGGACACGCTGGTCACGGTGCCTTCGTTGCGCGATTCCGCGGCCAGCTTGACCTTCTCGATGCGGTTCTTGATCAGTTCGCTGATTTCGGAGGGGTTGAGCGTGGTTGCCATCGTCAAGTCCTAGTGCCGGCGATCACGCCGGACGTTAAATGAATTCAGTTAGCGAGCGCGGTCTGCAGGCGCGACAGCTTGCCCTTGAGCGAGCCATCGATCACCACGTCGCCAGCGTCGATCACCGCACCGCCGATCAGCGACGCATCGATGGCGGTGGTGACGTCGACCTCTTGGCCGAAGCGCTTGCGCAGCGCGGCCTTGATGGCGTCCAGCTCAGCGGTGGACAGCTCGGCGGCCGAGGTCACCGTGGCTTTCACCACGTGTTCGGCTTCAGCGCGGAGCTGGTCGTACATGCCTGCGATTTCCGGCAGCAGCGGCAGCCGGTGCGCTTCGGCCAGGATGGCCAGGAAGCGACCGAACGACTCGCCTGCCGTTTCCGGGGCCAGCAACGCGACGGCATCGTCACGGCCCAGCTCCGGGTTCGACAGCAGGGCCGACACGCGCGGATCGGCGGCTACATGGGCGGAGAACGCAAGCGCGTCCGACCACGGCGCGAACGTGCCTTCGTCGCGCGCGGTCGCGAACGCGGCGCGGGCATACGGGCGTGCAAGCGTGAGGGCCTGGCTCATCGATCAGATCTCCGAGGCCAGCTCGTCGAGCAGCGCCTTGTGGGCGTTGGCGTCGATTTCGCGCTTGAGCAGCTTTTCGGCACCGGTCACGGCCAGCACGGACACCTGCTTGCGCAGATCCTCGCGGGCACGGTTGGCGGCCAGTTCGATCTCGGCGTGGGCCAGTTCTTTCTGGCGGTTCGCTTCGACGATGGCTTCATTCTTGGCAGCATCAACGATCTGGTTGGCGCGGGCATGGGCCTGGTCGATGATCTCGTTGGCCTTGGTGCGCGCATCCTTCAGTGCTTCGTTGACCTTTTCCTGCGCCTGGGCCAGATCCTTCTGGCTGCGGTCGGCAGCAGCGAGCCCTTCAGCGATCTTCTGCTGGCGCTCTTCGATGGCGTTCATCAGCGGCGGCCAGATCTTGGTCGCGATGATCCAGATCAGACCGGCGAACGCCAGTGCCTGGGCAACGAGGGTAAAACCGATTTCCATGGGGTTCGCTCAATCTGGGGTGATGGGGTGGAGGCGCCGCAGGAGCGGCGCATCCGTTCCTTCATCCGCGATCAGGCGCTCGAGGCGCCTGATCGTTTCGCTTTCGCTGGATCAGCCGGCAACCGGCGGCAGGCGGGTCACGAACTCAGCGATGGTCGGGTTGGCGAAGGCCAGCAGCAGGCCGACGGCGACCGAGATGATGAACGCGGCGTCGATCAGGCCGGCGGTGATGAACATGCGGACCTGCAGCACCGGGATCAGTTCCGGCTGGCGGGCAGCCGATTCCAGGAACTTACCGGCCATGATGGCCAGACCGAGACCGGCACCCAGCGCGGCCAGGCCGATCATGATGCCGACGGCGAGGACGGTGGAGCTCTGGACTTGGGCGAGGTTGGTCAGGACGGCAAAGTACATGGGTTATCTCCGGAAACTTAAGTAGCTAAGGGTAATGAAACGGATGAAGGGTGAAGCGGAAACTCAGTGAGCGTCTTCCGACAGGCTCAGGTACACGATGGACAACATCATGAAAATGAAGGCCTGCAGCGGAATCACCAGCAGGTGGAACAGCATCCAGCCGAGGCCGAAGGCACCGCCTGCGATGGCGCCCATGATGCCGGCACTGCCCAGCACCCAGATCAGCAGGAACACGATTTCGCCGCCGAACATGTTGCCGAACAGTCGCATCGCCAGCGAGATCGGCTTGCTCAGCCACTCGACGATGTTGAGGATCAGGTTGAACGGCATCATCCACTTGCCGAACGGTGCGGTCAGGAATTCCTTGGTGAAACCACCCAGGCCCTTGGCGCGCAGCGCGAAGAAAAGCATCAGGAAGAACACGCTGATCGACATGCCCAGGGTGGCATTGACGTCGGCGGTCGGGACCGGCTTCCAGTACGGAATGCCCAGCGCTTCAAGCGGCAGGGCGATGAAGTCGGCCGGGATCATCTTGATGAGGTTCATCAGGAGGATCCAGAAGAAGATCGTGATCGCGATCGGGGTCACCAGCTTGCTGGTGCCGTGGTAGGTGTCCTTGGCCTGGCGGTCAACGAACTCCAGGCAGATTTCAACGAACGCCTGCCACTTGCCCGGTACGCCGGCGGTGGCCTTGCGGGTGGCCATCCAGAAGCCAAACACCATCAACAAACCCATCAGGACCGAAGTCACAATGGTGTCGACGTGAATTGCCCAGAAACCACCTTCCTGCATGTGGAACGTCAGGTTGTGCAGGTGATGTTGGATGTAGGAGGTGGGTGTAAGCGCCTCGCCTGCCATGTGTCCGGAACCTTGAGTTAAATAAATTGGATCAGCGCCTGGCCAGAGCCAGGACCTGGAACATCAGTCCGACGGCGATTCCGGCCAGCAGCGCCAATGCAGGCAGCTTGAAGACCACGAAACCCACCGCCAGGACACCGAATACGAGCGCCCACTTTGCCACCACCGCCAGGATCAGCCGCGACATCGCTGAACCTGCCGCCTGCACCCCGCCCCCCAGCGCCATCCGCGCCGCGACCCAGCCGCCCGCCGATACCGCGATGCCCGATGCCAGCGCGCCAAGCGCGTACTTCGGGCCTGCCAGCAGCAGGAGCACCAGGGCCAGGACAGCCACTGCAGCCAGCGGGTACACCGCTGCGCGCAGCATCAGTCGCCGACCCGCGTCAACGGAGTTCAGCACACGTATGTCCTGCATGGTTGTGGGAGGGGTGACCGGGGCTGGAACTGCCTGTGCCCCGTCGAGCCGCCAAATTATAGCAACGGGACAATTTGCGAGACAACCTGCGCCTGTTCATCCCTGACAACGCAAGTTGCTGCATCGCCACAGATTTTGGCGCGGGAGGGCGTCCGATCCCGCCACTGCCCGCCCCAATTCATGTCGCGTCGCACCATATTGAACTTTGGTCGTGGGGGCTGGTCAGAGAAGTGGGCCTGCCAATTCGATCCTCGTCGACGCCCCTGAAGCAGGCCGGTACCGGGCGGCCCCGAGCTCTCTCCGGGGCCGCCTTTTTTCCGGGCCGGCCGCATCCGCTACAACGTTGTGCAGTGCCCGTGGCGGCCACGCGCGGACACCGACGGTCACCCGGGGTGCATGAACGGTACACACAATCTCCACCATACGTTCACGAATGGTGGACGCGGCGCTGGGCAGAGTGACTCCACTTCACTGAATCCCTCCAAGGATAGAACGATGCGCCTGCTTCCCCTGCTCGCCCTGCCGCTGGCCATGGCCGCCCTCACCCACGCCACGTCCGCGAGCGCGGCCGAAGGCGATGACCGCTTCGCCCTGCGCCTGGGTGCGATGAACATCGACTCGGACAACACGATCCGGGGCAACACCACGGTGCTCGGCCAGGATGTGGGCTTCTCCGAGGACTTCGGCCTGGGCGGCAAGGAATGGGAGCCGCGCATTGACGGCCTGTTCCGCATCAGCGACCGCCAGCGCCTGATCTTCAACTACTTCAAGTACGACAAGGACCGCCGCGAAACCCTCAACGACGGCATCAGCTTCGGCGGCGAAACCGTGCCGGCCGGCAGCTTCGTCAAGGGCGAGCTGAAGTACCAGGTGGCCAGCCTCGTGTACGACTACTCGGTGGTGGACACCGAGAAGTTCGACCTCGGCCTGCAGCTGGGTGCGGAGTACGCCAAGGTGAGCACCAAGGCCTACGCCGACCTGGGCACCGTGTACCAGGGCGAGTTCCTGGACGAGAAGGCCGACGGCGTTGCGCCGGTGGTCGGTGCGCGCTTCACCATCACCCCGTCCGAGAAGTGGATGATCACCGCGCAGGGCCAGTACCTCAACACCGACTGGGGCAACTTCGATGACTACGATGGCGACCTGACCCGCGCCAACGTGATCGTGGATTACAGGTTCACCGACAATTTCGGCATCTTCGCCGGCTACGACTGGTTCCGCCTCGACGTCGACCAGACCGGCAGCGATGGCACCATCGGCCTGAAGCAGGAATTCAAGGGCCCGGTGGCCGGCATCAGCGTTTCGTTCTGATCCAACCGTTGGTTGGTGTGTTACCGCACGAAAAACCCGGCGAAAGCCGGGTTTTTTGTTTGAACCGGTCTCACGACCAACGGTCGTGAGCTACCGAAATAAAAGAAACCCGGCTTTCGCCGGGTTCCTTTTATTTCTTTTTCGGGATGTACAGATCGGTGATGGTGCCGTCGTAGATTTCCGCGGCCATCGCCACCGATTCGCTCAGCGTCGGGTGGGCGTGGATGGTGTGGCCGATGTCTTCGGCTTCGGCGCCCATCTCGATGGCCAGGCCGATTTCGGCCAGCAGGTCACCGGCGTGCACGCCGACGATCGCGCCGCCGATGATGCGGTGGGTGTCCTCGTCGAAGATCAGCTTGGTGAAGCCTTCGGTGCGGCCGATGCCGATCGCGCGGCCGCTGGCGGCCCACGGGAACTTGGCCACGCCGACCTTCAGGCCCTGCGCCTTGGCTTCGGTTTCGGTCACGCCGACCCAGGCGATTTCCGGGTTGGTGTAGGCCACCGACGGAATCACCCGCGCCACCCACTCCTTTTTCTCGCCCGAGGCCACTTCAGCGGCCAGCTTGCCCTCGTGCGTGGCCTTGTGGGCCAGCATCGGGTTGCCGACGATATCGCCGATGGCAAAGATGTGCGGCACGTTGGTGCGCATCTGGCGGTCCACCAGAATGAAGCCACGCTCGGTGACGCCCACCCCGGCCTTCTCCGCGCCGATCTTCTTCCCGTTCGGCGAACGGCCCACGGCCACCAGCACACGGTCGAAGGTGCCCTGCTCCAGGCCCGGCTTCTCGCCTTCGGCAGCGGCGTCGAAGGTCACGGTGATGCCCTTCTTGTCCGCGGTCACGCCGGAGGCCTTGGTCTTGAGATGGACCTCGACGCCCTGCTTCTTCAGGCGGTCGGCCAACGGCTTGACCAGGTCCTTGTCGGCACCGGGCATCAGCTGGTCCATGAATTCCACCACGGTCACCTTGCTGCCCAGCGCCGCGTACACGGTCGCCATTTCCAGGCCGATGATGCCGCCACCCACCACCAGCAGCGAGCCGGGAATGTCCGCCAGTTCCAGTGCGTCGGTGGAATCCATCACGCGCGGGTCGTCCCACGGGAAGTTCGGCAGCTTCACCGCCTGCGAACCGGCGGCGATGATGCACTGCTGGAAGCGCAGCAGCTGGGTCTTGCCGTCGTCGCCGACGATCTCCAGCTCATTGGCCGAGACGAACGTGGCCACGCCCTGCACGGTGCGCACCTTGCGCTGCTTGGCCATGCCCGACAGGCCCTTGGTCAGCTGGGTGACCACCTTTTCCTTGTAGCCGCGCAGCTTGTCCAGCGTGATCTTCGGTGCGCTGAATTCCACGCCGAAATCGCCCGCGTGGGCCACTTCGTCGATCACCGCGGCCGCATGCAGCAGCGCCTTGGACGGAATGCAGCCCACGTTGAGACACACTCCGCCCAAGCTGGCATAGCGTTCGATCAGCACGGTGTCCACGCCCAGGTCGGCCGAGCGGAACGCAGCGGTGTAACCGCCCGGGCCCGCCCCCAGCACCACCATCTGGCATTCGATGTCGGCCGGCTTGCCCGACGACAGCGCCGGCTGCGGCGCGGCCGGTTCGGCCGGGGCGCGGTGCGACGGGGTCACCGGCGGCTTGCTGGCCGGGGCGGCTGCCTTGGGCGCTTCCGCCGCAGGCGCGGCCGGGGCGGCAGCGGCGCCTTCGGCGTCCAGCACCACCACCACATCGCCCTCGGACAGCGTATCGCCGAGCTTGACCTTGATTTCCTTGACCACGCCGGCAGCCGAAGACGGCACTTCCAGGGTGGCCTTGTCCGATTCCAGCGTGACCAGGCCCTGGTCCTTCTTCACCGTGTCGCCCACGGCGACCAGCAGTTCGATCACCGGCACCGCGCTGTAATCGCCGATGTCGGGAACCTTGATTTCAATAGCGGCCATTCGTCTTCTCCTGGGTCTCAGCCGGCGTTGCCGGCGAGCAGTTGCTGCAGTTCGTCGAGCGACTCGTCCAGATCCTGCCAGCGACGGTCGAGCTTCTTTTCCTTGGTGTCGCTGGCTTCGATCAGCAGCGCCACCTGTTTCATCATCAGTTTGCCGGCGCCGCACTCCCAGCGCGGGCCGCTGTAGCGCTCGCCAGCCACCTGGAAGGACAGCACCTCACCGTCGGTCACCGGCGCCTTGCGCCCTGCCGGCACACCCGAATCCAGCGCGGCCTGCCAGCTGCGCACCAGGCGCTGGGCCAGCGCGGCGGGGATGGCGACCTGGTACTGGTCCGGTTCCTGGTCCACGCGCAGCTCCACGCCACCACCGCGTGCACTGTTGTTCCAGTTGTACACGCGCTTGTCGGCCTCGCTGTAGCGCAGGGTCCACGCCTGGTCCTGGCTGCCGGGCAGCAGCGCCACGCCGGCTTCCACCCCGCCCTTGGGCAGGATGGTCAGCGCCAGCGCGAGCTGTGCCTTGCCGTTGAACAGGGTTTCCACGGCCTGGCCGTAGTTGCCCACCGCCGGCGGCCAGCCGCGGCCGATATCGGTCGTGCACGCGGCGGACGCGCCGGGCGCAACAACCAGGGCGGCCAACATCACCGCAACGCCCGCCAGGCGCTGCCTCACAGCAGCACGCGCCGCATGTCGGCCAGCACCTGCGACAGGTACGTGGTGAAGCGCGCGGCCAGCGCACCGTCGATGACACGGTGGTCGTAGCTCAGCGACAGCGGCAGCATCAGCTTCGGAGCGAATTCCTTGCCGTTCCAGACCGGCTGGATCGAGGACTTGGACACGCCCAGGATGGCGACTTCCGGTGCATTGACGATCGGGGTGAAGGCGGTGCCGCCGATGCCGCCCAGCGAGCTGATCGAGAAGCAGCCGCCACTCATGTCGGCCGGGCCCAGCTTGCCGTCGCGCGCCTTTTTGGCCAGCTCGCCGGTTTCCTGGGCGATCTGCACCACGCCCTTCTTGTCCACGTCGCGGATCACCGGAACGACCAGGCCGTTCGGGGTGTCAGCAGCGAAGCCGATGTTGAAGTACTTCTTCAGCGTCAGGTTTTCACCGGCCGCATCCAGCGATGCGTTGAATTCCGGGAACTGCTTCAGCGCCGCGGCGCTGGCCTTGATCAGGAAGGCGAGCATGGTCAGCTTGATGCCGGCCTTCTCGTTTTCCTTGTTCAGCGCCACGCGCAGGCCTTCCAGGTCGGTGATGTCGGCCTGCTCGAACTGGGTGACGTGCGGGATCATGGCCCAGTTGCGCGCCAGGTTGGCGCCGGAGATCTTCTTGATGCGCGACAGCGGCTGGGTCTCGACTTCACCGAACTTGCTGAAATCGACCTTGGGCCACGGCAGCAGGTTGAGCCCACCACCCGCAGCGACCGTGCCACCGGCAACGGCGGCGCCACCGCCGGTCAGCGCCGACTTGACGAACTTCTGCACGTCGGCCTTGGTGATGCGGCCGCCCTTTTCGGTGCCGGTCAGCTGGTTGAGGTCCACGCCCAGCTCGCGGGCGAACACGCGCACCGCCGGGGTGGCATAGGGCACCTTGGACGGCAGCACGCTGTCGGCGTTGAACTGCACCGGCGGGCTGCTCGGGGCACCGGCCGAGGGGGCGCTGGCGATTTCGCGCGCCGCCAGCTTGTCCGGCTGGGCCGGCACGGCGACCGGTTCCACCTTGGTGCCGGTTTCGGCAGCGGCCGGGGCGGCGGCAGCGGCGGCCTGGCTCGGCGCCGGGGCGGCGGCGCCCTCGGCTTCGATGATGGCGACAACCTTGCCCTGCGACAGGGTGTCGCCGACCTTGACCTTGATTTCCTTGACCACGCCGGCAACCGACGACGGCACTTCCATCGTGGCCTTGTCCGACTCGAGCGTGACCAGGCCCTGGTCTTTCTTGACGGTATCGCCGACGGCGACCAGCACTTCGATCACCGGGATATCGGTGTAATCGCCGATGTCCGGCACCAGCGCTTCCACCGGGCCACCGCCGGCAGCAGCCGGTGCAGCGGCGGGCGCGCTCTGGGTGGCCGGGGCCGGGGCGGCAGCAGCAGCAGCCTTGGCCGGGGCGGCAGCGGGTGCCGGCGCAGCCGCCGGGGCAGGCGCTGCGGCTGCGTCAGCCACTTCGATCAGGGCCACGACCTTGCCCTCGGACAGGTTGTCGCCGACCTTGACCTTGATTTCCTTGACCACGCCGGCGACCGAGGACGGCACTTCCATCGTGGCCTTGTCCGACTCGAGCGTGACCAGCCCCTGGTCCTTCTTGACGGTGTCACCAACGGCGACAAGCACCTCGATTACCGGGATATCGCTGTAGTCACCGATATCGGGGACAAGTGCTTCCTTGATTTCGGCCATGGGGATAACTCCGGCAATCTGGTGTAGGGAATCGCCTATTGTGGGGGCATGAGGCGTCAGCGCCAACCAGCTTGGGCAATTTTCACCCGCTCTGTCCCGGGACAGCGTGTTGCAGCAGGGATGGGCGCTGCTGCGGCCGGTGTTCCAGTCGGTACCGTATTGTCCCGCTACGGTCCGGCTCAGCCGGCCAGGACATCGGCGACGGGCTGCCACGCCACCTGCAGGCGCGGCAGCGGCCATGCCGCATTCGCCGGACTGGTCGAGGGCAGCGACCACACCGCCAGGGACGCCGCACGGTCGCCCAGCACCGGCAGGATGTAACGCACGAAGGCCGCGTGTGCAGTGGCGCCATTGCAGGCGACCGCCGCGAGGACCGGCAATTGGCCAACCAGATCGGCCACGGCGTTGGGCACTTCGCTGCCGCGCACGATCGCCGCGTCCAGGCTGCCACGCCGCTCGCACTGCCCGATCACATCCCACAGCCCTACGCCCGCCAATTGCAACGCCTGCAGGCGATCAACGTAGGCAAGACCCGCGTTGATCCCGGTCAGCGCCGACATCAACGGCCAGAATCGGTTGCGCGGATGCGCGTAATACTTCGCTGCATGCAGCGATGCCACGCCCGGCATCGATCCCAGCACCAGCACGCGGCAACCTGCCGAAACCTGCGCAGGCAGGCCGATGCACAGCGTTGGATTCGTCACAGTGTCTCCAGATGCATGAATGTCGCGCATTGCATGATCGCGCGCCAGCGCAACGATTTCGCGCTGCTGGCTGAACAGAACAAACTAAATTTTAACGTGCGTCGGATTCGATTCATGTTGCGGGGACTACGTTTGCCTCGCCCCGATGCAACGGGGGCCCAAGAACAAAAAAATACCTGAGGAGATTCCCCCATGCGCTCCATCCGCACCCTGACCCTGGCTACCCTGACTGCCCTTGCCTTCGCACCTGCCGCCTTCGCGCAGGACAGCACCACCGACACCGCGTCGGGCAAGCATTTCGCCGTTGTCGGCGGCGTTGCACTGCTGCAGCCGAAGAATGATCCGCTGGAAGGCATCGACAAGGTCGATGGCGGCCCGGCGCCGACGCTGAGCTTCAGCTACTACATCAACGACAACTGGGCCGTGGAACTGTGGGGCGCAGCTGACAAGTTCGACCACCGCGTGCGCGGCGCCAATGGCCAGCTGGGCACGGTTGAGCAGCAGCCGATCGCGCTGAGCGGCCAGTACCACTTCGGCCAGGCCGACAACGTGTTCCGCCCGTTCGTGGGCGTGGGCTACTACGAGTCGAACTTCAGCAACGAGAAGCTGGCCAGCGACGTCGGCCATATCGGGCTGGAAACCGCCAAGGGCGCCATCGGCACCGTCGGCGTGGACATGAACATCAACAGCACCTGGTTCGCCCGCGCCGATGCCCGCTACATGCATTCGCGCCCGGACCTGACCGTCAACGGCCGCAGCACGGGCGACGAAGCCAAGCTGGATCCGTGGACGGTGGGCTTCGGTATCGGCGCGCGCTTCTAAGCGCTTCCGCTACACGTAGCAATGCAACGGGCCCCTCGCGGGCCCGTTGTCGTTTCTGGCATTGTCCTTTTTACCGGTCGCATTTCGGCGCGGGGCTGTATGCGCGTGAAGTGGACTACCTTGATCGCGGGAATGGGCCGTCGAGCTGTACGATCTGCCATGGCGGCAATCGCGTAGCGTTACCATCGCCAGTGCATCGTGCCGGCCGTACCCCAGGATCCCCCATGGACAAACGCTACGTACTCGCCATCGACCAGGGCACCACCAGCTCGCGCGCAATGCTGTTCGACCGCGCCGGGCACGTCGCCGGGGTGGCGCAGCGCGAGTTCGGGCAGATCTTCCCGCAACCCGGATGGGTTGAACACGATCCGCGCGAGATCCTGACCAGCGTCTACACCACCCTGACCGAACTGCTCAACCGCGAGCAGGTCGACCCGCGCCAGATCGCGGCGATCGGCATCACCAACCAGCGCGAAACAACGGTGGTCTGGGACAAGGCCACCGGCCAGCCCATCCACAATGCGATCGTCTGGCAGTCCCGACAGAGCAACGACATCTGCGAGCGACTCAAGGCCGAGGGGCACGAGCCGCTGATCCGCGAGCGCACCGGGCTGCTGGTGGATGCCTACTTTTCGGCCACCAAGATCCGCTGGATCCTTGACCACGTGGAAGGCGCGCAGGCCCGCGCCGAGCGCGGCGAGCTGCTGTTCGGCACCATCGACAGCTGGCTGGTGTGGAACCTCACCGGCGGCGCGGTGCACGTCACCGACTACAGCAACGCGGCCCGCACGCTGCTGTTCAACATCCATACCCTGGCCTGGGATGATGGGTTGCTGGCGCTGCTGGACATCCCGCGCGCGATGCTGCCCGAGGTGCGCAGCTCCAGCGAGGTGTATGGCACCACCCGTTCGCAGTTCTTCTTCGACCAGCACATTCCGATCGCCGGCATCGCGGGCGACCAGCAGGCCGCGCTGTTCGGCCAGGCCTGTTTCGAACCAGGCATGGTCAAAAACACCTATGGCACCGGCTGTTTCATGCTGATGCATACCGGCACCCGCGCGGTGGCCTCCAGCAACGGCCTGCTCACCACGCTGGCCTGGGGCATCGATGGGCAGGTGGAGTACGCCCTGGAAGGATCGATCTTCGTGGCCGGCTCGGTGGTGCAGTGGCTGCGCGACGGGCTGCGCATGTTCGGCAAGTCCAGCGACTGCCAGGCCTATGCCGAACGCGCGGCCGACAACGGCGGGGTGTACATGGTGCCGGCCTTCGTCGGCCTGGGCGCGCCGTACTGGCGCAGCGATGTGCGCGGGGCGGTGTTCGGCCTGAGCCGGGGCACCACCAAGGAACACTTCATCCGCGCGGCGGTGGAATCGATGGCGTACCAGACCCGCGACGTGCTGGCCGCGATGCAGGCCGATGCGGGCATTGAACTGAAGGAACTGCGCGCCGATGGGGGCGCGATCGCCAATGACTTCATGGCGCAGTTCCAGAGCGACCTGCTGGGCGTGCCCGTGCTGCGCCCGCAGGTGGCCGAGACAACCGCGCTGGGCGCGGCCTACCTGGCCGGCCTGGCGACCGGGTTCTGGAGCAGCCGCGCCGAGATTGCCGAGCAGTGGGCGGTGGATCGCCGGTTCGTGCCGCAGATGGCGGTTGACCGGCGTGAAGCGCTGTATGCCGGGTGGCTCCAGGCAGTGGAAGCGACGATGGGGTTCCGCCCCCCGCGGTAGGAGCCGACCGTTGGTCGGCTCTTCCCCGATCAGAACGCCGGCAGCACCGCGCCTTTGTATTTCTCGGCGATGAAGGCCTTTACTTCCGGGCTGGTCAGCGCCTTGGCCAGCTGCTGCACGCGCGGGTCGTCCTTGTTGTCCGGGCGGGCGACCAGGAAGTTCACGTACGGCGAATCCTTGCTTTCAATCGCGAGCGCGTCCTGGGTCGGGTTGAGGCCCGCATCCAGCGCGTAGTTGGTGTTGATCAGGGCCAGGTCCACCTGGTCGAGCACACGCGGCAGCATCGCCGAATCCAGTTCGCGGAACTTGAGCTGCTTCGGGTTGGCAATGATGTCGCGCTGGGTGGCCAGTGCGTTGGTCGGGTCCTTGAGCGTGATCACGCCGGCCTTGTGCAGCAGGATCAGCGCACGGCTGTTGTTGCTCGGGTCGTTGGGAATCACCACGTCGGCCCCCACCGGCAGATCGGCCAGCGACTTGAAGCGGCGCGAGTAGGCGCCGAACGGCTCGATGTGCACGCCGATCACCTTGGTCAGGTCGGTCTTGCGGTCGCGGTTGTAGGCGTCCAGGTAGGGTTCGGTCTGGAAGTAGTTCACGTCCACCTGCTTCTGCACCAGCTGGTCGTTGGGCTGCACGTAGTCGTTGAAGACCTTTACGTCCAGCTCCAGGCCTTCCTTCTGCAGGATCGGCTTGACCACCGCCAGGATCTCGGCGTGCGGCACCGCAGTGGCCGCAACGACCAGCTTGCTGGAATCGGCGGCGGGCTTGCCGCAGGCGGCCAGGGCCAGCGTGGCGGCCAGCAACGGGAGCAACAGGGTCTTTTTCATGGGGACGGAATCCGGGGGGCTGCGTAGCAGCCAACCATACCGCAAGCCCCGGCCAGCCGGGTATCCCGGCCATATGACCGGGGGGCATGACCGTTATTCGTAATTGCTCAGCGCCATCATCAGCAGCGCCTTGGCCTGCTCGCGCAGCACGGTCGGCTCGATGATTTCCGCGTCCGAACCGTAGTGCAGCACGTCCATCAGCAGCTCACGCGAAACGCTGTAGGGCACCTTGAGCTCGTAGCGGCCGTCGGCCAGGAACCGGCCCTGCTGCTTGGAATGCCAATGCTCGTCGGCCACCCAGCGCGCGGCCTTGGCACTGAAGACGATGGTGGCCCAGCCCTTGGGCGGGCCGGAGAAGATGCCGTAGCTGGCACCCAACTGCTCGTCCAGCTCGGTGTCGTCCACGTCGCGCGCAACCGTGTCGACCACGCGAGCCTTGTAGATGCGGTCCACGGCGAAGCTGCGCAAGCCCTCGCGGCCGTGGTCCCAGGCGTCCAGGTACCAGTTGTCGCGATAGTGGGTCATGCGCTGCGGCGACACAGTGCGCTTGGTCGCCTCGTCGGTGGAACGGGCCCGGTACTCGAACGCCAGCTGCCTGCGCTCGAGCACGGCCGAGGCCACGGCGCGGAAGCTGGCTTCATCGAACTTGCGGCCGCGGTGCGGAATGACCCGCACCCGGTCCACCGGCCAGGTCGACACGCCGGCCTGCGCGGCCAGCAACCCTTCGATGCGCTGCTGCAGCGGCGCCAGCACCGACGACAACACGCCACCGCCGGTACGCGCCAGCAGGTGCTGGGAGGCCAGCAGGGCGTGCAGTTCTTCGGAGCTGAGCCACAGCCCGGGCAGCTCGAACCGCTCGCTCTCGTTGTCCTGGTAGCGGAAGCCGGCCTCGCCATCGCCCTCGACCGGCGCCATCAGCGCATCGCGCAGGAAGGCCAGGTCGCGATAGACGGTGGCGCGCGAACACGCCAGTTTTTCCTGCAGGGTCGCCACCGTGACCGGATAGCGGGCGGACTTCAGCAGACGATGCAGGGCGTTGATGCGTTCATATCGGTCCATGACCCGATTATGTCCGAGTCGCCGCCGTTGTGGCGGCCCGGATCCGAACTTCGGCTATCGTGGGGCCCCCTGCCCGCCCGAACCCCGCCATGCGCCTGCTGCCTGCCGTTGCCGTGCTGTCCCTGCTGCTGTCTGCCTGCGGGCAGGCACCTGCGCCCGCCGCTCATGCAGCCGCCACGCCGCCGGTACCGGTCGCCAGCGATCCCGCACAGGCGGTGCTGGCCGCCAGCCAGCGCTTCGGGCAGCTGCGCAGCTTCCACGCCAGCCTGCACATGCAGGGGCCGCGCACGCTGGACGCCCGCATGGAATTCGTGGCGCCGGACCGCTACCGCCTGCAGACCGACGAGGGCGTGCAGACCATCATCGGCGACACGTTCTTCCTGCAGCGCGCCGGCGAAGTCCGCCAGGTGCCGGTGCCGCCGGGCCTGCTGGCGCAATGGCGCAGCCCGTTGCCGGCTGACGCCACCGCCGCCGAACTGCAGGTTGAAGCGCTGGGCGAGGAACGCGTGGATGGGCAGCCCGCCCGCCGCTACCGCGTGCGCCACGCCAGCGCCGCACCTGACGGCATGCTGTACTGGATCAACGCTGCCGGCCTTCCGGTGCGGATCGAACGCCAGGGCCAGACCCAGGGCAAAGCCTTCAAGGTCACGGTGGATTACAGCCGTTTCGACGATCCCACACTGCAGATCGCAGTGCCCTGAACAGGCGACAAGTCCAAACCTCTCCTAAAGCACGGGCGGGAAAAGGAAAAACGGCGTGAAGGCATCCAGTATCATCACGCGTTGCTCCTCCCCCCTGTTGATCCGGAGAATCGTTGATGTCCCTGCGCGTGACGTTGCTTGCTTCCCTGCTGCTCAGTGCCCCGGCCGCCTTTGCCCAGGACACCACCGACCTGGCCGCGATGACCTCGCCGTGGAGCGGCAGCGGCGGCGAACTCGGGTTTGCCTCCGCACGGGGCAACAGCAACACCGAAAGCGCCAACGGCCGCCTGCGCCTGCGCTATACCGATGACGACTGGGTGCACAGCATGGACCTTTTCGGCCTGCGCTCGCGTTCGGAATACACCGAAACCGCCGACGATGGCACCGTCACCAAGCGCAGCAACACCACCGCCAACCGCTACACCGGCAGCGCCGGCAGCGCGCTGCAGCTGGGCGAGCACCGCCAGATCACCGCCACGGTGCGTTATGAGCGCGACGATTTCGCTACCTACGACCGCCAGAGTTCGTTCGGTCTGGGCTACGGCACCCGGCTGGTGGAAGGCGACCGTTTCTACATGGATGCGCAGATCGGCCCCGGTGTGCGCCGCACGCACAACACCGAAGACGACGAGACCCGTACCGGGCTGATCGGCCGCGGGCTGTTCGACGTGAAGTATTCGCTGACCCCCAATACCGACCTGATCAACACCCTGCTGGTGGAATCGGGCTCGTACAACACCTTCGGCCAGAACGATTTCGGCGTGTCGGTGAGCATGAACGAGCATCTGGCCCTGAAGGCGGCCTGGCAGGCGCGTTACAACAGCGACGTAGCCGAAGACAAGCGCAAGACCGACACCCTGACCACGATGAACGTGGTCTACAAATTCAAGTAATGGGGACAACCGGGATCCGCGGTTGGTTCATCCCGATCCCAATGGGCCCGTAGCAATTCGTAGGTCCGGCCGTTGGCCGGACACCGCGCGCAGCCTCAGACGGCGATCAACTCGCCGGCACCGCCGTCCAGCAGGCCCTGGGCCACCGCTTTTCCGAGCGCATCAGGGTCACTGCCCGGGCCCCGCGCTTCGGCGCGGATCAGCCGCCCGTCGGCCACGCCGCCGACCAGGCCCTGCAGGAACAGATCGTCGCCCTCCCACTGCGCGTAGCCGGCCACCGGCACGTGGCAGCTGCCGTGCAGCGCGCGGTTCATGGCGCGCTCGGCTTCCACGCAGGCGCGCGTACGTGCATCGTCGAGCGCGGCGAACAGTGACATCACCCGCGCATCGTCGCCGTTGCATTCCACCGTGACCGCGCCCTGCGCCGGCGCCGGCAACCAGTCCGGTGCAGCGAGCCGCGCCACGATGCGCCCGCCCAGCCCCAGCCGTTCCAGGCCCGCCACGGCCAGCACGATGGCGTCGTAGCCGCCGTTGTCGAGCTTGGCCAGGCGCGTGTTGACGTTGCCGCGCAGGTCCAGCAGTTCCAGGTCCGGGCGCAGCGCGCGCAGCTGGGCCTGGCGGCGCAGCGAGGAGGTGCCCACGCGCGCGCCTATCGGCAGCGCGTCCACCGAGGCGTACAAGTTGGAAATGAACCCGTCGGCCGGGTCGTGCCGGGTCAGCATGGCCGGCAGCGCGAACGGTACGTCCAGTTCCATCGGCACGTCCTTGAGCGAGTGCACGGCGCAGTCCGCATCGCCCCGCAGCATGGCCAGCTCCAGCTCCTTCAGGAACAGGCCCTTGCCGCCGATCGCGGCCAGCGAGCGGTCCAGCACCTCGTCGCCGCGGGTGCTCATCGGCACCAGCACCACGTCCAGCCCGGGGTGGGCCTGGCGCAGGCGGTCGGCAACGTGTTCGCTCTGCCACAGGGCAAGCGGGCTCTTTCGGGTGGCGATGCGCAGGGTGGTCATGTGCCCATTATCGCCGCCGGAAGGCGTATCGACCAACGGTCGATACCTACCGCGGTGTCGCGCCCGTTCGCCGGTGCATTGCCAACCGGTAGGTCACGACCGTTGGTCGTGACCGCGTTACAGGTGCTTCAGATCCTGTTTGAGGCTCGCCACGCAGCGCCGGCTGACCTCCAGCGGGGCCTTGCCATGGCGCAGCACGGCCTGGACCTGGCCTGCGCCATTTCGTCGCAGCTCCACCAGTTCGTGGCGGGCCACCAGGCAGTTGCGGTGGATGCGCACGAAACGGCTGGCAAATTCCTCTTCCAGCGACTTGAGCGACTCCTCGATGAGGTCCTCGCCGCGCGCATGGTGCACCACCACGTACTTTTCCTCGGCCTGCATGTAGTGGATGTCGTCGATCGGGATCAGCCGCAGGCTGCCGCGCAGGCGCGCGCACAACAGCGTGCGTGCCTGCTGGCTGGGCGCGCTGGGCTGCCCGTTGCGGCCGGCCAGGAACGTCCGTGCGCGTTCCAGCGCGGCAACCAGTCGTTCGCTGCGTACCGGCTTCATCAGGTAATCGATGGCCGCCGCTTCGAATGCGGACAGCGCGTGCGCATCGTAGGCGGTGCAGAACACCACCGCCGGGCGCGGATCGAACGTGGCCAGGTGACGGGCGGCCTCCAGGCCGTCCAGCCCGGGCATGGCGATATCCAGCAGCACCAGGTCCGGCTGCAACTCCGCGCAGGCATGCAGCGCCTGCTCGCCATTCTCGGCTTCGGCCACCACCTCGACCCCGGGCTGTTCGGCCAGCAGGCTGCGCAGGCGCTCGCGGGCGAGCGGCTCGTCGTCGGCGATGACAACTCTCAAGCAGGCTTCCTCACTGAACAGGCACGAAGATGTCGCAGGCATAGTAGCCGTCGTTCCATGCCCCCGTCATCCGTGCAGCCGGGCCGAACCGCCAGGCCAGGCGGTGCGCGATGTTGCGCTGCGCATGCCCGGCGCCCTGCATCAGCGGCAGCGCACGCACGTCCGGATCGGGCGCGGGGTTCTGGATGCGGATGTGCAGCTGCGCCCCTTCGAAGGACAGCGCAATGACGATGGTGCCGCCAGCCGGCAGCCGCGAGATGCCATGCAGCACCGCATTTTCCACCAGCGGCTGCAGCACCAGGCGCGGCATCGGCAGGGTCCAGGGCAAGCCGTCTGCGCGTTGCCATTCCACCTGCAGGCGTTCCCCCAGCCGCAGCGACTCGATCGACAGGTAGGCTTCGGCCAGTTCGCACTCGGCCTGCAGGGTGGAATCGCCCTCGCCCGCCCCCAGCGCGGCACGGAACAGATCGGACAGATCCAGCACCGCGCGCTCGGCCACTTCCGGATCACGCCGCACCAGGCTGGCGATGAGATTCATGCTGTTGAACAGGAAATGCGGGCGGATCCGCGCCTGCAGCGCATCGGCCTGCGCGCGTGCGTTGGCCACGGTCTGCGCACTCCAGCGATCGCTGACGTAGAAGTAGCGCAACGCCAGTGCCACGATCAGCGCGGTGACCGTGGCGCAGCCCAGGGTGAACCGCCAGAAGCCGACATCCCCGGCGAAACCGCGCGCATCCAGCACTGCATACAGCGCGTGCACGATGCCCGTGCAGGCAGCAGCGATCAGGGCGGCCATGGCCACTGCCACCGCCGAACCCAACGCTTCCGGGAGCCGCGACAAGGTCGTCCGCGCCGCGCACAGACTCACCGTGACCGCCAATGCCAGCCACAACGCCAGGCCGCTGGCCGACAGGAAATCCGCCACGCTCCATTGCCGGCTGCCGTCGGGCGCCAGCGCCACCACCACCACCACCAGCTCTGCCAGGCCGAGCATCGCGCCCAGCCGCGGCAGGCGGCACAGCTCGGGCAACCACAGCTGCTGGCGCGGGTCGTTCATGGCTCAGGCGGCGGCGAAGCGTGCGTCCAGCCAGTCGCTCAGCGCCTGCAGTTCTTCTGCGCAGACCTGGTGGGCCATGGAATAGGAATGCCACTCCAGCGGGAAGCCGGCTGTCGTGAGCCGCTGGGCGGTGTCGGCAGCGATCACCTGCGGGATCACCGGATCCTGCGCGCCATGGGCCATGAACACCGGCGGCCGCGCGCCATCGGCAATGGCGGCCTTGATGGCCGTTTCCGGATCCGGCAGGTAGGTGGACAGCGCGATCAGACCGGCGATGGGCCGGGGTGAGCGCAATGCAGCGCTGAGGATGATCGCCCCGCCCTGCGAGAAGCCGGCGAGCAGGATGCGCTCGACCGGAATGCCGCGCGCGACCTCCGCATCGATCAGGGCATCCAGCGCGCGTACCGAGGCATCCACACCGGAAGCATCGGCACGCGAGCGGAAGTCCATGCTGACGATGTCATACCAGGCGCGCATGGGCACGCCGTTGTTGATGGTGATCGGCTGCATCGGGGCATGCGGAAACACGAAGCGGATCGCCGGCCAGTGCGGACGCAGCAGCTCGGGCACGATCGGGGCGAAATCATGGCCATCCGCGCCCAGGCCGTGCAGCCAGAGCACGGACCATTGCGGGTTGGCGGCGGTTTCGTTGACTACGGTTTCCAGCGCTTGCGACATCGTGCGGCTCCAGTACGTTCTGGCCGCATTATGGGGCCAGATGTCAGTGGCCGGCGCGTTGGGCAGCAGCACGGCGCAGTTCGGCGGCGCGCTGCAGGATGGTCGGCGGGGTGGTCTCTTCCGGGATTTCCATCAGGCGCAGGCGGTGCAGCAGGTCGCCGGCGCGGCGCCCGGAAGTCAACGCGACCACCGGAATGGCCAGCACCATGCCCACCACCACCGGCGCCATCCAGGCGGCCAGCGCCGGCGACACCGCATAGGCCAGCACGCCCATGAACAGCCCGAACACGCTCAGGCCACCGTAGCCCTTGATCAGCGCCGGCCAGGAAATGCCGCCATCGTCGCGCTGCTGTGCATCCCAGCCCGAATCCTTGCCGGCCAGCACTTCGGCCACGCCGCGCGACTGCACGTACATCACCACCGGCGCCATCAGCGCGGCCAGCACGGTTTCCAGCAGCATCGACACGAATGCGCGGATGCCACCGCCGCAACCGCGGCGTTCGGCCGGGTCGATCAACATCGCGATGTAGCCCAGCACCTTGGGCAACAGCAGCACCGCCATGGTGATGGCGAACATGCGGATCACCTGGGTTTCATCCTGCTGGCGCCAGTACAGGCCCGGCGACATGTGCAGCACTTCGCTGAAATCGATACCGCCCTGGAACAGCGGGATGGCAATGCCGATCAGCATCAGCATCGCCCACATCGGCGCGGTGAAGTAATGGCCGATGCCGATCATCATGTGCATGCGGCTGACCCAGTGCAGGCCGCGCGAACCCACCACCTTGGCGTGCTGCAGGTTGCCCTGGCACCAGCGGCGGTCGCGTACCAGCATGTCGGTCAGGGTCGGCGGACCTTCTTCATAGCTGCCCTTGAGGTAGGGCACCATATGGGTGGCCCAGCCACCGCGACGCATCAACGCCGCTTCGACGAAATCGTGGCTCAGTACGTGGCCACCAAACGGCTGCCGGCCCGGCAACGGCGGCAGGCCGGCGTTCTCGGCAAAGGCCTCGGTACGGATCACCGCGTTATGGCCCCAGTAATTGCTTTCCGCGCCGTGCCACCATGCCACGCCGCGCCCGATCACCGGGCCGTACACGCGCCCGCCAAACTGCTGCATGCGCGCGAACAGGGTACGCCCACCGATCACCGCCGGCAGGGTCTGGATCAGGCCCACGTCCGGGTTGTGCTCCATGCCCGCCACCAGCCGCACGATGGTGTCGCCGGTCATCAGGCTGTCTGCGTCCAGGATCAGCATCTGCGGGTAACCGCCGCCGAAGCGGCGCACCCAGTCGGCGATGTTGCCGGCCTTGCGCCCGCTGTTATCGCCACGGCGCCGGTAGAACAGGCGCTCATGCCCACCGACCGCGTCGCACAGCTCGGCGAACGCCTGCTCTTCGGCCGCACCGATGTCCTCGCGCCGGGTGTCGCTGAGCACGAAGAAGTCGAACTGTTCCAGCTGCCCGGTGCTGGCCACCGATTCGTAGATGGCCTGCAGGCCGGCCAGCAGGCGGCGCGGATCTTCGTTGTAGGTCGGCATCAGCAGCGCGGTGCGGGTATGCACCTGCGGCAGCGGCTGGTCCGGGTCGATGCCCAGCTTGTAGCCACGGTCGAACACGGCGGTGAGGAACCCGGCCAGGGCACCGGCGAAGGACAGCGCGATCCAGGCGAACAACGCCACGAACAGCACCAGCAGGCAGCCTTCCAATACGGTGATGCCATTGGTAGCCAGCACCTTCCACATCATGTGGGTGGCGGCCACGGTCATGGCCGCCGTGCCGCCGAAGATGTAGAAGCGGCGCAGCGCGATCATGCGCGGCGCGGTGCGCTGGCGCGGCGTCAGCAGGCGGCCTTGGGTAAAGGTCTGTTCGGGCATGCCCATCGGGCTTTCGACGGGCAGCACCGGGCGGCCGGCATCGATCACGGCGTTGACGGTCTGCACACTCATGCGCGGCTACCCTGCGTGCGCTTCCCGCCAGTGCTGCCCTGTCCTGCAGCGGCGTGGCCGTGGCCGGCGCCCTGCTGATGTCTGTGACTACCGGAACCCACGAACTCTCCAACGGCACTGAGGCGAAAAATGCGGCCCAGCATAGGGGGCCAAATGTAAGCCGCGCGCGAAGGGGCTTTCGGGGTATTTCCCCCCATTCAGCAAACCCGCGCAAGCCCTCAAGCGGGCTGGTTGCGACAAACGGCCGCAGGCCTTGTGCCGTAAGACTTTCCCTATTCAGGGCGTAGGGTAACCCCTGGCAGAAGGCGCCTCAGGGGAGCCAGGGCAGGAAGGCCGGGGACCGACGCACCCGGCTTGGAACTGCGCAGACCGGCGCTCAACCGGGGGGCATGAACCCGCTTCAGGCCGGGGTGGCGTCCACGGCCACATCGCTCTCCACCGGCAGGCGCGCCAGCGCGCGCGAACCGACATGGGAAAACTGCAGCTGTGCCAGCAGATGCTGCGCCTGGGTGGCAACCGGGCACGGCAGGATGCGCGGGCCGGCTTCAGGACGCTCAGGGGACATCACAACACTCGACATGGTCTGACTCTCGATCGCTTCCAATACACCCGCGCGGCACCCATGCCGCGAGGAATGCGAACCCTATATGAATTTGTGGACGAATGTGTGACGTCGCCTACGCCGGAATGCGTCAGCACTGATGCGCGCCCGAAAACTGGCGCTTTTCAATAGTCAGCGACTATCATGTAACCGTTTTCAACATCATAAAGTGGATATGGATTCCAACATCGCGTCATCCTTCAGCCCCAAGTGGCAGTTCCGGTTCGACTTCTTCAACACCTATGGCGCGCCGAACTCGCCAGCCTTCAAGGCCGCCTACAAGGCGCTGCCGTTCGGGCAGAAGGTCAAGGTCAACTTCAACTTCTTCGCCCTGTTCTTCGGCTGCATCTACCTCTTCATCCTGGGCATGTGGCGCAAGGCCCTGACGATCCTGGGCCTGACCCTGGTGCTCGGCGTGGTGCTGGCATTCCTGCCCGACCCGATCGGACGTGGCATCGCGATTGCGTGGTCGCTGTTCATTGCGCTCACCACCAACTACAACTACTACCTGGAAAAAGTGAAGGGCGACACCAGCTGGAACCCCTTCCAGGGCATGCGCTGGTAAACCCCCGCAGCTCGCCTCACCTGAGAAGCCCGGTCGATTGACCGGGCTTTTTGTTGCTCAGAAGGTTTCCCATTCGGTCTCGACCGCTGCCGCTGCTGCACGCACCGGGGCCCGTTTCTGGCCGACGGACTTGCGCGGTGCCGCAGGCGCTGCGGCCGGCGCAGCCGCGCCGGTGCGGAAGATCGCCACCGCAGTGCCCAGGTGCTGGGCCTGCTCTTCCATCGCCCGCGCCGCGGCGGTGGCTTCTTCCACCAGCGCCGCATTCTGCTGGGTGGTTTCGTCCATCTGGGTGATGGTCTGGTTGACCTGTTCGATGCCGGCGGACTGTTCCTTCGAGGCGGCGGAAATCTCGGCCATGATGTCGTTGACCCGGCGCACGCCGGTAACGATCTCTTCCATGGTGCGCCCGGCGGTCTGCACCAGCGCCGAGCCTTCGGCGACCTGCTGCACCGAATCGTCGATCAACTGCTTGATCTCCTTGGCCGCACCGGCCGAGCGCTGCGCCAGCGCGCGCACTTCGGAGGCCACCACCGCAAAGCCGCGGCCCTGCTCACCGGCGCGCGCCGCTTCCACGGCGGCGTTGAGCGCCAGGATGTTGGTCTGGAAGGCGATCCCATCGATCACCGAGATGATCTCGGCGATGCGCTTGGACGCGGCCTCGATTCCGGCCATGGTGGTCACCACCTGGCCCACCACCTGCCCGCCCTGTTCGGCCACGTTGGCGGCACCGGCGGCCAGCTGGTTGGCCTGCACGGCGTGGTCGGCGTTCTGGCGCACGGTGGAGGTCAGCTCCTCCATCGACGCAGCGGTTTCCTCCAGGCTCGCGGCCTGCTGTTCGGTACGGCGCGACAGATCGCTGTTGCCCGAGGCGATTTCGCCCGCCGCCAGGTTGATGCTGTCGGTCGCCTGCTGGATACGGCCGACGATGTCGGTCAGCTGGGTCACGGTGGTATCGGCATCGTCGCGCATCTGCGCAAACACGCCATGGAACTGGCCGTGCATGCGCGCGGTGAGGTCACCGGCGGCGATCGCGCGCAGCAGCGCGGAGATCTGCTGCAGGTTGTCGTCGCTCACCTGCATCATGGTGTTGAGGTTTTCGACCATGGCGCGGAAGTCATGGTCGAAGCGCACCCCGTCGCCGCGCTGGCTGAAATCGCCGCGCGCGGCGGCACCGGCCAGGTCGCGGATCTGGGTATTGATCGCGCGCAGGTTGGCCTTGGTGGTGTCCATCGCATTGGTGAACACGGCCTGGTCGCCGGGCAGGCGGTCCATGTCCTGCGACAGATCGCCTACCGCGTAGCGCTGCATCACCTCGACCAGGCGACGGGTGACGGCAATGTTGGCGCCTACCAGCTGGTTGGTGTCTTCGACCATGCGTCCGTACGCGCCCGGGAAGGCCTGCGCGTCCATGCGATAGCCCAGCTCGCCGGCTTCATGGCGTTGCGCCATCTCGCCCTGCGCGCTCATCACCGCGCGCAGCTGGCCGCGCATGCGCTGCATGGATTCCAGCAGGCGGCCAACTTCGTCGTCGCGTGGGGGCGGCAGCGGCGTGTCCAGGCGGCCTTCGGCCACGTCCGCCGAAAGCCGCACGGCATCGGCAAGCGGGCGGATCGCCTGGCGGCGCAGCAGCACGTACACGCTGGCGCTGAGCACCAGCGCCGCGCCCAGGCCAACGCCGAGGATGATCCACAGCAGCGAGCGCGCCTGTTCGGTGATCAGCGCATACGGCACGATCACGCCCAGCGCGAACCGCTCTTCGCTGCCACCGATGCGCAGCGGCACATACGCCTTCACGTTGCCTGCGGCATCCGGAGTGAACGCTTCGAAGCGCTGGTCACGCGCCACGGCTGCAAGGACCTGCGCAGTGAAGGCATCGTCGCGGCGCTGGCCGATCTGCTTGGCATCCTGCGCGGCCAGCACGATGCCGCCGGGCGAGATGAGTTCGACGTGGCCCTGCCCCATCGGGCGCAGCGCCGCCAGACGCTCCTGCAGCGCGGCCAGGCCGAAGTCCACGGTGACCGCGCCCAGGAACTGGCCGTTGTCGAGCACCGGGGTCGACAGCGTGGTCATCAGCACCTGCCTGCCGCCGATCTCATAACGGTACGGCTCGCTCACGGCCTGCCGCTTGAGCTCACGCGGGCGCAGGTACCAGTCACCATCGCCGGGGACGTCATAGCCCTTGAGTACATCCTGCACCGGGGCGCCGTCCTGCCAGGCCCAGTAGCTCATGAAGCGGCCGGTGGCATCGTGGGCTTCGGCACCGACGAAGTCGGCGTCCCTGCCATCGAAGGCCTGCGGTTCCCACAGCGTGCCCAGGCCCACCCATTCCGGGTGCGACTGCAGCTGCTGTTGCAGCACCTGCGCGGCGGTCGCGCGCGACAGGGTGGCAGCGCGGTGCTGCACCACCAGGCTGTCGGCCAGTGCCTGGCTGGTAGAAAACGCGGCGGCCAGGTCGGCACCGACCCGGCGCGATTCGGCCTCGGCCTGGCTTTCCATGGTCCGCCGCGAGGATTCGAGCAGCGCCTGGCTGGCTTCGCGGTAACTGAGGGCGGCGGTCACGCCGAAGCAGAGCATGGCGATCAGCGCGGTTCCCAGCATCAGCCGGTTGGCGATGCTGCCGGGGCGCTTGGAAGCGGACGGGCGGGACGTGGACATGGGGGTGTTCCGGGCAGGAGTACAGAACAGCGCGCGCCCGAGGGCACCGCTACTACGTCACGCAGTCCATTGCGGCCCGCCCCGCACGGTGCAACGCACATGCCGGTCGGGTCATACGCTGGTAACGGCCCTGTGCTGGAGATGTTGAGCGCCGGATCCTGACCGGGTTCAGTGAGGCGTACGGCCACCCAGCCGCTCCACCAGCGTCTGGCTGGCGGCATTGAGTCCGATCACCTCGACCTGCGCGCCATGCCCGCGCAGTTTGAGGGTCACCCTGTCCAGTGCGCCAACCGCACTCAGGTCCCAGAAGTGCGCCTGGCTGAGGTCGATCCGCACCCGCGCCGGCACTTCCTGGAAATCAAAGCTCTCGCCGAACTGCCCCGCCGAAGCGAAGAACACCTGCCCGGTGGCCGTGTAGGTGCGGACTCCGTCGGCATCGGTGTGGTCGGTGACGACCAGCAGCCGACCCACCTTGCGCGCGAAGAACAACGCCGACAGCAGCACTCCGGTCAGCACGCCCTTGGCCAGGTCGTGGGTGGCAACGGTCACCACGACGGTGGCCACCATCACCACCGAGGAGCTCATGGGGTGCACGCGGAACTCGGCAAAGGAACGCCAGTGGAAGGTCCCGATGCTGACCATGATCATCACCGCCACCAACGCGGCCATGGGAATCTGCCGCACCCAGTCGTGCCCGTACACCACCAGCAGCAACAGCAGCACGCCTGCCACCAGGCAGGACAACCGGCCACGCCCGCCGGAGGATACATTGATGACCGACTGCCCGATCATCGCGCAGCCGCCCATGCCGCCGAACAGGCCAGCGGTGATGTTGGCCAGGCCCTGGCCGGCGCACTCACGGTTGCGCTGGCTCGGGGTGTCGGTCATGTCCTCGACGATCTGCGCGGTCATCATCGACTCCAGCAGGCCCACCACCGCGAGGGTTGCCGAGACCGGCAGCAGCAGCGCCAGCGTGTCCCACGTCATCGGCACATCGGGGAACAGGAACGTGGGCAGGCTGTCGGGCAGTGCGCCCATGTCGCCCACGGTCCGCACTTCCCAGTGCAGCCCGATCGACAGCGCGGTCAGCACCACGATGGCCACCAGCGGCGACGGCACTGCGCGGGTCAACCGCGGCAGCAGGTAGATGATGGCCAGCCCCGCCGCGCACACCGCCCACACCTGCCACGAGCGCCCGATCAGCTCGGGCATCTGTGCCAGGAAAATCAGGATGGCCAGTGCGTTGACGAAGCCGGTGATCACCGAACGCGACACGAACCGCATCAGCGCGCCCAGCTTCAGTGCGCCGGCGATGATCTGCAGCAGGCCGGCCAGGATCGTCGCGGCCAGCAGATACTGCAGGCCGTGGTCCTTCACCAGGTCCACCATCACCAGCGCCATCGCGCCGGTGGCCGCCGAGATCATGCCCGGCCGGCCGCCGGCGATGGCGGTGACCACGGCGATGCAGAACGACGCATACAGGCCCACCTTGGGGTCCACGCCGGCAATGATCGAGAAGGCAATGGCTTCAGGAATCAGCGCCAAGGCAACCACGGTGCCAGAAAGCAGGTCGCCACGGATATTGCCGAGCCACTGCTGGCGCGGGGGATAGGAGACAGACATGGGGGGCCAGGCGGCAGAACGGCGCGCAGGATACCATCGACCCTCCCTCGAGCAGCAGGAAGGCATCCATGTACGGTCTGATCGGAAAGATGAACATCGCTCCCGGCGAGCGCGACGCGGTCATCGCGATCCTGCTGGAGGGCACCCAGGCCATGCCGGGATGCCGGAGCTACGTGGTGGCCAAGGATCCCGCCAATGCCGACGCGATCTGGATCACTGAAGTCTGGGACAGCGCTGAACTCCACCACGCCTCGCTGGCGCTGCCAGGCGTGCAGCAGGCCATTGCCCGCGCACGCCCGCATATCACCGGATTCGGCGAACGGTTCGAAACCGAACCGGTGGGCGGTTACTGACGGGGGCCGAACATCGCGCCAACGCTGTGCAGCAGCTCGTGCACGCTGAACGGCTTGGGCAGCAGCGACATCCCCTCGCCCAGGAACTCGTTGCGCACGGCGGCGCTTTCCGTATAGCCGGTGATGAACAGCACCGGCAAGCTCGGGCGCAACGCGCGCGCGGCATCCGCCAGGTCGCGACCGTTCATGCCGGGCAGGCCGACGTCCGACAACAACAGATCCACGGCCCGCGCTGAATGCAGCTCCAGCAGCGCCTGCTGCGCGTTGGTGGCTTCCACGACCTGGTAGCCGACCTCGAGCAGCATCTCGCGCACCATCATCCGCACCGAATCGGTGTCGTCCACCAGAAGGATGCGTTCGGCATGGCCGCGCTGCACCTGCACCTGCGCCGTGGACGCAGACGCCATCTCGACCTGTTGCTGCCCCTCGGGCAACAGCAGTTCGATCTCGGCACCTTCCCCCTGCTCGCTGGCAATACGGGCGCTGCCGCCGGACTGGCGCGCGAAGCCGTAGGTCATCGACAGGCCCAGGCCGGTGCCTTCGCCCTGCGGCTTGGTGGTGAAGAACGGTTCGAACACCTTGTTGATCAGGTCCAGTGGAATGCCGGTTCCGTTGTCGATCACCTTGATGGTGATGTAGTTGCCCGGCGACAGCTCGTGGTCACGCTCGATCCTCGCGCGGCCCGCGCGGATGCGGATCAGGCCTTGGCCGGCCAGCGCATCGCGCGCGTTGATGACCAGGTTGAGCATGACGTTCTCGAACTGGTTGGGATCGGCCATGGCCACCAGCGGTTCGGCGCCCAGCTCCAGTTCCAGTTCGATGTTCTCGCCGATCGAGCGCCGCAGCATGTCTTCCAGCGAGCGTACGCGGGCAACCACGTCGAACGTCTGCGGGTCCAGCGGCTGCTTGCGGGCAAAGGCCAGCATGCGCTGGGTCAGTGCCGCGGCGCGGTGCGCCGAGGCGGTGGCGATGTCGACGTAACGGCTTGCCTTGTCCCACTTGCCGCTGCTGGCGGCCATCTCGATCATGTCCAGGCCGGAGATGATGGTGGTCAGCAGGTTGTTGAAATCATGCGCGATACCGCCGGTCAGCTGGCCGAGCGAATCCATCTTCTGGGCCTGCATCAGCTCCATTTCGGTGCGCTCGCGCTCGGCGATCTGGAAGGCCAGCTCGCTGTTGGCGCTCTCCAGCTCCTGGCGCTGCTCCAGTTCGCGCACGTGGCGCTCGGTGATGTCTTCGACCAGCACCAGGCCGAGGCCAGGAGCGCTGTAGGGCGTCACCCGCCACTCGGTCATGCGCCGGCTGCCCTGCACCTGCAAGGCAAAGGTGCCCTGCCAACGCTCACCTTCGGCCAGCGCCACCTTCAACGCGCTCATCGGCGCGAACTGGTGGTCCAGCAAGGCCTCGATCCGGCCCGGTCCCAGGTCCTCTCCAAGCAGGCGCTTGAAGGCATCGTTGGCTTCATGCACCTGCAGCTGCGCATCCAGGACGGTGATCGGTGCATTGATCTGGCGGAAGATCTCGCCGAAACGCGCTTCGGCATCGCGCAATGCGTCTTCGGCGCGGCGCGCACGCAGCAGGCTGCGCAGCGTGGCCAGCAGCACGTCCGGATCCACCGGGTGCACCAGGTAGGCATCGGCACCGGCGTTGAGGCCGGTGATGAGGTCCCCGGTGGCGATCGAGGCGGCCGAGACATGCACAACCGGCAACAGCTGCATGCGCGGATCTTCGCGCAGCTGGCGAACCACATCGAAACCGCTCATGTCGGGCAGGTTGACGTCCAGCACCAGCGCACCGAAATCCTGCGTGTTGAGCTGGACCAGGCCGTCGGTGCCGGTGCCGGCTTCTTCCACGCGGAACCCGTGGTGTTCCAGCACCCGGCGCACCGAATAGCGGGTGGCCGCGTTGTCGTCGACGATCAGGATCCGGTCACGCGTCGGCATCAGCGGTCTCCTCGGCAGCCAGCTTCAGCGGCAGCTTCACATGGAACTCCGAACCGACGCCCAGTTCGCTGGTCACCCCCACCTCGCCGCCCAGCAGCTCGGCAAAGCGCTTGCACAGCGACAAGCCCAGGCCGGTGCCGCGCAGACGCTTCTGCAGCGGCGTGTCCACCTGCACGAAATCCTCGAACAGGGTAGGCAGCAGGTCCTGCGGAATGCCGATGCCGGTGTCGCGCACGCTGAAGCACACCGAATGCGCGTCGACCAGCTTGGCCGACACCACCACCTGGCCGTTGGGCGTGAACTTGAGCGCGTTGGAAATGAAGTTGCGCAGGATCTGCGCCAGCTTCTTGTCATCGGTGTACAGCAGGGGCAATGCCGGCGGATCTTCGAACACCAGGTCCACCCGGTTTTCTTCGATGAGGGGCCGGAACATGCCGCGCAGCGCCGCGAACAGGTCCATCAGGTCGAACCAGGCCGGCGAAATGGTGATCCGGCCCGCTTCGATCTTGGCCAGGTCCAGCAGGTCGTCGACCATTTCGCGCAGCTCGGCCGCCGAGCCGCTGATGAAGCGCACCTGCCGGCGCTGCTCCTCGGTCAGCGGGCCATCCATGCCGTCTTCCAGCAGCCGGGTCATGCTCAGTATCGAGCCCAGCGGCGTGCGGAATTCATGGCTCATGTAAGACAGGAACCGGCTCTTGAGCTCGGAGACCTCGCGCAGCTGCTCGGCCTGCTGGTCCAGTTCGGCGTACAGGGCCAGCACGCCCTGGTTGGTTTCCTCAAGCTCCGCGCGCAGGGCATCGGCCTGCGTGCGCAGCTGGACGATTTCCTGTTCGGGGGGAAGCGCGTTCAATGCAGGTCTCCGAGCCGCAGGGCGATGATGCCGGTGTCGTCGCGGCCACGATCGAAATCGCGCTGCAGCACCGCCACTATAAGCGCCGGGTGGCGATGGAACAGGCCGGGGTAGTCGCGCAGGCTCCAACGCGCCTGCAATCCATCACTGTGCATGAGCAGCAGCGTGCCTTCCGGCGCGTGAAAATGGAATGGTTGCGCCTTGCGGAACTGCACCCCGACGATGCCCGGGTGCGAGGCCATGCCACGGGTCGTGGTCGCCTCGTGCAGGCCCGCCGAAATGTTGCCGATGCCGGCAAACTGGACCGCGCCGCCGGCAACGTCCACGCTGGCAACCGCCGCGGCCCCGCCCCGGGTACCGGACATGCCGGCATGCATCGCCGCGACCAGGTCCGCCGGTGCAACCGCCCCGCGCGCGGCTGCGACCGCCACGCCGGCCTGGGCGGCATCGGCCGCCGGCAGCCCGTGCCCGAGGCCATCGATCAGCGTCACGGCCACCGACTGGGCATCGGCACGCAGGTGCCAGGCGTCGCCGCAGGCCACCTCATGGCGCATGGCCAGGCGCAGCGCACCGTAGGGTACGTCCACGTCGCGGGCAACGCGGCTGGCGTAGACGCGCGCCACCACCACGCAGCCCTTGTCGTCGGACCAGGCATCGAGCACGGTGGCCTGGCGCCGTATTGCGCCGAGGCCCAAACCCTGCGTACCGCCGGTCGAATAGCCGTCAGGCAGGGACTGCGCCAGCGAGAAGCCCGGCCCGGCATCGAGGGTGCACAGTTCGATGCCCTCACCGCCGCGACCGCACACCACTGACAGGTACATGCGCCCGCCGCGTCCGTGCTTGATCACATTGGTGGCCAGCTCGGTGGCGGCCAGGGCCACCCGGCCAGCATCCATTTCATCGAAGCCGATGCCATCGGCCATGGCCAGCGCTTCGCGCCGGGCCTGCCCTACCTGCGAGACCTCTTCCACCACCACGACCCGGGTAACGCGGCCAGAGAAATTCAGATCCATTTGGTGATGGCAACCCGGGTGCCCTTGCCGGGTTCGCTCTCCAGTTCGAACTGGTCCACCAGCCGGCGCGAGCCGGACAGGCCCAGCCCCATGCCGCTGCCCGAGGTCCAGCCATCGGTCAGGGCCTGGGCGATATCGGGAATGCCGGGACCATTGTCGGAGAACACCAGGCGCAGCCCGCGGCGGATGCCGCTGTCCACCACCTCCCATTCCATGCTGCCACCGCCGCCATAGATCACCGCGTTGCGGGCCAGTTCGCTGGCGGCAGTGACCAGTTTGGTCTGGTCGATGAGCCGCATCCTGCATGCCACGGCCGCCTGCCGGGCAGCCTGGCGTGCCAGCACCACGTCCTGCTCGACGCGGATCGGCAAGGATCCACTGACGGCGGTCATGGCGACTCTTCGTCGGGTTGCTGCAACAGGTCCATGCGCAGCAGTTCCATGCCACGTTCGACATTCAGCGCGGTGCGCACCCCGGTCAGGGTCAGGCCCAGCTCAACCAGCGTGATCGCCACGGCCGGCTGCATGCCCACCACCACCGTGGTGGCATCCATGATCCGGGCCAGTGACGAAATGGTGGAAATCATCCGGCCAATGAAGGAATCGACGATGTCCAACGCGGAAATGTCGATCAACACGCCGCGCGCAGAGGTCTTTTGAATACGTTCGGTCAGGTCGTCCTGCAGGGTCAGCGCAAGCTGGTCATGCATGTCCACCTGGATGGTCACCAGCAGCAGATCGCCCATCTGCAGGATCGGGATGCGGTCCATTTCAGCGCGCCGCCTTGGTCACCGTCTGGCCGGTGCGCTTGAGCGCCAGTGCCAATGCGTCGGCCAGGTTGGCCTTGGTGACGATGCCCTGCAGGTCCAGGCCCAGGTGCACGATGGTCTGTGCGATCTGGGGGCGCACGCCACTGATGATGGCGTCGGCGCCCATCAGGCGGATGGCGGTAACGGTCTTGAGCAGGTGCTGGGCGACCAGCGTGTCCACGGTGGGCACGCCGGTGATGTCGATGATGGCGATTTCCGAACCGGTGTCGACGATCCGCTGCAGCAGCGATTCCATCACCACCTGGGTGCGCTGCGAATCGAGCGTGCCGATCATCGGCAGGGCCAGCACGCCCTCCCACAGCTTCACCACCGGGGTGGACAGTTCCAGCATTTCTTCCTGCTGGCGCTGGATCACATCCTCGCGGGTCTTCTGGTAGACCTTGACGCTGTGCAGGCCAAGCCCGTCGATGAGTTCGGAAATCGCCCACAGCTGATCGCCGACCGCCTTGGGGTCGTCGGCGAAGTTCTGCTGGACCAGCTCGAACAGCGGGCGCTTGAGCGAGAACAGGAAGCTGGCGGTTTCCGAGGAGCTGAAGCCCTTGAGCACGCGGTCACGCGAGAGCTGTTCGAGGAACTGGCGGGTGTCCTGCCATTCGCTGCCGGCCACGCCGGTGCCGTTGGTGGACACTGCTGCCTGGAACAGGCGCCAGAATTCGCGTACCTGGGCATCCAGCTCACGCGTGCTCAACCGGCCATCCTGGCCCTGGCCGGAGCCGGCCAACTGGTCGCCCCACTGCGCCACCACGGTGTCCTGGTGGGTACGAAGAAGGTCGATCGTGCGCTGCTGCAAAGCCGCCATGGGGAGATTCCTAGGTAGGAAGGTGTGAAAGCCCCGGCACGCAACGCGCCGGGGCTTGGAATTTTCCTGAGCTTAAATGAATTCAGCTACACGGACCATTACGACAACGGATGACGCGTGAAGGCCGTGTGCACAACACTGACTGATTCAGAATAGACGGCCGCGGGCCCTCATTTCCTGCCGGTGGCGGGAGCGTTCTGCGCCTTGCGCCTGCGCATGGCGAGCACCTGGCCGACCACCGCCGTGACCAGGATCAGGCTGTTGGTGACCACGAAGACCGTGGAGCCCAGCAGCGCGCTGTACACGATGAACAACACCGAGGCGGTTATCTGGCCGACGAACAGCCAAGTGGAAACGCCCTCCACCGACCCGGCCTGGTGCTGCTTGTAGATCTGCCGCACCAGCGTGGCGATCAGCACGGCCGTGGCGGCCCAGCCCAGCAGGTCGGCGGGCTGCTCCATCAATCCGCTACCACGTGGACCGGCAGCAGTGAGGGCCCAGCACCCATGACCTCGCGCTCCAGTGCGCGCAGGAATCCACTGAAACCGTGCGGGGCACGTGCGGTTCGCCGCGCGCTGGTCGCCACGGCAGGCCGGGCCAGCCAGGCGATGCGGGCACCGTTGCCGGCCAGTGCTTCGACCAGTGCAACATCTTCCCCCGTGCGCAGGGCCGGAAAGCCACCCACCGCCAGATAGGCGGCCGCGCTCATGCCAAGGTTGGCCCCATGGATGTGCCGGTGCCCATCCTGCACGATTTCCCGCTCGGAAAAGGCGTTGCGCACCCGCTCGGGGTAATCGAGCCAGTCCTCCACCTCTACCACGCCACAGAAGGCATCGGCGCCGCACAGGCTTTGCCGCCACAGCCAGTCCTGCGGTACGGCGGTGTCGGCGTCGGTGCTGGCGATCCAGCGCGCGCCATGCGCCAACACGTGGCTGGCCGCCGCTGCCCGCGCGGTGCCCACGCACTGGGCGTCCACGGCCACGGTGATTGCCCCATGTCCGGCGCACACCGCCTCCGTGGCATCGCTGCATGCGTCGAGCGCGACCACCACCAGCACCGGCTCGCGGCCCAGACCGGGATGCGCGGCCGCCACGGCGATGGAGGCCAGGCAGCGACCAATGGCGTGCGCTTCGTTGTGTGCGGGCACGATCACGCCGATCATCGCAGGCCTTCCCAGCGGGCAACGCTGGTCGGTTCCCGACTCCACGCCTGCATCAGCAGGTCAGCGTCCTGGTAGCAGAAGGCCTCGTCCAGGCCACGACCGAACGCGCGGTGCACCTGCTGGGCCGAGCTCAGTGCTTCCTCGAACGGGTGCACCCAGTGGCACGCCAGCAGCAGGCCGTCATCAGCAAGGCTGCCACGCAGCTTTGCCGCCATCGCCACCACATCCTGCGGTGCCAGGTAGTAACCGACCTCGCTGACCACGATCAGGTCGAAGCGCTCCGCGGGCCATTGTTCGGGATGACGGGCCTGTTCAAGCCGCACGTTTCCAAGGTGCCCGGTCGAGCGTGCCGCGTCTGCCAGCGCGGCCTCGCTGAGGTCGGTCGCCAGCAGCGCGTCGCAGCGTGTTGCCAGCTCTGCGCTCAGCACGCCATTGGAACACCCCAGCTCCCACGCATTGCCGTAGCGCGGCCGGGGCAGGCAGGCCAGCGTCAGCGCGCGCTTGCGCGCCTCGTACCAGCGGTTGCGGTACTGGAACGGGTCGGGCTGCTGGTAGATCTGTTCGAAATAGGCACGGGTGTTCATCCAATCAGCACCTCGAAGGAACGCCGGAAGCGGGCGAGTACGTGTTCGGGAAGGATCGGCTCGCAGCCCAGCGCCTCGCCCTCCCCGGTCTGCGTCGCAAAGACCGCCATGGCTTGGCGCTTGCGGGCCTGCGCGTCCGGGCACAGCGCAATGCGCTGCGCGGTCGTCCACGGACCGGTGGACGCCAGCGCATCCAGCCAGTGCCAGGCCCAGACCGGATACTGCAGGCTACGGGCACCGCAGAGGGCCGCCGCCGCAAGCGCCGCACGCCCCACCGCTTCATGGTCCGGGTGGGCGTCGTGGATCCAGGGTGCCAACACGACGTCGCCTGGTGACACGCAGGTGCGGAGATGCGCGACCAGGTCGGCTTCGTGCCGCGCCACCGCACCATCCGGCAGGCCAAGCGAGGTCACATGGGTGGCGTCCATGCCCAATGCCTGCATCGCCGCCGCCAACTCGCGTCGGCGCGCGTCACGCAGGCATGCCGGTGTCCAGCGCGGGTGGTCGGGGTAGCAGGCTTCGCCGTCCGTCACCGACACCACCTGCACTCCGCACCCCTGTGCGGCCGCCGCCTGCATCAGGCCACCACAGCCCAGCACCTCATCGTCGGGATGGGGCGACACCACGATGAGCCGTCGCGCGCCGAGCAGTACGGTGTCAGCTTCCACCAATGGCAATGCGTCCAACCATGCACAGCGTTCCCACGCCGACTCCGGCGTGCCCCGCCCTTCGATGCGAACCGCTACAGCGTCCACGGCTGCTCCTGGCGCTGGATGGCCCGGCCCAGTTCGGCCCAGTCGCGGTCGGCATGGCTTTGCCGGATGAACACCGTGAGATCGGCCCAGCGCCGCGCATGCTCCGGATCCAGGCACATCGGCGCCGGTCCCAGTGCGCGGCCTACGGCATCAAGCACCTGCATGGAGCCGCGCTCAACCACGCTGCGCACCCGGATCACATCGGACTGATGGGGCTGCGCGGGCATCGCATCGATCCAGGCGGCCAGCTCGCGCAGCAATGCTGCTGATGACTGCAATGCCATGTCGACCTGGCCCAGCAATGCGGCCGCCTGGGCGTCGCCTTCCACCCGGGGCGAGCGCTGCAGCGGTGACGCCAGCGCGACCGCAGCGCCGTACCAGCATGCCGCAATGCCTGCACCGCCGTGCCAGAAACCGGGCCGGGCCAGATAGGCGCCGCTGGGACCCACCACCTCGGCGCGCACGCGGTCGAACTGCACGGTGCCGCTGGGTATGCCGGCCATGCCCGTGGCATGCCAGCTCTGCGGCTGCAGCAGGATGCCGGGCGCATCGGTGCGCAGGCAGACCAGCCGCGAGCCCTCGCCACAGCGCGCGGTAACCAGCGCCACATCGACCAGCCCGGCACCGGAGCACCAGGGTTTGGCGCCACTGACCGTGCCCGTCTCTTCGTCATAACGCAAGGTGGCGTGTGGGCCTTCCGCTGCCCACACCGCCGCCAGCCGGCCCTCGGCGAGCGATGGGGCATGCAGGTCGGCCAGGATGGCCTGCGCGTCGTAGTGCGCCTCCATCACCTTGGCCACGCACAGGTCGCGCCCGGCTATAGCGGCCAGCGCCCGCCATCGTTCCAGGGTGTGACCCCGACCGGGGAGCGGCAATGATGGTTGGCGCGCAAGCACCTCGCGCGCGGCCGCCTCAAGTGCCGGTGCGGCATGTTCGGAAATCTGGTCCATGCCCAAGGGATACCTCGCCCCCTGTGGCTGGGTGGTGAGCCCGGCGTGTGGATGCCGTGCACCCGACGCGGACGCCGCGCTCACCTGCACGGCTTCAAGCTTGCGCGTACACCCCCCGCCTATCGGAGCACGGCTCATGAACGCGTCATCTTCCAACCCGCTGGAAGGCAAGGACGACCAGCAGAAGGCGCACACGCCGGACAAGCTGCGCAACGACGATGCCCGGTGGAAGGACAAGGACATGCCCGAGCAGGAGCACACGGCCACCCCCGACGACTACGAACGCCCGCCCAAGCCGTAGCCCATCAGCCCCTGCCTCATCACGGAGATGAAAACAGGGATATGCGAAGCTATGGGCGTTAGCACGCACCCCTTGGGGGGATTGAACGAATGTCGTCCTGGAATTTGAAACAAAACGCCTTGGATCTCAACAGCTGTGCCAGAGAACCGATACGTACTCCAGGCGCCATCCAACCCTACGGTTTGATCCTCGTCCTCGACCCCAGCACGCTGACCGTGAAAGAACGCGCCGTGGCACGCGCGGATGTGATCGAGACGCTGGGCGACCCATTGGGTCAAAGCATCGACACGCTGCTCGGCGGTGCCCTGGCGAGCTGCCGCCCGGCCCTGGAATCACTTGCAACCGGCGCGACACAGTTCCTTGGCGCGCATCCGGTTGGCGGCCATGGGGGACATCACACCCTGGCCCACCGGCTCGCCGACGATCTGATCGTGGAGCTGGAAGCGCCCGTGCCGGGCGAACCCGGTTCGCTGGAAGACCTGTATCCGGCCATCCGCGCGTTCATGGGCGAGATCGAGCGGGTACCCGGCACCCGCGAACTGTGCGAGCTGGCTGCGGTGCAGATCCGCCAGCTCACGGGCTTCGACCGCACCCTGGTCTACCAGTTCGACAAGGAGTGGAATGGCGCGGTGGTGGCCGAGGACGGCAATGGCGTGCTGCCGAGCTACCTTGACCTGCGCTTTCCCGAGTCGGACATCCCCGCCCAGGCCCGTGAGCTGTACCGGCAGAACCGGGTACGGCTGATCGCCGACAGCGATTACCAACCGGTGCCGCTGGTCCGCACGGCCGACACCGCCGCCGCGCCGCCGACCGACCTGAGCCCGGCCATGCTGCGCAGTGTCTCGCCGGTGCACCTGCAGTACATGCGCAACATGGGCACCGGCGCCTCCATGTCGGTCTCGTTGCTCCGCGAAGGCGAACTGTGGGGATTGATTTCGTGCCACAACGAAGCGCCCAAGCGGGTGCCGTACCACGTGCGCACCGCCTGCGAGTTCATCGGGCAGATCCTGTCCCTGCAGATTTCGTTGAAGGAGCGGGCTGCGGTGGTGGAAGAGCGCATCGCGCGGCGCGCCATCCAGGTGCGCCTGCTCGGACGCATGGCCGGCGACCAGGATTTCATGGCGGCACTGGGCCGGGACCAGCAGAACCTGCTGGCGCTGACACAGTCCGCTGGCGCCGCGATCGTGCACCGCGGCCAATGCATCCTGCATGGTGACTGCCCACGCCAGGAGCAGGTGATGCAGCTGGTGCAGTGGTTGACCGTCCAGCAGCACGAAGGCGACCTGATCTGCACCGACCGCCTGCCGCTGGAATGGGACGCCGCCGATGCGTTCGCGGACGTGGCCAGCGGCGTGCTCGCCATCTCCATTTCGCAGATCCACGACAGCTTCGTGCTGTGGTTCCGGCCGGAGGTGGTGCGCACCGTGCGCTGGGGCGGCGATCCGCGCAAGGAGGATACCGGCCTGCCGCTTTCGCCGCGCACGTCGTTCGAAGGCTGGAAGGAAACCGTACGCAGGCAGTCGTTGCCCTGGAATGAGGTGGACCGCGATGCGGCGATGGAACTGCGCACCGCCATCGTCGACATCGTGCTGCGCAAGGCCGAAGAAATGGCCGCGCTCAACGAGCAGCTGCTGCGCAGCAACAAGGAACTTGAAGCGTTCTCCTATTCGGTCAGCCATGACCTGCGCGCACCGTTCCGCCACATCGTGGGTTACTCGGAACTGCTCTGGGCCGCAGCGGGCGAGAGATTAAACGATTCAGAAAAGAGATACCTCGATACCATCGTCGAGTCCGCACAATCTGCCGGAACACTGGTGGACGACCTGCTCAGTTTCTCGCAGATGGGCAGGTCCACGATGGGTCAGATCTCGATGGACATGACGGCGCTGGTACAGGATGTACGACACAAACTGGACATGGAGTACGCAGGCCGATCCATCACCTGGGTGGTGCCAAACCTGCCGCGCGTTCAGGCCGACCCCGGCATGCTGCGGCTGGTCTGGCAGAACCTGCTGTCCAATGCGATCAAGTTCACCCGCGACACCGCCCACCCCGCCATCGAAGTGGGCCATTACCGCACCGACACCGAACACGTGTTCTTCGTCCAGGACAATGGCTGCGGTTTCGACATGCGCTACGTGGACAAGCTGTTCGGCGTGTTCCAGCGCCTGCATCATTCCGACGAGTACGAAGGCACCGGCATCGGCCTGGCCAACGTAAACCGCATCATCACCCGCCACGGCGGCAGAACGTGGGCCGAAGGCCAGTTGGGAGTGGGCGCCAAATTCTTCTTTACCATTCCCTTTGTTACTGGAGACAAAGTATGAGAGACCTGCGGCCGATTCTGCTCGTGGAAGACAACATGAAAGATGCGGAGCTGACGCTGGCTGCCCTTGAGCGCTGCCAGCTGATGAACGAAGTCACCCATGTGCGGGACGGTGTGGAAGCGCTGCAGTACCTGCGCAGCGAAGGCCCCTACGAAGGCGCGCTGCATGGCGGCCCGGTGGTGGTGCTGCTGGACCTGAAACTGCCCAAACTCAACGGACTGGAAGTGCTGAAGGAAATCCGCACCGACGCGGCGATCAGCACCACCCCGGTGGTGATGCTGACCTCTTCGCGCGAAGAGCAGGATCTGATCCGCAGCTACGAGCTGGGCGTGAACGCCTTCGTGGTCAAGCCGGTGAACTTCAAGGAGTTCCTCGAAGCGATCCAGGGTCTGGGCATGTTCTGGGGCATCACCAACCAGCCGCCGCCGCACGGCACGCTCTTCGGCGCCAAGAGCCGCAAAGATGGCTGAGGATGTGCCCGCGACACCGATCCGCATCCTGATGGTGGAGGACAGCGCGCTGGATGCGGAATTGATAACGCTCCAGCTGCGCCGCGCCGGCCTGCCGTTCACCGTTGAGCGCACCTGGTCCGACCAGGGCATGCGTGATGCGCTGGCGGCACACGACTTCGATGTGATCCTGGCCGACCATGTGCTCCCCGGCTTCAGCGGCGACCTGGCGCTGGAGCTTGCCGGCGCGCTGACACCGGAGGTGCCCTTCATCTTCGTCTCCGGCACCCTCAGCGAAGAACTGGCCGTTGAAGCATTGAAGCGCGGCGCCCGCGATTACGTGGTCAAGTCGCGGCTGCAACGCCTGCCCGACGCGATCCTGCGCGCGATCAACGAAGCCCAGGAGCGGCGCCGGCTGCTGCAGGTCGAAAACGAGCTGCGCGAAAGCCATCAGCGCCTGCGCCTGATCACCGATTCATTGCCTGCCCTGATCGCCTACCTCGACCGCGACCATCATTACCGCTTTGCCAACCAGGCCTATATGGAATGGCATGGCCTGGACCCTGAAGCCATGGTGGGCAGGCATGCCCGCGAGATGGTGGGTGAGGAGGGATTCGCCGCCCTGCAGGAACAACTGGACAAGGTGCTGCGGGGCGAGCGGGTCAGCTTCGAGACCCTTGCCCATCGCCGCGTTGGCCCCCCGCGCCATGCGCAGGTGGACTTCGTGCCCGAACTGGGCCCCGAAGGTGCGGTGCTGGGCTACTACGCCATGGCGCGCGATATCGGGGAGCTCAAGCAGGTCCAGGCGCTGCTGACAGCCAGCAATGAATCGCTGGAACGCCAGGTCAGCGAACGCACCTCTGCCCTGCACCGCAGCGAAAGCCGCCTGCAGGCGCTGTTCGAATCCAGCTTCCAGCACCAGAACCTGCTGACCCTGGATGGGCACATCATCGACACCAACTCCGCCTCGCTGGCCGCGATCCTGGCCACCAAGGAGGATGTCCGCGGCGCGCTGTACTGCGAATCGGCCTGGTTCGCCAGTACCGAAGGCGTGCCGGCCATCGTCTGCCAGGCCGTGCTGGAGGCGGCCGCAGGCAATGCGTCGCGGCATGAGCTGGACCTGCTGCTTCCCACCGGCAAACGCACCTTCGAGTTCTCGTTCCGCCCGTTGCTCGACCATCAGGGCACGATCACCGCCGTGGTTTCCGAGGCGGTGGAAACCACCGCGCGCCGCCAAGCCGAGGAAGCACTGCGGCAGAGCCAGAAGATCGAAGCCGTGGGCCAGCTCACCGGCGGCATCGCACATGACTTCAACAACATCCTGACCGTGATCGCCGGCAACGTGGAGTACGCCAAGCTGCTCACCGAGCGTCTGGGCGATGTGGCGGACGGCTCCACGCGCGCACTGGACAACGCCCTGAAGGGCGTGATGCGCGCGGCCAATGTCACCCAGCGGCTGCTTGCGTTCTCGCGCCGGCAACCCCTGCGCAGCCTGCCGGTCGACCTCAATGCACAACTGCGCGACATGGAAGACATGCTGCACCGTTCGCTGGGCGAACTGGTGCAGCTGGAAATCGTGCACCACCCGGACATCTGGTGCGTGGAAGTGGACCCCAGCCAGCTGGAGGCATCCGTGCTCAACCTGGCGGTCAACGCCCGCGATGCCATGCCGGAAGGCGGCCGCTTGGTGATCGAAGTGGACAACGCCCACCTGGACAATGACTTCACGGCGCAGAACCCCGACGTTCCGCCGGGCCATTACGCAATGCTGCGGGTCAAGGACACCGGCCACGGCATGTCCGCCGAGACGCTGACCCGCGTGTTCGAACCGTTCTTCACCACCAAGGAAGTTGGGCGCGGCACTGGCCTGGGCCTGTCCATGGTGTACGGCTTCGTCAAGCAGTCCGGCGGCCACGTGCTGGTGGATTCCGCGCCCGGTGCCGGCACGTCGATCACCCTGCTGTTCCCGCGTTCGGCAGCCGAGCTGCCGCAGGCCGGCCAGACCGAGCACCGAGGCCTGGGCGGTTACGAGATGCAGGAGGAGGCCACGGTGCTGGTCGCCGAGGACAACGACGACGTGCGCGCGTATACCGTGGACACGCTGCGGCAGCTGGGTTACCGCGTGCTTGAAGCACACGACGGCGCCTCGGCCATGCGCCTGCTCGAGCGCACCGACGTCGACGTGGACCTGTTGTTCTCGGACATCGTGATGCCCGGCATGTCCGGTTGGGAACTGGCCAAACGCGCGCTGGCGCACAAACCGGCGCTGCGGGTGCTGTTCACCTCCGGCTACCCGCGCGACATCGACGCCAGCGGCGCGGTGGGTCGCAACATCGCGATACTGGGCAAACCGTTCACCCGCAGCGACCTGGCGCGCTCGATCCGCGGATCGCTGCAGGATGAATGACACGAGACCGTTCCCATGACGCCGCTCGACAAACCCCTGCGCCGCGAAGTCCAGATTGGCGATGAGTCCTACACCCTGACCCTCGACCCCGAGGGTCTGAAGCTGGTGCGCAAAGGCCACCGCAAGGGGCTGGATCTGCGCTGGGTGGACCTGGTCAGCGGCGATGCGGCCCTCGCGGCCGCGTTGCAGGCATCGCTGGAAGCGCCCTGATTCCAGCGGGCTGACAGGCCAGATCTGTCCAGATTCGCGGCACCGATCTCACTTCAGATGAGATCCAAATCACACTTTTCTCCGCTTTTCCGCATTCAACGGGGGCGGATGCGGGCCCCTTTGGCCTCACGTCTCTTGAACGAATGAGGTCAAAACGAAAGATACGTTGCAGTATTGTTTACGTTCTGTTAAGTATTTGTGCAGCGCACCAGGTCCGCTGGCACGCAAGGAGAACCACCGGATGAGCACGTAACGAGAACGACCCAACCACAACCAGACTGCAGGGTGCATGCATGAACGACCGCATTGGCAAGTGTGTTCACGCTCCGAAAGCAATTTCGCCATTGGCATCTTCAGTAAAGGCGGCACTCGCTGCCGCACTGCTGCTCACCAGTTCCGCCGCGGTGGCACAGAACAGCGACAATGCTTCGACCAACCCGGAAACCGCGACCCTCGATACGGTTTCAGTACTGGGCAGCCGCACCAAGCCCCGCACCGTTTCCTCGTCCGCAGTACCCATCGACATCATCAGCGGCGAAGAATTCCGCAACCAGGGCGCCACCGATGCGCTCGACCAGCTCAAAGTGCTGGTCCCCTCGTTCAACGTCAGCACCATTCCCATCGATGACGCGGCCAGTCTGATCCGCCCGGCCAACCTGCGTGGCCTGCCGCCGGACAACACCCTGCTGCTGGTCAACGGCAAGCGCTTCCACCGCGCGGCGGTCATCACCTTCCTGGGCCACGGCCTGTCCGACGGCGCACAGGGCCCGGACCTTTCCGTGTTTCCCTCGCTCGCCCTCGAACAGGTGGACGTGCTGCGCGACGGCGCCGCCGCCCAGTACGGTTCGGATGCCATTGCCGGCGTGATCAACTTCGGCCTGAAGAAGCTGCGCGAAGGCGGCACGGCCGAAGTGTTCACCGGCCAGTACTACAAGGGCGACGGACTCACCACCCAGTACTCGGCGCAGATCGGCCTGCCACTCACCGAGCGCGGCTTTGCCACGCTGACCGCCGAGTGGCGCAAGGTCGACGACACCTCGCGGAGCGTGCAGCGCGATGATGCCGCCGCGGCCATCGCCGCCGGCTACCCGGGCGTGGGCGAGCCGGCGCAGATCTGGGGCTCGCCGAAGGTCGACGACGACCTCAAGCTGGTCGCCAACCTGGGCCTGAGTACCGACAGCGTGGACTTCTACCTGTTCGGCAACTACGCCAAGCGCGACGTGGATGGCGGCTTCTACTTCCGCGATCCCACCGCACGCTCGGGCGTGTACTCCAACGACGGCGGCGACACGCTGCTGGTCGGCAACCTCACCGGTGCAGGCGCCTGCCCGACCATCGCGCTGCGCGACGGCGGTGGCAACCTGCTGCCGTACAGCACGGTGAGCGGTGCTGTCGCCGCGCTGCCGGCCAACTGCTACACCTTCCTGTCCAGCCTGCCGGGCGGCTTCACCCCGCGCTTCGGCGGCAAGCTGGAAGACAGCTCCGTGTACGCCGGCGCCAAGGGCAACTGGGGCGAGTGGTACTGGGACGTGAGCGGTTCGTGGGGCCGCAACGATATCGAGTTCATCATCTACAACACCGTCAATGCCTCGCTCGGCCCGGACCAGCCGGCCGGCCTGTACTTCCGTCCCGGCGGCAACACGCAGACCGAAAAGAGCGCCAACATCGACGTGAGCCGCGATATCGCCACCAGCTTCACCAGCCAACCGCTGCGCCTGGCCATGGGTGCCGAGTGGCGCGAAGAGAGCTTCGAGATCAGCCCCGGCGATGGTCCGTCCACCGCGATCGGTCCGCTGACCGAACAGGGCTTCGCGCTGGGCTCCAACGGCTTCAACGGGTTCAGCACGCGTACCGCCGGCACCTTCGACCGCCGCAACTGGGCCGCGTATGCAGACCTGGAAGCGCAGGTCACCGAGCGCCTGCTGCTGGCCGGTGCGCTGCGCTTTGAAGATTTCGACTCGTTCGGCAGCACCACCAACGGCAAGGTCACCGCGCGCTTTGACTTCAACGAGCACTTCGCGTTGCGCGGCGCGTACAACACCGGTTTCCGTGCGCCCACGCCGGGCCAGGCCAACATCAGCCAGATCAGCACCGTGTTCGGCGGCACCGCACTGGAAGACATCGCCACCCTGCCGCCGACCAATCCCATCGCCCAGCTCAAGGGCGCCCAGCCGCTGACCCCGGAAGAATCGAAGAACGTTTCGCTGGGTGCGGTGTGGACCGAAGGCGATTGGCTGATCACCCTGGACGGTTACCAGATCAAGGTCGAAGACCGCATCGCGCTGAGCACCAGCTTCGCGGTGACCCCGGAAGAACGTGCGGCGCTGGTGGCCGGCGGCAACCCGGAAGCGGCCTCGATTTCGCAGGTGACTTACTTCGGCAATGCGTTTGATACCACCACCACCGGTGTCGACCTGGTCACCAGCTTCAAGAGCACCCACTTCGGCGGCGACACCACGTACTCGCTGGCCGCCAACTGGAACCGGACCGAGGTCGACCGCTTCGACCCGGACTTCATCGACGAAGCGCGCGTGTACAAGCTGGAGAAGTCGCTGCCCAAGACCAAGGGCTACTTCAGCATTCATCACCAGCGCCAGATCTTCAACGCCAACCTGCGCTTCAACTACTACAGTTCGTGGTATGAGGATCACCTGGACAGCGGCGTGATCTCCGCAGCGGACGGCGGCCTGCCGATCTACGGCGGCAGCGCCTTGATCGTGGATGCCGAAGTGGGCTGGAAGTTCGATTCGGGCCTGTACTTCAGCCTGGGCGCGCAGAACCTGTTCGACCGCACCCCGGCCAAGAACCCGTGGTCCGGCGTTGCAGGTGCGGAGTACCCGGTGCATTCACCGTACGGCTTCAACGGCGGCTTCTACTACGCGCGGGTGGGCTGGAAGTTCTGACAGGGCTGAGACTGGCATGGGGTGCCAGCACAGGCACCCCATGTTCAGACGTACTACGCCTTTGCGCCACCGCTGCCTTTATGCGCAATCACCCAGTCTTTCAGCACTGCGTCGATCCTGGTCTGCCAGCCCGCGCCAGTTCCCCGGAATGCTTCGAGTACCTCCGCTGAGAGCCGGATCGTTATCCGCTCTTTGGTCTCCATGGCCTTGGGGCGGCCACGCAACGATTTTTGCAACGGCTCCGGCAGGTCATCCAACGTCACTGCGCGCTTGAAGTCAGCATCCGACCACTCCGGATTTTCGGAGTCAGGCATTTCGGCGTTTCTGTGCTTGTTCATAGCGTCTGACCTCTCGCTGGTTGGCTTTGCGGAAGCTGATGACTCGAATCCCGTCGCACGTTCTGGTAAAGACCAACGCATGTAGGCGCTCACCCACCCATCCAAACCCGAGATAGCGAATCTCTCCGTAGTCCTGTCTGTCATCGACAACGAACAGCGCCGTCTCGAAATCGAATGCCCGTACCAACTCGAAGGACAGGCCGCGCTCCTCGATATTTCGATTGCTTTTCGCGGCATCGTAAGTGATGGATGGCGCATTTATTGTATGCACAATAATTACCGAGCGCAAGTCTGGAGGTAGGCTTCTCGAGGCAGCGTCAACTGCGCTCAGCCTAGGAACAAAGAAAGCCACCCCGCCGTTGCTGGCGGGGTGGTTGCGCGTTCGGTAATCACGTGCGCTTGCGTGAATCAGGCTGCGAGCAGGGTGTCCTGTTCGTTCTGATCGTAGTAATCAGCATTGGCGATTACAGTTTTTGCGCCGATTACGTCGGTCGCCTCTCGGGCTGTCCACATTGACTGCTCGCCACGTCGAAACCAGTGCAGCCCCTTCAGCTGGGCACCAAGGCTGGTGCACATGTGGTGGAGCTGGCGGGAATCGAACCCGCGTCCGCAACGCATCCTCTCTGCTTCATACAGCCATAACCCGTTGCCAACGACTGCATTCGGGGTTTCTCGCCACACACGGCGAAGAAGCATTGAACCGCCATGGGAGGCAAGCGGCTTTCAGGATTCGCTCATTTCCCAAGCTGCCTGAGCTTTCGCAGGAAGTACCGCGCCGGCAGATGCCGAAGCCAGCGCGGCTGCAGCCAATACAGACGCGGTGCCCAACGACGAAAGCGCTGCCAGCGCTTCTCGTCTGCCGGCGTCCATGGCAATGCGAACATCTGTCTCAGGTGCGGTGGCAACATCGCCCGCGTCACGAACGCCTGCAGCGGCAGCGCTGGGCGCAGGTACCACGGGGCTCCGTTTTCCAGCACGGCATGCAGATAGGCGCGCACTTCCTCGTCCACGCGCAGCTCCAGCTGACGGCTCTCCCACCACGCATCGAAGGCATCGGCCGTGGGCGGCCACTGCTCGTCTGCCACCTGCAGCGTGCGACCGAAGGCCCACGCCTCTTGATACAACGGTTCGCGGCTGCTTTCGGGCACCGGGCCAACGAACAGTTCGTACATCTCCAGCCCGCCGCGGTAGAGCGTTGCCGCGACCCACAACTGCAGGTCGCGATCGAATGCGCTGTAGCCCTCGCCCTGCACGGGCACATGCGCGCGATTGACATGGCGGGCGATGGTGGCCCGGTCCTCGTCCGTACCCAGCGACACCGCGTAGATGTAGCTCATGGTGGCCCGCAGCCTTGAGAACGGCCGTCTCAATGTCTGACTGTGGCGGGCCACGCCGCGCCCCACGCCGGGGTCGGCAAGCTGCCACGCGACCGCCGCGCCTGCACCGAAGAAGATGTAGGACTCGATGTTGATATCGGCCAGGCGGACAGGTGGGGGATTGGGCATGGGCCCAGTCTAGACACACGCGTGTGGGTTCGCCGTCACCCGTAACGCGCCGGCATTGCTGCGTGATCGGCAACAGTGTGAGCCCCTGCGCGGATCTACTGGCCGCGCGCGCCCTTCCCTAGGCTGATTCCGCACGGCGCCCCTGCCGTGGATCCCGCCAAGGAGATTTCCTCATGTTCACCCTGGAAAACACCGTAGCCCCGCCCCCGCCCGCGCTCGACGAACTGGTTCCCTCACGGTACGCGCTCAAGGTGGGCGATATCGACGTGCTGGTGGTCAGCGATGGCGTGCTGCCGTTGCCCACCCAGATGCTCGGCCACAACGTCTCCGCCGCCGAGCGCGCGCCGTGGTTCAAAGAGATGTACCTGCCGCCGGATGCGCTGGACTGGGCGTTGAACGTGATGGTGGTGCGCAGCGGGGACCGCAACATCCTGATCGACGCCGGCCTGGGCATGGACCCCGACCTGAACCTGCCGCGCGCCGGCCAGCTGATCCGCCGCCTGGGCGCTTCAGGTATCAACCTTAACGAGATCACCGACGTGGTGATCACCCACCTGCACATGGACCACATCGGTGGCCTGCTGGTGGATGGCGTAAAGGAACAACTGCACCCGGAGCTGCGCATCCACGTGGCCGCCGCCGAAGTGGACTTCTGGAAGGCGCCCGACTTCAGCCGCACCAACATGCCGCCGGGCTTCCCGGATGCGCTGCGCGCCACCGCTACCCACTTCCTGGCCGAGTACGGCAGCTATGTGCGCACCTTTGACGAGGTGCACGAGATTGCGCCGGGCGTCACCGCGCACCGCACCGGCGGCCACACGCCCGGCCACAGCGTGGTGCGCCTGAACTCGAATGGCGAGGCCCTGACCTTTGCTGGTGACGCCATCTTCGCAGTGGGCTTCGAGCAGCCGAACTGGCACAACGGGTTCGAACACGATCCAGAAGGCGCCGCGCAGGTGCGCATCACCCTGCTCAACGAGCTGGCCGGTACCGGCGAGATGCTGGTGGCCACCCACCTGCCGTTCCCGTCGGTCGGCCGCGTCTCGGCCGATGGCGACGTCTACCGCTGGGTGCCGGTGTTCTGGGACTTCTGAGTTCGTTGACGCTTTGTACTCTCGGTCAAATTTCAGGGACTTTCAGCCATCTCTAGTCCAGCCGAGGGGTCCAATGTAGCGCCTGTCGCATCCCCTTCCCTCTGCAGGAGACCACCCGATGAACACGCTTACCCGAACCCTGGCCACCACCGCCTTGGCCATTGCTGTCCAGGCCGGTACCGCCGCGCAGGCCGCTGCACCGGTGAACCCCGCCGCTGTCACCGCCATTGCCCACACCCCCAGCACCATCACCACGGCCGATGGCGTGCAGCTGTATTACAAGGACTGGGGCCCGAAGGATGGCCCGGTGGTGACCTTCAGCCACGGCTGGCCGCTGGATTCGGACAGCTGGGATGCACAGATGATGTTCCTGGCCAACCACGGCTACCGCGTGGTCGCGCATGATCGCCGCGGCCATGGCCGCTCAAGCCAGCCGTGGGAAGGCAACGACATGGACCACTACGCCGACGACCTGGCCACGGTGATCAACACGCTCGACCTGAAAGACATCACGGTGGTCGGCTTTTCGACCGGTGGCGGCGAAGTGGCGCGTTACATCGGCCGACATGGCACCGGCCGGGTCAAAAAAGCCGTATTGATCAGCGCGGTGCCGCCCTTCATGCTCAAGACCGCCGACAACCCCGGCGGCGTACCGGTCGAGGTCTTTGACGGCCTGCGCAAGGGCCAGCTTGAAAACCGCGCGCAGTTGTTCAGCGACGTGGCAAGCGGTCCGTTCTATGGCTACAACCGTCCCGGCGCCAAGCCCAGCCAGGCGCTGATCGACTCCTGGCGGGCGCAGGGCATGCTGGGCGGAATCAAGAACACCTACGACTCGGTCGCCGCGTTCTCGGCCACCGACTTCCGCGAGGACCTGAAGCGGTTCAACGTCCCGACGCTGATCATCCACGGCGACGACGACCAGGTCGTGCCGATCGATGTCGGCGGCCGCATGTCGGCCAAGCAGATCAAAGGCGCCAAGCTGATCGTGTACCCGGGCGCGCCGCACGGGCTGACCGAGACCCACAAGGACAAGGTCAACCAGGACCTGCTGGCGTTCCTGCAGCAGAAGTAATGTCGCGTTCGGCCAATGGCCGCCGTGTTGCGCGAGGCGCCGGATGAAGCTCCGGCGCCTTCTTTTTGCCTACGCAAACGCAGGGTAAGCGCTTATGGCGATGCTTGCGCGCTCTTCCCAGAGTGACCGACAGAAATCAAGGCGATACCTTGCGCTGCCTGGCATGCACCAGGCTCAGCGCCGAGTAGGCAATCCGGATGTTGCGTTCACTGGAGGCTTCTGCCTCGCCGCTTCTTCCTTCAGCACTTCCTCGTAAAACGCCCGCTCGCGGGCTGCGGCGGCGGCTTGATCGCGCGCATCCTCCTCGCGGTTGAGGCGATCAATCTCCTTGTACTCGGCCCATGTCTCCGGCGATAGGGTTTCGAGGCGGTTGTCTGCGCGCAGCTGCAGCGACGCGGCAGGCGCCGTAGCCACGGCGAAGTTATCCATCAGCCACTGCTGCCGTAGTTGCGGTGACGCATTCACCAGGTCGGGTTCGGCATAGGTGTCCATCGGCAATATCTGCTCGGCCAGCGTCTGCTGGGAAGAAATGCGTACCAGCCTTACGACCAGGCGCTCCTGCTCTCGGTCCTTCTGGTACACCGCGACGACATCGCCCTGGATCCAGAGCACGTACCAGTACCCTGCGATAGGGTAGACATGGAAGGGCGTGTGGCGGACCAACAGCAGATTGCTGCCCTCATCGTAAAACGCCGACCATCCCGGCGGCGCCGGGTCGGGCGCGCAGTCGATGCTGCTTTTCATGATCTTCTGAAGATGCACCTCACCGCCACTGGCAGAAAGCCGCGTCATCCAGCAGCGCGCACCGGTGTCGTTGTGCGATGCCAGCAGGATGGAGGATGCATCCAGCACGACCACGTCGCTGTGCACGACCGTATCCTTCAGTGCGTCCGGGTCCTGCAGCAACGCTGCGAATCCAGCGTCGGACAGCTTCTCGCCATCCACGTACAGGTCATAGCGGGTGTACTTCCGGTATTCGCTGACATTGATGTCCAGCGTGCTCTGCGTCACCGCCACGACCTTCAGCGGATCGGCGGATAACACGGTCTCGCGGCTGGTCCTTCCGCACGCTCCCAGGATCAGCGGCGCGGCAACGAGAAGGATGGCCATGCGCGACAACGCGCTGATGCTTGCGCTCATGGAACTCCGGGGGGCTGGGAAGGCGAGGCATGATCGTCACCGCCAAGGTCGCGGTCGAGCAGGCAATCGATGAAGGCGCGCAGCGCAGGACGCAGGTAGCGCCTGCTGGAATAGTAAAGATACAGGCCCGGCACCGTGGGCGACCAGTCGGCCAGCACGCGCCGCAGCCGTCCATCGCGCAGGGCCTCGGCGATGCCGTCGTCATTGTAGGCGTACAGGATACCCAGCCCCTGCAGGGCAGCGGGCACCACGATGTCCTGGTGGTTGGAGATCAGCGGGCCCTCGCCGACGTACTCGGCGCGCCTGCCCCGCTTGATGAATTCCCATCCCGCCACTTTTCCGCTGCCCGGGAAACGCCAGTTGATGCAGGCGTGGTTGCCGAGGTCATCCGGTGTCCTGGGCTCACCAGACCTGGCGAGGTAGTCGGGCGACGCCACCGCCAGCAGTTCGATGTCCGGCGTGAGCCGTACCGCCACCATATCCTTCTGCAGGCGTCCACCCACCCGGATCCCGGCGTCGAAACCCTCTCCGGCGATATCGGCCAAGCCATCGTCGATCACGATGTCCAGCACCACCTCCGGATGCGCCTGCGCAAACCGGCCCAGGCGCGGGGCAATCACCTTCTTCGCCGCCATGCTCAGCGTATTGATGCGCAGCGTGCCCGCCGCGCGCGCGTTCGCACCGACCGCTTCTGCCACGGCCTGGTCCATGTCGCGCAGCATCGGCGCTATGCGCTCATGCAGCCGGCGCCCGGCTTCGGTGGGCGACACGCTGCGGGTGGTCCGGTTCAACAGGCGAACGCCCAGGCGGGATTCGAGCTGGCGGATGACCTGGCTCAGGGCAGACCTGGACAGGCCCAGGTGATCGGCCGCCCGGGCAAAGCTGGTGCGATCCACCACCGCCACGAAGGCCTTCAGTTCCGCGAATTCAGCGCCGCGCATTGTGCACTGTTCCCTACATGGTCTGATCCGATCATAGGCGATTCTCTTACCCTCCAGATCGGCTCACGCTTGCTCCACCTCGAACCCACTGGAGCACTGCCATGAAAGACCTGAACCTGCCCGAGCCGATAGCCGCCTACTTCCATGCCGACAGCCAGGGCGCCGCGGCCGTGGCCCGCTGCTTCACCCGCGATGGGGTGGTGCAGGACGAGGGCCGTACCCATGCCGGGCCTGCGGCGATCGCGGCGTGGAAGACCGATGCCTCCGCCCGCTACAGCTACACCGCCACGCCGCACGCGTTGGAGCAGCATGGCCGCAGCTACCTGGTCACCAGCACTGTGGCCGGCAATTTCCCCGGCAGCCCGCTGGACCTGCGCTACGCCTTCACCCTGGAGCGCGGAAAGATCGCCCGGCTGGAGATCGGGGCATGAACTTCGATCTGGAACTGACCGGGAAGCGCGTGCTGGTGACCGGCGGCACCCGCGGGCTGGGCGCGGCGGTGGTCGAGCTGCTGGCGGGGCTGGGCGCACGCGTCGTGGCAACAGCGCGTACCTTGCCGCACGCGCCCATCGAGGGTGTGCATTACATGGAAGCAGATCTCGCCAGCGCTGAAGGCGCCCGCCAGGCCGGCGAGGCAACGCTGCATCACCTCGGCGGCATCGACGTGCTGATCAACGCGGTGGGCGGCTCATCGGCACCTGCCGGCGGGTTCGCCGCGCTGGACGATGCCGAATGGGCCAACGCGCTGGACCTCAATTTGATGTCTTCCGTGCGGCTGGATCGTGCACTGCTGCCGGCGATGATCGCGCAGGGATCCGGCGTGATCCTGCACGTCACCTCGATCCAGCGCACCCTGCCGCTGCCCGAGGCGACCACCGCCTATGCCGCCGCGAAGGCCGCCTTGTCCACCTACAGCAAGGCACTGTCCAAGGAAGTCACGCCGAAGGGCGTGCGGGTGGTGCGGGTCGCGCCGGGCTGGATTGAAACCGAAGCTTCCGTCGCCTTCGTCGAACGTATCGCGGCCGAAGCACAGACCGATTACGAAGGCGGCAGGAAACGGGTCATGGACGGCCTGGGCGGCATCCCACTGGGGCGACCGGCGCAGCCGCGCGAAGTGGCCGACCTCATCGCGTTCCTGGTCTCGCCGCGTGCGGCTTCGATTTCGGGCACAGAGTACACCATCGACGGCGGGACGGTGCCTACGGTGTGAGGGACGCAGGTCCGGGGCGATTTGGACGCCGGATCAAGTTATCAGGACTTTATGCGACCGATCGTGCGCGTGTGGCCGGCAAAGTAGCCCTGCCGGCCAGCGCCGCAATCCCACCGTCCCGAGGAGTCGTCCATGTTCAAGCTCATCCCTGCAGTGTTCGCGGTCGCCCTGGCGGCCGCCCTCTCCCCCGCCCAGGCCAGCGACGCCGTTCGCGACCAACCGGTGCACAACGTCGTGCTGGTGCATGGCGCCTTCGCCGATGGCAGCGGCTGGCGCGGGGTGTACGACGACCTGACCGCGCGTGGCTACCACGTGTCGATCGTGCAGAACCCGCTGACCTCGCTCGCTGACGACGTGAAGGCCACCCAGCGCGTGCTGGATCGTCAGGATGGGCCGGCCATCCTGGTCGGGCATTCGTGGGGCGGCACCGTGATTACCGAAGCGGGTGTGCACGACAACGTTGCCGGGCTGGTCTACGTCTCGGCGCTGGCGCCGGATGCGGGCGAGACTACGGCGCAGCTGTACACCGGTTTTGCGCCCACGCCTGAGTTCGTGATCGAAACAGGAAGCGACGGTTTTGGCTTCATCAAGCCCGACAAGTTCAAGGCAGGCTTTGCGCATGACACCACCGATGCGGACGCGGCATTCCTGCGCGATTCGCAGGTGCCGATCAACATGTCGGCGTTTGGCACTAAAGTGACGCATGCGGCCTGGCACACCAAGCCGAGCTGGGCGGTGATCGCCACTGAAGACAAGGCGTTTGATCAGGCGATGCTGATCCACATGGCCGAACGCATCAACGCGCAGATCACCAAAGTGCCTGCGAGCCATGCCGTCTTCATGACCCAGCCCAAGGTGGTGGCCGATACGATTGATCGTGCGGCCAAAGAGGTCGGCAAGAAGTACAAGTAGGGCGCTTGCGGTCAACGGTCGCGAGGTACCGGGTGCGCCGGACCGTTGGTCCGGCGTTTGCCTGCGATGCTGATGCGCCCGCATGGCCTTGCTATCAAGTTGCTATAAAACTTAGTAAGACTTTATAGGTCGTTGATACGTCGCACCTATCGTTTAAGCCAACTTGATTGAAAATTCGGATTGGACCGGCGTTAGCGCTGCTTCTGCCCGCCGTCCCGCCGGAACAGTTCCCACTCGTCGATCCGTTTGCCGTCCGGCAAGTGGCAGATGCCCCGCTCATTGCCATCCCGGTCCTTCTCGATCATGACCTTGCCACCGCGTTTCACGCAGTACTCGGACGCCGGGTTGGCCATGCCAACAGGAACGCCATTCTCGCGCGCCTCCTGATTCTGCTGGGAACACCCCGCTGCTCCGGCGACCGCGATGGCAGCAGCGAGCACGGCAACATTGATGCGACGCATGAGCCATCTCCAGTACTGCCCTATTGGCTCAGGCAGTGTGGAACCGGAGTTGTGAACGTTCTGTAGCAGCAACACCGGTAGCGCCGGACCGTTGGTCCGGCGACTCTCCACCCAGCCCGCGACAACAACATGCGCGGGCCGCATTTCCATCATCCGCGCCCCCCCTGGGCAGGCACGGACACCTGCAAGGCCCTAGTGCACCGCCGCAGCCGCCTTGGTGGCCTCCGTAACAGCCGCAGGCGTAAGCGGCGAGTTGTAGACATCCACAACGGAGATCAACGCCAGCAGGTTCCTGATGGTCAGGTCTTCCACGGTTCCCGGGCAGTGCTCCAGGATGTCGATGAGTGCCAGCAGTTCGACGATACGCAGATCATAGATGCGCAGCAGCTCGCGGATGACCCGGAACAGATCCGTCCTGGATACATCGTCCACGCCGATCAACCGGTTGACCAAGGTGCCCGGTGCGTGAGGGTGTGCGCTGCGGGTAGAGTGAATGGCACCAATGACATCGCTGAGCGTAAGCGCCTCGAACGGCGTGTCGTTGGCAGTCAGATGTTCTTCGAACGTAAGCCAGGTGGAGCTCCCCCACTCCAGCGTATCGGCGATTTGGCCGAAGTAGTGGGTGAAGTCAACGGATGTGCGCGTGGGCGCGGTGAGATTTTCGGATGACATGGCGGGATTCCTCAGTTGAGTTGAGATCCAGCGCCCTGCAACGGGCTGGGCGCTGATGCGCCTTGCTCTTCGGGCTGCAAATCCCGGTCACCGATTTTGCGGTGACGATGCCATGCTGACGCTGGGAGACAGCCGAGTCAACGCGCTGCGCCTCAAACTGTGCGCGGCGCATCAACGGCAGGCTGGAAGCGTGCTCTGCATTCCGTAGTCGATGGTCTTTTGCGACGCACTGGTCGACGCGATCAGTGAAGGGCAGCCGCCTTAGCAAACGCGGTAATGGCGCGAATGTTGTCCGCACGCTCCACCTCTACACCCGCCTTTCTCAGATCACCTTCGATCTCATCGATGGCTCCCAAGATGCGCTGGTCATTACCGTCGGGCCGCTGGACAGCAACCAGCATATCGGGCGGCAAAAGATTGTGCTTCTTGAGACGCTGGATGCGGTCGACAAGACGACCACCGGTATCGAAGACTCTGCTGGCTTCATCCTTTGCGAGGTCGAGGGGCTTGATCGCAAGGTGCACATTCTCGCCACGCTTGTGAGCAAACGGGACGTTCAGGTGCAGATCTTCGTTGCCGATCACTGCTTCGTTGAAATACATCCGAAGGTTCGCTTTGCGCAGCAGCTCGCGAACGCCTCGCTCGACCAACTTGTCGTGATAATCCTTGTTTGCGAAATCACGCTCAACCATCCTGGCGAACAACTGGCCGAGCATTGCATCAGGGTCCTCTGCCATCACGACCCGAGTTTCACCGAATCGCAGCAAAGTCTCACGTGGATGCACCAATCCGATGAACAGTTGGCGCACAGCTTCCTTATTGCCTATGGCGACATTGGCAGCCAGTGCGCGGAGGCGCTCAAGCTCCTCCCCCATGTAGGTCAGAGCGTCGCGATATATCTTCAGATCCAACTGCTCAAAGAAGCCGCGGATGCGCCCGGTTTTTCGGGTGGGAACCAGGCGGAAGTCAAAGTAGCCCGTCGCCGGACAGGCCAGCACCACGCCGACATTGGCAAACTCGCCCGTTTCCGCGTAAGGCAGAAAGCGAATGATTGCGTACTGGCAGGGAACAGGATTCATCAGGCTCGGAGCCATGGAGTCATCCTCCAGAAGTCCTCATGGGAGTATCTATTCAACAGGGCAAGAACAGCATCTGGATCGAAATTGGTGGGTACGGTCTGCTCTTCATCCACGAACTGCCACTCTTGAGGGACATTCTTGCAGGCATCGGCCCAAACCGCCAGCGCCCGACCGCACAGTTCGCGTAGACGCTGAGGTTCTATAAGATCTTGATTCAAAAGATCTATCTGGCCTGCAAAGACATGGGTCACACTGAACGTAGCAGGGTCAAAGTCCGGATCGAAGGCTAAGTTCTGATCAATGACGACCAGCTTGCGCGCCTCGGTACTCCACAGCAAATTGGGGTTCCCGCTGTAGGCCGTAAGGGTGCGGTCTCCATTGTTGATCCACCAGTCGAAAGCCAGCACATCGCGCTGCAGACAGTCATCCACCTGATGCAAGTGGGAAATGCTGAACTCCTGCACGTGTTCTACCTTCCGCGAGGCAAACAGAGGCATAGACCCCAGGTCTCGGCCTTCCGGGTGCAGTTCCAGAAGCTCGGGGGCTGCCTGTGCGATCGTGAATTCCGGAATCGGCAGACCGAAAGCTTTAGCGAGATTGCCGCCAAGCCATTCGCAGATCAGGCTGCGCTGGCTTGCCGCGCGCCCTTTGACGAAGTAAAGGTTGCCGTCATCGCAGCGGCAGTGAAACGGGCGCGTCATGCCCTGCTCACTTCGGCCCTGGATCTCAACTACGGTGAGGGGTCTGATCATTGCGGCAGCTTACCCGGCCAATACCTGGTCAACATCGCTATCAGCGCTCGGATGTGGTGGGCCCACCAGGATTCGAACCTGGAACCAAAGGATTATGAGTCCTCTGCTCTAACCGTTGAGCTATAGGCCCTTCGCGGCTGCACAGTGTAGTGGAGGCGAAGCGGGGGTTGCTACTGGGGACGGGCTGAAGCAGGGCGTGCTATGCCCCACTCCAGTGCCTTTCGCGGGCGTTCGGGCCCGTGTCACGCTTGAGGTAGCCAGTGCTACATGGCGCCACTGGCCTGATCAGCGCGGCAAGGCGCCGGGGTGGGCAAGAGCGATCTTCGGTTGGGGCCATGCGTTACCGTACCGATTGGCGAGGTCGGCGGTCGTTTGGGAACCGACCCTACCCGCCCCCAGCATCATGTGTGCCAGCGTCCGGCGCGATGCGGCGGAGCCCGATCCGTCCGTCGCTGGCGGCAACCCATGAAAAAACCCCGCCGAAGCGGGGTTTTTTCATTTACGCGACTGCCTGGCAATCAATCGATGTCCAGGAAGCTGCGCAGCTGCTCGGAGCGGCTCGGGTGGCGCAGCTTGCGCAGCGCCTTGGCTTCGATCTGGCGGATGCGCTCGCGGGTGACGTCGAACTGCTTGCCCACTTCCTCGAGGGTGTGGTCGGTGTTCATGTCGATGCCGAAGCGCATGCGCAGCACCTTGGCTTCCCTCGGGGTGAGGCCAGCCAGCACGTCACGCACGGTTTCCGACAGGTTGATGTTGGTGGTGTTCTCGATCGGGGACTCCACGTTGGTGTCCTCGATGAAGTCGCCCAGATGGGAATCCTCGTCGTCGCCGATCGGGGTTTCCATCGAGATCGGCTCCTTGGCGATCTTCATCACCTTGCGGATCTTGTCTTCCGGCATGTCCATTTCCTTGGCCAGCTCCTCCGGCGTGGCCTCGCGGCCGTACTGCTGGAGCATCTGGCGGGAAATGCGGTTCAACTTGTTGATCGTTTCGATCATGTGCACCGGAATACGGATGGTGCGCGCCTGGTCGGCGATCGAACGGGTGATGGCCTGGCGGATCCACCAGGTCGCATACGTGGAGAACTTGTAGCCGCGGCGGTATTCGAACTTGTCCACGGCCTTCATCAGGCCGATGTTGCCTTCCTGGATCAGGTCGAGGAACTGCAGGCCGCGGTTGGTGTACTTCTTGGCGATGGAGATCACCAGGCGCAGGTTGGCTTCGACCATTTCCTTCTTGGCCTTGCGCGCCTTGGCTTCGCCGTAGGCCATGGCCCGGCTGATTTCCTTCAGCTCTTCCAGCTCCAGCGAGGTGTTCTTCTCGATGTCGATGGTGGCCTGCTGTTCGGCAATGATCTGGTCCTTGACGTCACGCAGGGCCGAGGACCACTTCTGCTTGCGCTTGAGTGCGTCTTCCACCCATTCCAGGTTGGTCTGGTTGCCTTCCCAGGAACGGATGAAGTCCTTGCGCGGCATGCGGGCGGTGACCGTGGCCAGGTTCAGCACGCGGCGCTCGTGGCCCTTGATGTCGGCCATCACGTCGCGCAGCTGCTTGACCAGCACGTCGGTCAGCGGCAACGGCAGCTTCAGGGTGACGAACACGGCGGCCATGTCGTCGCGCAGCTTGGTCAGCGGCTTGCGGTCGGCCTTGGTCGCCGCCTTCTTGAAGGCAGCGTAGGCAGCAGCCAGCTCGGCCATGCGGCGGGCGACTTCTTCCGGGTCCGGACCGGTCGGGCCGGCTTCTTCTTCGACGTCGTCGCCGTCTTCTTCGTCTTCGTCGGCGTCCGCATCGGCGTCGTCGCTGGTGTCTTCAGCCACGACCGGGGCCGGGACTTCTTCCACGAGGTCGTTGAAGCCGACGATCACTTCGGCCAGGCGCTTCTTGCCTTCCTTGTGCGCTTCGTAATCGGCCAGCAGCGATTCCACCGACACCGGGAAGGTGCCGAGTGCAGCCTGGACCTGGCCCAGGCCTTCTTCGATGCGCTTGGCGATGGCGATTTCGCCTTCGCGGGTCAGCAGCTCCACGGTACCCATTTCGCGCATGTACATGCGCACCGGGTCGGTGGTGCGGCCACCTTCGGTGTCGAGTGCGCTCAGTGCGGCGGCAGCTTCTTCGGCCGCGGTGTCATCGACTTCGCGGTTACCGGTGTTGCCGTCGTTGAGCAGCAGGGTTTCGGCATCGGGCGCAACTTCATGGACATCAATGCCCATGCCGTTGATCATGCCGATGATGTCTTCGATCTGCTCCGGGTCGACAATGTCGTCGGGCAGGTGGTCATTGACTTCGGCGTAGGTCAGGTAGCCCTGTTCCAGGCCCTTGCTGATCAGAAGCTTGATGTCGTTTTGCTGGGCAGGACGTTCGTTGGCCATGTAGTGCTCGCGCCACCGGCAGGGATAGGGAATAGAACCTAGCATTATACCAGCCCAGCGCCCCTCGGGCCCGGGCGGTGGTCCCGGGGTCAGGGTCTGAGCAGGAAGGTCACCGGACCATCGTTGATCAGGCTGACAACCATATGGGCGCCAAACTGACCGGTTTCCACCCCTGAAACGTGCTTTTGGCGACAGATCTCCACCAATCTGTTGAATCCACGTTCAGCCTCGTCAGGCGGCGCGGCGGTACTGAAGCCCGGGCGCATCCCGCTGGCTGTGTCTGCCGCGAGGGTGAACTGGCTCACCAGCAGCAGGCCGCCCCCTGTCTCCCCCAGGGATCGGTTCATTTTCCCGCTCTCATCTGCAAACACACGGTAACCAAGCAAGCGATCGGCCATCCGCCGGATCTGGGCCTCGGTATCGCCCGGCTCCATGCCCACCAGGGCCAGCAGGCCCGGGCCGATCTGGCCGACTACGGCGTGGTCCACGCTGACGCTTGCCTGGGTAACGCGCTGGATGAGGACGAGCATGGTGGGGCTTTCCAGGATGAACAAGCGGCCTACCTTAGGGGTTGAGCGCCTGCACCGGCTAGACTTTGCCCCGATGAAACCGCAAACCACTGCCCGCCTGGCCTACCGCGCCGCCGCTTTGTTCACCCGCCTGCCCTGGTCCTGGCTGCGCGGCTTTGCCCATGGCCTGGCCGGGCTATGGATCGCCCTGAACGCCCGCGAGAGCCGGGTGACCCGGCGCAACCTGGAGCTGGCCTACCCTGAGCTTTCGGCCGAGGACCGCGACGCCCTGCACAAGGCGGTGCTGCGCTCGACCGCGCTGCAGGCAGTGGAAACCCTGCGCCTGTGGACCCGTCCGCGCGACAGGAACCTGGCCCTGCTGACCGAACGCCATGGCGAGGCGCTGTACGACGCGGCCCTGGCCAGCGGCAAGGGCGTGATCGTGGCCGCCCCGCACTACGGCAACTGGGAGCTGCTCAACCAGTGGCTGGCCTCGCGCGGGCCGATCGCCATCGTCTACAAGGCGCCGGATGAAGCGGTGGGCGATGAATTCCTGCAGCTGGTCCGGGGCGGCAGCAACGTGCAGCAGGTCCGGGCCGAAGGGCCGGCGGTGCGCCAGCTGTTCAAGGTGCTCAAGGACGGCGGCGCCACCGGCATCCTGCCGGACCAGCAACCCAAGGCCGGCGATGGCGTGTTCGCCCCGTTCTTCGGGGTGGAAGCGCTGACCATGACCCTGGTCAACCGGCTGGCCGAGCGCACCGGGGCCACGGTGCTGTACGGCTGGTGCGAACGCACCGGGCCGGGCATGCAGTTCGCCCTGCACATCACGCCGGCTGACGCCGCCGTGGCCGATCCTGACCCGCGCACGGCCGCCAGTGCGCTCAATGCCGGCATCGAGGCGATTGCCCGCCGCGATCCGGCCCAGTACCAGTGGACCTACAAGCGTTACACGCTGCGCCCGCCGCACAGCGACGAAGTGGACCCGTACGCCACCGACCGACATCCGCACTGAGCGCGACGCTGCGTCGCATTGGCCACGATTGAATCGGCGCCTTCCGACCCCACTGTGAAACCACGATGTCCCCCACGGCCCCTGCCATGTCCCCAGTTGCTTCTTCCCCGTTCGGCGATCCGGCCGCGATCCGCTGCGAGCGCGCCGTGGCCGAACTGCGTGCCGGCCGCCCGGTGGTGATCGATGACGGCCACGGCCAGCGCCTGGCCTTCATCGCCTTGGACAGCAGTACCCGCAGCAGCTACACCGCCTTTGCCGGGGTGGCCGCCGGGCAGCACTACCTGTTCCTGACCGCCACCCGCGCGCGGGTGCTGGGGGTGGCCGCCGAAGACGGCGCACGCGTCCCGCTGGCCGGAGTCGACTTCGATGCACTGCCCTCGCTGAGCTACCTGCGCGATGCCGAGCCGATGCCGGCCGGCTGGACCGCCGGGCAGGCCCTGGATGAGGGCGCGGTGGAAATCGCCCGGCTGGGCCTGCTGCTGCCTGCCATGGTCGGGGTACTGCTGGCCCCGGGCGATGCCCGCTTCGACAGCTGCGCGCAGGTATCGCTGTGCGACCTGGCCCAGGGCGCCGAGCAGGCCGCCCACGCCTATGAGCTGGTAGCGCGCTCGCCGGTGCCGCTGCGCGAAGTGGGCATGACCGAATTTGCGGTGTTCCGCGGCGGCGTGGCCCAGCGCGACCAGGTGGCGATCATCGTGGGCAACCCCGATCTTGGCGGCGTGGTACCGGTGCGCGTGCATTCCTCGTGCCTGACCGGCGATCTGTTCGGCTCGCTCAAGTGCGACTGCGGCGACCAGCTGCGGCGCGGGCTGCGCAAGCTCAAGGAACTGGGCGGTGGCGTGCTGCTGTACCTGGACCAGGAAGGCCGCGGCACCGGCATCGCCGCCAAGATGCGCGCCTACGGCTACCAGCACGATGGGCTGGACACGATAGATGCCGATGCACAGCTGGGCTTCGGCGCCGACGAGCGCCGCTATGGGAGCGCGGTGGCGATGCTGCAGGGCCTGGGCGTACAGCGCGTGCAGCTGCTCAGCAACAACCCGACCAAGGCCCAGCGCCTGCGCCATGCCGGGATCGAGGTGGTGGACTGTGTGCCGGTGACCGGCGACATCACCGCCGAGAACGAGCACTACCTGCGCACCAAGGCCGAACGCGCCGGCCACCTGCTGGATGTGGACGCGCTGATCCAGGCCGCGCAATAGCCCGCGCCAACCTGCTACCGTCTGCGCGACGGGCGCAGCCGACCTGATGTGGACGCCCGGCATGTTTCCTCCTGCCGAGCGCCTGCCTTGTCCGACCCGTCCCCTGCCCCGTTGCCGTCCCCGCCCCCCCTGCCCGACCAGGGCACGTGGCAGCCGCTGCCGCTGCGCGCGGCCACCATCGCCGGCGTGGCCGGCGCCATCACCGGTGCAATCTTCATCGGGGGCGTGCTCGGCACGCTGTGGGTGGTCTTCGACCTGCCGATGCGCTGGATCGCGGGACCGGCCATGCTGCTTCCCGGCGCGCTGATCGGCGGCGTCTTCGGCTTCCGCCGGCAGCGCCGCACGTGGTGGCGGCTGGATGCGCAGGGGCTGGGCGTGCGCCGTGACCTGATGTGGCAGCTGGAGACCCGGGTGCCGCTGTCGCGCGTGCAGCACCTGGACCTGCGCCGTGGCCCGATCGAACGCACCGCGCGGCTGTCCACCCTGGTGGTGCATACCGCCGGCAGCCGTTTCAGTGCGGTGTCGCTGGCCGGGCTGGACCAGGCCGATGCCGAGCACCTGCGCGATACGCTGGGGCGCCAGCTGGACCAGGATGACGACGCCCTGTGAGCACGCCCCTGGCTGACGACGGCGCCCCCGACCAGCGCCTGCATCCATGGTCGTGGCTGTTCGTGCTGCTGATGCAGCTGCGCCAGTTCCTGCTGCCGCTGGTAGCGCTGGTGGTGTTCGGTGGCCGCGGCGACAGTGACCAGGAGGAGATGTGGTCGAACCTGGCCGCGCTGGTGGTGATCGTGGTGCTGGTGGCCGTTTCCATCCTGCAGTACCTCACCTTCCATTACCGGATCGGCCGCGATGCGATCAGCGTGCGCAGCGGCGTGATTTCACGCAACCGGCGCGAGATTCCCTTCGCACGCATCCACAACGTGGTGGTCCACCAGAATCCGTTGCACCGACTGTTCGGCGTGGCCGAACTGCGCCTGGAATCGGCCGGCGGGAACCGGCCGGAGGCGGAAATGCGCGTGCTCAAGCTGGACCAGGCGCTGGCGCTGGAGCAGCTGGTGCGCCAGCGCGGGCAGCAGCAGGTGGCCAGCGGGGATACGACGGCGGTGCAAACCACCGACGTCCCGGCCGAAGATGTCCTGCTGCAGCTGGGTACCGCCGATGTGGTGCGCGTCGGGCTGTTGTCCAATCGCGGCTGGGTGGTGGTGCTGGCCGCTATCGGTGCGTCGTACCAGCTGTTCCCGCGCGGCGCGGTCGACGACGCCATTGAACACGGTGGCCGCCAGGCGTTCGGCTATGCCAGCTCCCTGCACCCGGCCACCTGGGTCTGGGTAGTGGCGGCACTGGTAATGGTGATCGGCTTCTGGGCACTGCTGCGGGTGTTCTCCGTGGCGGTGGCGCTGCTGCGCTATCACGGCTTCCGGCTGACCGAACACGAGCGCCGCCTCACCGTGGCCAGCGGCCTGCTCACGCGTATGCGCACCAGTGTGGCGCGCCGGCGGATCCAGGCCTGGACGCTGCGCGAAACCGCGCTGCAGCGCGGGTTCGATCGCCGCCACCTGCGCATCGATATCGCCGCCGGTGTATCCACCGATGGCGAACGCCGCGACCTGCGCGAACTGGCGCCGCTGGCTACGCCCGAGGCCTGCAACACGCTGGTGCAGCATCTTCTGCCGCAGCTGCAGTGGCCACCGGCGCAGTGGCGCCCCGTGCCGCTGCGCGGCTGGTGGCGGTTGTGCCTGCCGGCCCTGGTGATCGTGCCGCTGCTGGCTGCCGGTGCGGTGTGGGAAGTGGGGCCGTGGGGCGCGCTGGTGCTGGCGTGGCTGCCGTGGTCGGCGCTGCGCGCACATCGCACCATGGCGCACATGGGCTGGCACCTGGATGCGCGTTACGTGGCCGTGCGTGGTGGCTGGTGGCAGCGCTGGTGGCGGTTTGCCGAGCTGGACAAGCTGCAGGCGCTGCGGCTGGGCCGCTCGCCGCTGGACCGGTGGCTGGGCACGTCCAGCGTATGGCTGGATACGGCGGGGGCAAACGGCAGCATCGCGTTGTGCCTGCGGTATCTTCCGGAGGCCGAGGCGCGGGCGATGTTCGAGCAGCTCAATGCTGCGTTCGTGAAGCGCCGCCCGTATCGGTAACCGTTACCGCTTGGAGGGGCCCCAATAGCCCAGGTCCCTGCGGATCTGCAGGCCGCGTGTCCACGCGCCGAACGGCTTGCGCTTCAGGGTGCCCAACTCGCCTGCAAGGAAATCCTCGGTGGCGGCGATAACGCGCTCGCTGGAGCGGCCGTCGCGCCATGGGTGGATGTCGTCGGCGTAGCGGCGGATCTCTGCCATCAACGCCGGTTCCGGGTGCAGCGCGCGTGCCAGCATCGCCGGCAGCTGGGCCGGATCGTCGAAATCGATCATGTGCGGCTGCGGGACGCGGTTGCGGAAGGTCACCACCGGTTTGTGCTGCACCACGAACTCGGAGACGATCGAGGAGGTGTCCGACACCAGCACATCGGCGGCGCGCTGCGCGGCCATCACCTGTTCCGGTTCGATGAAAGCGGCGTTGGCGCCGGCCAGTGCGCGGTAGCGCGCGAACAACTCCGGCGGGCACTTGGGGTGCAGGGTCAGCAGCCAGTAGTGGCCGCCCCGCGCGATGTCCCCGGCGATCTGCTCGTAGAGGTGCGGGGCCGCACTGAGGCGCTCGGTGAAGGTGGAGCCGAACAGGATCACCGGCCGCCCCTGCGCGGGCGCGCGCAGCGCCGCGCTGGCGCCGCCGTCGTCCAGGAACAGCGGGTCGAGCTTCGGCCAGCCGGTCTCGGCTACCGCGAAGTGGCCCTCACGTGCGGCCAGCTCGCGGAACGGGGTGGTGGTGGCCGGGCCCTGGGTGCAGTACAGGTCGAACAGCCCCCGCACGCGGAAGTGGCCACGGGCACTGTCGCGTTTCTGCACGTTGAAGCCATGGAAGACCTGCACCTTGGCCCCGGCAATGAACGGCGGCACCCAGTTGGCCGCGCTGAACACCGCGCGCGGGCGCAGCGCCAGCGCCTGCTGCAGGCCAACGTTGGGCACGCCTGGCAGGCTGGCCCCGGCCGCTCCGTCGGCAAACCACGCCGACACCGGTTGACCGGAGGCGTGCAACGCCTGGGCCAACGGGGCGAGAATAGGCAACGCATAGCGTTCCGTCGCAAACAGCAGGTACTCGGCCATCATGTCCTCCACGACCGCTCCCGTTGAACGGCCTCGCATCTCGGCCTGCATTATCGCGTTCAATGAAGCCGACCGCATCGGCGACTGCCTGGCCTCGCTGGCCTTCTGCGATGAGGTCATCGTGGTGGACTCGTACTCCACCGATGCCACGGTGGCCATCGCCACGGCCGCCGGGGCGCGGGTGCTGCAACGCCCGTTCGACGGCTTCCGCAGCCAGAAGGCATTCTGCGTGGCGCAGGCCACGCACGACTGGGTGCTGTGCCTGGATGCCGACGAACGCATCAGCGACGACCTGCGCGCAGCGATCCTCGCCGCCCAGGCGGTGGGCTTCACCGGCCACCATGGCTATCGCTTTGCCCGGCTTTCCGAGTACTTCGGCAAGTTCCTGCGCCATGGCAATGCCTACCCGGACCGGGTGCTGCGGCTGTTCGACCGCCGCCACGGCGGCTGGCGCGGCAAGCGCGAGATCCACGAAGCAGCCAGTGTCGATGGCAGCGTGGGCACCCTGCGCGGCGACCTCATCCACTACCCCTACCGCTCACTGGAACAGCAGCTGGCCAAGACCCAGCGCTATGCGCGGATGATGGCCGAGCACGAGTTCGCGCGCGGCAAGCGCGCCACGCTGGCCAAGCTGGTGCTGGCCCCGGCGTGGCGGTTCTGGCGGGGGTTGCTGCTGCGCGGCGGTTTCCGCGATGGCTGGCATGGCCTGGTGTATGCCTACGTGCGCGCCAACTACGTGCGGCAGAAGACCATCATGCTGTGGATGCTGCAGCACGGGCAGCCGGTCAGCGATCCGCCACGGGACGTTGGCGACACTCCCTGAACACGGGTATGTCAGACTTTGGGGGCGTATTACCGAAGGCCCCCATGAAGATCCTCTACACCAACTTCCACGCCGGTGATGGCGGTGGGCACACCACCTACCTGGCGTCGCTGGCGCGCGCACTGTCGCCGCGCCATCAGCTGTTCATGGCCGCACCCGCCGGCAGCCGGGTGCTGCGGGTAGTGCGCCAGGAGCGCATCGCCGAGCCGGTGGAGATCGCCTTCAGCAGCGGCCTGGCCACGCTGGGGCGGCAATGGGCTGACCTGCGCACGCTGCGCGGGCTGATCCGCGAGCACGCCATCGATATCGTGCACGCCAACGGCGCGCGCGATCACCGCGTGGTGATGGAGGCGGTGGCGGGGTTGCCGAAGCGGCCCAAGCTGGTGTTCACCAAGCACAACAGCAAATCCAGCAACACCTTCGGCAATGCCGTGCGTGCACGCTGGGGCACCGACCGGGTGATCGCCGTGTCCGAACACACCCGGCAGATGCTGCTGGACAGCCCGTACCGGCGCTGCCCGATCGACGTGGTGCGCAATGGGGTGGACCTGCAGCGCTTTTCGCCGGTTGCGCCCGCCGATGGCGCGGCCCTGCGCGCGCGCTGGACCCTCGACCCGGATGCGCTGGTGCTGGTGAGCAACGCCGGCACCGATGGCCACAAGGGCTGGATCGACCTGGCCCGCGCCATCGCCACCCTGCCCGAACCGCTGCGCGGCAAGGTGCACATGGCCGTGGCCGGACGCGAGCCCGACCCGCAACTGGTGGCGGAAGTGGAACAGCTTGGCGTAACCGGGCAGGTGCATTTTGCCGGGCTGCTGGAAGACATCCGCCCGTTCGTGGCCAGCGGCGATGCGGGCTTCGTGCTGTCCTACGACGTGGAAACCATCTCGTTTGCCTGCCGCGAAATGATGGCGATGGGCAAGCCGGTGATGGTCAGTGATTACGCGGGTTTGCCTGAGAACATCACGCATGGGCACAACGGCTGGATCGTGCCGGTGCGGAACGTGGCCGCCATCGCCGCGCAGGTGGTGGCGCTGTATGAGCTGCGGCAGACATTGCCGGCCGTCGGCCAGGCCGCGCGCGCGCATGCGGTGGAAGCGTTCGGGTTGGAGACGTTCAGTGCGTTGACTGAAGCTTGTTATGTGGCGGTGTTGGGTGGGGCAGCCGACTAACAGTCGGCTCTACACGTCGGTTGGGGTGCGCAGGCGCAGGGGGTCGGACAGGGCCAGGAAGAAGGCGATCCAGGTGGCGTAGAACGAGGCGGTGCGCATGTCGCGGAACATCATTTCGGTCAGGCCGAACACCGCAAAGCCCACGCAGATCATCAGGCCCGCACCGGCGAACAGGCGGGTGGGCCGGTCGGTCACACCCAACCGCAGGCGCCTGGCGAACACCCAGCCCGGCGCGATGTAGAGCAGCACCAGGCCCAACCCGCCCAGCACGCCGTAGGTGGCCAGGAAGTACAGCAGGTCGTTGTGGGTTTCGCCGAAGTCGCGCGCCACCGTCGGGGTGACCTGCTTGGCGTCGGCCAGCTGCGCCAGCTCCTCGCGGAAGCGGTCGCCGCCGCCCACGCCGAACAGCGGCTCGCTGCGGATCATATGGCCGGCCGCGCTCCACAGCTGCAGGCGGATGCATACCGAGGTATCGGAGAGGTGCGCCACCTGGCACTGGTCGAACTCGCTCACGCCAAGGTGGATGCGCTCACGCATCGAGGCATCGCTGGCCACGATGATGCCGGCCAGGCCCAGCAGCAGCGCAGCGGACAGGACCTTGAAGCGGTTCATGCGGCGACCCTGCACCAGCAGAGCGATGAACAGGAAGAACGGAATGGCCAGCAGGCCGCCACGGGTCTGCGTGGCCAGGAAGGCCCCGATACCGGCGATGCCGCTGACCAGCTTGAGTGCGAATTCGGTGCGGCGGAAGCGGGTGATGCGCAGGCCCAGCAACAGGAAGGCAATCACCGAGAACAACAGGGTCAGGTCGCCGTATGTGACGGCGTTGAACTGGCGGGTCGCAGGGCGCGCACCGGTACTCAGCACCAGCCAGGCCACGTTGATCACGGCATACCAGATGCCGGCCAGCAGGCCGAACGCGGCATGGACCAGCACAGGGCGTGGCACGCGCAACGCGGCGGCGAGAATCAGGCCCACGGTGAGGAAACGCACCGCCTTTTCGGTTTCCGATCCCTTCCAGATGCCATGCACGGCAAGGCTGGTCAGCACGCCCAGCAGCATCACGCCCATGCCTGCCACCATCCACAGGTACTCGCGGCGATTGTCGCACCAGACGGTGCCGACCGCAGGGCGACGCACCCAGGCCAGCACGATGAAGCTGAGCAGCACCAGCCCGTAATAGCCCGCGCTGCCGCCGTCCATCGTGGACATCAGCAGTACCGGCGACAGGCCAAGCGCGATCGTGAACACCCAGGCCAGGACAGGGTGGACGCCGGCGGTACGGGGAAGCGCGTTGTTCACGTTCAATGCGACTCGGGCGGAGCGGGCGGCATTGTCGCTGATCGGTCGGGAATGATCCATGAGCGCAGGGTCAGTCCTCGCCCTCTTCCTTGCCCTGCTCGCGGCGTATCCGCGCCAGGTCCACGGCACTGGGCTGGCAGGGCCCTGCGAACGCACGCGCCGGTACCAGCCACCAGCCCCGCCGATTGGCCACCCCTACGCGCTCGGCCTGGGCCCGGTCCACGCAGGCGAGCAGTGCGGCCTGCTGCACGAGCAGCCAGCGCCGCTCGGGCGCCTGAGCCTGCCATGCCCGGCCGTCCTGCAGCTGCAGGTACCAGCGCCGCTTGAAGCCGAAGGTGCGCACCGGCCGGTCGGACATGAGCAGGTTCTGTTCCTTCCAGCCCACCAGGCCCAGCTCGGCATCCGGGCCGATGCGCTGGCCCACCTGGTACATCAATCCGCGCGCCGAACTTGAATCGTTGAACAGCGGGTAGCCCACCAGCCCGTAGGCCACCCATGCCATGGCCAGGATCGACACCACCGCCAGGTGGAAACGACGCGCACCGCTGAACACCAGGCTGACCACGCCCCAGCTCCCCAGTGCGATGCCGACCCAGCCCAGCGCGGCGGTCACCGAGGTGTCGATGCCCCGCTCAAGGATGAGCTTGCGCTCGAAGCTGGGCTCACCGCCGAGCATGGCCACGCCGATCCCCAGCAGCGCGACGGTAAGCAGGAGCGCGAAGCCGCCCAGCACCCATTGCACGTCGCGCCGCCGCAGCAGGCCCGGCAGCAGCGGTGCCAGCGCCAGGCAGAACATCGGCAGCGCCGGCAGGATGTAGACGTCGCGCTTGCCGTGCGGAATGGAGAAGAACAGCACGATCAGCAGCCACCAGCCCAGCAGCAGCAGGTAGCGCGGGTCGCGCCGGCGCAGGCGTCGCCACCAGGCGGGAATCGCCCACGGCACCAGCAGGAACGCCGGGACCCACATGGACGGCATGGTGGCCAGGAAATACCACCACGGCTGGTGGTGGTCCCAGGACTGCGCGTAACGCTTGGCGGTCTGCCGGAACAGGATGTCGTTCATGTACGCACGGTATTCGGCCGAGCCGCTGGCGGTGGCCGCCAGCACCATCGGCACCAGCCACAGCGCAATGGCGGCCAGGAAGGCCACCGGCCCTACCCAGAATTGCCAGTTGCGCAGGTCGAGCCGGACGCGCGGCCAGCCCATGGCGACGGCGGCCAGCGCCGGTACCAGCATGAACAGCGCCAGCACGCCCACGCCCTTGGTGATCACCCCCAGCCCGGCGGCGAACCAGCCCAGCCACCACCAGCGCCAGGCCGGCCCGCACAGCAGGTGGCGCAGGAGGCCGTAGTTGGCCAGGGTGATGAAGAACACCACGAGGGGATCGATCTGGGCCTTTTTCGCCTGGAAGGTGAAGTGCACCGCGAACAGCAGCGCCCAAGCGGCGTACAGGCCCACCTTGCGGGTCCACAGCCGGCGACCCAGGTCATACACGCAGGCCAGCGTGCCCAGCGACGCCAGCAGGGTGGGCAGCAGGAACGCCACCCGCCAGTCGCGCAGCGCGGTATAGAGCGTGGCCTGCAGCCACATCAGCATCGGCGGCTTGTCCGAGTAAAGCTCAGTGCCACGGTGCGGGAACAGCCAGTCACCGCTGAGCACCATCTGCTTGGCCACCAGCGCGAAGCGGGGTTCGTCCGATGGCCAGGGATCGCGCATGCCAAGCCCTGCCCCCAGTACCAGCAGGGCCATCAGCGCAAGCAACCAGAATTCCCGGGATTCGCGTGTTTTCAGCATGGGCGCGATTCTAACGGTGCAGGGTTACCCTTTCTTTAGCAGACGTGCATAGAAGAAGCCGTCAGCACCCTGTTCCCCGGGCAGGCGCTGGCGCCCGGCCCAGGAGTCATGGCCGTAAGCGTCACCCAGTGGCAGGAACCCCGCGCCGCGGGTGCGCTGCAGGAAGGCCTCGACCTGGAACTGGTTTTCCTCGCGCAGGATCGAGCATGTCGCATACAACAGGGTGCCGCCCGGGGCGAGCATGCCGAAGCAGGCATCGAGCAGGCGCGCCTGCAACGCCACCAGCGCCGGAATATCGGTAGCGCGGCGGTGCAGCAGCACGTCCGGCTGGCGGCGGATGATGCCGGTGGCCGAGCACGGCGCATCGAGCAGGATCACGTCGAAGGGCTGCCCGTCCCACCAGCTGGCCGGGTCGGTGGCATCGGCCGCACGCACCTGGGCGTGTTCGCCCACGCCGGTGCGCGCAAAGGTCTCACTGATGCGCTTGAGCCGGCGCGCATCGATATCCAGCGCCAGCAGGCGCAGGCTGGGGTCGCGCTCGAGCAGGTGCGCGGACTTGCCGCCCGGCGCGGCGCAGGCGTCAAGCACGCGCGCGCCCTTGGGCACGGCCAGCGCATCCGCCACCTGCTGGGCCGACAGGTCCTGCACCGACAACGCGCCATCGCTGAAGCCTGGCAACGCGGAGACGGCCACCGGTACCGGCAGGCGGATCGCATCGCTGCCCAGCGCGCTGGCCTCGGCGGCGATGCCGGCCGCTTGCAGCCGCTCCAGCATCACATCGCGGCTGCCGTGCTGGCGGTTGACCCGCAGCCACAACGGCGCCGGCTGCAGGCTGGCGGCAAAAACGTCCTCGGCCTGGTCGGGCCAGTCCTGTTCGATCTGTTCGGCCATCCACTGCGGGAAGGCCTCGCGCGCCGGCAGCGCTGGAATGCCATCGCGCTGGGCGCGGCGCAGCAATGCATTGACCATCCCGGCCTGGCGCTCCTTGCCCAGCGCGCGGGCGGCGTCGACCGTGGCCGAAAGTGCGGCATGCGCCGGCAGGTCGAGCGCATCGAGCTGGGCAAAGCCGACCAGCAGCAGCGCGCGCAGTTCGTCCTCGCGCACGCTGAGCGGGCGCTGCATCCATTTCGCCAGGGCGGCGTCATAGGCGGTGCGCCGGCGCAGCACGGCAAAGCACAGCGCTTCGAGCAGGGCGCGGTCGCGGCTGTCGTCCAGCGTAGGCAGCGCGGTGGCCAGTTCGGCCTTGAGCGAGCGCCCACGGCCGATCACCTGGGCCAGCACGCGGGCGGCGAGCACGCGGGTGGGTACGCCCGGGGCCAGGCCGGACAGCGCGGGGGACGGTTTGTTCTGGCGGGGCTGGGCCATCTCAGGTGCCCACGGCCAGGTCGCGGCGGGCATTGAGGTAGTCGGCTGCGGTGATCGCCTTGCCACCCTCGCGCTGCAGCACGCGCAGGCGCAGCGCACCCTGGCCACAGGCGATATCGATGCCGTCGCGGCCGGCCGCCAGCAGCGTGCCCGGGGCCTTGCCCTGGTTGTCGGCCAGCGCCACCGCGCCATGGATGCGCACGCGCTCGCCAGCCAGCTGGGCTTCGGCAATCGGCCACGGGTTGAAGGCGCGCACGGTGCGCTCCAGCACCTGCGCATCCTGCGACCAGTCCAGCCGCGCTTCGGCCTTGTCCAGCTTGTGCGCGTAGGTCACCCCTTGTTCCGGCTGCGGCTGGGCGATCGGCTTGAGGCCGGCGCGCAGCAGGCCCAGGCCGTCGGACAGCACCTGCGCGCCAAGTTCGGCCAAGCGGTCGTGCAGCGAGCCGCCCAGTTCACCGGCCTGGATCGGGGTGTGCTGGCGCAGCAGCACCGGGCCGGTGTCCAGCCCGGCTTCCATCTGCATCAGGCACACACCGGTGTCGGCATCGCCGGCCTGGATGGCGCGCTGGATCGGCGCGGCGCCGCGCCAGCGTGGCAGCAGCGAGGCATGCACGTTCCAGCAGCCGTAGGTCGGGATGGCCAGCACCGCCTTGGGCAGGATCAGCCCGTAGGCCACCACCACCATCAGGTCCGGCTGCAGGTCGCGCAGCTGCTGCTGGGCCTGTTCGCTCTTGAGCGATTCGGGCTGGAACACCGGGATGCCGCGGGCGATCGCTTCCAGCTTCACCGGCGAGGGCATCAGCCCGCGGCCACGGCCGGCCGGGCGGTCCGGCTGGGTGTACACGCCCACCACCTCCTGGTGGCGCGCGGCGGCGCGCAGCGAGGCGACGGCGAACTCAGGCGTTCCGGCAAAGACGATCTTCATGGCGTTCCCACTTGCAGAAAGAAAAACGGCGCCGGGGCACGGCGCCGAACAACCGGTCAGGCGGCGTGGCCAGGTCAGGCAACGTGCTTGCGCGACTTGGCCAGCTTCTTGCGGACCATCTCGCGCTTGAGCGGAGACAGGTAATCAATGAACAGCTTGCCGTCCAGGTGGTCCATCTCATGCTGCACGCACACCGCCAGCAGGCCGTCGGTGGTCAGCTCCTGGGCCACGCCCTGGCGGTCCAGGAAGCGCACGGTGATGGTGTCGGCGCGGGTCACGTCGGCAAAGATGCCGGGCACCGACAGACAGCCTTCCTGGTAGACCTGGCCGCCTTCGCTGGCCACGATCTCCGGGTTGATGAACACCCGCGGGGTGTCCTTCTCTTCGCTGACGTCGATGACCATGAAGCGCTTGTGGACGTCGACCTGCGAGGCCGCCAGGCCAATGCCCGGGGCGTCGTACATGGTCTGGAACATGTTGTCGATCAGTTCCTGGAAGGCCGGGGTGGTCACTTCGGCGGCGTCGATCAGCGCCGCCTTGGTGCGCAGGCGCGGGTCCGGGAACTCGAGAATGGGCAGGATGGCCATGGCAAATACCGTTTGGGGGCGCCCTTAAAGCGGCGTACGTCGCAATTCTATCGCCAACGCTTGCCTTGCGCCCCGGTTTCTGGACTATAGTGCTCGAACCTGTTGGGGAATCAGGCACCACACCTATGTTTGAAAGAACTCGTACGGTCGTCGCCGTCGCGATGCTGACCGTCGCTACCTATGCTACCGCCGTTGAAGTGAATGGCGGGCACCCGGAAACCTACGTCGTCCAGAAGGGCGATACCTTGTGGGACATTTCCGCGCGCTTCCTTAAAAAGCCGTGGTTGTGGCCGGAAATCTGGCAGGCCAACCCGCAGGTCAAGAACCCGCACCTCATCTATCCAGGTGACGTGCTGAGCCTGGCCTACCTGGACCGCGTCGTGGCCCAGCCCGGCCCGCGCCAGGAAGCGCCGATCAATGCGATCCCGCTCAGCCAGGTCGAACCCTTCCTGAAGCAGCTCAGCGTGGTGGACGAGATCGACTCGTTGCCTTACGTGGTGGCCCTGGAAGACAACCGCCTGCGCGCCACCACCGGCCAGACCGCCTACGTGCGGGGGCTGGAAGGGGCACAGGTGGGCCAGCGCTGGGCCGTGGTCCGACCGACCGTGCGCTACTCGATGCCCAAGCCGACCGAGGACCTGACCGCCAACGGGGATGTCACTCCGGGCAGCGGCAACCTGTGGAAGAACTTCGTGGCCGCGCCGAGCAAGCGCAACGAGATGCTGGGCTACGAGCTGTCCCAGCTGAACGTGGGCACGGTCGTGAAGGTGCCGGACGACAAGTCGGACGTGACCTCCATCGCGCTGCAGGGCCGGACCGACGGGCGTGAAGTGCGCGCCGGCGACCGCCTGGTGCCGGTGGAAGCCACCCCGTATGACCTGCAGTTCTTCCCGCACGCCCCTGCCGCCCAGACCGAAGGCCTGGACATCCGCGTGCTGGCGGTGACGGACATGTACCTGGTCGGCGGTCCGCGCGATGTCATCGCGATTTCGGCCGGCAGCGCCAACGGCATCGACAACGGGACCGTGGTCTCGCTGTGGCGCCAGGGGCGGCATGTGGCGCATCGCATGAAGTACCCGGGCTCCTCGCGCATGGACGACTCGCTCACCGATGGTGCCGGCCGGGTGTCCCTGCCGGATGAGTACGCCGCCCACGCGATGGTGTTCCGCACCTTCGACAAGGTCAGCTATGCGCTGGTGATGCAGGGCGTGAAGCCGGTCCTGGTCGGCTATTCGGCCAAGCACCCCGACGCGCAATAACCGCGGGAAAACCTGACGCAACAACACGACGGCGCCCCAGGGCGCCGTCGTCGTATGCGGGCTAGCCTGAGCCGATGCCCGATGACCTGCCCTGCTCTATCGAGGCGCTGCTGCGCCTGGTCCTCGCCGGTGGCGCCCCGGCACCCCGCCGCGCCCTGCTGGCCCGTTTCGCTGATCCCGCCCAGGCCCTGCGTGCCGGCCCTGCCGCATGGCGCGCCGCCGGTTGCAGCCCGCACCAGCGGGCACTGCTGGCGCTGCCCGACCGCGACGCGCTCGCTCGCGGCCTGCATTGGCTGTCGCAACCCGGCCGGCACCTGCTGTCGATCGAAACCGACGACTATCCCACCCTGCTGCGCCCGCTGGATCCGGCGCCGCTGGCGCTGTTCGTGCACGGCGACCCGGCCACACTCTGGCACCCCGCGGTGGCCGTGGTCGGCAGCCGCACCCCATCGCCCACGGGTGCCGAGCTGGCCGCCGAGTTCGCCGGCGCCCTGGCCCGCAGTGGCCTGGGCGTGGTCAGCGGGCTGGCCGCCGGGGTCGATGCGCGGGCCCACCAGGCCGCCCTGGACGTACCCGGCGGGCGCACCGTGGCCGTGGTGGCCACCGGCCTGGACCTGACCTACCCGCCCCGGCACGAAGCGCTGCAGGCACGCATCGCCGAGCGCGGCGCCGTGGTCAGCGAGTATCCGCCCGGCACCGTGGCGCGCCCGGGGCAGTTCCCGGCCCGCAACCGGATCGTGGCCGGGCTGACCCTGGGCACCCTGGTGATCGAGGCGGCCGCCCGCTCCGGGGCCCTGATCACCGCGCGCCTGGCCGCGGAGATCGGCCGTGAGGTATTCGCGCTGCCCGGCTCGGTGCGCAACCCGCGCGCGCGCGGCTGCCATCGGCTGATCCGTGATGGCGCCCAGCTGGTGGAAACCCCGGCCGAGGTCGTCGCCGGGCTGACCGGGGCGGCCGCCAGCCTGGGGCAAGCCTTGCGTTGGCGCCTGGACGCCCCCACTGAACAGGCACGGTCGGCGCATGCCAGCGCTTCCCCCTTCCCCCTCCCCGACTACCAGCGCTTGTGGAACGCGCTGGATGAAAACCCAACGGGTATGGATTCATTGATCCAGCGCAGCGGATTGACGGCGGACCAGCTGTCGGCCATGCTGCTGATCATGGAACTGGATGGAAAGGTGGTCGCCAACCATGGCCGCTACTGTCGAAAACCCTAGTTTCTTCACCTCCACAGCGTCGTTGACGCAGGCCGAGGGGCAATGAAAGAGAGCATTCTGGATGTCCTGCTGTACCTGTTCGAACACTATTTCAGCGAGGACGCGGACCTCATCCGCGACCGCGACTCCCTCCAGAACGGCCTGATACAGGCCGGCTTCAGCCCCACCGAAATCAACAAAGCCTTCGATTGGCTGGACGCCCTGGCCGAGCAGCGCCCGGCCGTGACCCTGGCCCGCGTCGACGGTCCCGTGCGCATTTTCCATGGCCCGGAGCTGGACAAGCTCGACGTGGAAGGCCGTGGCTTCCTGATGTTCCTGGAACAGCACGGCATCCTGGATGCCAACCAGCGCGAGCTGGTGCTGGACCGCGCCATGGCCCTGGACCAGGACGAACTGGACCTGGACGACCTCAAGTGGGTGGTGCTGATGGTGCTGTTCAACCAGCCCGGCGCCGAGGCAGCGTATGCCTGGATGGAAACCCAGATGTTCGTCGACGAACCGGAACCCCTTCACTGACCGTACACTGGGTGCTTCGCGCATTCAGGGGAATGGAAAGTGAGCCAGTGGTTCTATGCAGAAGGGAATCGTCAGCAGCGGGGTCCGCTGACATCTGAAGAGTTGATCGCGCTGTACCAGTCCAGCCGCATTGCGCTGGATACCCTGGTATGGCGCGACGGGCTTGCCCAATGGCAGCCCCTGCGCACTGTCGCCGACGAGATCGGCCTGGTGATCGCACCGCCGCCGGCGGTGGAGCCGCCGCTCCCGCTGGACGGCCCGCAGTTGGAGCCGGTCGTGCCCAGCCCGCCGAGGATTCCCGGGTTCGACACGCCTGCGCCGCGCGCCACCGGACCCGGGCCGGCCGCGCCCGCCTATGCCTCGGCGCCGGGTTACCCGCGCGCCGCGCCGCCGCCGAAGAAGACCTCCGGCTGCCTGATCATCGGGCTGGTGGTAGGCCTGGTGTTCCTGGTGGTGATCGCCATCCTTGCCGCGATCGCGCTTCCTGCCTACAGCGATTACCAGCACCGTGCCCGCGTGGCCAATGCGGTGGGCATCGTGTCGCAGCTGAAGAACCAGGTGACCGAGTTCGCCATGAACACCGACCGCTGCCCGGTCAACGGCGATGATGGCTTCCAGAGCCCGACCTCGTACGCCGGCGACTACGTGGGTGCAGTGCGCATCGGCCGCATCGGCGAAGACAAGTGCGGCATCGAAATGGAATTTGCCGTGCCGGGCAAGCGCGCACTCGATGGCAAAATGTTGTGGTTCGAATACGACATGCAGAGCCAGGCGTGGACCTGCAGCAGCGATCTCGACACCAAGTATCTGCCCGCGCAATGCCGCGGTTGAGCAGCACTTCAATTATGGATGAGAGGGGAAGCACGCAATGACTGAGTGGTATTACGCAGACGGCCAGGACCGCCAGGGTCCGTTGCTGGTCGAAGACCTGCGCCAGCGCTTCCAGCGCGGTGAAATCAGCCTCACGACGCTGGTATGGCGCGAAGGCTACCCGCAGTGGAAGCCGGTGTCCGAAGCGGTCGAGGAGCTGCAGCTGCAGAACCTGACCAGCGCCACGAGCAACCTGGGCAGCGGCTTCGACCTGCGCGGGGATTACACCGCCATCGACAACGGCACCGCACCACTGCCCGGCACCGGCGGCGGCACCTATTCGCCGTATACCGCACCTGCCGCCACCGGCGGCTACGGCGCGGCCGTGGTGGGCGGTGGCGAGGTGGTCTACGCCGGCTTCTGGAAGCGTTACGCGGCGTACTTCCTGGACTCGATCGTGGTGGGCATCATCAACGTCCCGGTCAGCGTGGTGTTCAACCTGATCGGCGCGTCCAGCGGCAATGAAAGCCTGGCCCTGGCCATGAGCCTGGTGGCCATGCTGAGCGGTTTCGCCATCGGCATCGGCTACTACGCCGGCTTCCACGCCTCGCGCGGCGGCGCCACCCTGGGCAAGATGGCCGTGGGCATCAAGGTGGTGCGCAGCGACGGCGAGCGGATCACCTTCCTGCGCGGCGTGGGCCGCTACTTCGGTTTCATCCTGAGCAGCCTGACCCTTTTCATCGGCTTCATCATGGCCGCCTTCACCGAGCGCAAGCAGGCACTGCACGACATGCTGTGCGACACGCTGGTGGTGGACAAGTGGGCCTTCACCGAGAACGCCGAGTTCCAGGAACGCGGCCTGGGCACGGTCACCATCGTGATCCTGGTCATCAGCGGCATCCTGACGGTGGCCATGATCGGCCTGTTGATCCTCGGTTTCGGGGCCATTGCCGCGTCCATGTCCTGACCGGCCCTCACACCCGGCCGCTTGACACAGGCGGCTCCGGCGTGATTCCTCTAGCAGGCGCAAAACCTGAACGCCCGGCGCATACCCGGGCGTTCAGCATATGGAATTCGACGGCTGCCCTTCACTAATGCGGCCATTTGCTCCACCCTAGCGCCCTCCCCCGGGCTGCTGCCCACAGAAATCAACGACATGCCCAAGCACCTGCTCATCGTCGAATCGCCCGCCAAGGCCAAGACGATCAACAAATACCTCGGCAAGGACTTCACCGTCCTGGCCTCGTATGGGCATGTGCGCGACCTGGTCCCCAAGGAAGGTGCGGTCGACCCCGACAACAACTTCGCGATGCGCTACGACCTGATCGAGAAGAACGAGAAGCACGTCGATGCGATCGCCAAGGCCGCCAAGGGCGCCGACGACATCTTCCTGGCCACCGACCCGGACCGCGAGGGTGAAGCGATCAGCTGGCACATCGCCGAGATCCTGAAGGAACGCGGGCTGGTCAAGGACAAGCCGATGCAGCGGGTGGTCTTCACCGAGATCACCCCGCGCGCGATCAAGGAGGCCATGAGCCAGCCGCGCGCCATCGCCAGCGACCTGGTCGATGCCCAGCAGGCGCGCCGCGCGCTGGATTACCTGGTCGGCTTCAACCTGTCCCCGGTGCTGTGGCGCAAGGTCCAGCGCGGCCTGTCCGCCGGCCGCGTGCAGAGCCCGGCGCTGCGCATGATCGTCGAGCGCGAGGAGGAAATCGAAGCCTTCATCGCCCGCGAGTACTGGAGCATCGATGCCGCCTGCGCGCACCCCTCGCAGCCATTCAATGCCCGCCTGATCAAGCTGGACGGCCAGAAGTTCGAGCAGTTCACCGTGACCGACGGCGACACCGCCGAGGCCGCGCGCCTGCGCATCCAGCAAGCCGCCCAGGGCAACCTGCACGTCACCGACGTGGCCAGCAAGGAGCGCAAGCGCCGCCCGGCCGCCCCGTTCACCACCTCCACGCTGCAGCAGGAAGCCTCGCGCAAGCTGGGCTTCACCACCCGCAAGACCATGCAGGTGGCGCAGAAGCTGTACGAAGGCGTGGCGATCGGCGACGAAGGCACCGTAGGCCTGATTTCGTACATGCGTACCGACTCGGTCAACCTGTCCCAGGATGCGCTGGCCGAAATCCGCGACGTGATCGCCCGCGATTACGGCATTGCCGCCCTGCCGGACAAGCCCAACACCTACCAGACCAAGTCCAAGAACGCCCAGGAAGCGCATGAAGCGGTACGCCCGACGGCCGCGCTGCGCACCCCGGCGTCGGTGGCGCGCTACCTCACCGACGACGAGCGCAAGCTGTACGAGCTGATCTGGAAGCGTGCGGTGGCCAGCCAGATGATTCCGGCCACGCTCAACACCGTCAGCGTGGACCTGTCGGCCGGCAGCGAACACGTGTTCCGCGCCAGCGGCACCACCGTGGTGGTGCCCGGCTTCCTGGCCGTGTACGAGGAAGGCAAGGACAACAAGAGCGCCGAGGACGACGACGAAGGCCGCAAGCTGCCGGCGATGAAGCCCGGCGACCGCGTGCCGCTGGAGCGCATCCTGGCCGAACAGCACTTCACCCAGCCGCCGCCACGCTTCACCGAAGCGGCGCTGGTCAAGGCGCTGGAAGAGTATGGCATCGGCCGTCCGTCGACCTATTCGTCGATCATCCAGACCCTCCTTTTCCGCAAGTACGTGGAAATGGAAGGCCGCAGCTTCCGCCCGTCCGACGTGGGCCGTGCGGTCTCCAAGTTCCTCTCCAGCCACTTCACCCAGTACGTGGACTACGACTTCACCGCCAAACTCGAAGACGAGCTCGATGCGGTGTCGCGCGGCGAAGAAGACTGGATTCCGTTGATGGCCCGCTTCTGGGAACCCTTCAACCAGCTGGTGGAAGAGAAGAAAGAATCGGTCGACCGCGCCGAGGCCAGTGGCGCGCGCGAGCTCGGCACCGACCCCAAGAGCGGCAAGCCGGTCAGCGTGCGGCTGGGCCGCTTCGGGCCGTACGCGGCCATCGGCAGCACCGCCGAGGACGCCGAGGACAAGCCCAAGTTCGCCTCGCTGCGCCCGGGCCAGTCGATGCACACCATCAATCTGGAAGACGCGCTGGAGCTGTTCCTGATGCCGCGCGCGCTGGGTGAGGACAAGGGCGAGGACGTCAGCGTGGGCATCGGCCGCTTCGGTCCGTTCGCCAAGCGTGGCAGCACCTACGCTTCGCTGAAGAAGGAAGATGACCCCTACACCATCGATCTGGCCCGCGCGGTGTTCCTGATCGAAGAGAAGGAAGAGATCGCCCGCAACCGCATCATCAAGGAATTCGACGGCAGCGAGATCCAGGTGTTGAACGGCCGTTTCGGCCCGTACCTGAGCGACGGCAAGATGAACGGCAAGATCCCGAAGGATCGCGAGCCGGCCTCGCTGACCCTGGCCGAAGTGCAGCAGCTGATGGAAGAAACCGGCAAGCCGGTGCGCAAGGGCTTCGGAAAAAAGGCCGCCAAGAAGGTCGTGGCGAAGAAGGCCCCGGCGAAGAAGGCGGCAGTGAAGAAGGAGCCGGCCGCGAAGAAGGCCGCCGTCAAGAAGGCCCCTGCCAAGAAGGCACCTGCGAAGAAGGCGGCGACCAAGAAGGCCGCCACGAAGAAGGCCGCAGCAAAGAAAGCAGTAAAGAAGGCCTGACCCCGGTAGCGCCCGACCGTGGGTCGGGCGACAACACGGCGCACTGGAACGGTCGTCACCATGAATGAACTCACCGTCGACTCTGCCTCTCCCGCGCTGCGCGCCGGCGGCGTGATCGCCTACCCCACCGAAGCGGTGTGGGGACTGGGCTGCGACCCGGCCAACGCAGCGGCCGTGCTGAAGCTGCTGCAACTCAAGCAGCGGCCGGTCGAGAAGGGCATGATCCTGGTCGCTGCCGACCTGGCCCAGCTGGAAGACTGGGTGCGGATCGACGCGCTGCCTGCCGAGCGCAGGGCCGAGGTACTGGCCAGCTGGCCCGGCGCCAATACCTGGATCCTGCCCGCCGGGCCTCGCGCGCCACGATGGATCACAGGGGAACACACCGGCATTGCCGTGCGGGTCAGCGCCCACCCGCTGGTGGCGGCGCTGTGCCGCGCCTGGGGCGGGCCGCTGGTGTCCACCAGCGCCAACCTGGCCGGCCAGCCGCCGGCGCGCAGCCGTGCGGGACTGGACCCGAACCTGCTGCGCGACCTGGACGGCCTGGTTGACGGCGCCACCGGTGGCCTGGACCAGCCCACCCCGATCCGCGACGCCCTCACCGGCCACGTCCTGCGCACCTGAGCCGCATGGCGTTCTTTGCGCCTGCACAGGCAAGGCCGCACACTGCGGCCATGCGCCCACACCCTGCCCTCCCGCTGTACCTGTTGCTGCTGTGCAGCGCCCCGCTGGCGGCGCAGGACAGCAGCGTGCGTGTCTACCGCTGCGTAGGCAGCAACGGGGCGGTATCGCTGCAGGACGCCCCTTGCCGCGACGGCCGCCAGGAAGTGCGCGAGATGCAGCGCCCGCGCGATCCGGCGCCGCGCGTGGTGCGCAGCGACCGTGACCCCGCCACGCCGGCACCGGCAGCACCCGAGCGCGAGGTGCGCTATGTGCAGGTACAGCCGCCGCAGCCGATGTACGAATGCATCCGCGACGACGGCAGCCGGTATACCAGCGAAACCAGCGAGGGCAATCCGCGCTGGGTGCCGGTGTGGACCAGCGCCTGGATCCCAGGACGCCGGCCCGGTGGCATCCATCCCGGCCCTGGCCCTGGCCCGGGACCGGGGCCGGGACCACGCCCATTGCCCCCGATCGCCCCGATGGGCAGCGGCTCGGTCAGCTCCAGTGGCGGCTCGCTGACCGTTTCCGGCGGCGGCTCACGGGTTGGCGGCAGCCTCTCCGTCGGCAGCGGCAGTACCCAGTGGCACAGCGAAGGGTCGGCGTACCCGGGCACCTACCAGGACGTGGTGGTTCCGGCCGGCAACGTGCTGGTGCGCGACCAGTGCCACCCGTTGCCCGCCAGCGAAGTGTGTTCGATCCTGCGCGACCGCCGCTGGGAGCTGGTGCGGCGCTACAACAGCGCGCTGCAGGGCGAGCGCGATGCGATCAGCCGCGAGCAGCGTGGCGTGGATGCGCGCCTTGACCGGGATTGCCGGTAGGGCGCCGCAACCGGCGCGTTGTATCCTGCGCCGATGAAACCGTATTGCCTCCTGTTGCTGCTGTGCGTGGCGTCGTCGGCGATGGCCGATGAGCCGATCGTGTTCCGCTGCACCGATGCAGACGACAACGTGACCGTGCAGGGCAAGCCCTGCCCGGCCGGCAGCCACCAGGTCATCCAGCGCATGAATGCCGCGCCATCGCGCGCGGAGGTGTCCGTGTCGGCCCAGGCGACGCCCCCGCCGCCTGCCGCGCCAACGGTCCAGCCGTTGTCACCCGCACCGATGCCGCCGCAGGTACCCGGCAAGGCGCAGCCGATGGAGCGCATGATTTCAGAGGCGTACGAAGTGCCACGCGGCACCGCGATCCTGGACAGTGCCAACCTGCCCAAGCCCGGCGACGAGTTGCCCGGCGACGGCCCGGCAAAACCGCCGCTGCCGGAGATCTACCAGTGCCAGGGCCAGGACGGCGGACGCTACCTGCATGAGCGTGAACCGGCACCGCCGACCTGCGTGCTGCTGTCGGTCACTGCGCTGGGCGGCAACACGCCGGTCAACGCCGCCAGCTGCGAAGTGGTCCGCGATACCTGCGAGCCGCTGGCTGAAGACCAGCGCTGCAATGCGTGGCAGCAGCGCTTCCGCGATGCGCGCGGGCGGGAACGCTTCGCCTCGCCCGGCACGGCAGCCGCCGCTGCCGCCGAGCGCGAGCGCCTGCAGGGCGTGCTGTCAGAAAGCAACTGCGCGGTACCCCGGTAGGTACCGACCGTTGGTCGGTACGCCTCAGAACCCGTAGCGCAGGAATCCGCCGTCCACGGCAATGCATTCGCCGGTGACATAGCTGGCCGCAGGCAGGCACAGGAACCCGACGGCGGCAGCTACTTCCTCAGGCTCGCCGATGCGCCGCATCGGTGTGCGGTCGATCACCTGTTCGTAGTAATCCGGGTCCGCCAGCGAGCCGGAGGTGCGGCGGGTGCGGATGTACCAGGGCGCCACCGCGTTGACCCGGATGCCGTCTTCGGCCCACTCCACCGCCAGGTTGCGCGTCATCTGGTGCATCGCCGCCTTGGTCATCCCGTACACCGCGCCACTGCGCACATGGGTGAGCCCGGAGACACTGCCGACGTTGACGATGGCCGAGGCGGCGTGGCGGGCCAGCAACGGGTGCGCATAACGCGACAGTTCGAACGCCGAAAACAGGTTCGTCTCGAAGATGCCGCGCCACTCGTCTTCGGTGTATTCGGTGGCCGGCTTGGTGATGTTGCCGCCGGCATTGTTGATCAGCAGGTGCAGCCCATCGCTGTGGTCTTCCACCCAGTCCAGGATCTCGCGACGATCCTCGTCGTCGGAAACGTCGGCGGACAGGCCGTGGATCTCACGATCCGGATAGGCATCGGCCAGCTCATCGCGGGCCATTTCCAATGCGTCCGCGTCGCGCCCCACGATCAGCAGGTCGGCGCCGAATCCCAGCAGCTCGCGCGCGATCGCCAGTCCGATACCGGCACTGGCACCGGTGATCAATGCGGTCTGTCCGTCCAGTCGCCAACGATGCGCACTCACCTGCTTCTCCTGCCTTGGGGCACTGCAGGATAGCCCGCATGCCGGTGCGGCGCACCCCATCACACACGGGCCGGCAAAGCGGTGCGAAACTGCGCTTCCCTGGGTTCGCCTGCGAGGTTGCCATGTTGATCCGTATCGCCCTTCCGCTGGCTGCCCTGCTCGCCTTGAGCGGCTGCAGCCGCCCGGTGCCACCGGACCCTGACAAGCGTCCGGAGCCCCAGGCCACCGCATTGCGCGACGCCATGCAGCAACCGCTGGACAAGGCCAAGGCCACGCGCGAAACGCTGGAAAAAGCACCGGACACCAGCGCCGCCGACGAGGTCGAAGCGGGCCGGTAAGGAATGAAAAAACCCGGCCTTGCCCGGGTTTTTTGGTTGAAGCGCGTCACCACCAACGGTGGTGACCTACCGCGACAATCGCATCGGGTAGATCACGACCGTTGGTCGTGATCCGCCGTCAGAAACCGCAGAAGCAGTACGCCAGCGCCTTGACCGGGGCGCTGCCGCGCGGGTCGCGGGCGGCGTCTTCGACGAAGCGCAGCTGGGTGTCCACTTCCGGCATCGACCGGGCCAGCATCATCCGCGCCACGCCCGATTCGCCCAGCATCCAGGCACCGGCATGGCTGCCGGCGAAGCCGCTGAGGAACTGCGCGAACGGAGTGGCAGGCTTTTCGATGTAGCGCACGCGCACCTTGTCCGGGCCGCCCAGCTTGGCGCGGTTGGAGGCGTCGGCGATGGCCGCCTTGAGGCCGCCGAAGGCATCCACCAGGCCGCGTTCCTTGGCCTGCGCACCGCTCCACACGCGACCGCGGGCGACTTCGTCCACCGCTTCCACCGGCTTGCTGCGTGCATCGGCCACCTTGCCGGTGAAATCGGCGTAGCCCTTGTTGATCACCGACTGGATCACTTGGCCCACGGCCGGATCCATCGGCCGGGTGATGTCGAACGCACCGGCGAAGCGGGTGGTGCCCACGCCGTCGGTGTGCACGCCGATCTTGTCCAGCGAACGCGACAGGTTGGGGATCATGCCGAAGATGCCGATCGAACCGGTGATCGTCGACGGATCGGCGTAAATGCGGTCGGCATTCATGCTGATCCAGTAGCCGCCCGATGCCGCCAGGTCGCCCATCGATACCACCACCGGCTTGCCGGCCGCCTTCAGCGCCACCACCTCACGGCGGATCTGCTCCGAGGCGAACACTTCACCGCCGGGCGAATCCACGCGAAGCACCACGGCCTTCACGTTGTCGTCGTCGCGCGCTTCGCGCAACAGCGCCGAGGTCGACTCACCGCCCACGCGGCCGGCCGGCAGGTCGCCACCGGCGATCTCGCCGGACGCCACCACCACCGCCACCTGCGGTCGCGAATCCACCGGCGAACGACGGGTGTCGATCTGGGTCAGGTATTCGTCAAGGTTGATGCTGCGGAAGCCACCGTCGGCGTCTTCATCGGCCACGCCACGATCGGCCAGCAGGTCTTCGACTTCCTCGCGGGTCTTCAGGCCATCCACCAGCTTCTGCTGCAGGGCGAACTTGGCCAGGTCGCCACCGGCAGCAGCGATGCCTTCGGGCATGGTGTCGATGCCGGCGGCCAGCTGCGCGGCGTCCAGCTTGCGCGCCGTGGCGATGTCGGCCAGGTAGCGCTGCCACACGTCGTTCATCCAGAACAGGTCGGCTTCCTTGGCCTGCGGCGACGCCGCGTCCAGCACGTACGGTTCGGCGGCGGACTTGTATTCGCCCACCTTGAACAGGTGCACGTCCACGCCCAGCTTGTCCTGCAGGCCGGTGCGGAAGTACTGGCGGTAACGACCGAGGCCTTCCAGCACCACCCCACCCATCGGGTCGAGGTAGATCTCCTTGGCCTGCGCGGCCAGCAGGTACTGCCACTGGCTCATGTTGTCGCTGTAGGCCACGATGTCCTTGCCCGACGCGCGCAGTTCCTGCAGCGACGCGGCTACTTCACGCATCGAGGCAAAACCGCTCGGCTGCAGCTTGTCCAGCTGCAGGACCACGCGTTCGATCTTCTTGTCCTCGCGCGCCGCATCCAGCGCGCGCACCAGGTCGCGCAGCTGCACTTCCTCGGCGCTGTTGTCGCCAATGGCCTTTGCGAGCGCACGGCTGACCGGATCCGCACTGAACTGTTCGACCAGGCGGCCTTCCGGCGCGATCACCAGCGTGGTGCGGTCCTGCAGGGTGCGGCCACTGCTGGCGCCCTTGCCCATCGCGAAGACGAACAGGACCAGGATCAGCAGCAACAGGCCGAAGAACAGCAGGTTGAGGATCAGCCTGCGGGTAAAGTTCATCACATCCCACAGCCCGATGAAGAAGCTGGCGACGGGATTGCGACGCACGGGTTGGTTCATGGGGAAAACTCCAGTTGGCTTCTTGCCGTGGTACCAGCATAGCCCGTGCCGGACAGCCCGGCATCGGACACAAGTAAGGGGGCCATCAGGCCGGCAGGTTCAGTTCATTGCCGACACGACGGCTGCTCACGCGCAGCCGCCAGCCCATCAGGATCGCCGCCGCGGTCAGGCCCAGGATCAGGCCCAGCCACATGCCCTGCGGACCCATGCCCAGGCCCAGGCCGAGCCCGGCGCCGAGCGGCATGCCCAGCCCCCAGTAGGAGAACATGGCGATGAACATCGGCACGCGGGTGTCCTTCAGGCCGCGCAGCGCGCCGGCTGACAGCACCTGGATGCCATCCGGGAACTGGAACGCGGCCGCATACAGCAGCAGGGTGGAGGCCAGCGCGGCCACGCCCATGTCGGCGGTATACACCCCGACGATGGCGTCGTGCCCGAACAGCAGCACCAGCGCCGACAGCGTCTGCGTGCCGAGGATGATCAGCAGGCCGGCGATGGCAGCGCGCCGCACGCCCAGCCCGTTGCCGCTGCCGACCGCATGGCCCACGCGCACGGTGGTGGCTTCGGCCACGCCCATCGGGATCATGAAGCACAGCTGGGCCACGTTGATGGCGATCTGGTGCGAGGCCGCCTCGGTGGCGCCCAGGCGACCGATCAGCAGGGCGGTAACGATGAACAGCCCGCCCTCCATCAGCACCGTGATGCCGATCGGCAGGCCGGTACGCAGCAGGTCCCAGATCGCCGCCCAGCGCGGCAGCTCCAGGTGCGAAAACAGTTCCAGGTGGGCAAAGCGCTTGGTCTTCCACAGGTAGCCGGCAAAGCACAGCGCCTGGATCCACATCATGGTGGCCGAGGCGACGCCCAGGCCTTCGGCGCCCATTTCCGGGAAGCCCAACTTGCCGTAACACAGCACGTAACCCAGCGGCGCCAGCACCAGCAGGCCGCCGAAGCCGAGCAGCATGGTCGGGAGCGTCCAGTGCATGCCTTCGCTGAGGTAACGCATGCAGAAGTACAGGGTCAGCGCCGGGCCACCCCATCGCACCGCATGCAGGAACGCGGTCGCGCCCGGCACGATGTCCGGGGCGATGCCGAACGCGGGCAGCAACGGCGGCACCACCGTGAGGAAGGTGAACATGATCAGCCCCAGGCCCAACGCCAGCCACAGCGCCTGGCGGAACAGCGGGCCGATCTCCCGCTCGCGGCCGGCGCCATGCAGCTGCGACACCGAGGCGGTGAGTGAGATCAACGTGCCGATCGGGATCAGCATCGGCAGCCACAGCAGCGCCGTCCCGATGGTGACCGCCGCCAGGGTCTGGGTGCCGTGGTGGCCCGCAATGACATTGTCGACGAAGGAAATCAGGCCAGTGGAGATGTGGCCAAGGACCAGCGGCAGCGCAAGCAGGCCGGTGGCGCGCACTTCCCGGGAGAGGCGCGGCGTTGCGGTAACGGTAGACATGGGATCACAGACGGCAACTACGGCAGCGCGCGGAGGGCACAGGCACCGGGTTGCGGCCGGTCATCTTACGCTCAACGCACCAGGTTTTCCTTCAACCAGGCATCGCGCGCGGCCGGGGCCAGCCCCAGGAACTGGTCGCGCACCTGGTCGCGCTCCTGCGGCGGCGTGCGCTGGGCGATCAGCGTGAGTTGGGCCAGCTGGCCCTCGTTGAGCTGGCGCAGCGCGGCCAGGGCGGGTTCGCGCTGGTCAGCGGGCAGGTAGCCGAACAGACCTTGCAGCTTGGGGAAATGCTGGCCCAGCTGCGGGCCCAGCAGCCAGCCGTCGCGGAACCGCTGGTCCTGTTCGTCGAAGCGGGCCCGCAGCGCCTGCTGCTGTGCAGCGGGCATCGCGGCAATACGGCCGGCGGCCTCGCGGATACGGGCACGTTCGGCTGCAGGCAATGCCTGCCATTGCGCATAGCGGCTGCGCAGTTCACGCAGCTGGGCCGGGTCCAGCGCGGCGGGGGTGGCGGGAATGGCGGGTGTGGTAACCGGCACAGGCGTGGCGGATGGCAGGGGCAGCGGCTGTGGCGCGGCATGCGCACCGGTCGCCAAGCCGATGGCGAGCAGCAGGATCGACTTATTCATCAGCGGCTGCCGTCTCCAGGCCGGCGGTGGCAGGTTCGGGGCGGCTGGGCTGCGGTTGCGACTCGTCCACCGGCACCGGCCCACCGGCGGCAGCCCACGCGTACAGGTCCGCATCGCGGGCGAGCATCAGGTCCGGGTCGGCCAGCATGGCCGCGTCACTGGCGGCGTGGGCCGGATCGGCCGGCGCCGTCACCGGCAGGTCTTCAGCCGCCAACGGTTCGACCCGCACCGGGTCGGCGGTGGACACCGCGCCGTCGGGCACGCTGGCCTCGGGGGCGAGCGCCGGGCTGCGGTGCTTCCACCACGCCGCACCGCCCAGCAACACGGCGATGGTGACCAGCAGGATCAGCAGGCCACGCCACAGCGGCCGGCGATTGTGACGGCGCACCGGCGTGCGCCGGGGCGCCGCATCGGCCGGGGCCGGCGCGCGCCAGGAGGCCGGACCCTTGCCCGGCGCGGGGGCCGGCGCGGGCTGGTGGAGTTGCTGCAGCCTGCTGGCCGGCAGGTCACGCAGGCGCTGCTGCACCTGTTCGGCCAACGCACGCCAGCCCGCCGCATCGGGGTGGCCCTGCGCATCGCGTGGGCAGGCCTGCGCCAGCGCCTGCTGGTAGTCGGCGACCGGCATGTCCAGGATCTGCGCGGCGGCCGCCTCGTCCAGCCCGCCCCCTACCCGCAGCAGCAGCGCCAGACGTGCCGGCGGCGCCAGGCTGGGCAGGTGCGCCAGGCCAGGGGCCCACTGGCCGCCAGGGGCCGGCATGCGGATCGGGGTGCGGTGGGCCAGCAGGATCCAGAACCGGTCCGGCCACTGTGCCATCGGCACATCGCTGGCGATGCCGGCGAAGGCGCGCATCACCGCCACCAGTGCCTGTTCGGCGACGGTCGGGTCGCCGCACTGCAGCTCGGCAACCACCAGGGCACGGCGTTCGACGCCTCGCAGGAATGCGGACAGGGCACCCGCTGCAGTAGAGGAAACAGGGGCGTTCACAGCCGTCATAGCAACTCCATCAAGTGCCGAAATGATAGCGAGTGCGCCCGCGCAGGGGGATGCCGATACGGGTCACGTGCGACTACCGCGGTGGTGTAGATGGCTTGACAGCGGCGCAGGTTGTGCACAGCACCAACAAAATCGGCAGAAAACCGGCAGGTGAAGCCGGCGTCACCCATGTGTCAGCTGTGTTTCACAGCCATCTTATTGATTTACATACATTTAGTTGTGTGGCTATTTTTTGACCAACCCAAGCTTCACTGCGGAACTCCCTGACAAACAGCTCGGAGTTCGACACTCGCACACAGACTTATCCACAGAAGATGTGGATAAGACCGAATCTCCAATGGCCACGGATATTTAGCTCCTATTTAGGTTTCACGGCGCCGGCCGGCGATCGGTTTCGTGTGCTGAACAGGGCCGGTTCGGGCCGCTACACTGGCGCGATGCTGCCCCCCGATCCAGCCCCCCTGCTGACCCTGGAAAGTGCCCCGGCGCCGCTGCCGGATGCCCCCTCCCTCCAGGTTGCCCTGCCCCTGCCGCTGCCGCAGTGGTTCGACTACGCGCCGCCGCCGGGAGCGCCGCCCGGGCCTGGCATGGTCGGTCGCCGGCTGCGGGTGCCGTTCGGCTCGCGCGAGCTGGTGGGCGTGGTGGCCGGGATCGGTACGGTGACCGACGGCAACGCGCTGCGCGCTGCTGTGGAATGGCTGGACCCGGCGCCGCTGCTGGGCGGCGAGCTGTGGACCTCGCTGCAGTGGCTGGCACGCTATACCCATGCGCCGCTGGGCGAGGTGGTCAGCACCGCCCTGCCCGCGCCATTGCGCCGTGGTGAGCCGGTGCCCGACACCCATCGCTGGGGCTGGCAGCTCACTGCCGAAGGACTCGAACACCGCGCCAAGCTGCGGGCCGGCACCCGTCCGCACCGCCTGGCCGAACAGCTGGCCGGCGGCAGCGTGGACGAGGACCTGCTCGACGAGGCGATGGACGACTGGCGCAGCGCGGCGCGCTCGCTGGCCAAGCGCGGCCTGGTCGAGCGCATCGCGCTGGAGCACGCCCCGGCGATGCCGGCCCTGCGGCCGGGGCCGACCCCGAATGCGGAGCAGGCCAACGCCATCGCCGCGATCACCGCCCACGCGCGGTTCGGCGCGTTCCTGCTCGACGGGGTGACCGGCAGCGGCAAGACCGAGGTGTACCTGCAGGCCATCGTGGACTGCCTGGCCCGCGGCCGGCAGGCGCTGGTGCTGGTGCCCGAGATCGGGCTGACCCCGCAGACGCTCGCGCGCTTCCGCAGCCGCCTGGGCATTGCGGTGCACGTGCTGCATTCGGGCCTGAACGACAACGAGCGCGCACGGGTCTGGGCGGCCGCCGCGCGCGGCGAGGCACAGGTGATCGTGGGCACGCGCTCGGCGGTGTTCACCCCGTTGCCCAACGCCGGGCTGATCGTGGTCGATGAAGAGCACGACGGCAGCTACAAGCAACAGGACGGCATTCGATACCACGCGCGCGATTTCGCGCTGGTGCGGGCCAAGGCGCTGGATGTGCCGGTGGTACTGGGCAGCGCCACGCCGTCGCTGGAATCACTGCACAACGCCCATGCCGGCCGCTACACCCATCTGCGCCTGAAACAGCGCGCAGGCGAGGCGCGCCCGCCGCGGGTGCGGGTGCTGGACGTGCGCAAGCGCCCGTTGAAGGACGGCCTTTCGGCCGAGGTGATGGAAGGCATCGGCCAGCACCTGGCGGCCGGCCACCAGGTGCTGGTGTTCAAGAACCGCCGCGGTTACGCACCGGTGCTGCTGTGCCACGACTGCGGCTGGACCGCGCCCTGCAAACGCTGCGATGCGCCGATGACCGTGCACGCCGGCGGCCGCCGGCTGCAATGCCACCACTGCGGCGCGCGCCAGCCGGCGCCACTGGCCTGCCCCGACTGCGCCAGCCTGGCGCTGCAGCCACAGGGCATCGGCACAGAGCGGCTGGAAGAACGCCTGGTGGAAGCCTTCGCCGATTTCCCGGTGATCCGCATCGACCGCGGCACCACCAACCGGCGCGACGCGCTGGAGACCCAACTTGCCACGCTGGGCGACCGCGCCGGCATCCTGGTCGGCACGCAGATCCTGGCCAAGGGCCACGACCTGCCCAAGCTGACCCTGGTGGTGGTGGTGGGCATCGACGAGGGACTGTTCTCCGCCGATTTCCGCGCCAGCGAGAAACTGGCCCAGCAGCTGATCCAGGTGGCCGGGCGCGCGGGACGCGCCAGCGACGCCGGCGAGGTCTGGCTGCAGACCCATCACCCCGGGCACCCGTTGCTGGAAACGCTGGTCAACGGCGGCTACCACGCCTTCGCCGACGCCGAGCTGCAGCAGCGTGAAGCGGCCGGCTTCCCGCCGTTCGCGCACCTGGCGCTGATGCGCGCCGAGGCGCAGCAGGTGGAGCACGCCAACGCCATGCTGATGGCAGTGCGCGAGCTGATCGCGCATGAGTGCCCCGTGGAACGCTTCGGCCCGATGCCGGCGCCGATGCCGCGCCGCGCCGGTTACCAGCGCACGCAGCTGCTGCTGTCGGCCCCGGCGCGGCGGCCGCTGCATGCGCTGCTGGATCAGATCATGCCGCAGGTGTACGGCTTGCCGCAGGCGCGCAAGGTGCGCTGGTCATTGGACGTCGATCCCACCGACCTGTATTGAAAGCGTGCGGACCAACGGTCCGCACCTGCCGTCCGTTACCTCAAGTCAACGGCGTCATGACCGCTTTGACGTACGCCGGGCGCTGCTGGAGGCGCTGGTACCACGCTTCCAGGTGCGGCAACGACGGCCGCTGGATCGGCAGCTCGAACCACGCATAGACCAGCGCGCCCAACGGAACGTCGCCCATCGCGAACTGCTCGCCGGACAACCACGGTTGCTGCGCCAGGGTGGCATCGGCCATGCCCAGCAACTCGCCGGCACGGGTGATCGCGGCATTGATGCGGGCCTCGTCGCGGTCGGCCGGGGCGGTGCGCATGATCCCCCAGATCAGGTCGGTGTACAGCGGCGCCATGCGCGAGGTACTCCAATCCATCCACTTCTCGGCCTGCGCGCGCGCCATTGCATCTTCGGGGTACAGCGTGCCCAGCGCGTAGCGCGCGCTCAGATAACGCACGATGGTGTTGGATTCCCACAGCGGCAGGCCGTGGTCTTCGATCACCGGCACAAGGCCGTTGGGGTTCATGCCCACGTATTCCGGCGACTGGGTGCCACCGAAGGGGCCGCCCACTTCGATGGATTCGTACGGCAGGCCGATTTCCTCCGCGCACCACAGCACTTTGCGCACGTTGCTGGAATTGCGGCGGCCCCAGATCTTCAGCATGTTGGTGTTCCCGGTTGTCGATAGGCGCCGATACGATACGCCGATCAACGCGCCGGTGTTGCCGCGTCTTCTTTCGGAATTGCGCGCAAGCAGGTGGACGTTCCAGGCAAGGGTCGAATCGGCCGCCGGCAGGCGCGACGGCTGCTGAACCCAGTATCTGCCATCCACGTGAATATCGCGCGTCACGTGCGAACATGCAGTGCTTCGCTTCGACCCCCGCCAAGGAGTCATTGCATGACCCGCGATTCCCTGCCCCACCTGGTCATCATCGGTGGCGGCTTCGCCGGCCTCTGGGCCACCCGCGCGCTGGCCAGCGCGCGCATCCGCATCACCCTGGTGGACCGTCGCAACCACCATCTGTTCCAGCCGCTGCTGTACCAGGTCGCCACCGCCGGCCTGTCCGCACCCGACATCGCCGCGCCGCTGCGCCACATCCTGGGCGACCAGCGCAATGTTGAAGTGCGGCTGAGCGAGGTGACCTCGATCGACAAGGCCAGCCGCCAGATCACCCTGGCCGACGGCAGCCAGCTCGGCTACGACACCCTGATGCTGTGCACCGGCGCCACCCACGCCTATTTCGGGCACGACGAGTGGGCCGCCGACGCGCCTGGCCTGAAGACCCTGGACGATGCGATCGCACTGCGCCGCAAACTGCTGCTGGCCTTCGAACGCGCCGAGGCCGAGCCGGATCCGGCACGCAAAGCGGCGTGGCTGAGCTTCGCGGTGGTTGGCGGCGGCCCCACCGGGGTGGAACTGGCCGGCACCTTGGCCGAGATCGCGCGGCACACGCTACGCAACGAGTTCCGCCATATCGATCCGGCCAGCGCCAAGGTGCGGCTGGTCGAAGCCGGGCCGCGGGTGCTGTCCAGCTTCCCCGAGGTGCTTTCGCTGAAAGCGCGGCGCCAGCTGGAGAAGCTCGGCGTGGAAGTGCTGACCGGTACGGCGGTGAGCCACATCGACGGCGAGGGCTTCCAGCTCGGCGAGCAGTTCGTTGCCGCGCGCACGGTGGTGTGGGCCGCGGGCGTGGCCGCTTCGCCGCTGGCGCGGACGCTGGAGGTGCCGTTGGACCGCGCCGGACGGGTGCCGGTGCAGCCCGACCTCACCCTGGCCGGACACCCGGAGATCTTCGTCGCCGGTGACCTGGCCGCGCTGCAGCAGGCCGATGGACGGCCGGTGCCGGGCGTTGCCCCGGCCGCCAAGCAGATGGGCAAGCATGTGGCCGCGACAATTCGTGCGCGGCTGGACGGCAAGCCGTCACCCGGGCCGTTCAAGTACCAGGACTTCGGCAACCTGGCCACGATCGGGCGCATGGCTGCCATCGTGCATCTGGGCCGGCTGCAATTGTCGGGCGTGCTGGCCTGGTGGTTCTGGCTGGCCGCGCACGTGTTCTTCCTGATCGGGTTCCGCAACCGGATCGTGGTGCTGCTCAACTGGGCCGTGGCGTATTGGAGCTACCAGCGCAGCGCGCGGATCATCTTCGGTGATGACCGCGAGGACCGGCGGCCGAAGCCATCCGATCAGGGATCGTTGCCGGGCGCGAGGTGAACGTCCCAGGTGCACAGGAAATCCGGATCGCTGATGGTCAGCGCCATCGAGCGCAGGGTGTATTCGCCTGGAGCGGCCGGCGTGTAGTGGTCCAGCGTGGGCGGCAGGAACAGCTCCTCGCCGTCCACTGCGCTGGCCAGTACCACGCCCTCGTCGTCATTGATGCGCAGCACGTGCCCGGCCATCTGGCGGTGCTCCAGGGCGTTGCCTTGGGCGTCAAGGTAGGTGATGCCGGCGAGCACGGTCCTGCCGATCATTGCGCGCGCCTTGGCCGGGTCGATTCCGGTCATGTCTCGGCACTCCGTTGCTGCAGCCAGGCCAGTTTGCGTGCGCGCGGCTGGCGCTTGAGCTCGCATTCGGCCTTGGAAGCTGCCGAGCGGTTGGGATACGCGCGCACCGCCAGCAGCTTCACTGGTGGATTGGCGCGGGTGTAGCGCGCGCCTTTGCCGCACAGGTGTGCCTGGAAGCGGGCATCCACGTCGTTGCTGATGCCGGCGTAATAGCTGCCGTTGCGGCATTCCAGCAGGTAGACGTACCAGGGGGCGGGTTCAGCGGGCATACCGGGATTATCCACCGGCGGGGGCGTGCTGGCTGCTAGAATCGGACCCGGATGCAGGAGAGAGGCGCCGCGCTGGCGCCCGCCGAAGGCGCAGGCTCCCATAATCGCTCAGGCCGGTGGCTCGATACGCCACCAACCATGCATCCAACACGCCGATCTGGAGAGAGGTCTTCAATGACCCGCCGAAGGGGCACGTGGCCTGGCCACTGAACTCTCAGGCAAAAGGACAGCGGGAGCGGCAACGGAATCCCACCCCACGACAGTGCTGCGGCGCTGGCGCGTGCGCGTTTCCGTCCCCGCCTGCCCCTCCGGAGCCGTTGCATGCTGCTGTCCATCATCTACCTCATCGCCATTTCCGCCGAAGCCATGACCGGCGCGCTGTCTGCCGGTCGTCGGCGGATGGACCTGTTCGGCGTGGTCATCATCGCCTGCGTCACGGCCCTGGGCGGCGGGTCACTGCGCGACATCGTGCTGGGCCACTACCCGCTGGGCTGGGTCAAGCACCCCGAGTACCTGGGCTTCACCATATGTGCGGCGCTGATCGCCACCTGGGTGGCGCGCTGGATGCACCACTTCCGCCGCACCTTCCTGGTGCTCGATGGCCTGGGCCTGATCTGCTTCACCCTGATCGGCTGCGCGGTGGCGCGCGACGGCGGCCACGCGGTGCCGATCGTGCTCATCGCCGGCATGCTCACCGGCGCCTTCGGCGGCGTGCTGCGCGACGTGCTGTGCAACGAGGTGCCGCTGATCTTCCAGAAGGAGCTGTACGCGGTGATCACCCTGCTTACCGGCGCGGCATGGCTGGGCCTGCTCGAACTGGGTGTGTCGCTCAACGCCGCCACGTTGTGGTGCCTGGGCGGCGGCTTCGCCTTCCGCCTGCTCGCGATCCACTTCAAGTGGGAGATGCCGAAGTTCGTGTACCGCGACGAGGTGCATTAGCACGCAAGGGGCAGCATCAGCGTCAGAGGGTGAATGGGTGAAGCGATGAAACCGTGCTTGAGGTAGAACGCCTTGGCGGGCTCATCGATGGCATGGCAGAGCAACGCCCGTGCGCCGACCTGACCGCACGCCTGCAGCGAACGTAGCACCGCATCCTTCAACAAGCCCTGGCCAATGCCTTGCCCCGCGCTGTCCGCATGTACCGCCAACCGCCCCAACACGATGACCGGAATGGGATCGGGCATGTTGCGGCGGATTCGTCCGGGCACGGCGTCATGCGCTATCGAACCGGCTGAGAGCGCGTAGTAACCGACGACGCGACGCTTCTCATCGCAGGCAACGAAGCATCTGGATGCGCCGGATGCCTGGTTCTGGCGTGCGCGTTCAAGCAGCCATTTCGCCAGGGCTGGAGCGCTGCAGCGGAAGTCATCCAACAGATGATCCGCATGCAGCGGTGTTGGAGCGGAGAGCCACAAGGCCTCAGCGTTCCCAGGGCGCCGGCGTGCTCAACAACCGGCGCAGGGCAAGGTTGTCCTCCAGCGGTGCGTCCAGCAGCGCATTGAAGCGCTGCAGCTGCTCGGCATTCAACGTGAACTGCGTCTGGTCGGCCAGCACCTCGCGCGCCCTGTCGCACGCGGCATCCAGGATGAACTCGGTGCGATTCACGCCACTGATTGCTACGGCACGATCGATCAGATCCTGCTTATCGGCAGGGGCCCGGAAATTGATGACTTTGCTTGCGGTTCCCATGGGAAGCACCCGCACGTTGCTGGACTGTGCATACATTGTACATACACCCTGTAGGACCCTCAAGTGAGGCCTGCAGTCTGCAGCGCCGGGTGCGCAGTATCCAATTGATTCTCTTTAACAAAACCAGACTTCCGGTAGAGCGGATCTTTCGTGGAGCCGGCCGGCGGCCGGCTCCCTGCGGGGTCAAGCCGCCTCGGCCAGACGCCGTGCGCGCCGCGCACGCACGGCCTCGGCCAGCGCTTCGAGCACCTGCAGCGAACTATCCCAGCCGATGCAACCATCGGTGATGCTCTGGCCGTACACCAGCGGCTGCCCTTCCACCAGTTCCTGGCGGCCAGCCACCAGGTGGCTTTCCACCATCACGCCCACGATGCGCTCTTCGCCTGCCGCCAGCTGTGCATTGATGTCGGCGATCACCTTCGGCTGGTTCTCCGGATTCTTGCTGCTGTTGGCGTGGCTGGCGTCAATCATCAACCGCGCCGGCAGCTGCGCCTTGGCCAGGGTCTGGCTGGCGGCATCCACGCTGGCGGCATCGAAGTTCGGCACCTTGCCGCCGCGCAGGATCACGTGGCAATCCGGGTTGCCGGCGGTGGCGACAATGGCCGTATCGCCCTGTTTGGTCACCGACAGGAAATGATGCGGGTTGGATGCGGCCCCCACTGCGTCGGCGGCGATCTTGATGTTGCCGTCGGTACCGTTCTTGAAGCCGACCGGGCACGACAGCCCGGACGCCAGCTCGCGATGCACCTGGCTTTCGGTGGTACGCGCGCCAATCGCGCCCCAGGCAACCAGGTCGGCGATGTACTGCGGCGAGATCACATCCAGGAACTCCACGCCGGCCGGCAGGCCCAACTTGTTGATGTCGCGCAGCAGGCCGCGCGCAACGCGCAGGCCCTTGTTGATCTGGAAGCTGCCATCCAGGTCCGGGTCGTTGATCAGGCCCTTCCAGCCCACCGTGGTGCGCGGTTTTTCGAAGTAGACGCGCATGACGATTTCCAGTTCGCCCGCGTACGCATCGCGCAGCGGCTTCAGGCGCTGGGCGTACTCGATCGCCGCGACCGGGTCATGGATCGAGCACGGGCCGATCACCACCGCCAGGCGGTCATCGCGGCCGTGCAGGATCTCGTGCAGTGCGGCGCGCGAGGCGCTCACCGTGGAGGAGGCTTCATCGTCGCAGGGCAGCATCGCCAACAGCTGCGCCGGCGGGGTCAACGGTTCGATCTTGCGGATGCGCAGGTCGTCGGTGTGGGGGGGCATGGGGGTGTCTCCTGGAAGGTGGGGGGTCCCCAGCGCGGCGGCAACAAAAAAGCCGCCAGGTGCGCTGGCGGCTTTCGGGAATGCGTCTGAAGGTTTCTTCAGGGTGAGCGCATGCCTTCCTCCGCCGGTGGCTTCGGAAAGTAATACCAAAAGTAGGAATTGGCGTGGCGTGCGTTCATTGGGGAGTATTGATAGCACAGGGGTTTGGGAGTGCCAACTGTTTCATTCGCAACTGGGGTGCAGTGTTCAGGGCTGCAAGCCCGACGGTACGATTGGCGCTGAGACCCGGAGGAGTGCCGTGCATGCGCCCGTTCGTCCTGATGTTCTCCCTGTTGATGCCAGCGTCCGCTGCGCTGGCCGCCGCCCCACCCCACGCGCTGCCGTCCCCGCCCGCGGTGGATGCGCAGATGCAGCGTCTGATGCGGGAAACCCAGGCCCAGGGGCTGGCGTTGGCCGTGATCGATGACGGCAAGGTCGCGCAGGTGCACGCGGCCGGCAAACGCAATGCGGCCGGCGAGCCGCTGCAGCCAGACACCATCATGTACGCCGCGTCGCTGACCAAGGCGGCGTTTGCCTACATGGTGCTGCAGCTCGTGGACGACGGCATGCTGGATCTGGATCTCCCCATCGCCGCCTACCTGGACCGTCCACTACCGGACTATCCGGCCGATAAGCGCTACGCGCCCTGGCCCGACCTGAAGGACGACCCGCGCTGGCAGCAGATCACCCCGCGCATGCTGCTCAGCCACCGCAGCGGTTTCTCCAACTTCGCCTTCCTTGAACCGGAGGGAAAACTGCGGCTGCATTTCGACCCGGGCACGCGGTATGCGTATTCCGGGGAAGGGCTGATCCTGCTTCAGTTCGTGCTCGAACAGGGCGTAGGCCTGGACGTGGGCAGGGAAATGCAGCGGAGGGTGTTTGATCGCCTCGGCATGACCCGTACCAGCATGACCTGGCGCGCGGACTTCGCCGGCAACCTGGCCGACGGCTGGACACAGGACGGCAGCACCGAACCGCATGACGAGCGCAGCCGTGTGCGAGCGGCTGGTTCGATGGACACCACCATCACCGATATCGCGCGGCTTGCCGCCGCCCTGGTGAGCGGTAAAGGCCTTTCACCTGCATCGCGGCGTGAGCTGGTGCGCGCGCAGTGGCCGATCACCACCGCATCGCAGTTCCCCACGCTGCAGGACGAACTGCCCCCGGCGAAGCGGCGTGCCGACCTTGCCGCCGGGCTGGGCGTGGTGGTGTTCGATGGCCCGCAGGGCCATGGCTTCTACAAAGGCGGGCATGACGATGCGGTGGGTAACACGATGGTCTGCCTGGAACGTGGCCAGCGCTGCGTGGTGATCCTGGGCAACGATGTGCGCGCCGAAGCGGCATTCCCCGCACTGGTGCGCTACGTTTTGGGTGACACCGCCGTGCCGTGGACCTGGGAATACGGCAACAAGGTGTTTGTCCCATAACGAAAGAACCCCGCCTTTCGGCGGGGTTCTTCGTTTACAGCACGACAGGGTGTCGCGTGTGCGGGGACCTTAGAAGTCCATGCCGCCCATGCCACCCATGCCGCCCATGCCGCCGCCTGCTGCGCCGGCGCCGTCATCCTTCTTCGGCGCTTCGGCCACCATCGCTTCGGTGGTGATCATCAGGCCGGCGATCGAGGCAGCGTTCTGCAGGGCAGAACGGGTCACCTTGGTCGGATCCAGGATGCCGAACTGCAGCATGTCGCCGAACTCGCCGGTGGCGGCGTTGTAGCCGTAGCTGCCGGTGCCTTCCTTGACCTTGTTGACGATCACGGACGGCTCTTCGCCGGCGTTGGCGACGATTTCACGCAGCGGGGCTTCCATCGCGCGCAGGGCGATCTGGATGCCGTGGTTCTGGTCTTCGTTGGCACCCTTCAGGCCAGCCAGCGCGGTGACCGCACGGACCAGGGCAACACCGCCGCCCGGCACCACGCCTTCTTCGACCGCCGCACGGGTAGCGTGCAGGGCGTCGTCGACGCGGTCCTTCTTTTCCTTCATTTCGATTTCGGTCGACGCACCGACCTTGATCACGGCAACACCGCCGGCCAGCTTGGCCACGCGTTCCTGCAGCTTCTCACGGTCGTAATCGGACGAGGTGTCTTCGATCTGGGTCTTGATGCGGGCCACGCGTGCCTGCACCGCGTCCTGGTCGCCCTGGCCGTCGACGATGGTGGTGTTTTCCTTGGAAACCTGCACCTTCTTCGCGCGGCCGAGGTCGGCGATGGTCGCCTTCTCCAGCGACAGGCCGATTTCTTCGGAGATCACGGTGCCGCCGGTCAGGGTGGCCATGTCTTCCAGCATCGCCTTGCGACGGTCGCCGAAGCCCGGTGCCTTGACGGCCACGACCTTGACGATGCCGCGGATGGTGTTGACCACCAGGGTCGCCAGCGCTTCGCCTTCGACTTCTTCGGCCACGATCAGCAGCGGCTTGCCGGCCTTGGCGACGCCTTCCAGCACCGGCAGCAGGTCACGCACGTTGGAGATCTTCTTGTCGTGCAGCAGGATGTACGGATCATCCAGGTCGGCGGTCTGCGCCTGCTGGTTGTTGATGAAGTACGGGGACAGGTAGCCGCGGTCGAACTGCATGCCCTTGACCACGTCCAGCTCGTTTTCCAGGCCCGAGCCTTCTTCAACGGTGATCACGCCTTCCTTGCCGACTTCACGCATCGCCTCGGCGATGATGTTGCCGATCGACTCATCCGAGTTGGCCGAGATCGTACCGACCTGGGCAATCGCCTTGTCGTCGGCGGTGGGCTTGGAGATGTTCTTCAGCTCGGCGACGGCGGCGACCACGGCCTTGTCGATACCGCGCTTGAGGTCCATCGGGTTCATGCCGGCAGCCACGGCCTTGGCGCCTTCGCGGATCAGGGCCTGGGCCAGCACGGTGGCGGTGGTGGTGCCGTCGCCGGCGTCATCGTTGGTACGCGAGGCGACTTCCTTCACCATCTGCGCGCCCATGTTCTCGAACTTGTCAGCCAGTTCGATTTCCTTGGCGACGGACACGCCGTCCTTGGTAATGGTCGGGGCGCCGAAGCTCTTTTCGAGCACGACGTTGCGGCCCTTCGGGCCCAGGGTGGCCTTGACGGCATTGGCGAGAACGTTGACGCCGCGCACCATGCGGGCGCGGGCGTCTTCACCGAAACGAATTTCCTTGGCAGCCATTGCGATTACCTTTTATGTGGCGCCGGGCGATGCCCGGCTGCGTTGATCTGAAAAAAGAAGAAGCGGCGGGGCAAGCCCGGCGGCGCAAACTCAGCCGATGACGGCGAGGATGTCGTCTTCGCGCAGGACCTTGTATTCCACGCCTTCGCTCTTGTAGGTGCTGCCGGCGTACTGGCCGTAGATCACCTTGTCGCCAACCTTCAGCGACGGCGCGCGCACGCTGCCGTTGTCCAGCGGCTTGCCCGGGCCCACGGCCACGACTTCACCCTTGGTCGACTTTTCCTTGGCCGAGTCGGGGATGACGATGCCGCCGGCGGAGACTTCGTCGGCTTCGATCGGCTTGACCACAACGCGGTCGTGAAGCGGCTTGATGTTCATGCGTGCCTCTTAAGTTGTTGATTGGTTTGAAAAAGTCCGGCGATCTTAGCACTCACCCCAGGTGACTGCCAGCACCGCTCGTGAAAAAACCCGCCAGTGCGGGACAGGGCAGAGATGGTGCTGTCCCGAGCCCTTTCAAGGGGGTGCCGACGAATTCCCCCAGACCGCCATTTTCTTGACGCACGTCCCACTGCGGAGTGCCGAATCCGACAAATCGATAGATGTGTCATATGGATTAGCTAGATTCGGCCGGCAAAACCCAATCACAAGGAGACGTAGATGAGGTTGCTCACACCGCTGTCCCTGGGGTGCCTGTTGGCGCTGGCCGCCGGTTCCGCCCAGGCGGACGTATTCATCAATGAACTGCACTACGACGACAGCACCCCGGCCGGGGATGTCGGCGAAGCCATCGAGGTGGTCGCCACCGGCGGCGAGGACCTCAGTACCTACCGGCTGTACCTGTACAACGGCAGCACCCCGTCGGCGGCCACGGTCTATGCCAACAACGCCGTGCCGGCCGGTACCGCCGCCGGCTGCGGCAAGGCCAGCATCGCCACCGTCACCTACCCCACCAACGGCCTGCAGAACGGCGCCAACGACGGCATCGCGCTGGTGGATGCCAGCGGCAAGGTCATCCAGTTCATCAGCTACGAAGGCACCATCACCGCCTCCGGCGGCCCGGCCGCCGGGCTGACCAGCCAGAACATCCCGGTCAGCGAGAGCAACAGCACCGCCCCGGGCACCTCCCTGCAGCTCACCGGCAGCGGCAGCCAGTACACCCACTTCACCTGGGCCGGATCGGCGGCGCAGACCTTCGGTGCCTGCAACACCGGCCAGACCTTCAGCGGCGGCGGCAGCACCGGGCCCAACACCCCGCCGTCGGTGAGCACCACCACCCCGGAACAGGGCGCAACCAGCTTCCCGGCCGCTGCCGACCTGGCCGTGACCTTCAGTGAAAGCGTCACCGTCAGCGCCGGTGCGTTTGCCCTGAGCTGCGGCCAGTCCGGCACGGTGCCGCTCACCCACGCCAGCAGCGGTACCCGCTTCACCCTGTCGACCAACACCGCGCTGGTGGCCGGTGAAGCCTGCCGCTTCGACATCCGTGCCGCGCGCATCAAGGACGCCCAGGGCGCACGCCCGGCGGCCGATACCCGCATCGCCTTCACCGTGGCCAGCGGCGGTACCGACCCCGGTCCCGACCCGGATCCGGGCAGCTACTACTCGAAGGTCAACACCTCCAGCCCCAGCCAGCTGCGCTGCTCGCTGCACGCCACCATCAAGGGCCACACCTCGTATCCGTACAGCGGCTCGGGCACCAGCACCTGGACCATCCTGGAAATCGCCGACGAGGATCCCAACAACAGCGGCCGCATCCTGGACGCGTACCGCAACCGCAGCTACGCCAAGGTCACCGACCGGGCCGGCACCGGCAGCGGGTTGACCTACAACCGCGAGCACACCTGGCCCAATTCACTGGGCTTTGCCAGCACCACCGGCGACAAGGGACTGCCCTACGCGCCCTATACCGATACCCACATGCTGTACCTGACCGATGCGCAGTGGAACGCGGACCGCGGCAACAAGCCGTTCGCCAAGTGCGACAGCAACTGCGGCGAGCGCGCCACCGAGGCCAACAACGGCACCGGCGGCGGCAGTGGCGGCTATCCGGGCAATTCCAACTGGGTGCGCACCCCGGACGGGAATGCCGGCACCTTCGAGGTGTGGGGCCACCGCAAGGGCGACATGGCGCGTGCGGTGATGTACATGGCGATCCGTTATGAGGGCGGCAAGGACGCAGCCACCGGCCAGTCCGAACCGGACCTGGAGCTGACCGACGACCGCAGCAGGATCGTGAAGACCTCGGCCTCGCCGGCCTACATGGGCCTGCTCTCGACCCTGATCGACTGGCACCTGTCCGACCCGCCGGATGCCGCAGAAAAAGCCCGTAATGAAGTGATCTACAGCTTCCAGGGCAACCGCAACCCGTTCATCGACCACCCGGAATGGGGCACGCCTGCCCTGTTCACGTCGGCCAAGCCGGCGACCTGCGAGTTGGCGAACTGAGGCATCCCGAGTTGCCGGCCAGGGGCCGGCACCAGGACAATACGGTGCCCCGGCCACCCGCCGGTGCCACCGGGATTCGATTCTCCGGCCGGTTCCCAGGCGGAACCGGCCGGCATCGCCAGGCCGCGATCTCTATACTCGGCGGTCATGTCGACCCCCGATCCCGTATTCATCCTCCTGACCACCTGCCCCGATGCGGCCACCGCCACGCGGCTGGCGCATGCGCTGGTGGAAGAACGCCTGGCCGCCTGCGTGACCCGGCTGGACGGGGCGCACTCGACCTACCGCTGGCACGGTGAGGTGACCGAGGACGCTGAGGTCCAACTGCTGATCAAGACCACCGGCAGCCGCCTGGATGCGGCCATCGCGCGCGTGCAGGTGCTGCACCCGTATGAACTCCCCGAGTGCATCGCGGTCGAAACCCGCGCCGGCCTGCCGGCGTACCTGGATTGGATTCGGGCCCAGACCCGAGAGGAAACTGATTGATGACGCTGTTTCGTCGTGTTGCGGCGCTGTGCGCGCTGTTCGTGGTGTCCCTGCCGGCACTGGCCGTCAGCGAGAAAGACCTGCTGCCGGTGGATGAAGCCTTCGGGCTGAGCGCGCAGGCGCGCGACCGCGACCGTATCGAGGTGAGCTGGAAGATCGCGCCGGGCTACTACCTCTACCGCCACCGCACTACGGTCAAGAGCGACGCCGGCTTCAGTGCCGAGGCGCTGCAGATGCCGGCCGGCAAGAAGCACCACGATGACTTCTTCGGCGAAGTGGAAACCTACCGTGAGCGGCTGACCGCCGTACTGCCCGGCAAGGCTGCCGACGGTGCTGAAACGGTGACGCTGGAAGTGCGTTACCAGGGCTGCGCCGATGCCGGCGTGTGCTACCCGCCGCAGAAGCGCAGCGTGCAGGTCACGCTGCCGGGTGGCAGCGCCCGTGCCGACAGCGCCATGACCCCGGCCTTGGGCGCCGCCGCCGCGTCGCCGTTCAACAACCCGCTGGCCGGCAATGCTGCCGGTGGCCTGCGCCTGCCCGGCGCGGCCAGCACCCCGTCACTGCCGCTGCCGTCCGAACGCGCCTTCGGCTTCGAAGCCATCGTCGGCGATGGCAATACCGTGCTGCTGCGTTTCAGTCCGGCGCCGGGCTACTACCTCTACCGCGACCGCACTTCGCTGAAGCTGGAAGGCGCCCCGGGCATCCGCGCGGACAAGCCGCTGTGGCCGGCCGCCAAGTCGCACCGCGACGAGCACTTCGGCGATGTGTCGGTGTATTTCGACCAGGTCGATGTGAAGCTGCCGCTGCGCCGCAGCGTGGCCGAGGCCGCCGATGCCACGCTGGTGATCACCTTCCAGGGCTGCCAGACCGATGGCATCTGCTACCCGCCGATGACCCGGCGGGTGAAGCTGGCGCTGCCGGCCGGCAAGGTCAACGCCAGTGCGGGTGAAGAAGCGCGCCGCAGCGAAGTGATCGCCCCGCTGGTGACGCGCGATAAGCGTGCGCAGGAACGCGAGGCCAACGGCATTGCGACCCAGCCGATGCTGATCCGCCCGAACGAACCGGCGCTGGCGCTGCCCGCCGACGGCACGCCCGACGCCAGCGCCGACAACGACCAGCGCACGCGTCCGCCGGGCAGCAGCGGCAGTGCCACGCCGATCACCCTGATCACCGCGTTGCTGCTGGCCCTGGCCGGCGGCCTGATCCTCAACCTCATGCCGTGCGTGCTGCCGATCCTGTCGCTGAAGGTGCTGGGCGTGGCGCAGAGCGGCGAAAGCCGCCAGCGCGCGCGCAGCCACGCGCTCTGGTACACGGCAGGCGTGCTGGTGGCGTTCGCCGCGATTGGCGCACTGGTGCTGGCGCTGCGTGCCGCCGGGCAGGCGGCGGGCTGGGGCTTCCAGCTGCAGCACCCGTGGTTCATTGCCGCACTGGTGTACCTGATGTTCACCGTGGGCTTGAGCCTGTCCGGGGTGTTCACCCTGGGCGGCAGCCTGGGCGGCGTGGGCCAGTCGCTGGCCTCGCGTAGCGGACCGATGGGCGATTTCTTCACCGGCGTGCTCGCCTGCGTGGTGGCCAGCCCGTGCGTGGCGCCGTTCATGGGGGCGCCGCTGGCCTATGCCTTCACCGCACCGGCGGTGCCGGCGATGCTGGTGTTCCTGATGCTGGGCCTCGGCCTGGCGCTGCCGTTCCTGCTGATCGGCTTCGTGCCTTCGCTGGCCAAGCGCCTGCCGCGCCCGGGCGCGTGGATGGAAACGCTGAAGCAGGTGCTGGCCTTCCCGATGTATGCCACCGCGCTGTGGCTGCTGTGGGTGCTGGGCAAACAGCGTGGCGTGGATGCCATGGCACTCGTGCTGGCCGGGCTGGTGGTGCTGGGCCTGGCGCTGTGGTGGTTCGAGCGCAGCCGCTGGCGCAGCCAGCGCGTCGGTGCCGCATTGGCGCTGGTGCTGCTGCTGGGCGCACTCGTGCCGGTGTGGGGCGTGACCCGCATCGCTGCACCGGCCAAAGCCGCACTGGCCGCGGCCGACAACGTGGTGGCCTATTCGCCGCAGATGCTCGACCGGCTGCGCCAGGACAACCGCGTGGTGTTCGTCAACATGACCGCCGACTGGTGCGTGACCTGCAAGGCCAACGAACGCGCGGTGCTGGGCACCCAGGGTTTCGAGGAAACCCTGCGCCGTACCAACGCGGTGTACATGCGCGGTGACTACACCAACGTGGACCCGGAGATCACCGCGTTCCTGGAAGAGCACAAGGCGGTCGGCGTGCCGCTGTACGTGGTCTACGGCCCCGGCGCACCGCCGACCGTGCTGCCCACCGTGCTGACCCAGGCGCTGGTGGAAGAAGCGCTGCTGCGCACCGCGCGATGAGTACCCCGCCGCCCCGTACCTCGTTGATGGTGGTGGCGGCGCTGGCTGCGGCGCTGGGGTTGGGCACCGGCGTGTACTACGTGGCGCGCACGCCACAGGAAACGGGGTTTCCTGCGGTGGGCCGCCCGGCCGCCGCGCCGGCCCAACCCGGCGATGCGATGCCGGCCATCACCCTGCCGGACGTGGATGGCACGCCCGTGGACTTCGCCCGCTTCGGTGGCCGCCCCCTGTTGATCAACGTGTGGGCCAGCTGGTGCGGTCCGTGCGTGGAAGAGATGCCCATGTTGGCCGCGTTTGCCGCTGCACAGCCGGCCGATGGCGTGCAGGTGGTGGGCCTGGCCATCGATACGCCGGACGGCGTACGCGATTTCCTTGACCGCGTGCCGGTGACCTACCCGATCGTGATCGAGCAGCCAGCGCCGGATGACGCCAGCGTGCGCTTGGGCAACGCCCAGGGTCTGCTGCCCTACACGGTGCTGGTGGGCGCGGACGGGAACATCGTCAAGCAGAAACTGGGGCCGTTCGCAGATGGGGAAATCGAGCAGTGGGTAGGCAGTCAGGCGAAGAACCGCCGCAGGTAGCCCGCCGTCCTGCCTGCTTTCGATCGGCTCACCTGCTCGGGTGTTCCCGCCGCCACGATCTGCCCACCCTGCTCGCCCGCGCCGGGACCCACGTCGATCACCCAGTCCGCATCGGCCACCACGCGCAGGTCGTGCTCGACCACCACCACCGTGTTGCCCGCATCCACCAGCCCATGCAGCTGCGCCATCAGCTTGTCCACGTCGGCCGGGTGCAGGCCGGTGGTGGGCTCGTCGAGCACGTACAGGCTGTTGCCGTGCTGGCTGCGCTGCAGTTCGGTGGCCAGCTTGATCCGCTGCGCTTCGCCACCAGACAGTTCCGTGGCCGGCTGGCCCAACCGCAGATAGCCCAGCCCGATGTCGCGCAGCAGCTGCAACGGACGCTGCACGACCGATTCACCGGCAAAGAACGCCAGCGCCTCTTCCACCGTCATCGCCAGCACCTGCGCGATGCTGCGGCCATTCCACTCCACCTCCAGCGTCTTGGCGTTGTAGCGCTGGCCGTGGCAGGTCGGGCATGGTGCGTACACGCTGGGCATGAACAGCAGCTCCACGTGCACGAAGCCTTCGCCTTCGCAGGTTTCGCAGCGGCCCTGCGCCACGTTGAAGGAAAAGCGGCTGGCGCTGTAGCGCCGCGCCTTGGCCATGCGGGTACCGGCGAACAGCTTGCGCACGTGGTCGAACAGGCCGGTGTAGGTGGCCAGGTTGGAACGTGGCGTGCGCCCGATCGGCTTCTGGTCCACGTTCACCAGGCGCTTGATCGCCGTGTGACCGGCATGCAGGCGGCCGCGGGTGCGCTCGATCCGGCTGGGTTGTGGCAGGTCATCGTCCGCATCGGGCGCCACCGGCTCATGGCCCAAGTGCTCACCCACCAGCTCCACCAGCGCCTGGCTGACCAGGCTGGACTTGCCCGAGCCGGAGACACCGGTAACCGCGCAGAACGTGCCCAGCGGGAAGCGTGCATCCAGCCCATGCAGGTTGTTGCGGTGGATGCCGCGCAGCTCCAGCCAGCCGGCAGGCGTGCGCGGGCTGCGGGTGGCACGGTCGTGCTTGCCGAACAGGTAGGGTGCAGTGGCCGAGGCGGCGACGCCGCGCAGCCCCTCGGGCTCACCGCTGTACAGCACCTGCCCACCGTGCTGGCCTGCACCGGGACCGACATCCACCAGCCAATCGGCACGGCGCAGCATCTCCAGATCGTGCTCCACCACGAACAACGTGTTGCCGCCTGCCTTGAGCTGGTCAAGCGCGCCATACAGGGCCTCGCCATCTGCCGGATGCAGGCCGGCGGTGGGCTCATCCAGCACGTACACCACGCCGAACAGGCTGGAGCGGATCTGGGTGGCCAGGCGCAGACGCTGCAGCTCACCCGGCGACAGCGTCGGGGTGGCGCGGTCCATCGACAGGTAGCCCAACCCCAGCGATTCGAGCGTACCGATACGCTCCACCAGATCGTGCGCGATGCGCTGGGCAGCGATACGCTTCTCCTCGGACAGGTCGGGCGTGCGGCGCACGTCACTGCTGCCTGCATGCAGCGGCCCGCCCTTCTCCACCCGCAGCTGTTCGGCCCTGCGCCCGGCCGCGCGGCTGCGCGTTGCCCCCTTTGCCGGCGCGTTGAAGCGGCCTTCCGCCGCCGGCCGCAGCGCCTCGGCCATCGCCGCCAGCGACAGCTGGGACAGCGCGCCGATGTCCATGCCGGCGAAGGTCACCGACAAGGCAGCACGCTTGAGGCGCTTGCCATCGCAGACCGGACAGACCGTACCCACCATGTAGCGCGCCACGCGCTTCTTCATCATGGCGCTCTGGGTGGTGGCGAAGGTGTGCAGCACATAGCGGCGCGCGCCACTGAAGGTGCCCATGTAGCTGGGCTCTTCCTTGCGGCGCAGCGCGGCGCGGGTTTCTGCCGGGGTGAACCCGGCATACACCGGCGCCACCGGCTGCTCGTCGGTGAACAGGATCCAGTCGCGCTGCTTCTTAGGCAGGTCGCGCCAGGGAATGTCAACGTCGTAGCCCAGCGTCACCAGGATGTCACGCTGGTTCTGCCCGTGCCACGCCGGCGGCCATGCGGCGATGGCGCGCTCGCGGATGGTCAGCGAGGGATCGGGCACCATGGACTGTTCGGTCACTTCATACACGTGGCCCAAGCCATGGCAGTTCGGGCAGGCGCCCTGCGGTGTGTTCGGCGAAAAGTCCTCGGCATACAGCATCGGCTGTCTGGCCGGATACGTACCAGCGCGCGAATACAACATGCGCAGCAGGCTGGACAGCGTGGTCACGCTGCCCACGCTGGAGCGTACGCTCGCGGTGCCGCGCTGCTGCTGCAGCGCCACCGCCGGCGGCAGGCCTTCGATGGCATCCACATCAGGCACGCCCACCTGGTCGATCAGGCGGCGCGCATAGGGTGACAACGACTCCAGGTAGCGACGCTGCGCTTCGGCATACAGCGTGCCGAAGGCGAGCGAGGACTTGCCGGATCCCGAAATTCCCGAGAACACCACCAGCGCATCGCGCGGGATGTCCACGTCGACGTTCTTCAGGTTGTGCTCGCGCGCCCCGCGCACGCGGACAAATGCGTTGCGGGTCTGGGCGGGAGACGATGTTTTTCGACGTGTGCTCATGGTGGGAAGCATACCGCCGGTGGCGCCGCCCATTGGGCGGCCCACGTAGACGCCGCAATCACGAACCCATCACGCTACCGCAGGACGAAGCCCGCGCACTACCGCAGGCCGTGCCACCACGAACGCCGCCACCGCTTCGGACAACAGAGCCGCCTGCCGCTGCATCGCCTGCGCGGACGCCGAGGCTTCCTCCACCATCGCCGCGTTCTGCTGCGTGCTGCCGTCCATCTGCAACAACGTCTTGCCTACCTGCTCGATGCCCACGCTCTGCTGCTGCGAGGCCGCCGCGATGCTGGCGCTGATCGCGGTGACCTGCCCCACGCTGCCGACGATGCGGCGCATGGTGGCACCAGCCTCGCCTACCAGCCGGGTACCGGCGTTGACCGTCTCCACCGAGGTCTCGATCAGCTGCTTGATCTGGCGGGCGGCATCGGCGCTGCGCTGGGCCAGCAGGCGTACTTCGCCCGCTACCACCGCGAAACTCCGGCCCTGCTCGCCGGCCCGTGCGGCTTCCACCGCAGCGTTGAGGGCAAGGATGTTGGTCTGGAAGGCGATGCCGTCGATCACCCCGGTGATGTCGCCGATGTGCCGTGAGGAGGCGGCGATGTCGTGCATCGTGGACACGACCTGTGCCACCGCGTTGCCGCCCTGCCCCGCAATGGCAGCGGCATCCATCGCCAGCTGGTTGGCCTGCTGCGCCGAATCCGCGTTCTCGCGCACGGTTGCAGTGAGTTCCTCCATGGAGGACGCGGTTTCTTCAAGATGCGCCGCCTGCCGTTCCGTGCGTTCGGCGAGGTCACGGTTGCCGGCCACGATTTCACCAGCCGCGCCGTTGATCGCCGCGGTGGCGTGCTGGATGCGCGCCACGATGTCGGCCAGCTGTGCCACGCTGGCGTTGGCATCGTCGCGCATCTGCGCGAACACGCCCTGGTAGTCACCCTGCATGCGGACGCCCAGGTCACCGTGCGCCAGCCCGGACAGCAGCGCCTGCAGCCCGGCCAGGTTGCCCTGGAAGGTATCCAGCAGGCGGTTGATGCTCACCGCCAAGGTCAGCACGAAACCCTGCTTGTCGTTCACCGCGATACGCGCCTGCAGCTGACCCTGCGCGGCGGCGTCCACCAGCGCGGCCACTTCGGTTTCGACCGTGGTTTCCAGCGCGCGGCTGCGCCATTCCACCGCGGCTCCCAGCAACTGGTCGTGGTCGAGGATGGGGTTGAGTACCAGCTGATAGCGGATTCCGCCCTGCTCGATCTCGTGTGCACTGGCATGGCCGCGCTGCAGCTGCGCGGCGACGCCCGCAAACACCGGATGCAGCACCTGCGCCGGTTGGCCCTGCCACTGGCTGGGCGTGCAGCCCAACGCAGTGCACAGCGCATGGTTGAGGAAGCCGATGCGGCCGTCGGGCTCCAGCACCATCAAGCCGGTCTGGGCACTGTCCAGGGCCTGGCGCGCACGGGTGTTGTCGCGCGCGGCGGCCCGCTCGGCCTCGATCCGGCCGCGCAGCCGTTCCTGCATATGTCGCAGGCGTTGCGCCAGCTGGCCGAACTCATCGTGCGGGTTATGCACGACCAGCACCGTATCCAGCCGGTCCTCGGCGATGTCCTCGGCGAAGCGCAACGTGTTGGCGATCGGGCGCTGCACCGCTTGCAGAGTCAGCAGCAGCGTGGCGATGAGCAACGCAGCCACCAGCAGCAGCGTGACCGCGAACACCACCGTCATCGCCCTCGCCTGTGCCTGCAGGCGCCCGCGCGCGGCCTCCAGCGCCGTTGCCTGCGCACGCTGCACCTGCTCAAGCGACGGCGCGATCTGTGCCGCGGTATCGGCCAGCGACTGCGCTTCCACATCCAGCCCGACCCGCGCGGCGGTGTAGCCAAGTAGCGCACCCTGGTAGCTGTCCATCGCGGTGCGGAGCGCGTCCTGTGCGGCCGCCGGCACGCCCGGCGCTGCCAGCGCCAGTTCGAACGGCAGCTTGGCGTCGCTTGCGCGGTCGGCATGGGTGGAATCGCCAGTGAGCAGCAGCAGCGCTTCCTGACGGCGGATGGCCTGCCACCGGGCGTCCAGTGCGGGTCGTTGCAGGGGGCCCAGCGCGGCCTCCATCGCAGAAGCGGCGGCCTCCAGCTGCGCGCGCAACCCGGCCTCGCCCCTTCCCATTTCATCCACGCGTGCATTCAGCGCGTTGATCCCCTCGGCAAACTCGCCGATGCGGGTGGCCAGGGCCCTTAGTGAAGCCGCATTGCCGTTGGCGGCAGCGGCGCGTTGCAGTACCTCCAGCGACACCTGCAGGCGCTGGCGTGCCCGTTGCAGTGCCTCCCGGTCGGCATCGTCGAAACTCGCCGCGTAGCGGGTCTGCAGGCGGCGGGCATCGGCCACCTGCGTGCCCAGTGCCGCCATCAGGCTGGTCGCCTGCTGATGGGAGGCGAAGGTGTCGGCGGCGCGTTCGCTGTTGTACCTTGTCCAGGCGTAGACGGCGGCCACCAGCAGCAGGCCCGCTGCACAGGCCACCAGGCTGACTTTAAGCTTGCGCGCCACGCTGAGCCGGCTCAGGGGTTCAGCCCTGCGGGCAAGGGACGACAGCACACGGCGGGGGATGGCCGACATGACGCACTCCAGACAGAAGGACGCATCGGTATCGGCTGCATTCGCCTGGACTTTAGGGCAGGATCCATTTGCATCCTGCCCTGTCCGCGCAGTGCCTACGTTGTAGCGGGCGTTGAAGACCGCACGATGACGGTCGGCGGTGCGGGCATTGGATTGGGGAGGTGCACCCGCGGCAGGGCACCGGGCACGTGGCTGGCGAGCCAATCGATGAAACGCGTAGTGCCCAACAGCGCGCCCGGCTCGGGGGTCAGCGTGGCATCTTTCAGCAGCGCACCGTAGTAGCGCGCCTCGGGATCTGCCACGACCGGACGCTGGTCCTGGTTGAAGTACATCACCCACTCCACCAGCTCGAACAGGCGATGACGCTCCGGGCCAGCGACCTGTACCGTGTGGCCGCGAGGCGGTGCGGTGGCAACCTGTGCGACCAGGGCGCCGAGATCGTCGGCGGCCACCGGCTGCACCTTGGCGGGCGACAGGTGCAGCACCTCGCGCGCAGCGACGGGCGGAACCAGCTGGACCATGAATTCGAAGCACTGGGTGGCACGGACCAGCGTGGCCGGAAGGGGCGCCCGGCGGATCAGGGCCTCCTGGATGGCTTTGGCCCGGAAGTAGGCGCTGTCCTGCAGGTAGGGAGTGCCCACCACGGAGAGGCCAACGTAGTGCGCAACGCCGGCGCGATCACAGGCCGCCAGCAGCCGCGTGGTGGCGCGCTCGAAATACGCGGTGACATCGGGGTCTTCGAAGATCGGTGCATTGCCCGCATCCACCACGACCTCTACCCCATCCAGAGCTTCATCCAGCCCATGCCCACCGACCACATCCACGCCGTTGCGCCGCGATGCCGCGCGCACGTCGTGGCCCTGCGCGGCCAACTGCTCCACCACGCGGCTGCCAATCAGCCCGTGACCTCCGATGACGACGATCTTCATGTGCGTGCTCCCGATGGGCTACATCACGATGGGGCTGGCCGGCACCTGCGGTACCGGAATGTCGCGCTCATCCAGCAGCAGGCGCAGGTCCAGCTCGATGGAGGTGCACAGCTGCGAAATCGGAATGTCGTTGGCGCCACCTTCGAAGGGATTGGCGCTGCTTTCGCCGACCTGGTCCAGCGCGGCATACATCCACGACACCAGCACGCTCAGCGGAATCGCCAGCCACACCATGTGCCCGGCCATCGCCCCGCCCACGGTGTCGTTCATGGGTGCCAGCAGGTCGATCATGCCCAGTGGCAGCAGCAGGCACAGGATGCGGACAAAGATCACGTTGATCACCGCGTACTGGCGCGGATAGGGGTAGTTCTTGATCCGTTCGCTGCGCGCCTGCTGGTCGTGCAGGTCGCGCAGCACGCGCTGCAGTTCGGCGAAGCTGGCCTGCGGTATGTCACCTGCATCCAGCAGCTGACGCAGCGATGCCCCCTGCAGGGAAAGTACTTCGGTGGCCTTGCCGCCAGCGCCCAGGATGCGCGAGCGCTCTTCGGGAGTGACGTACTTGATCAGCTCGGCATCCAGCGTGCGCACCTTTTCCGGCACGTCATAGCGCTTGCGGTACTCGATGTTGGGCGCCAGCTGCACGGTCTCCCAGGGTTTGGTTTCGCGCATCTGGTAGCGTAGCGCGGTCAGCCACGCCAGGTGGCGGTACACCAGCCGCCGGGTGTGTTCGGGATGGGCCACGTAGTCGCGGCTCATCGTGCCCCACAGGCGGCTGGCGGCGGTGATGGAGGCCCACACCTGCTGCGCTTCCCACAACCGGTTGTAGGTCTGGGTGTTCTTGAAGCCTGCGATCAGCGCCACGCTGGTACCCAGCATGAAGATTACGTTCCATGGCACCGCCAGCCAATGCAGCCCGCCGAGCTGGTACAGCGCCACCAGCGCCACATCCAGCAGGATCAGCAGGTACAGCGGGCGGCGGGTCCACAGCAGGAACTCGGTGAAGGTATAGGAGCGGCCGGCGTGCATGAGGGTGTTCTCCAGCAGGGGGAAACGCCGCTCAGGGGGCGGCGGTGGGCACCACGCTCACCACGTGCGTGATGCCGTTGCGGAACATCTTTGCGTAGGGGCAGACACGTTCGGTGTTGCGCACCAGCTCGGCGGCCACGCCGGCCTCAAGGCCGGGCAGGTAGGCTTCCACCTCGGCCGACAGCAGGTACAGGCCGTCGATCGGGTCGCGCGAGAAGGTCACCGACACCTCGATGCAGGGGTCCACCAGCACCAGCCCGGCACGGCTGGCCAGCAGGTTCATCGCGCCGTGGAAGCAGGCCGCATAGCCGGCAGCCAACAGCTGCTCGGGGTTGCTGCCGCCCCCTGGACCGCCCAGCGAGGGAGGCAGGCGCAGGTCGAGCGCCAAGGCGCCATCGTCGGAGACGACCACGCCCGAAGCGCGTCCGTGTCCCGTCTCGCCGCCGCTCACCCGCACCCGCCCGGTGTAGAGCGGGCGCACCTCGTCGCCACGGTATTTGTCGAGAACGGTGCGCGACGGCGGCTTCAGGTCGGACATGGCGTTTCCACGAGGTGCGGGCGGACGGGCAATCAGTTGCTGCGTACCAACCCGGACTGCTGCAGCCAGGCATCGAAGCCCTGCCGGCCCAGCCACGCCTGGCCGACCGGCACCAGCGTGTCGTTCTGCAGTTGCGCACCGAAGTACGGTGCCTGTGCGTCGCCCACCACCTGGCGAGGATCGTGGGTACGGTCGAGGAAGCGCTGTGCCAGTTCGTCCATCGGTGCGCGCTCGGGGCCGGCGATCTCCACCACCCCGTTGACGGCAGGCTGCAGCGCGATGCGCGCCACTGCGTCGGCCACGTCGTCCGCCGAAATCGGCTGCACCAGCGCGGTGGGCAGGCGCAGCGCTTCCCCGGCGGACTGGAGGATGCCCGGCAGGAATTCGAAGAACTGGGTGGAATGGATGATGGTATAGGCGATGCCCGCCTCGCGGATCAACGTCTCCTGCGCGATCTTGCCGCGGAAGTAGCCACTGGCCGCCAGCTTGTCGGTGCCCACCACGGAAAGGGCCACGTGATGGCGTACGCCGGCCTTGGCTTCGGCGGCCAGGATGTTGCGCCCCGCGGTCTGGAAGAAGGCCAGCACCTCTGCGTCTTCGAACGATGGCGAGTTGGCCAGGTCGATGACCACGTCGGTGCCGGCCATGGCCGCCTCCAGGCCGTCGCCGCTGATGATGTCGATGCCGGTGGACGGTGCGGCGATGACGATGTCATGGCCTGCCGCGCGCAGGCGGTCGACGACCTTGCTGCCAATGCGGCCGGTGCCGCCGATAACCAGGATCTTCATATTCTTGCTCCAGGGGTGGAAGATGGAACCCCGGTGGCTGGGGCATGTGACGATGCTAGTCAGGCCGCTACGGCGGCAGTAGGTCCGCGCGCGGACGCGCACTGTTGCCTGTCAGGCACCAATGGCGTTCATTGCCACGCGCCGGCATCGACGTCGCGCGCCGGTGCACTGGCCTGCTGCACGCTTTCCCAATGGGTCACCACGTCCAGGTCGAGTGCACGCACCTCGCTGGTGATGAAATCGATGAACGCGCGGATGCGCTTGGGCAGCTGGCGTCGGCTGAGGTAGCACAGGTAGTGCCCGCGGTCGTCGGCGGCGTACTGGTCCAGGCAGCTCACCGCCAACCCGGCATCCAGCGCAGCGCGCACCTGGTAGTTCGGCAGCTGCGCCAGGCCCTGTCCCTGCAGGACCGCCTGCAGCGCCAGGTCGGCGTCGTTGAACACCAGCGCCGACGCCGGTTCCACGCTCAGCGGCCGGCCTTCCACACGAAACTCCCACGGCTGCAGCCGCCCGTTGGCCTGCCGCTGGCTGATGCAGGCATGCGCGGCCAGCTCGCCCACGCTGGCCGGCAGGCCGTGCCGCACCACGTAGTCCGGGGCGGCGCAGACCAGCAGCTGCATCGGGATCAGGTGTTTTGCGATGACCTCGCTGTCTTCCAGCACGCCGTCGCGGAACGCCACATCGATCCGGTCGGCGGCCAGGTCCAGCGGGCGCTCCTCCAGCTGCAGTTCGAGGGTGACATCGGGGAAGTGGGCCCGGAATGCCGACAGCAGCGGCGCGATCACCTTGCGCCCGAACCCATGCGTGGCACTCACCCGCAGGTGCCCCCGTGGCGGCCCGTCACGCAGGTCGCGCATTTCCTCCAGCGCCTGCAGGATGCGGTCGACACCGGGGCGGCAGCCGTCGTGGAACAGCTCGCCTTCGCGGGTGAGCGAGGTCGACCGGGTGGTGCGCAGGAACAGGCGCACGCCCAGCTGCCCCTCCAGTTTCTGTACGCTGCGGCTGACCGCCGAGCGGCCGATGCCGAGCCGGTCGGCCGCGCGCGAGAAGCTGCCTTCGTGGGCCACGGCAATGAACGCCATCACCCCGGCGTAGCTGGCCGAGAAGCCGGTGGTGAGCGGGTCGACACCGTCGTCTACGGTGGCCGGATCAGTCAGGGACATGCGGGCGGCGCTCCAAGATGGCGCGCATGTGCGCGCAGGCAGGCGTGGGCCGCTTCCAGCCGTTGCCTGCATTCAGCAGCAGGCAACCCCAGCAACGGCATGAGCTCCTCGATCGACGCACCGGCCACGTCATGCAGCAACAGCAGCAGCCGGGCGTCGACTGGCAGCGCCTCCAGCGCAGACAGGAACGTGGTCCAGACCTGGTCGGCGGGGCGTGGCAGGCCTGCGGCGTCGGCGGTGGATGAGGTGCTCATGCAAGGCAGACGGACCAGCGCGATGCCCTGTGACAGCCCCCGTCCGTTGAATTGGTGCGCAGCGCTCAACGCCGTGCGTCGACAGTGTCCTGCTTACGGCACTGTCCCTGCGGCGCGCGCTCGTGTTGAATGCCGCCATGGATACTTCCCTCGACCGTTTCACCCAGCTGCGCCCGCGCGTGCTTGGCGTGGCCTATCGCATGCTGGGCTCCATGGCCGAAGCCGAAGATGTCGCGCAGGAGGTGTGGCTGCGCTGGAACGGCACCGACCGCGACGCCATCGAGAACGCCGAAGCCTGGCTGGTCGCCACCACCACCCGCATCGCCATCGACGAGCTGCGCATGGCGCGCCGCAGCCGCGAGCACTATGTGGGCATCTGGCTGCCCGAGCCGGTACTGACGGACGATGCCAGCACGCCGGAGCGCCTGCACGAAGCGGCCAGCGATCTCTCCGTTGCCTTCCTGGCGGTACTGGAACGGCTGGCGCCGGAAGCACGCGCCGCCTTCCTGCTGCACGATGTGTTCGACCGTGACTATCCCGAGATCGCCCGCATCCTCGACAAGAGCGAAGCAGCCTGCCGGCAGATCGTGCACCGCGCACGCGCCCGCCTGCGCGAGGAGCGCCCCCTGCACGCGGTGCCGCACCACACCCACCAGCAACTGCTGCAGGCGTTTACCGAGGCGCTGGACAAGGGCGACCTGAAGTCGATGATCGCGCTGATGGACACGTCGGCGCAGCTGATCGGCGATGGTGGCGGCTTCGTCAGCAGCTTCCCCAGGCCGATGCTTGGCGGCGCGCGCATCGCCCAGCTCCTGTTCGCGCCCACCCTGCGGCGCCGCGCCGAGCTGCGCATGGTGCCCGCGTTCATCAACGGCCGCTTGGGGGTGCTGCGCTACTTTGGCGAGCACCTGGATTCGGCGATGTCGTTCGATACCGATGGCGAGCGCATCACCCAGATCCTGGTGCAGCGCAATCCGAACAAGCTGGCGCGGATCCTGGCCGCGCAGCAGCCGGCGCTACGCTGATGCCCCTGCCTCCGTCGCGCTGGCGTACGCTCCCGCGCAGCTTCTACCGGCGGCATCCGACCGAGGTCGCGCCCGAGCTGCTGAACAAGCTGCTGGTGCGCGACGATGGCCGGGCCGGTCGCATCGTGGAAGTCGAGGCCTATGCAGGCGACCAGGACCCGGCCGCGCATTCGTTCCGGGGCATGACCCCGCGTACAGCCACCATGTTTGGCGAATGCGGCCATCTCTATGTCTACTTCACCTACGGCATGCACTGGGGCAGCAACGCGGTCTGCGGCGAGGTCGGCCAGGGCTGGGGCGTGCTGCTGCGGGCTCTGGAACCCGTGCAGGGATTGGAACTGATCCGTGAGGCGCGGCCAGCCATTCGCCGCGATCGCGAACTGGCCAGCGGGCCTGGACGGCTGTCGCAGGCGATGGGTATCGACAAGGCACTGGATGGCGCGGACCTCGTCAGCAATGACCGCGGCATCCGGATCGTGTCGGACGGGATGGCGCCACCGGAGGATCCGGCGGCGGGTCCCCGCATCGGCATCAGTCGCGCCGTGGAGTTCCCATGGCGCTGGCATGTGCGCGGGCATGCGCACGTGTCCGGCCGGCGGTCGAAGGCGTAACGACCAACGGTCGTTACCTACCGCGGTAGCGCACGACCGTTGGTCGTGCGGTGCGCCTTCAGCAGCGGCAGCGGATCGTAGGCGCCATCGGCGCCGTAGATCCCCCAGTGCAGGTGCGGCGGGGTACCGGCCGCATTGCCACTGTCACCGACGTAGCCCAGCACGGTGCCTTCGCTGACCACCTCGCCCTCGGCCAGCCCCTCGCGCCAGTCCTGGAGATGTGCGTAGTAGTAGCGCTCGCGCGCCGGTCCAATGACCCATACCTGGCGCCCGCCCAGCCCGCTGTCGCGCACCGCGACCACCACGCCTGGCGCCGCACTTCGTACCGGCGTGCCGCGCTTGGCGAAGATGTCCACGCCGGCATGGGTGCGGTCGCGTCCGCGTGGTGCGCCGAAGGTGTCGGCGATGCGCCGTGCCGCCACGCCTTCCACTGGCACCGGCAAGGTGCTGGGCGCAGGCATGCGCGCCAGCGCCCACATGGCGCGCGGTGCCTTCAGCCATTCGCTGTTCCAAAGGGTGAGCAGTGAAATGCCCAGCAAGGCAGGAACGACCAGCCAGCCCAGCCAGCGGCGCAGCGCAAAGGCGCGGGTACGCGACGACGTCGGCGCGGGGGGAACGGTGACGGTATCCGGAGGCAGTGGCTCTTTCATTGCTACAGCATCGCAGACTCAACGTGCAGGATGCATGTTGCGCTGCCCGGCCCGAAGCCGCACCCGCAGGTCGTCGATGCAGGTGAACAACACCGGCACCACCACCAGGCTGAGGACGGTCGACGTTGCCAGGCCGCCGATGACCGTGATCGCCAACGGCTGGCGGAAACTTGCATCGGCCCCCAGTCCCGCTGCGATCGGCAGCATGCCGGCCACCATCGCCAGCGAAGTCATCAGGATGGGGCGGGCACGATGACTGCATGCGTCCAGGAGCGCCGCGTCACGACCCATCCCCTGTTGGCGCATGGCCTGCGCCGAATGATCGACCAGCAGGATCGAATTCTTGGTCACGATTCCCATCAGCATGACCAGTCCGATCATCGCCGGCACATCCAACGCACTGCCGGTCGCCAGCAGCGCCAGCAGGGCACCTCCCAACGAGAGCGGCACGGCGGATAGGATGGTCAACGGCTGGAACGCGTCTTTGAACAGCAGAACCAGCACACAGAACATGCAAAGCAGGCCGGCACCGATGGCCAAGAGGAAGCCACCGGCAAGCTCGCCCGCCAGTTCGGAGTCCCCGGCTTCGATCGGATTGACCCCGGCCGGCATCGCCTGGCTGATCGGCAACGCCGCTACCGCAGCTTCGGCGTCGCCCAAGGGTATTCCCGCAAGGCCGGCGCTGAGGGTGACGACGCGCTGCCGGTCGAAGCGGTCTATCTGACTTGGGCCGCTTTCCATGTCCAGGGTAGCGATGCTGTGCAGCGGCACCGGACCCTCACGACCCGGCACGCGCAGGCGCCCGATCGCCGCCAGATCCGCTCGCAGCGCGGGAGCGACCTGCACGCGGATCAGGACCTGGCGCGTATCCAGGTTGAGCCGTGGCAGAACGGCGTCCGCGTCACCACCCAAGGCAATCCGTATTGTTTCTGCGATGGAGGCAGTAGTGACCCCCAGCTCGGCGGCGCGGTGTGGGTCTGGACGCACGGTCAGTTCCGGCTGCTCCAGGCTGGCCGAGGAACCGACGTTGGCCAAGCCGGGAATGCCGCGCATCTGCTGCTCAAGCGTCTGCGCGGTGTTCCGCAGCAGGCGCGCATCATCGCTGGCCAGAATCAGGGTCATCGCCGTGCCAAGGTTGCCGCCCCCCACGCTGAAGCGCGCTCCCGGCAGTGTTGCCAGCCGCTCCCGCACCTGTGCTTCGATCGCCTGCTGCCCCGCGCGCTGGTCACGCGGGCCCAGGGTGAGGGTCAACAATGCGCGACGCACTTCCAGGCTCGATGCACCATCCCCGTCGCCTGGCTCACCTACCCGCGCGAATACCTGCGCTACCCCGGGCACGTCCCCGAGGGCCCTTCGCACGCGCTCGGCGGCCGCCACCGAATCGACCAATGCCACCCCGGGTGGCAGTTCAACTCCTACGTCGACATAGCCCTGGTCGGCTGCCGGCATGAAGCCGGTAGGTAGCAGGGGAAGCAATCCGAACGAACCCAGGAGAAACGCCACTGCCGCCGCCAGGGTAATGCGTCGATGGGCCAGTGCCCACTGCACGGTGGCCAGGTACCTTCGCATCAGCCAGCCATGTACATGTGGGCGCGCGGGCAGCGGACGGAGCCAGTGCACGGCCAGCAGCGGCGTCAGCAACCGCGCTACCAGCAGCGAGGCGAGCACGGCGATGACCGTAGTCCAGCCGAACTGTGCGAACAGCAATCCGGCAATGCCCGGCATCATCGCGGTGGGCAGGAACACCACTACCAGCGTGAGCGTGGTGGCCATCACCGCCAACGCGATTTCGCTTACCGCGTCGGCCGTGGCCTGGGCAATCGACTTTCCACGCCTTCGGTGGGATTCGATATTTTCGATCTCGACGATGGCATCGTCCACGAGAATGCCTGCAACCACCGCCAGGGCCAGCAGCGTCAGCGTGTTGAGCGAGAATCCCAGCCACGGCATCAGCGCGAACGTCGGCAGGATCGACAGCGGCAAGGCCATCGCAGCGACCGCCGTGGCACGCCAGTCGCGCAGGAACCACCACACCACCAGCACCGCCAGCACTGCACCCTCCAGCAGCATCTGCATGGATCCTCGATACTGCTCAAGCGTGTAGTCCACGCGGCTGGAAACCGGACTCAGCACCAGGCCCGGGTGCTGCCGCTGCATGGCATCCAGCGCACGCCCCACCGCTGCAGCGGTAGCTGCCTCGTCACTGCCACGCGTGCGGTAGACATGGATGCCTACCACCTGCGCGCCATCGAGCAGTGCCGCCTGGTCCCGCTCACGATGGCCATCGACCACGTCGGCCACCTGGTCCAGACGCAACCAGCGGCCGCGGGCAAGTGGCAATGCCACTGCCCGCAGCGCATCGGCGGTCGCCACTGTGGCCAAAGTGCGCAGGGACTGCTCGCCGCCCCCAAGGCGCACCCCGCCCGCCGAAGACTCCATCTGCACCGACGCCAGCGCGCGCGAAACGTCAGTGGCGGTCACATCGAGCGCGGCCAGCCGCACCGGATCCAGCTCCACCCTTACTTCGCGCTGCACGCCGCCCAAACGTTCCACCTGCCCGACCCCGGGCACCGTACGCAGCGCCTTGCCCAGCACATCGTCGACGAACCAGGACAGATGCGCCTCGTCCAGCGTGGCCGACTCCACGGCATAGGTGAGGATCGGACTGCTGCCGACCACGTCCGCACTGACCGCCGGCGGAAGCAGGTCGTCGGGCAGCATGGTGCGTGTACGGTCCAGCGCCGCCTTGACCTCATCCAGGGCCCCGGACAACGATGTGCCGATCTCGAATTCGGCCGAGATGTGCACGGCGCCGTTACGCATCTGGCTGCGCAGGTGGCGCAGCCCGACCAGGTTGGCCAGCGCATCCTCAACTGGCCGTGCCACGGCCGTTTCCAGCTGTGCCGGCGCCGCTCCGGGCTGGGCCAGGGTCACATTGACGGTCGGCAGTTCGATATCGGGCAGGTTCTGGATGGGCAGGCGCACCCATCCCACCACGCCGGCCACCGAAAGAAGCACGAACAGCAGGATCACCGGGGTTGGGTTGCGGATCGACCACGTCGCGAAGTTCATGGCGTACCCGGCACGATCTGGACGCGGTCGCCGTCGGCAAGGAAGCCGGCACCCTCTTCGACGATCCATTCCCCCGCTTCCAGGCCCGAAGCGATTTCAACCTGACGGTCGTGCCGCCGTCCCACCGCTACCTCACGTGCGCTCACATGGCCGTGGGTCCCTGAGGCATTGAGGGTGAACACCCGGTTCCGTCCGTCGCGGACCACCACCGACGCGGCGGGCACCACCAGTGCAGGCGTGCGTGCCAGGCCGATGCTGCCTTCCACATACATGCCGGCGCGCGCCGCGCTGCCTGCGTCGATATCCGCGTAGACCAGCGCCTGCCGCGTCTCCGTCGCCAGTCCCGGGGCGAATTGGCGGATTCTCGCCTGCGCAGCGCTGCCATCGGGCAGGCGCAGCAGGACCGGCTGGCCAACCTCCACCTGGCCCAGCTGGACCGCGCCCAGCTCGCCCCGCCATTCCAGCCGCCGCTGGCGGATGAGTTTGAACAGGGCATCGCCGCGCTCCGGCACGGCGCCAAGGGTAGCCGTGCGTTCACTGATCACCCCGTCATCGGGCGCGCGCAACACGCTGTAGCTGATTTCCACCTGTCTGGCGTGCAGCGCTGCCCGCGCTGCGCGTACTGCGGCCGCTGCAGAGGCCGCGTCTGCAAGCGCCTGCAGGATCGACTGCTCGCTCAACGCTCCACTGGCGCGCAGCTGCTCCGCACGCCGCGCATCGCGACCGGCCTGTGCGGACGCGACCTCGGCCTGCGCCAAGGCCGCCTGCAGGCGGTCAGCGTCGGCCCGCAGCAGCGCGTCGTCGAAACGCGCCAACACCTGGCCCTTGCGCACCAGGTCGCCAACGTCGGCATCCACGCTGGCCAGGCGCAGCCCGGCCAATGGGGCGCCGACCACCGATTCCTGCCAGGCTGCAATCGCACCGGACGCGGTAACGTCGCGTTGCCAGGACTGTCGCGCCACGCGCACGCGCGTGACCGTCATGGCCGCCGGTGCCTCGGCCGCGCCACGTGGTACGCGGGTTGCCCGGTTGCCGGGTTGGACCAGTACCAAGGAAGTCAGCACCGCCAGGGTGATCGCCAACGCGGCCACCAGCACTTTGAAGCGCAGCGTGGTGCGGCCGCTCAACCGCGACGGAATCGGCGGCAGCGAAGCGGCCCAGTGGCGGTTGCGGGAAGGGCGCGGGCGATGGTCGACCATGCGGGGCTCGGGGGCGGAGGAGGCGGCGGCGATTCTGGAGCCGGACGGGTTACCCGGCTCTTACTGACCCGCAGGCAACCGCGGCATGGACGGTAAGTCGCGTGTAAGTCCGCGGCGGCAAGACTCGCTCCGCCCTCCCTCGGAAGTTCCGCCCCATGTTCAAGTACCTGGTTTCCGTTCCGCTCCTGCTTCCCACCCTCGCCCTGGCGCAGAGCACCACCAGCAGTGGTGACCTGATCGCCAAGGCCAATGACGATCGCTGGTCGATCGGCGTGGCCGCCTCCGTGCGCCAGAGTCCCTATGCCGGCGAAGGCACCCGCGTGCGCCCGGTACCGCTGCTTACCTATGAAGGCGAGCGGATCTTCTGGCGCGGCTTGACCGGTGGCGTGCACGTGGTCCAGGGCGATACCTTCAGCTTGGATGCCGTTCTGAGTGGCCGTTTCGACGGCTTCGACATCAAGGACCTTGGCCGCCGCGAGCTGCAGGCCAACGGCGTGGACCCCGAGCGCCTGGACGACCGTGATGATGGGCTGGATGCCGGCATCACCGCAAGCTGGAGCAGCCGCGCCGGCGAGTTCAAGCTGAGTGCACTGGCCGATGTGACCGATGCCAGCGGTGGCTACGAGATCGCCGCCGACTATGCGTATGCGCTGAAGTGGGGCCGTACTACCGTCATTCCGGGCGTCGGGGTACGCTGGATGTCCGATGATCTGGTCAACTACTACCACGGCACTCTGGATGAGGAAGTTGCACGCGGCGTGGCGCGCTACCAGCCCGGCTCGGCCGTGGTGCCACAGGTGAGCATCGCCTTCACCCGTCCGCTGGGCAACAAGTGGCGTTTGATGGGCGGGGTGGACTACAAGTTCCTGCCCGATGAAATCACCGACAGCCCACTCAGCGAGCCGGACACGGACGGCTCTGCCGGCCTGCGCATCGGCATCACCCGGAGCTTCTGATGTCCCAGCCCACGCCTGCTGCCCTGCCCAACCGGATCGCCCTGGTCGAAGACCACGGGCGCCTGGCGAGCCTGGTCGAGCGTGGGCTGGGTGCCGCGGGCATCGCCGTCGACACGTTCCCCACTATGGAAACGGCCTGGCATGCCATCGGCCAGCATGCCTATGCGCTGGCCGTGATCGACCGCGGCCTGCCTGACGGCGATGGCCTGGACCTGGTGCGGCGGATGCGGGCGGCCGGCAACCGCATGCCCTGCCTGATGCTGACCGCGCGCGATGCCCTGCACGACCGGGTGGATGGACTGGACGCCGGTGCGGATGACTACCTGCCCAAACCCTTCGCCATCGAAGAGCTGGCGGCGCGGGTGCGTGCATTGATGCGCCGCCCGGCCGAACTGCGCGACCTGCAGCTGGTGCATCACGACCTGCGGGTCGTTGCCGAAGAGAGTTGCATGCGTTGCGGTGACGAACAGGTCAGCCTGGCACCGGCCGAACTGCAGATCATCATTTCGCTGGTTCGTGCCGCCGGCCAGGTGGTGCGCCGGGGTGCATTGGAATCCGCGGCATGGGGGGTGAGCGAAGCGGTCACCCCCAACGCGCTGGATGTTGCCCTGCATCGACTGCGGCGCAAGCTGGGCGCAATCGATTCAACGCTGTCCGTAGTGAACGTACGCAACCTTGGCTTTGCCCTGCGGCCTGCCGATGCTGCCGCGTAGCCTCAGCGCACGCTTGATGCTGGCCACGCTGGTGGCGCTGCTCGCCGCAGCCACCGCTGCGGCGGCCGTGATGCTGATGCTTCGCACCAGCTCCCTGGAAGACATGGTGCGCGAGGAACTCGCCGAAGAAGTGGTGGAGCTCAGGGAGGGCATGCGGGTCGGCGCCGACGGCGCCGTAACCCTGGAACTGTCGCCCGAGGTCGGCAACGTCTATGCCGCCATGCGCAACGACGCCGCGTACCGCCTGACCGACCAGCACGGCCATACCGTCGCCACCAGCCAGGACGGCCCGGCCCTGCAGACGCTGTCGGCGCTGCCGGCGGGCGCGCCCGCAATGACGGTCGCCGCACCCGACGGTGACGTTCACCTGCGGGTGGCCGACGCGGCATTCGAGCACGCAGGCCGCACCTACCACGCCCGCATCGCGCGCAGCGACCGCCTGGTGGCAACCCTGAAAGACCACGCCTCCAAGCTGTACCTGCGCGCCGGGGCGGCGGTGGTGGTGTTGGCATTGCTGACCTTCACTGCCGTGATCTACTTCATCGTCAACCGGATGGTTCGTCCACTTCGCCAGGCCTCGCGTGTGGCGGCACGGGTGGGCCCGCGCAACCTGGGCACACGCTTGCACAGCGAAGGCCTGCCATCGGAAGTCGTGCCCTTGATCGACGCCTTCAATGCCGCGCTGGAACGCCTGGAACAGGGCTTCCGGGTGCAGCAGGAATTCCTTGCCTCGGCGGCGCACGAGCTGAAGACACCGCTGGCACTGCTGCAGGCCGAAATCGAGCTCAGCGGCGCCCCCAACACCGCGTTGCTGCTCCGCGACACCGCGCAGATGGCGCGGCAGGTGCACCAGCTGCTGCACTTGGCCGAGGTCAGCGAGGGACATAACTACACGTTTGCACCGGTGCAGGTGCGCAGCGTGATCGATGACGCCGTCGATTACCTGTCACGGGTCGCCGATCAACGCGGGGTGGATGTGCTGGTCACTACCGAGGGCGCGGAGTTCCCGCCGGTGGAGGCGGATGCGGGCGCGCTGTTCGTGCTGGTGAAGAACCTGCTGGAGAATGCGCTGAATCATGCGCCCCAGGGCAGCATGGTTCGGATCGTGGTGGAGCCGGATCGTTTCCACGTGCGCGATGCCGGCCAGGGCGTTGGCGTTGCCGACCGTTCGATGCTGTTCAAGCGCTTCTGGCGCGGCAACGCAAAGGACGGCGATGGCGCTGGTCTGGGACTGGCGATCTGCATGGAGATCTGCCTGTCCCATGGGTGGTCCATCGCGCTTTCAGCGGACGACGGTGCCCCCGGTGCATGCTTCGTCGTGGTCACAAACACCGCTGCCTGTTCGGCGGCAGGCTGCCGCTCAACGGCTACCGGGTGGTAGCCGTTGGCCGCATCATTGCACCGGCACGGCGTCAGGGAAGGTCCAGCGCCCTTCCAGGATCTCTGCACGGGGCCGGTACAGCCGCACCATGTAGTTCCAGCCGGCCATGGTGGGCAGGCAGTTGGGCACCTGGCCATCGCAGCCACCGAACTGGATGTCGATCGAGCCGTCGGCGCTCTTCTTCGCGGTGAGGTTGTTGAGCGTGTAGGCGTTCTGCGGGTTTTTTTCGTAGTACCCGTCGGCGTTGTACAGGCTCACCGACCAGAACCCGTCCACGGGCACATCGGCCACCTGCAGCCGGTACACGGTGCTGCCATCGTTCCGGGCCGGCACCACGTTGAGGTACATCGCGTCCTTGTCAGGGTTGCCGCCCCAGGCCGAGGCGGCACCGATCACGCGGCGCACCGGGTCGACCGTGTCGCGGGTGCCGAACATGTGCCGGGTGTCGGGCAGCGTGGATGCCAGCGTCAGCAGTGCGGCGCGCACCTTGTCCTGGCTCACCGTGTCCCACTTCGGTACCTCGAAGCTGCCCGGCGCAGCCTGCTGGACCTTGATCGCATCCTGCAGCGCGTGCACCTTTGCGACATCCTCCGGGCTGGATGGATCCACCAGCGTTCGAAGGGCGACCACCACGTAGCGGGTGCCGTCCTTGCCACGGCTGAGCGTGTAGTCGCCGGGCGTGTAGTTGACCTGGGTGGTGTACTGGTCCTCGTCGATGACCTGCATGGACATGAAGCGATCACCCGCATCGGGGAGCGTGATCGTGACCGGGCCGGCATCGAGGTCGAACACCGCGCTGGAGTACAGCGTGTCGCGATTCAAACGGACCACGGTCTGGCTGTCGATCGATGCCGGTTCGCGATGATGGAACAGCTTGCCCAGTCCCTGCTCCTTCACCAGCGCGCCGAGATAGCGATCGGATTCGGCGCGCACGAAGTTGTCGGCGGTCACCGGCACGCTTCCGGGTTCTGGCGCGCGGTTGGGTTCTGCGGACGGCGGTGCGGGTGGCACCGTTGATGAAGCAGGCGCCGGTGGCGCACTGGCTGCATCTGCGGCGGGCGCGTCCGGCTCCCGTCGGCAGGCGGATAAGGCCACCGCGAACGCGAGGGCGACCAACGGGAGGGCGAAGTGGGACTTACGCGTGACGTCGTGATTCACGGCGGGATCTCCAACGCGGAAAGCTGGAGCGTAGCAATGGCCCCGCGCGCCAAAAACCGTACTTCTACTGCGGTTCGGCCCGCATTGCCCGCAGCGTGGTCGACCGCTGCGATGAAGACCGCGACTAGAGGACTTTCCGCCGCGTTGACACCTGAAGGTAGACCTTAGGCGTATCTACCGTTCCTGCGCACTTCATGAGCACCCTGGCGTCATCACGTACAAACAAGGTCATCCTGGTGGTCGAGGATGAAATCGAGCTGTCGAGACTCTTCATTGAAGTACTCAGTGGCGCGGGCTACACGGTCGTTCCGGCCTACTCGGTGACCGATGCCCTGTTCGCCATTGCCGACCAGCCGTTCGACGCGGCGATCCTGGACGTTGAGCTGCGCGACGGCGCCGTGTTTCCGGTTGCTGATCGCCTTGCGCGTCTGGGCACACCGTATCTGTTTGCGTCCGCCGTGTACCTGCAGGCGGTGCCCGCCGCACACAAGGCGGTGCCCTTCATCGCCAAGCCGTTCGAGATAGACGACCTGCTGGCCCACGTGGAGCGTGCGTTGGGCTGCAGCCGGAAGGCCAGCTAGCCTGGGCGCCGGCCGACAGAGTCGCGACACTAGACGACCGGTCTAATCGAGAGTAAAGTGCGGTCCATGAGCCCGATCGCAGCCACTGAAAGCACCGACGTCCGCGACAGGATCCTGTCCACCGGTCAGCGCATCATGGGCGGCAAGGGCTTCTCGGCGGTGGGCTTGAATGAAGTGCTGAGTGCCGCAGGCGTACCGAAAGGCTCGTTCTACCACTACTTCGCGTCCAAGGAAGCCTTCGGCGACGCCCTGCTTGACGACTACTTCGCGGCCTATCTGGCCGACATGGACCGTACCTTTGCCCAGCCCGGGAAGAACCGCGCGCAGCAGTTGGAGGCGTATTTCGCCGCCTGGAAGGACAACCAGTCGTTCGAGGACTGCCAGGGCAAGTGCCTGGCGGTGAAACTCGGCGCCGAAGTGGCAGACCTGTCCCACAGCATGCGCACAACGCTGCAGCGGGGCACCGCCGGCATCATCGAGCGGCTGGCGCATGTACTGGAAGCGGGCACCGCCGAGGGTTCGTTTGCCTTCACCGGCAAACCCGACGCAGTGGCGCAGAGCCTCTACGCGCTGTGGTTGGGGGCGAGCCTGATGGTGAAAATCGTGCGCGATACCCAGCCCTTCGACACCGCGTGGCGGACCACGCAACAGATTCTCCACCCGGCGGCCTGACCCCAGGCCGCAGGTACTTCACGCCCTGTGGGCGTTTTTTCACGCCGGCATTCTAGACGACCGGTCTACTGTAATCCTCCATCTACCAGGAACCGTTCCCCATGAAGGTATTGATCGTCCTCACCTCCCACGACGCGCTTGGCAACACCGGTCGCAAGACCGGCTTCTGGCTCGAAGAACTCGCCGCGCCCTACTACGCGTTCCAGGACGCGGGCGCCACCATCACCCTGGCCTCGCCCAACGGCGGGCAGCCGCCGCTTGATCCAAAAAGCAACGAGCCCGACTTCCAGACCGACCTCACCCGTCGCTTCGAGGCCGATGCGGCGGCGACCGCACAACTGGCCAGCACCGTTCGCCTGGACAGCGTTTCGCAGGCCGACTTCGACACCGTGTTCTATCCCGGTGGCCATGGGCCACTCTGGGACCTGGCCGAAGACAGCCAGTCCATCGCGCTGATCGAATCGTTCATCGCCGCCGAAAAGCCGGTCGCGCTGGTCTGCCACGCCCCGGGCGTGCTTCGCCACGTCAAGGCCGCCAACGGCAACCCGCTGGTGCAGGGCCGGAAGGTCACCGGTTTCACCAACAGCGAGGAAGCCGGCGTCGGCCTGACCGACGTGGTGCCCTTCCTGGTCGAAGACACGCTCAAGGCGCTGGGCGGCGACTACTCGAACGGGCCGGACTGGGGCTCGTACGTGGTCAGCGATGGCCTGCTGATCACCGGGCAGAACCCCGCGTCGTCCGCTGAGACCGCCGCCGTGCTGCTGAAGCGGCTGGCGGCGAAGTAAGCGCAGCCTGCGACCATCGCCCGCCATGCGGCGGGCGATGCGTATCAGATCCGCTTTCGCATGACCGCGCAGGTCGCCGGGCACAGGCCGGAAAACTGCTCTGTTTCCCGAATCGAAACGGGGACATCGTCCCGTGCAACGTGGGCAAAGCCGCAGCGCTCGAACAGGGTGCTGGAAGAGACCGTAAGCAGATAAAGCTCCTCCACGCCCACGCGGCGGGCAAGCTCCTCCGCCTTGCCCACCAGCACCTCACCCTGGCCGCGGCCTCGAAACGCGGGGCTGACCGCGAGCGACCTCAGCAGTCCGACACCGTGGTACGGCTCGATCGCGATGACCCCGCACAGCATTTCGTCTTCCCACATACCGCAGAACGTGGTGGACACCGGGTCGAGGTCTTCGGTGGGCAACCCGACGCGTTGAAGCAACGCAATGACCTCTGCGTTCAATGCCATCTGCTTGAAGGACAACATGTTCTCGGCTCCAACAGGGCTGACCCTGGCTGCACTACGGCGGTGATCAGTAAACCCGCTTGCCGTCCTGATCGATCACCACCTCACCGTCTTCCTTGGCGAAGGGCGCGGTGACGGTCGGAAGAATTTCCAGGACGACCTCGGAAGGCCGACACAGGCGCGTTCCCAGATCGGTCTGCACCCACGGCCGTTCGATCAGGATCGGGTTGTCCATCAGCGCATCCAGCAATGCATCATCGCTGAGCGCAACATCGTCCAGCCCCAATTCCAGGTAGCGCTTCTCTTTCTGGCGGATGGCGCCGCGTACGTTCACGCCGGCGGCATTGATCAGTTCGACCAGGCGCGCACGGCTTGGCGGATCGACCAGGTATTCGATCACCTCAGGTTCGATCCCCGCATGCCGGATCATCGCCAGCGTGTTGCGCGAGGTGCCGCATTTCGGGTTGTGGTAGATGACGGCCTTCATGTGCCCTCCTCATCAAGAACGGTTACGACGACGCCGGCAGCAGCGAAGGTCAGTCATGGTTTGTCGTGTCGTACTATTTCCATTATTCTAGAATTATGGAACATAAGCGCGCAACCCGGGCCCTCGCCGCCCTGAGCCATGCCACCCGCCTGTCCATCTACCGTCTCCTGGTACAGGCCGGTACGGGCGGCAAACTGGCGGGCGATATCGCCCAGGCACTCAACCTGCCTGGCGCGACGCTGTCTTTCCACTTGAAGGCACTGTCAGCCGCCAAGCTGATCAGCGCCGAACACCTGGGCCGGTCCATCTGCTATCGGGCGAACTTCACTGCGATGAACGCCTTGGTGGGCTACCTCACCGAGAACTGCTGCGCTGACGACACACCGTCCGAGCGGCCTGGCTGCTGCTGATTCCCTTCCATGCGCATGGAGACCTCCCGCCTGTCCTTCCTCGATCGATATCTGACGCTGTGGATATTCATCGCGATGGCGGTGGGCGTGGGCCTCGGTGCACTGTTCCACGACGTTCCCACCGCGCTGAACCGCCTGTCGATCGGCACGACCAACGTACCGATTGCCATCGGCCTGATCCTGATGATGTATCCGCCGCTGGCCAAGGTGAAGTACGAGGCGCTGCCAGAGGTGTTTGCCGACAAACGGGTGCTGGCGCTCTCGCTGCTGCAGAACTGGATCGTGGGGCCGTGCCTCATGTTCGGCCTGGCGGTGCTGTTCCTGCGCGATTCCCCCGAGTACATGACCGGGCTTATCCTGATCGGGCTGGCCCGCTGCATTGCCATGGTGCTGGTGTGGAACCAGCTTGCACGCGGCGACAACCAGTACGTGGCCGGGCTGGTGGCCTTCAACTCGATCTTCCAGATCCTGTTTTTCAGCGTGTACGCCTGGTTCTTCCTTTCCTGGCTGCCACCGATGTTCGGCCTGCAGGGAAGCGTGGTCAACGTCAGCATGTGGACCATCGCCGAAGCGGTGCTGATCTACCTGGGCGTTCCATTCCTCGCCGGCTACCTCACCCGTCGCTGGCTGCGGGCCGCCAGGGGCGAACGCTGGTACGAAGAGCGCTTCCTGCCGGCGATCAGCCCGATCACGCTGGTCGCACTGCTGCTCACCATCGTGGCGATGTTCAGCCTGAAGGGCGCCGACGTGCTGCGCCTTCCGTTCGATGCGGTGCGCATCGCCATTCCGCTCACGCTCTATTTCATCATCCAGTTCGGCCTCAGCTTCTTCATGGGGCGGCTCATCGCAAGGGATTATCCGCGTACCACGGCCATAGCCTTCACTGCCGCCGGTAACAACTTTGAACTGGCCATCGCCGTTGCCATCGCTGCTTTCGGGCTTGCCTCCCCGGTGGCCTTTGCCGCCGTCATCGGGCCACTGGTCGAAGTACCCGTGCTGGTGCTGCTGGTCCGCGTGGCGTTGGGGCTGGGCGGGCGCTTCTTTCCCGCCGGGCACGCGATCAAACAGCGCAGATGATGGCCCCGACGCGGCCAGCCTGAGGCACTACCGCGAATGCTTCACTGGCAGAGGCGCCAGATCGAAACACGCAATCAGCAGCTCGGTGAGCGCCCGCACCTTCAATGACGGGTGCTGGCCCGGCGGCCTGACGACATAGATGCCGGCCGGCGGTGGCGGATGGCGCGGCATGACCGGCACCAGCGCACCCGCATCCAGGTGCTCACGGGTGATGCCATCGGGCAGCCACGCGATGCCGAGGCCGGCCAGGGCGGCGGCAAGCAGCGCGGTACCGTTGTCGGCCTTGAAGCGACCACGCGGATGCACCGTCACCACGCTGTCGCCGTCCATGAACTGCCACGCTTCGGTGCCCTGCATCAGCGCCTCGTGGTCGGCCAGCTGGTCCGGCGACTGCGGGGAGCCGTTCGCGGTGACATAGCCCGGGCTGGCGACCAGGCCGCCGTGGAGCGGCCCGACGCAGCGCGCGATCAGGTTGGAATCCTGCAGATACCCCACGCGGATCGCACAGTCATAGCCTTCTCCCACCAGATCGACGAAGCGATCGCTGTAAGTAGCATGCACGTGCAGCTGGGGATGTCGCCGTGCCAGGTCCGCGAAGACCGGTGCGAAGTGGGTGGGACCAAAGGTCAGCGGCGCTGCAACGCGCAGCCGCCCGCGCAGGTCGCCACTGGGCAGGATGGCATCGCGCGCCGCATCGATCTCCGCGCAGGCCTTGGCCGCGTGGATACGGAACGTGGCACCGGCCTCGGTCAGCGATGCACCGCGCGTGGTCCGCGCCAGCAGTTGCACGCCCAGCTCGTCTTCGAGGCGCCCAAGTCGTCGGCTGACGATCGACTTGGCCACGCCGAGTCGACGCGCCGCCGGTGACACGCCACCGGCGCTGGCCACTTCCACGAATGTCCGCAGGTCTTCGATATCCACGCCGTTCCTCCCGGGTTCGCCCACCAGCCTGACACAGCAATGGCCCAACGCGCGTTCCACTTTCCGCGACACAGCTTGGCACGGAACGCGGCTACCGCCTCACGGAGGGGAATGACAAGGTTTGGGCTTGTTCTGCCCCACCCACACAGGATGCATCCATGACCTTCCGCAATGGCCTCGACTCGCTGCTTCGCCCCGAAGATTCCGTCCTCGTGCTCATCGACCACCAGCCCTACCAGCTGGCCAACCTCAACAGCCACGACCCGCATGCCGTGGTGAACAGTGCCACGGCCCTGGCCAAGACCGCCAAGGCTTACCGCGTTCCCACCATCCTCACCAGCGTGATCGCTGAACGCGGCGGGCTGATCTTCCCGCACATCACCGATGTGTTTCCAGACCACCAGGTCATCGACCGTACCCTGATCAACACCTGGCAGGACAAGGCGGTGGTGGATGCGGTCAAGGCAACCGGCCGCAAGCAGCTGATCATCGCGGGTCTGTGGACCGAGATCTGCGTAGCGATGCCGGTCATCCAGGCGCTCGGCGAGGGCTGGGATGTCACCGTTATTACCGATGCATGTGGCGCGGTATCGGTGGAAGCGCACCAGGTTGCCATCCAGCGCATGATCGCCGCCGGCGCCAACGTGATGACCTGGATGGCCCTGGCTGGCGAATGGCAGCGCGACTGGGCACGGCTGGATCACGTGGCCGAAGTGACCGAGGTATTCAAGCAGCACGCCGCCGGCAGTGGCATCGCCTACCTATGGGAGCAGCAGCTGCTCAACACGCCGGTGCCGCCCAGCGCCGGGTGATAAGCTCCGGCGCGTCCCGCTGCGGTCCTCACCGCAGCGGGCCCCTGCCCCGGCCCCGTAGTTCACCGCATGCCCCTGTTGTCTTCGTTCCCCGGCCACGCCATGCGTGCGCTGCTGCTGGTTGTTCTTTTCACCCTGTCTCCGCCGGGTCTTGCGCAACAGCATCCGTCGCCCGGCACCGGGTTTACCGGCTACCACCACACCGCGTGGCGGGCCGGCCAGGGCGCACCGGGCGATATCTGGGACATCCAGCAGGACCCCAACGGCACGCTGTGGCTGGCGACAGGCTCCGGGCTGTACAGCTTCGATGGGCACCGGTTCGTACGTCAGCAGACGAACGCCGGTGCTGCGCAGCCCTCGCTCAACCTGGTGACCCTGCTTGGCGACAGGAGCGGTGGCCTGTGGTTGGGGTATTACCACGCCGGCATCGCCCATCTGGGCAGCGACGGCACCCTGCGCTCTTACCAGCGCAAGGACGGGGTGCCGCCAGGCGTGGTGTCGGGGTTTGCGTACGACAGCAACGGCGTGCTCTGGGCAGCGGTTGACGAAGGCCTGCGCCGGTTCAACGGCACGCGCTGGGAGAAACCGCCCGCATCCATGGGCCTGCCCGAGCGCCACGCGCACTGGCTGCTCAACGATTCGCGGGGCCGGTTCTGGGCGCTGGTCGGCCAGAAGGTGTGGTTCATTCCCAAGGGCGGCGCTGCGTTCGTCCCCACCGGCATCGAGGTCTCCTTGATGGCGACGCTGGCCGAAAGCCCGTCGGGCGAGATCTGGCTGGCCGACCGGCGCCGCGGTGCGGTGCCCATCGCCGATGCCAACGGCCTGCTCCCCGCCGCTGAACGGCAGGCCCGCCTGCTTCCGGACGTGCTGGCCAGCCGCCTGCATTTCACCTCGGACGGCGCCATGTGGGCGCCCATGCGCGGGGGCGGCGGCATCCTGCGGGTGCTGTTCGACGGCAAGCACGCGGTGCGCATGGAGCGCTTCGATGTTCCGCAGGGGCTGACCTCCACCTCGGCCGTGCCGGTCTTCGAGGATCGCGAAGGCAACGTGTGGGTAGGTACCAATCTCGGCCTCAACCGCTTCCGCGCGCAGAGCGTGCGCACTCTCACGGAAGGGCCCAACGATCCTTACCGCATCCTGGCGAGGAATGCGGACGGCGCGCTCTTCGGGTATGGCGAAGACATGGTGCCGTATGACCTCGACCGCCATGGCCTTGGCCTGGATCGGGCCGGTCTGCAGCGCGCGGCATTGAGGGACACCCGCCCGCTGTGGCAGTTCGAATGGACCAGCCTCGCCCGGCGCAGGGGAACGGCGCTGGAGGTAGTGCAGTTCCCCGGCACTGCACGCGGCCTGCAACCGCAGGCACTGCATTTTCCGGGCGCCGAAGAGGCCTGGGCCTGCGTGGGCGAGAACCGCGTCGTGCATTACCTGCGCGGCTCCTGGACGGAGGACGCGCGCATCACCCTGCCCGGCTGCACCGTCATTGCACCGGGCAGCGCGCAGGGCCTGCTGTTCGGCTATGCGAGCGGCGAGCTGGTCCTGCGCGATGCCACCGGGGTGCACCGCATCGGCTCGACCCGCGGCCTCGATGCAGGGCCGGTCACCGCCGTGCTTGCCCACGAGCACCTGCTGCTGGTTGCCGGCGAGAAGGGCTTCAGCATCAGCAGCAACGGAGGTACGTTCAGCGCGGTAACCGCCGACATTCCCGGCGTGCTGGAAGGCATTACCGGCATCGTCATCGACCCGGACCAGCAGGTGTGGTTGAACGGCGGGCGCGGACTGGTGCGCCTGGATCTTGCCGATGTGATCGCCAGCGCGCGCACCGGAAACGCCGTCTCGCCGAGGCTGTTCGATGACGTCGATGGCATGCCCGGTATCGCGCTGCAGAGCGGCCCGATTCCCACCGCGCAACTTTCGAAGGATGGACTGCTGTGGCTTGCAACCAACCAGGGCCTGGCGTGGCTGGATACCACCCGCCTCCACCGCACGCGCGCCGCCCCCAGCGCGCGCATCGGCGATGTGCATTTCGGTGATGAAACCCTGCCCCTGCGCGACGGCACCGTGGTTCCCGCGGGCATCACCCAGCTGCAGATCGACTTCGTCGCCCAGTCGCTGGCCCGCCCGGAACGCAACCGCTACCGGTACCGGCTTTCCGGCGTGGACTCCGGCTGGCGCGACGCCGGCAGCGCCACCACGGCGTACTACACCAACCTAGGACCGGGCAGCTACACGTTCGAGGTGCTGGCTGCCAACGAAGACGGCGTATGGGGGAGCGCCCCAACCGCGCGTGCCTTCCGGATCGAGCCGCTGCTGACGCAGACGTTCTGGTTCCGCGGGCTGCTGTTGATCGCGCTGGTGGTGCTCGTCGCTGCGGCCGCGCGCATGCGGGGCCGCCACATCACCGCCCTGGTCAAGGCGCGCTACGAAGAGCGGCTGGAGGAACGTGAGCGCATTGCCCGCGACCTGCACGACACCCTGTTGCAGGGCGGCCAGGGCCTGTTGTTGCGGCTGCACGCGATCAGCGCCATGCCGTCCCTTCCGGACGAGGCGCAGGCGCGGCTTGAATCGGCCATGCAGGCTGCGGAAGACAGTCTCCGGGAAGGCCGGGAACGCGTCGCTTCGCTGCGCCGTGACACCGGCGCCGGGCTCGATCTCGCTGCGGCGCTCACCCATGTCTACAACGAAGAGACGAACCCGGCGGGCACGCGGTTGCGGGTGGTGGTCTCGGGCGAAGCGCCGCGCCTGAACGACGCCGCCGCCGAAGAAGTGTTCCTGATCGGCCGCGAGGCAATCCGCAATGCGCTGGCGCATTCGGCCGCCACGGACATCGACATTGAGCTGAGTTTCGGCCACACCTTCTGCCTGCGGGTACGCGACAACGGCCGGGGCATGGTGGAGGGCACCGTGAAGCAGGGTCGCTGGGGCGTGCAGGGAATGCACGAGCGGTCAGCGCGCCTGGGCGGCACCCTGCGCATGTGCTCCAGGCCAGCACGAGGCACCGACGTTGCGCTGTCAGTGCCGGGTGTGCGTCTGTATGCACGTCAGCAGGCCGTTGCGCCGAAACGGTGGCATGCTTTCTTCAGGAGAGGGCGGGGTCGTCAGGGCTGAGGGACGGGAATTCCCTTGGCCCGCCAGCGCACTGGTCGCCGCGGAGGGATCTATCAGCTGCGCTTGATGGTCGACACGATCAGCCGCACCAGCTCTGCCTCCGCCACCGCGTGCTCAACCACCCCGGCGGCGACCGCTTCGGAGAGCGACTCCGCCGCGCCCAGGATCGCCCAGTAGCCCGCATCTGGTACTTCGCTGCCGGTGGCGAAGCCACCCACCCATTCCGCGCACTTGGCGATGAACTCCTGCTGGTACCGCCGCTTTACCTCCATCAACTCGGGTGACCCCGCGAGGGCAGCGAGGATTCCCTGGATCTCGCTGCCCTGCGACAGCACGCAGTCGATGTAGCCACCGGCAATGGCATGGGCGCGATCCTTCAACTGCGCCCTGGCCTTGCCGATGCGCGCTTCAAACACCGCAGTCTGGCGCTGGTCGTAGTCCTGGTAGAGCGCAGCCAGCAGGCCATTGCGGGTGATGAAGTGGTCGTAGGCTACCGGCTTGGTGACACCGGCAGCTTCGGCCAGGCGCCCGAGCGACAGCGCATCGGTTCCCTCTTCGCCCACCAGCGCCCACGCCACATCCAGCAACTGGCGCGCGCGTTGTTCGCGTGGCATGCGGCGACGGGGCGGTTCGGGGCGTGCGGGCATCGGAAGGGTCGGTCAGGCGGCAGCAGACGCACCAATGGTACGGCCGATGTCCGCCGCGGTGCGCAGGTGCGCTTCTGCGGAACCACTGTCCGATTCCAGCAGCAGCGTGGACGACTGCACGCGTGCGCCGCAGTAATCAAAGATGCCCATGTCGATCTGCGTCTTCATCGCGGTGCCGTAGCCACGCCGCTCGATCATGGCCGCGTCCGCGCCCCCCAGTCCCACCAGGTGCACCTGCAGGCGCTGCAGCTTCTTGACCACCTTGCCATCCGGACTCTCGGCATAGGCCCAGCCCTGGGTGAACACGCGGTCGATCCAGCCTTTGAGCAGTGCCGGGAATGACCACCAGTACAGTGGATAGACCAGCACCAGCGCGTCCGCCCGATCAATCCGGGTATGTTCGGCGGCCACATCCTCCGGCGGCGCTGCGGTTTGGCGGAACAAGGCGTTGTCGGCCTGGTTGAAGCGGGGGTCGAAGCCCTCCGCAGCCAGGTCGGCGATCTCCACCGTGTTGCCGGTGCTGGCGGCGAGGATGGCGTCGCCGATCCGGCTCGCCACCGCGTGGGTGAGTGAGCCGGGTTCGGGGTGGGCAACTACGATCAGGCTGTGCATGGGGAATGCTCCCGGAGTGACGTTACCTACTAAAGGTAATATCGCTCTCCCGGAACACCAGTGCCATGAACGGAACGCTGGGGCGGCATCTGCGGCGGTCGAGGTGCGACATCGCCCGCGCCCCAAGCGATCCGCCAGAGATTCAAACGGTTGCTTGAAACACCCGTAACTTCGCCGAACTGGACACGATCCACCAGTTCCGCCAGACTCCGCCCTTTCCTGTTCTCTGGCTCCCATGGCGAAACTGCTGGTCCTGCATGGCCCCAACCTCAACCTGCTCGGTACGCGCGAGCCGGGGGTGTATGGGCACACCACGCTGGCGCAGATCGACCAGGCCCTGCTGGCCCAGGCGCAGGGCGCCGGGCACGCGGTGGAAAGCCTGCAGTCCAACGCCGAGCACGTGCTGGTGGACAGGGTGCAGGCCGCCCGTACCGACGGTACCACCTTCATCCTGATCAATCCGGCTGCGTTCACCCACACCTCGGTCGCCCTGCGCGATGCGCTGGCGGCGGTGGATGTGCCGTTCATCGAAATCCACCTGTCCAACCCGCACGCCCGCGAACCGTTCCGCCAGCACAGTTACTTCAGCGACAAGGCGGTCGGCGTGATCTGCGGCTTTGGCGCCGACAGCTACCGCTACGCGATGGACGCGGCGCTGGTGCGGCTGGCCGCCGCCTGAAACCCCATTGACCCGAGCGCTCCGCGCTTCCCACCACACTGACATCAAACACCAGAGGCCCCTATGGATCTCCGCAAAATCAAGAAGCTGATCGACCTGTTGGAAGAGTCGAACCTTGCCGAAATCGAAATCAAGGAAGGCGAAGAATCCGTCCGCCTGTCGCGCGCCCCGGTGTCGGGCTACGGCATGGTGCAGGCCCAGCCGCAGATGATGATGGCCCCGGCCCCGGCCCAGCCGGCCGCCCAGGCGATGCCGATGCAGTCGCCGACCGAAGCCTCCACCGGCGGTACCGCCAAGCCGGCTGCGGCGCTGCCGGAAGGCCACGTGCTGCGCTCGCCGATGGTCGGCACCTTCTACACCTCGTCCGCACCGGACAAGCCGGCCTTCGTCACCATTGGCCAGCAGGTCAAGGCCGGCGAAACGCTGGCGATCATCGAAGCGATGAAGATGTTCAACCCGATCGAAGCCGATGCTTCCGGCACCATCGTGGCCATCCTGGCTGAAAACGGCCTTCCGGTCGAATTTGACCAGCCGCTGTTCGTGATCGGCTAAGGATCCGTCCATGCTCGACAAAGTCGTTATTGCCAACCGAGGGGAGATCGCGCTGCGCATCCTGCGCGCGTGCCATACCCTGGGCATCCGCACGGTGGCCGTGCATTCCACGGTCGACCGCAACCTCAAGCACGTCGCCATGGCCGACGAGTCGGTCTGCATTGGTCCGGCGCCGTCGCCGCAGAGCTACCTCAACATTCCGGCGCTGATCGCGGCGGCGGAAGTCACCGATGCCCAGGCCATCCACCCGGGTTACGGTTTCCTGTCGGAAAACGCCGACTTCGCCGAGCGCGTGGAAGAATCCGGCTTCATCTTCATCGGCCCCAAGGCCGACACCATCCGCATGATGGGTGACAAGGTCGAAGCGATCCGCGCGATGAAGGCCGCCGGCGTGCCGTGCGTGCCCGGTTCTGGCGGCCCGCTGGGCGAAGACATCGTGGCCAACACCAAGATCGCCCGTGAGATCGGCTACCCGGTTATCATCAAGGCTGCTGGTGGTGGCGGCGGGCGCGGCATGCGCGTGGTGCATGCCGAGGCCTCGCTGAAGACCTCCATTGAAACCACCAAGAGCGAGGCCAAGGCCGCGTTCGGCAATGGTGAGGTCTACATGGAGAAGTTCCTGGAGAATCCGCGCCATGTGGAAATCCAGGTGCTGGCCGATGGCCAGGGCAACGCGATCCACCTCGGTGAGCGCGACTGCTCCATGCAGCGCCGCCACCAGAAGGTGGTGGAAGAAGCGCCGGCACCGGGCATCAGCGCCGAACAGCGCGAAGAGATCGGCAAGGTCTGCACCGAAGCCTGCGTGCGCATCGGTTACCGCGGCGCGGGCACCTTCGAGTTCCTCTACGAAGACGGCCGCTTCTACTTCATCGAAATGAACACCCGCATCCAGGTGGAGCACCCGGTAACCGAAATGGTGACCGGCATCGACCTGGTGGTGGAGCAGCTGAAGATCGCCGCCGGCCACAAGCTCAGCATCAAGCAGAGTGATGTGGTGCTCACCGGCCATGCGATCGAATGCCGCATCAACGCCGAAGATGCCGAAACCTTCGTGCCGAGCCCGGGCCTGATCACCGCGTTCCATCCGCCGGGTGGTCCCGGTGTGCGCGTGGATACGCACATCTATGCCGGCTACCGCGTGCCGTCGAACTACGACTCGATGATCGGCAAGCTGATCGTGCACGGGCCGGATCGCGAAACGGCCATTGCGCGCATGCGCGTGGCATTGAGCGAGATGGTGGTGGACGGGATCAAGACCAACGTGGCGCTGCAGCAGCGCATCATGCGGGACAAGGGCTTCCAGGCCGGTGGGCAGAACATCCACTACCTGGAAAAGCGTCTGGCGGAGCGCAAGAACAAGTCGATTGCATTGACCTGATTGGCCTGCGGTGAAGTGATACGGGAAGGCGGGCAATGCCCGCCTTTTCGTTTTTTCAGGTGCCCCGCAGGGGTACGGAATGCAGGGGTTGCGCACCCAGCTTCCCCATGGCCTGTCGGGTCGGGCTGAGTTCTTCCAGGTGCAGTTCGCCTGGCGATTTGCCGATGACCTTGAACAGGACGTTGTTGCCGATCAGCACCTGCGCTTCGTCCTGCAGCGAAATCAAGCCCGTCGGGTGGGCTCGGTGCTGCATCTCCAAGGTCAGCACGGTGGACGCACCCTGCGGTCCGTCCCCGGCCCTGGCCACCGCTGCAACCGCACGGCCACGGTCACCACTGGCCACCAGGAAACTGTCGCTGTACAGCGTCTGTCCTACCTCCAGCAGGGCAAGTTGCCGCGTGTCCACCGCCAGCGCCGTATACACGCGCCCGGCGTGTGGCGGGATGCGCGCCAGGCCCCGATTGATCCGCGCCACCACCTGGGGCGCATCGGTGAACATCGGCGGCAGCACCCCGCCGGACTGCAGGAACTCATCCACCGAACGACGCCGCAGCAGGTAGCTGCGGATGGCCGCGCGCTGCAGTTGGCTGAGGCGCAGCCGGCCGGCGTGCTGGATCGCACTTTCGTACACCTCCGCCGCCTCCAGGCTGGGCATGCCTCGGTACTCGACATTGAACTCGGCCTGGGTCATGAAGCGGTGCTCGTGCGCAGGCAGCGACTGGCGGATGTCAGCGATGCGGTGCGCCAGCCGCCCCCAGTGACTCAGGCGGCCTGCCCCGGACGCGCGGGGCAGGTACAGCGAAAGCCGTTGGGTGAACTCGTCCAGTTGGCGCATGCGCACCCGGAAGTAACGGCCACTGAACTGCACGTAGTGGCGCAGGCGGTCGCCCTTGCGGCTCAGATGCCAGCCCGGTCGCGCCGGGTCGGCGACGATGCCGCGATTGCGCGCCTGCTCTGCGGTGAGCGCATGCGCATGTTGCTGCCGGAGGATGCGCGAGAGACCCGTCGAGAACTGCGGCTGACCCATTGCGCACGCCGCGTCCGGCGCCCGGCGGCAGCGCGGTGCATTACCGGCCTGCGTCGGTCGCTCCGCCTCGCGTGGCTGGTAGATGCCGTCCTGCAGGACCAGCTCAAGCGTGCCGATCCGCAATCCCAGCTGCGGTTCCAGCGTGGCGCCGTAATAGCGCCCATCGACGCACACGGCATTGCCGACCTGACCGCTGGCCGGGTCTTCGTAATAGAGGATGCCGTCCTTGCCCAGCAGGTCCAGCCGCACGCGCACGTTGTCCAGCGGAGGCTGCTCACGCACCCGTGCTGCGGCGTGGTCGAACAGCCGGATGGAGCTCTCGGCGCGGACGCGGCCGGCAGGGGGCGTCACCGTCACCGGGCTGCGCTTCCACTCCCAGTCGGCGGTGTCCCACCGCACGGGCACGACGCCGCTGTCGGTGTGGACCTGGAGTTGGCCGTCGCTGATCGACAGGGTGTGCTCCGCGCCCTCGAAGCGCACCTGCATCCTGCCTTCGCGCAGTTCCACGGTGGTCTGGGCGACCACCAGACGCGGGCCTCGGGCATCGGCCCCAGGCTCGTCCAGTCGCAGTCCCGCCTGGCCCAGCACCGCGTCCACGAGCGTGTCACGATCAAGCGGGCGGCGCTCCATCGCATCTGCACCCAGGTCCAGCACGCTGGCCACCTCCTGCATCGCGAACACGCCGCGCGATCCGATCACGGCTGCTTCGGCAAGGGTACTCACCGCGTCACCCACCTGCAGCAGCGCGCGCACGCCGGTGCTCAGTGGCGGCGCGCAGCGCACGCCCTCGTGGCGCTCCCAGGCGTTGCGCGCATCGGTGAACAGTTCGGTGACCGGACTGCGCAGCAGTCCCGCTATGCCGTGCAGCACGCCAGGCATCCCCGGCGAAACAGGAACCGGGACGCAATCGGCAGGCAAGGTCCCAACCGCGCGTGAGCCGGGCCGTACCGTGGCGGCCTGCAGCCCCGATGCATTGGAGATCAACAGCACCGCTGCCAGTGCCTGTGCGGGTGTGTCCACCCTGCGGATGGTCGTTGTATCCAAAGGCCGCAGGACCGGGGCGGTGGCGGGAGTACGGGCGTGAAAGCGACCGGCGGCGTGCCGATGCGCTGCGGCGGTAGTGGGCATGGGCAACTCGTTGAAAGGTCGTGTCCGATGAAATCGAAACCGCCCCGTGCTGTCCAAGCGAAGATGCCTACTGATATTCTGCCTGCGATAGGCGTGGTGCATCGTGATGCGGAAGGCGTCAGGTCAGGCCGCGAAGGTATCGGCCCACTTCGTCGGCAACGGCCTGTGGGCGGGCCTGGAGCAACAGGTGGGGCCCGTCCAACCAACGCACCGAAGTTGCGTGCAACAACCCGGAAAGATGCCGCTGACAGAATCCCGGCAACAGTCGGTCATGGCGAGCGTGCAGGCACAGCACAGGAGTGTCGACGCTCCCGGCATGTGCACTGCGATCCACACCGATCGCGGCCACGGCGCGGGTGCGCAGCACGTCGTCATCTACTTGCGCCAGTGCTGCGGCCAGCTCCCGCCGCAGCGCGGGCGTGCTCCAGCGCCCCAGCAGCCACCAGGACAGCAACGGCATCGGCAGCAACCGTACCGGTGCGCGGTATACCAGCGACTGCATCGCGCGTAGTGAACGCCACGGCGACCGCGCGAAGGTGGTGGAGAGAATCAATCCGCGCAGCAGCGGCGGCGGGTGCGCGGCGATGGCCAGCGCCAACGGTCCGGAGAACGACTCACCCAGCAGCACATAGGGGGTGGAAGTGGGCAGCGCCTGCCGCACGAACGCGTCGAGCTCGGTGTAATCGAGCGCACGGTCAACCGGATAGGCAATGACGGTGGTGGCAATACCCTGTGCGTGCAGGGCGGCGCAGAACGCCGCGTGCTGCGTGCCGGTAGCATCCAACCCCGGCAGTATCACCAGATGTGGCAGGCCCGGCGACAACGTGCCAGGCAACTGCATCAGCGGCTGGCGTCGGCGGCCGTGATCTGGGTGTCCTTGACCGGCGCCACGCCCAGCGACGACGTCGGGTCGACGATCACCATGGTTTCGGTCGAGCCGTCCGGCCAGACCACCTGGAACGTACTGCCCGCCGGCAACGAAGCGAAGGGCATGCCGCTCTGCGCGCGGTACACCGCAGCCACCTGGCTGGCACCGGCGCGGCGCACGTCTTCTTGTGCCTTCACCGAGGTCAGGGTCACCTTCGACAACTTCCGGTAGCGGTCATCGTAGGTGTCGATCATGACCAGGCCCACGGCACCGGCCGAGTAGGCCACGAACAATGCCACCCAGAACCAGAACTTGGCACCATGCAGGAATCGACGGTAATTCATGACCGGTCACTCCGCTTGATCAACTGCTCAACCAACGTTTTCATTTTCCCCGCACCTTGCCGCGAAACCGCAGCGTCATACACAAAAGTGGCGAAGTCCTGCCCACCGTCCTGCGAACAGATCCCTCCGTTCGCGCAGAAATTGTTCATCAACACACTGTCCGGCCCGCAGGCCATGCCCAGCTCGCACGCCGCCAGGCGCCAGGCCAGTTCACTGAACTGGTCGCCGGCCACCAGGCCCTGCAGGGCGCCATCGCCGCTGGCGCGCTGGCCCATGGCGGTGGAAATGGCCATGTACGCTTCTGGATCACGCGAATCCATTACCCGCTCCACCAGGCCACGGCGGTACTCGGGGGTGTCTTTCAATGGCTGGCCATCGGCGAACAGCGCCGCTTCGGCCGCCAGGTTGCCTGCGCGCGCAGCCAGCACGCGCTGGGTGACAATCAACGAGCGGCCAAGGCCGTCGCTGGAGACGAATCCGGCGCAACGGCGCGCTACACGCTCGCGTGCCTGCACCATCGGCGAAGATGCGTTCATGCCCAGCCCGGTAAGCACGTTGTTGTCGAGCTGGTAACCGCCCGGGTCCATCGCATAGATCGCGCAGTAGTCATACACGCGGCTGACCATCCAGCCTGCTTCGGCATTGCCGTTGGCCGCCTGCAGGCGCAGGCGCTGGGCGTAGGCGAACAGGTCGGTGTCGCCCTCGATATCGGCGCGGATGTCCAGCGGCAATCCCGACGGCACCGCTGTGCTGCGCTCGCTGGCCAGCAACTGGCGCGCCAACTGCTGGGCCTGCAGCGGCGCAGCCGACCCCGTGCCGACCTGCAGCTCACTCACGGCAGCCGACGCGTGGTCGGCCTGCAGCGCACGGCCGCCCGCGCGGTAGCCCACCACCCCCAGCAACGCCAGGGCCGGTACCACCAGCAGCCAGGTTTTGAGCGTGGGCGCGAGGGCCATTCAGCGAACCGGTTCAAAGGAGACAGACAGCAGGATGCGGAGTTTAGCAATGGCGTACCCTGTTGTCTGAACAGGCCGTCGCGTCGCTTCTCACCGCCTTCTGAGACGGTCATCGCCGCGACCGTCCGCAATCGTCTAGCATTTACCGTTTTCCGCAGGTCCTTATCGCCCATGCCGTTCCTGGAACTCACTCTCCACTGCACCGAAGCCACCCAGCCGCGCTATGAGAATGCGCTGGACGACGTGGGCGCGCTGGCGGTGACCCTGCTCGACGCCGATGCCGACACCAGCAACGAGCGCGCCATCCTGGAACCGGGCGTGGGCGAAACCCCGTTGTGGAATGACCTGGTGCTCAGCGCCCTGTTCCCCGCCGATTCGAATGCCCTGGCGCTGCTGGCCGCGCTGGAGGCGTTCGACCCGGGCCTGGAATGGAGCGATGTCAGCTTCCGCGCAGTGCAGGACGAGGATTGGGAACGCGCCTGGCTGGACCAGTTCCAGCCGATGGCCTTCGGCGACCGCACCTGGATCGTGCCGTGGAACCACGAACTGCCCGAGGCTGCCCAAGCCGCTGATGCTGCGGTGGTAAGGCTGGACCCGGGCCTGGCGTTCGGTTCGGGCACCCACCCCACCACCGCACTGTGCCTGCGCTGGCTGGACGGGCTGGCCGCCGAAGGCGCGTTGGCCGGGCAGACGGTACTGGATTTCGGTTGCGGCTCGGGCATCCTGGCGCTGGCTGCGCTCAAGCTCGGCGCGGCCAGGGCCGTGGGCGTGGACAACGACCCGCAGGCGGTACTCGCCACGGGCGACAACGCCGAGCGCAACGCGCTGCAGGACCGCATGCAGGTCTACCTGCCGGCCGACGAACCGCAGGCCACCTACCCGGTAGTGGTGGCCAATATCCTGGCCTCGGCGCTGGACGCCCTGGCCGAGGTGCTGGCCGCACGCGTGGCACCAGGCGGCCGCATTGCGCTGTCGGGCATCCTGCATGGGCAGGAAGACGAACTGCTGGTGCGGTATGCGCCCTGGTTCGAGCAGCTTGAAGTGGCGCGCGACGACGACTGGATGCGCATCACCGGCGTGCGCCGTGCTTGAATGATCCGATGAGCGAACCGACTCCGCCACCGCGACGTCCCCTGGCCACGTTCCTGCGTGCGTCCGCTGAACCCACGCCCGAGGCGGTCGACGCGGTCGCCCCGGACAGCGAGGCGGACAACAACGAGGACAGTCCCGTTGTTGCCGAGGCGTATGTGGAGGACATCGAGCAGACCGAAGCGGACATCGACCCCGCTCCGGTCGCAGTGGCCGAGCCCATCGCGCCCAACGGTGCTGCCACGCCCGCACCCAGTTTCATGCGCGCCCCCGAACGTGCAGCGCCCACGCCGCGTTGGCAGTGGGCGCTGGTCGGTGGCCTGGTCGTGCTGCTGTCGCTGCAGATCGCCGTCGCCGACCGCGCGCGGCTGGCCGCCGATGCTGGAAGCCGGCCGTGGATTGCCGGGCTGTGCAGCGTGCTGCGCTGCAGCCTGCCGGCCTGGCAGGAACCGGCCGCCTTCAGCATGATCAGCCGCGATGTGCGGCCGGTGCCCGGCCAGCCCGGCGCGCTGCAGGTGCAGGCCAGTTTCCGTAACGATGCCCGCTGGGCACAGGCCTGGCCATCGCTGCGGCTGTCGCTGTCCGACGCCGATGGCCGCGTGATCGGTACCCGCGTGTTCGCGCCGCACGACTACCTGGACCCTACGGCCGATGCCGCTTCCGTACTGGAACCGGGCCAGAGCGCGCAGATCGCGTTCCGGGTGCGCGAACCGGCGGCGTCCACCGTCGCATTCACCTTCGAGTTCCTGTAACCCGGCGTCCTGCCAACGAGCGTGGCGGCACGGCCACGCACGCGCTAGACTGGCCCCCTCCAAATTCTCCGCCAGGGTTGTGGTCCGCCCTGGCTTCGCACCGGGATCCTTCTTGAACGCTGTCCTTTCTCGTCCTGACAATAGTCGTGGCGCGCCGAAGCCGCCGCTGCGCGAACACGTGGCCCAGTCGGTCCGGCGTTACCTGCGCGACCTGGACGGCTGCGATGCGGATGACGTGTACGAGATCGTCCTGCGTGAAATGGAAATCCCGCTGTTCGTGGAAGTGCTCAACCACTGCGAAGGCAACCAGAGCCGCGCGGCGTCGATGCTGGGCATCCACCGTGCCACCCTGCGCAAGAAGCTGAAAGAGTACGGCATCGCCACCTGAGGCCCCGGTGGGGGTGCGGGACGGCCTACAATATGGGCCCGCTCCGCTTCGATCTCCTGCCCCCATGAGTTCCGATCTGCTGCCCGTGCGCCGGGCCCTGCTTTCCGTTTCCGACAAGACCGGTCTGATCGACCTGGCCCGCGCCCTCGCCGCGCGCAACGTCGAGCTGCTTTCCACTGGCGGTACCGCCAAGGCAATCCGCGACGCCGGCCTGCCGGTCAAGGACGTGGCCGACGTCACCGGCTTCCCGGAAATGATGGATGGCCGGGTCAAGACCCTGCACCCGCTGGTGCACGGCGGCCTGCTTGGCCGTGCCGGCCAGGATGAGGCGGTGATGGCCGAACATGGCATCGCGGCGATCGACCTGCTGGTGCTGAACCTGTACCCGTTCGAGCGCGTCACCGCCAACGCGGACTGCACGCTGGCCGATGCGGTGGAAAACATCGACATCGGCGGCCCGGCCATGTTGCGTTCGGCGGCAAAGAACTTCGCCCGTGTTGCGGTGGCCACCGATCCGTCGCAGTACGCCGAATTGTTGGCCGAGCTGGATGCCAATGATGGCAGGCTGTCGGCCGCCAAGCGCTTCGCGCTGTCGGTGGCCGCGTTCAACCGCGTGGCGCAGTACGACGCGGCGATCAGCAACTACCTGTCGGCGGTAACCGCCACCGATGCGGCCGTGCCGATGCGAACCGAGTTCCCGGCGCAGATGAATTCCAGCTTCGTGAAGGTCATGGACCTGCGCTACGGCGAGAATCCGCACCAGGCCGGCGCGTTCTACCGCGACCTGTCGCCGGTGGCCGGCACCCTGGCCACGTTCCAGCAGCTGCAGGGCAAGGAACTGAGCTACAACAACCTGGCCGATGCCGATGCCGCATGGGAATGCGTGCGCCAGTTCGACGCGCCGGCCTGTGTGATCGTCAAGCATGCCAACCCGTGTGGCGTGGCCGTGGGCGCCGGCAACGGCGATGCCTACGAATTGGCGTACGCCACTGACCCGACCAGCGCCTTCGGCGGCATCATCGCCTTCAACAAGCCGCTCGACGCGGCCACCGCCAAGGTGATCCTGGACCGCCAGTTCGTGGAAGTGCTGATCGCCCCGGATTACGAACCGGCTGCGCTGGAGTACGCGCAGAAAAAGGCGAACGTGCGCGTGCTGCGCATTCCGCACGGCGAAGGCCGCAACAATTACGACACCAAGCGCATTGGCTCGGGCCTGCTGGTGCAGAGCGCGGACAACCGTGGCATGCGCCGTGACGAACTGACCGTGGTCAGCAAGCTGGCTCCGACCGAGAAGCAGTTCACCGACCTGCTGTTCGCCTGGAGCGTGGCCAAGTTCGTCAAGTCCAACGCGATCGTCTATGCCAAGGACAACCGCACCATCGGCGTCGGCGCCGGCCAGATGAGCCGTGTGTATTCGGCGCGCATCGCCGGCATCAAGGCCGCCGACGCGAACCTGGTGGTCGAAGGTTCGGTGATGGCGTCCGACGCGTTCTTCCCGTTCCGCGACGGCATCGACGCCGCTGCCGCCGCCGGCATCAAGGCGGTGATCCAGCCGGGTGGTTCGATGCGCGACGCCGAGGTGATTGCCGCGGCTGACGAACACGGCCTGGCGATGGTGTTTACCGGCGTGCGTCACTTCCGCCATTGATTGTCACAGGGATCCGGTTGCTGCCGGATCCCTTTTTTCTTCCCCCCCCTTGTTGCGAGAACAGCCTTGAAGATCCTCGTCATCGGCTCCGGCGGCCGTGAACATGCCCTGGCCTGGAAGCTGGCCCAGTCGTCCCGTGTCACCGAGGTGCTGGTTGCACCGGGCAATGCGGGCACCGCCACCGAGGCCGGCTGCCGCAATGTCCCGGTGAAAGTCACGGACCTGGACGGGCTGCTGGCACTTGTGCAGGCAGAAGGTGTCGAGCTGACCGTGGTTGGCCCGGAAGTACCGCTGGTGGCCGGCGTGGTCGACCGCTTCCGCGCTGCGGGCCATCGCATCTTCGGCCCCACCGCTGCGGCGGCGCAGCTGGAAGGCAGCAAGGCCTACGCCAAGGACTTCCTCGCCCGTCACAACATTCCCACCGCGTTCTACGCTGTGCATACCGAGGTGGATGCTGCGCTGGCCTACGTCCGAGAGAAGGGCGCACCGATCGTGGTCAAGGCCGATGGCCTGGCCGCGGGCAAGGGCGTGATCGTGGCGATGACGCAGCAGGAGGCCGAAGACGCGGTGCGCGACATGCTGTCGGGCAACGCGTTCGGCGATGCCGGCGCGCGCGTCGTGATCGAGGAATTCCTCGATGGCGAGGAAGCCAGCTTCATCTCGATGGTCGATGGCACCACGGCCCTGCCGATGGCCACCTCGCAGGACCACAAGCGCGTTGGCGATGGCGATACGGGTCCAAACACCGGCGGCATGGGCGCGTACTCGCCCGCGCCTGTGGTCACCGATGAAGTGCATGCACGGGTGATGCGCGAAGTGGTCAATCCCACCGTGCAGGGCATGATCGCCGACGGCATCCCGTTCACCGGCTTCCTCTATGCGGGGCTGATGATCGATGCCAGTGGCGCGCCGAAGGTGATTGAATTCAACGTGCGCTTCGGCGACCCGGAAACCCAGCCGGTAATGCTGCGCCTGCAGTCGGATCTGGTGGAACTGGTGGAAGCGGCGATCGATGCACGCCTGCATGAAGTGGAAGCGCAGTGGGACCCGCGTCCGTCGCTGGGCGTGGTGATGGCGGCGGCGCCGTATCCGGAAACGCCGATCACCGGTGATGTGATCCACGGGCTGGACCAGGTGCCGTCTACGGCCAAGGTGTTCCACGCCGGTACCACGCTGGACGCACAGGGCCAGGTGCTCAGCGCTGGCGGCCGCGTGCTGTGCGTGGCCGCACTGGGCGACAGCGTGGGCGATGCGCAGGCCAATGCGTATGCGGGCGTGGCGAAGGTGAAGTGGGAAAACGAATTCCACCGCAATGACATTGGCTGGCGGGCTATCGCGCGCGAGAGGGCGTAACAGCAGCCGACTAACAGTCGGCTCTACCCTCGGTAGGCGCCCACCGTTGGTGGGCACGTCCTTGGCGCAACAAAAAAGCCCGGCGATGCCGGTTTCTTTGTGTGATGCGCATATTCGGGGTGCGTCCGCCCTCAACGGGCGGATGCGTTGGGCGCAAGCTACTGCTTGAAGAGTGCTGCCACGTTGTTCAATCCCTTGTTCAATCCCTTGAAGTTCGCCAGTGCTCCCACCGTGTAACCCGCGTCATTCACCACGTTGGGCATTGCGCCAGAATTAAGCAATGCGCGTATCTTGCCGAAGTCCTGCGGGAACTGCCCGTACTGAACAACCTGGTGCAGGGCTGAACTGCCGTTCCATATGTGATTCACGTCCAGGCTGGGGTGCCGTTCAAGAAACGCATGGATCTCGTGCGGTTCCCAGTGATTGACGCGAGCGAACAGCATTTTACTGAGCAGCAGTTGCTCAACGCTATTGTCGCCAACGCCAGCTTGGACAAGGCTGTCGATGTCCCGTTCGGCATAGCCATAGGTTTCGAGCAAACATTCTACCGCCGGCGCGCACTTGCCTTGGACGGCAGCGTTCAGCACCTGCACGCGCTCGCTGTAGGTAATGCTGGTGTTGTCGCAGAAGTGCTGCACAGCGACCGCGTCGCCGCGCCCGGCAACTTCAACAAAGCGGTCGAGCAGCCTGCCTTTCCAGACATCGATGGCGGCAACCACGTCCGACCGCTGATTCTGGTCTGCCAACCAGCGGGGAGTCGCGCCGTTCTCGTCCCTCATGAAGACGTCCGCTCCACCCTGCAAAAGCTCCGTGACGCGGGTGATGTCCCCCGCTTCAGCCGCTTCATGCAGTCGGCTCCTGCCCTCGTAGCCACGCGCATTGATATCCATCGAGCGGTAGCTCGCCTGTCCGCACAATGCGATGGCATCGGGTTGCGCTTGATCAACCAGGACGCTATTGGAGTTGCTTCCGTGCGCCATCGGCGAAGCGAAGCGTGCTGCGCCGGGTGAGGTGGGTGCGGTGGGTCCAATCATTATCTTGTCGCATTTCGTGGGGACAGAAAGCCTATTGCAAAGCGTCGATACGGCGCTTTCCATAATCTCTCATCATCACGGCAGGCCAAACTTCGACAGTGCCCAACAAAAAAACCCGGCGAGGCCGGGCTTTTATTTGACAGTTGCACCATCGAGTCAGGCGGTGAACAGCGCCTTCATCTTCTTCAGCGCGTTCGCCTCGACCTGGCGGATGCGTTCGGCGGACACGCCGTACTCATCGGCCAGCTCCTGCAGCGTCACCTTGCTGTCGGCGTCCAACCAGCGGCGACGGATGATGTCGCGCGAGCGGGCGTCGAGTTCGGCCAGGCCTTCGCGCAGCAGCTGCAACTGGTTGTCCTCGCTGTCGGCGCGCTCATAGGCCATCGACGGATCTTCATCGTTGGCGACCAGGAACGCAGCCGGCGACGGCGGCGCATGTTCGTTGTCGTCATCGCTGGGCGCATCGAAACCGATATCGCGACCCGAGAGGCGCGATTCCATTTCCAGCACTTCGCGTTCGGACACGTTGAGGTCCTTGGCGACAGCGGTGACTTCCGCCGCGTTCAACCAGCCCAAGCGGGTCTTGGACTTGCGCAGGTTGAAGAACAGCTTGCGCTGCGCCTTGGTCGTGGCGACCTTGACGATGCGCCAGTTCTTCAGGATGAACTCGTGCATTTCGGCACGGATCCAGTGCACCGCGAAGGACACCAGACGAACGCCCATGTCCGGGTCGAAGCGCTTCACGGCCTTCATCAGGCCGATGTTGCCTTCCTGGATCAGGTCGCCCAGCTGCAGGCCGTAGCCGTTGTAGCCACGGGCCACGTGCACCACGAAGCGCAGGTGGGAATGGACCAGCTCGCGCGCGGCGTCCAGGTCCTGCTCGTCGCGGAAGCGGCGGGCCAGGTCCTGCTCGTCATCGACCGTCAACACCGGGATCTGGTGCACGGCGCCGATGTAGGCGTCCAGCGAACCGAGCGCACTGGGAATCGGAAGATTGTTTGCCACAAGGGCAGTAGACATGTTCTGGCTCATAGGGGTCATCTTATCAGTCCTGTATTTGGACTGCTGACAGTTCAAAAAGTTCCAGCGTTCCGCAGGTGAAACGCTGACGCAGATCAGGCCCCTAACGTACCGCGAAATGTTGACAGTTGCGAGTGGCCGCCATTCGGCGCAATTTCAATACAAATCAATAAGATAAGGAGAAAAACGTCACCACCACGTCGTTTTGGGCAGGACAATCCCACCTAGATCAGCCCATTCAGGATGGAAACGTTGCCAAGCATTCAGCCGAAGCGTCCAAGGGAGATGAACGGTGGCAGGCCAGACAATGCCGAAGCCTAGTAATACCCGGACAAATTCAGGAAGAACCCCTTCGCCTCGTACCGCAACTCGGTCAGGTCATCACTGAACTCGGTGAAGTTGTACCCCGCCCCGATCTTGAAGTTCTGTCCCACCTGGCGGTCCACGCCCACCAGCCAGCCTTTCTTGTCGCCGCCCTCGCGCACGTCCAGCCAGCGGTACTCGCCCATCGCCTCCCACTGCGCGAACAACCGGTAGCGCAACTGCAAGGCGGAGAAGTTGACCCGGCTGTCCAGCCACGCGCCCTCGCCGCGCCCGGTGCGGTAATCGCCCCAGCGCCCGGCCAGCTTCCCGGCCAGCTCCCAACGGTCGCTGAGTTGCATCACCCCTTCAAACGAGACGATCTGCGATTTCTGGTCGTACACGTTGCCGCCTTCCTGGCCCAGCGACGCCACGTCGTAGAGATACGTGTATTTGCCGAAGGCCGCCCAGCGCGTGTTGTCGTGCGGACGCCAGGCAAAGCCCAGGTTGGACTCCACCAGCTTGGCATCAGCCAGCGGATTGCGCTTGTCATCGGTGTCGGCGTAGTTGGCGCGCAGCGCGATGCGCCAGTCCTCGTTGACCTTGTACAGCAGCCGGTTGGTGGTCACCCACTGCCGACGATCTTCAGCGCCTTCGTCGCGGCGGTATTCGAGCTTGCTCGTCCACTGCGTATCGGCATCGGTGCGGCCACCGCTGACGCTGTAGGCGCGGCGATCGACGCGCCCGGTCGTCGCGTCCAGTTCGCCGTCCATCACGCTGAAGCCCAGCGTCCAGCCCTGCGCGGGGTAGAAGTCCATGCCGAAGGTATGCACCAGCCCGGCGCTGTCGTCGCGACGGTCCTTCAGGTACTGGCTTTCGTTGAACACGTTGACCTGGTTGCTCAGGCGCCAGCGCTGGCCGAGTGTCCAGCCCGACTGCAGCCCGGTGTCGTAGAGCGGGTCGGTGGTGGTGCGGTCGGTGCTGTAGCTGTAGTTGCCATAGAAGCTGTGCTCGGGCGTCATCCAGTATTCGCCTTCGAGCTTGGCGCCATCGCCGCGGCTGCCGCTGCTCACTTCCGCCCCCAGGCTGGAGCGGTCGCCGAACAGGTAGCGTGCGCCGAGCGTGGCCAGGTCGTTCTTCTCGTAGGCGCCGCTGTCGTCATCCACGGTCAGCTGCCCTACCCCGTACAGCTCCCACTTTGCACCGAAGCGCTGCCGGTAACTCAGCGCCGCCAGGGTGCCGTCCACGTCGGTACCGGCGTTCTCCTCGCGTACCCGGCGCAGTTCGGCCCCGAGCTGGCCGTCGTTGCCCAGCCGCCAGTCCATGGTCAGCTGCGACTGCTCCACCGCCACCTCACCGCGCTCGGCGCGGCTGTGCCGGCCATACAGGCTCAGGTTGTCGGTGAAGTAGCCCAGGAATTCGGCACCGTATTCCTCCAGCGCCAGCCCACTGTCCATGCGCGAGACCGAGAAGCCGGCGTCCACGTCGCGCCACCAGGCGCCCATGCTCCAATCCTGCTTGGTCCAGCCCAGCTCGCGCAGGTTGGCGCGCGCTTCCACCGCGCGGGCATCGCCCTTGCGGTCGCCGCTGACCGGGTTGCGCTGGATGAAGCTCAGGCCGCCGTTGTCGGAGTAGAAGATCGGCGCTGCGGTGGCTTCGGTACGGGTCTGCTCCAGCTTGAGGTAGGTGCCACGCCCGGCCTGCAGGGTCAGGTCGGCGCCCATCAGGCTGTAGTCGTCGCCACTGCGGTTCTCGTCGACGTAGGTGCCGCCCACCGCCACGTGGTCGCCGAACCACTGCTTGCCGCGCAGGCCGGCGCTCACGTCGTCGGTGCTGAAGCCCAGCGGGATGTACTCGTAGTCCACCAGCAGCAGCTGGTCATAGCCATCCAGCGGCGTATCACGGGTCAGCGTGCGTACGTTCTCGCGCGTGATCTGCGACAGCGCGCGGGTCAGGAACAGGCGGCCCTGGATCTCGTTGATCTCGTAATCCCGACCGCGCTGCAGGGTGGTGCGTGTCTCGGTGCGCCCGGTGGTGCGATCGCGCACTTCCATCACCACCTGCTCCGAGCCGGGCAGCAGGTCGGTGTGGCGCAGGTAGTAGAGGCTGCCGCCGGTGCCGAGGAACTCGGTGTGGCCGAGCGCGGACTGCGCCTCGGAACCGAAGGCCTTGAGCAGCGAACGCGGGTCGCCCAGCGGGGTGGTTGCGCGCGAGCGCCAGCTCACCGCCGCGCCGTACAGCGAACGCACGTACTGGCCGTACTCGGTGCCGGTGAAGCCAGTGGCGAAGTTGCCCCACAGCGCCTGGTTCTGGTCCCAGTCCACGCGCACGTACAGCTTGCCCTGCGTGTCGATGTCGCGATACGTGGTGGAGTCGTCACCGTATACCGGGTAGTACTGGTCCGGATCGAGGCGGCGGAACACATCGCGCGCGTCGGCGTCCAGGAAGCCGTCGAACAGCCGCTTCAGCTCGCGGTCGTAGGTGTCGGCCTGCGCGGTGACCAGGTACTTCCCGCGAAGCTTGCTCTTCAGGTAGAACGCCAGCCGACCTTCGCTGAGGAAGCTGTCGTCCTGGTCGCGGTCGGCGGCGAGTGGATCCAGGTTGCCGCTGGCGGTATTGCGCGACAGCGTCACATCGGCCAGCGCCACCAGGAAGCGGTAGCTGCCGGTCACTTCCACGTCGAGCGTGCGGGTCAGCGTCGGCGCGTCCATGGCCTCCACCTGCACGGTGTACCGGTGCTCGCCGATCGGCTCCAGGAACTCGGCGGCGAACTTCTGCTCCAGGTCCACCGGGAAGCTCTGCCCGTTGATCATCACCCGTGCATTGGGGCTCAACCCACGCCCGTAGATCCTCACCCGCGAGCCATAGATCGGAATGTTCTGCTGGCGCAGCGCGTTCTGCCCGTAGATGGCATTGCTCAGCTGCTGGGCCTGCGCATCGTCGCCATCCAGCACGCGACCCAAGGTGCGCTGCAAGTTGTCCCGCACCAGCTGGGTGCCGCGTTCGTAGTCGGTGGGCAGTACCAGCTGGAAGCGCTGCGCGTTGGTTTCATCGAAGGAACCATCCCGGCCGTAGGCGCGGGCGATGTACTGCAGGTCGTCGCCAACGCGCAGGTTGAGGTTTTCCGGCAGCTGCCCGTCCCACTCGGTGTTGCCGACGTAGTCCACCGGCATCTCGATGCGCGCCAGCGGCGTGACCAGGTCGGTGTCGCTGCCGCGGTAGATCACCACTTCCAGGCGCTCGATGAACGAGGCGTAGTTGTTGTAGCCGTGGAAGCGCAGCGGCTTGGTCAGCCGGCCGTTCTCGAAGGGGGCCATGGAGCCGGTCTGCACATTGAGCACCGGCGCCGACAGCGCCGGATCTTCGGTAGCCCAGACCACGGCGCCATCGGGGAGCTCGGCGGCCGACGCACCATTGGGTGCCGGCACCACCGCGCCGGGTTCTGCGGGACCGACGGGAGCATCCGCAGCCGGATGCACCTGCAGCAGCAGGTCATTGCCCTGCCGGCAGCCGTCCACCCCGCACAGGGTGGTGGGCACTTCGGGCAGCGGTTGCGGCGCCTGTGCGTGGGTGATCGGCAACCACAGCGCCAACAGGAGCATCAGGGGGCTGAGTGAGGTCTTGCGGTTCATGGTCATCTCCTCAGCGGTCCGCACGGTCGGCGGGGCGGGCCGGCGCAGCGGGCTGCACCTGGACCTGCACACGGGCGGCAACATCGGCAGGCAGCCGTGGCAGCAGGGCCTTGCGCAATACCTCGGCGCGCTGCCCGGCCAGTGCGGGCGTGGCCTGCCCGGCGGCTACGTTGACCTGCCCCCCACCCTGCGCCTCCAGCGTGCGTGCTGCATGCGCCAGCACCGTCTCGGCAGCGGCGCCCAGCGTGGCCTGGCCGGGAACGAACAGCCCTTCCCCGACCTCCAGCACCGATTGCGGTGGCCCGGCGTTGAACCTGCCTTCGGGCAATGCCACGCCGAAGTCGAAGCGCACCGGCAACCCCGGGGTGATCCGGCGCAGCAGCGGATTGCGGGTCGTGAAGCGTGCGTCGGCTGGCAACGTGGTTGGATCGACCTTGAGGATGAAGTTGCGTCCGCGCGCCTGGCCACCGTTGATACCGACCAGGTGGTAGCGCCCGTACGCATCGGTTTCGATCACCAGGCCTTCCACCGATGCCACGCGGACACCGGGGATGCCACGTTCGCCTGCGTCCTGCACGCCGTTGCCGTTGCGATCGTTGAACACGCTGCCGATGACCAGGCTTTCGTCCAGCAGCGGGTCGCCGATCACCTCCACGTCGGCCGAGGCCACGTTGCTGATGGTGGTGCCCAGCACGTCATTGGCGGTGATGCGGTTGGTATGCACACCCAGCCCCACGCCCGCCCCCACCCGCAGGTAGTACACCAGCGTGGCCGAACCACCGGCGCGAATGTCCAGGCCGTCGATGCGCAGCGGTGCCACGCCGCTGGCACGTGCGGCGTTGTCGATGTCCTGCGCTTCGAACCCGCCCGGGATGAAGGTGAAGCCGCTGGGCAGGGTGTCGAACAGGGTGACGCCCAGCGCGTCGAAGTCGCCCATGTTCTCCACGGTGACCACGTAGCGCACCACGTCACCCACCTTCACGCTGCGCTGGGTGGCCTGCTTGGTCAGGCGCAGCACCACCGCATCGGCGGTGACCACCACGTTGACCCAGCCTTCCACGCACACCGGGGTGGGCATCGAGGCATCGCAGATGTTGTAGCTGAAGTTGTCCAGGCCGCTGTAGCCGACGAAGGCGGTGTAGATGCATTCGCCGTTGCCGCAGGTTGCGCGCCCGTTGCCCGCCGCCCGGCCCAGCCGCATCGACGCCGGGTTGATGCGCGCACCGCTGGTGGTGAGGTTGTCCAGCAGCGGTACGGTGGTGGTGGTCCCACTGAGCACGGTGATGTTCTCGTCCACCACGTCCACGTCGTTGACCTGGGTCTGCACGTTGACCGTGGCACTGCTGCAGACCGCCGGCGAGGCCTGGTTGCAGAGGCTGTAGGTGAAGCTGTCGGCACCGCTGAAGTGGGTCATCGGGGTGTAGCGCACGCTGCCGTCAGGCAGCACCACCGCCGTGCCCATGGTCGGCGCGGTGGTGATGGTCACCGCCACCGTGCCCGGGTCGACCGGCGCGCCATTGACCAGGTCGTTGGCCAGCACCGGCACATCGACGGCCGTGTCCTGCGGCGTGCTGGCCTGGTCGTTGTTGGCCACCGGCACGCTGTTCGGCGCTGCCGCCAGGGTCACCGACACCGTACCCACCGCGCATATCGTGGGCTGCGCCACCAGGCAGATCTGGTAGGTGGTGGTGTAGGTCGTCCCGGGCGTACCGGCAGTGACATCGACGCTGCCGTCAGGCTGGATGGTCAGCGCCGGGGTGTTGGTCGGGGTCAGCACCACCGTGCTCGGGTCCACGGGCGTGCCGTTCAACGTGTCGTTGGTCAGCACGTTGGTCACGCCGGTGGCGCCGCCCGGGGGGACGCCGGGCACGCTGTCGTCATTGGCCACCAGGACACCCGCGCTGGCCAGCGTCACCGACACCGTGCCGATATCGCACACCGCCGGCTGGGCCACCAGGCAGATCTGGTAGGTGGTGGTGTAGGTGGTGCCGGGCGTGCCCGCCGCGACGTTGACACTGCCGTTGGGCTGGATGGTGATGGCGGCGGTGTTGACCGGGGTCAGCACCACGGTGGCCGGGTCCAGCGCGGCACTGTTGTAGGTGTCGTTGGCCAACACGTTGGCCACACCGTTGGCGCCGGCGGCCGGCACATTGGTCACTGTGTCGTCCACCGCGTCGAGCAGGCCCGGCGTGGTGGCCAGGGTGACCGACACCGTGCCGATGTCGCACACCGTCGGCTGTGCCACCAGGCAGAGGCGGTAGGTGGTGGTGTAGGTGACACCCGGGGTACCGGCCGCCACGTCCAGGCTGCCGTTGGGCTGGATGGTCAGCGCGGTGGTGTTGTTCGGGGTCAGCACCACCGTGGCCGGGTCGAGCGCGGCGCCGTTGAAGGTGTCGTTGGCGAACACGTTGAGCAGGCCGAGCGCACCGGTTGCCGGCACGTTGCTGGCGGTGTCGTCCACAGCGTCCAGCAGCGCGGCCGTGACAGTCACGCTGACCGTGGCGGTGTCGCACACGTTGAGGTTGGGCGCGGGCAGGCACGCCTGGTAGGTGAAGGTGTCGGTACCGGTGAAGCCTGCGTTGGGGGTGTAGCTGATGGTGTTGTCGCCGTTGACCACGGCGGTGCCGTTGGCCGGCGGCACCGGCACGGTGAACACCGCGCCGACCGGCAAGGTGTCGTTGGCGGCCACGGCCAATACCGTGGTGCCGGTCCCGGCGGGCAGCGCGTCGTCGGCCGCATCGGGGCGCACCGCGACCAGCGCGGTGGCCTGGGCGCAGTTGCCCGGCTGTGCGTTCTCGCACACCTGGTAGGTGAGCGTGGTCGCTGCCGGCAGCGTGCCCGGTGCCACGGTCACCACGCCGTTGGCGGCCATGCTGTAACCCGGCACCGTGCCGACCAGCGAGGCGGTCACCGGCGTGGTCCCCGGAACGATCGGGGCGCCGTTGAAGGTGTCGTTGAGCAGCACGCTGGCGGTGGTGCCACCGGTCGGCGCAACCGGCGCGCCGCTGAAGTCATCGGCCTGCGCGACCAGGGCGCTGGCCGTCACCGTCAGGCTCACCGACGCGGTATCGCACACGCTGCCATTCGGTGCGGGCAGGCACACCTGGTAGGTGAAGCTGTCCGCGCCGGTGAAGCCTGCGGTTGGCGTGTAGCTGATGCTGCCATCGGGATTGACCACGGCGGTGCCGTTGGCCGGCGCGACCGGAATGGTGATCGTCGGGTTGAGCGGCAGCGTGTCGTTGGCGGTCACCGCAAGCACCGTGGTGGTGCCTGCCGCGGCAGACAGCGTGTCGTCCGCAGCGGCCGGGCTGACCGCCACCAGCGCGGTGGACTGCGCGCAGTTGGTCGGCACGGCGGTCTCGCAGACTTGGTAGTTCAGCGTTACTGCAGCGGGCGTGGTGCCGGCCGCAACAGTGACGACACCGTTGGCGGCCATGCTGTAGCCCGGCACCGCGCCGACCAGCGAGGCAGTCACCGGCGTGGTCCCCGGAACGATCGGGGCGCCGTTGAAGGTGTCGTTGAGCAGCACGCTGGGCGTGCTGCCACCGGCAGCCGGTGCTATCGGGGTGCTGCTGAAGTCATCGGCAACGGCGGTGACCGTGGTGACGGCGACGGTGATCGAGACCGTCGCGGTGTCGCACACGCCGGCACCCGGGGCGGGCAGGCAGGCCTGGTAGGTGAAGCTGTCCGGGCCGGTGTAGCCGGTGTTGGGCGTGTAGCTGATGGTGCCGTCGCCGTTGACGATGACCGTACCGTTGGCCGGTCCGGCCGGCACGGTGATGGTCGGATTGACCGGCAGGGTGTCGTTGGCGATGACATTGAGCACCGTGGTGGTACCCGCCGCTGCGGTCAGCGTGTCATCAACCACGACCGGGCTGACCGCGACCACGGCGGTGGACTGCGCGCAGTTGGTCGGCACGGCCACTTCACACACCTGGTAGCTGAGCGTCACCGCCGCCGGCGTGGTGCCGGGGGCCACGCTGACCACACCGTTGGTGGCCATGCTGTACCCGGTCACCGGGGTCACGAGCGATGCCGCGACCGGAGTGGTCCCGGGCACGATGGCAGCGCCGTTGAAGGTGTCGTTGAGCAGCACGCTGGCGGTGCTGCCGCCGGTCGCCGGTGCGATCGGTGCCGCGGTGAAGTCATCGGCCACCGCAGTGAGCGTGGTGGCGCTGACAGTGAGGGTCACGGTGGCGGTATCGCAGACACTGCCGCCCGGTGCGGGCAGGCACAGCTGGTAGGTGAAGCTGTCCGGGCCGGTGTAGCCGGCGGTCGGGGTGTAGCTGATGGTGCCGTCGCCATTGACCACGGCCGTGCCATTGGTCGGTGCGACCGGGAGGGTGACGACCGGGTTCAGCGGGGCGCTGTCGTTGGCGAGCACGTTGAGCACGGTGGTGGTGCCGGCTGTCGCCGGCAGTGCATCGGCGACGGCATCCGGGCTCACCGCCACCAGCACAGTCGCAGCCGCGCAGTTGGTCGGCACCGCGTTCTCGCACACCTGGTAGTTCAGCGTCACCGCGGCGGGCGTGGTGCCAGCTGCAACGGTGACGACACCGTTGCCGGCCATGGTGTAGCCGGGTGCCGTGGTCAGCAGCGATGCGGTCACCGCCGTGGTCCCGGGCACGATGGCCGCGCCATTGAAGGTGTCGTTGAGCAGCACGCTGGCGGTACTGCCGCCGGTCGCCGGTGCGATCGGTGCCGCGGTGAAGTCATCGGCCACCGCGGTGAGCGTGGTCGCGCTGACAGTGAGGGTCACCGTGGCGGTATCGCAGACACTGCCGCCCGGTGCGGGCAGGCACAGCTGGTAGGTGAAGCTGTCCGGGCCGGTGTAGCCGGCGGTCGGGGTGTAGCTGATGGTGCCGTCGCCATTGACCACGGCGCTGCCGTTGGTCGGTGCGACCGGAAGGGTGACCACCGGGTTCAGCGGCGCCGCATCGTTGGCCAGGACGTTGAGCACGGTGGTGGTGCCGGCGGTGGCCGGCAGTGCATCGGCCACCGCATCCGGGCTGACCGCGACCACGACGGTGGCGCCGGCGCAGTTGGTCGGCACCGCGTTCTCGCACACCTGGTAGTTCAGCGTCACGGCGGCGGGCGTGGTGCCGGCCGCAACGGTGACGACACCGTTGCCGGCCATGCTGTAACCGGGCTCGACGGTGAGCAGGGTGGCAGTCACCGGGGTGGTACCCGGCACGATCGGCGCACCGTTGAAGGTGTCGTTGAGCAGCACGCTGGCGGTACTGCCGCCGGTCGCCGGCGTGATGGGCGCGTTGGTGAAGTCGTCGTTGACCGCGGCAAGGCCGGTCAGGCTGACGGTGACCGCCACCGAGGCGGTATCGCAGACGGACGCCCCCGGTGCAGGCAGGCACACCTGATAGGAGAAAGTGTCCGCGCCGGTGAAGCCGGCCGTGGGCGTATAGGTGATGGTGCCGTCGCCATTGACCACGGCGACGCCGTTGGCGGGCGCAACCGCGATCGTGATCGACGGGTTGGCCGGCAGGGTGTCATTGGCGCCGACATTGAGCACGGTGGCGGTACCCGCCGTGGCCGGCAGGGTGTCGTCCACCGCGTCCGGGCTGACCGCCACCACGGCGGCAGCCGCGGCGCAGTTGGTCGGGACGGCGGTCTCGCAGACCAGGTAGTTCAGGGTGACCGCGGCAGGCGTGGTGCCCGGGGCCACGCTGATCACACCGTCGGCGGCCATGCTGTAGCCGGTTTCCACGGTCAGCAGGGTGGCGGTCACCGGGGTGGTGCCCGGCACGATGGGTGCACCATTGAACGTGTCGTTGAGCAGCACGCTGGCGGTGCTGCCACCGGCAGCCGGGGCGATCGGCGTGGCGGTGAAGTCATCGGCCGCAGCGGTGAGCGAGGTCACCCCCACGGTCACGGCGACCGTGGCGGTGTCGCAGACACCGGCTGCTGGCGCGGGCAGGCAGACCTGGTAGGTGAAGCTGTCCGCGCCGGTGAAGCCGGCCGTGGGCGTGTAGCTGACGGTGCCGTCGCCGTTGACGAGCGCCGTGCCGTTGGTCGGCGCGGCAGCGATGGTCACGGTCGGTGCCAGCGGGGCGGTGTCGTTGGCCAGCACGTTGAGCACGGTGGTGGCGCCGGCGGTGGCCGGCAGCGCGTCGTCCACCGCGTCCGGGCTGACCGCGACCACCGCCGTGGCACCGGCGCAGTTGGTCGGCACCGCGTTCTCGCAGACCTGGTAATTCAGCGTTACCGCCGCCGGCGTGGTGCCGGCGGCCACGGTGATCACGCCATTGGCCGCCATGCTGTAGCCGGTGACCGGGGAGGACAGCGAGGCGGTCACCGCCGTGGTACCGGGAATGATCGCGACACCATTGAAGGAGTCGTTCAGCAGCACGCTGGTGGTGCTGCCACCGGTCGCCGGCGCGATGGGCGTGGCCGTGAAGTCATCGTTGGTCGCGGTGAGCGTGGTGGCGCTCACGGTCAGCGACACCGTGGCGGTGTCACACACCCCGGCGCCCGGCGCCGGGAGGCACACTTGGTAGGTGAAGCTGTCAGCACCGGTGTAGGCGCCGGTCGGGGTGTAGGTGATGCTGCCGTCGCCGTTGGCCACGGCCGTGCCGTTCGCGGGCGCGCCGACAACGGTGACCACCGGGTTCAGCGGTGCGCTGTCGTTGGCGAGCACGTTGAGCACGTTGGCGGTGCCGGCGGTAGCCGGCAGCGTGTCATCGGTCGCGTCCGGGCTGACCGCAACGAGCGCGGTGGCGGCTGCGCAGTTGGTCGGCAGGGCGGTCTCGCACACCTGGTAGCTCAGGGTCACCGCGGCAGGCGTGGTGCCTGGCGCCACGCTGACCACGCCGTTGGCGGCCATCGTGTAGCCGGTAACCGGACTGATCAGCGTGGCGGTCACCGGGGTGGTGCCCGGCACGATCGGCGCGCCATTGAACGTGTCGTTGAGCAGCACGCTGGCGGTGCTGCCGCCCGCCGCCGGCGGGATCGGCGACGCGGTGAAGTCGTCGTTTGTCGCGGTCACCGTGGTCGCCGTCACCGTGAGCGCCACCGTGGCGGTATCGCACACGCTGCCATGCGGGGCCGGCAGGCACAGTTGGTAGGTGAAAGTATCGGGTCCGACAAACGCACCGGTGGGCGTATAGCTGAGCGTACCGTCGCCGTTGACGACCACGTTGCCGTTTGCCGGCACCGCAATCACGCTGAGGACGGGGGTGAGCGGCGCCACGTCGTTGGCCAGCACGTTGAGCACGGTGGTGGCGCCGGCGGCCGCCGGCAGCACGTCATTGACCGCGTCGGGGCTCATCACGACCACGGCGGTGGCCGTGGCGCAGTTGCTGGGCAGCGCGGTTTCGCAGACCTGGTAGTTCAGGGCGATGGAACCCGGCAGCGTGCCGGCCGCCACGGAGATCACGCCGTTGGCAGCCATGCTGTAGCCCGAGGCCAGCGTGGTGAGGGAGGCGGTGACCGGGGTGGTGCCCGGCACGATGGCCGCGCCATTGAAGGTGTCGTTGAGCAGCACGCTGGGCGTGCTGCCGCCCGTGGGCGGGATCGGGCTGGCGCTGTAGTCGTCGTTGACCGCGACCAGGGCGCCCGCGGCGATGGTGATCGCGACCTGTGCGGTATCGCAGGTGGCGCCGTCCGGTGCCGGCAGGCACACCTGGTAGGTGAGCGTGTCCGCGCCGCTCTGCCCGGCGTTGGCGGTGTACTCCAGGGTGCCATCGGCCGCGAGCACGGCAACGCCCTTGGTCGGCAGCTGGGTCACCGTGAAGGTGGCACCGGCGGGCACATTGTCATTGGCGGCCAGGTTGAAGCTGCCCGGCTGGGTGCCGGTGACGGTGGCCGTGTCATCGGCCGCATCCGGCGCGATCAGCACCTGTACGTCGGCCGTGTCGCAGTTGGTCGTGGAGCCGAGTTCGCACAGGGCATAGCTGAGCGTGGTGGCGCCAGCCGGGGCGAACCCGGCCACGGTGATGACACCGGCACCATCGATGCTGAAGCCGGCCGGTGCGCCCACCAGGTTCACCGTGACCTGCAGCGGATTGGCGGCGGCCCCGTTGAAGGTGTCGTTGCCCAGCACGCTGGGCGTGGTGCCGCCCACGCCCGGCGCGAACACCGGTGCGCGGAAGTTGTCGTCCAGCGCGTCGAGGGTGTTGGCGACCACGGTGATGTTCACCGTGCCGGTGTCGCAGGTCGCGGCGTCCGGGGCGGGCAGGCAGACCTGGTACTGCACGGTCTGCGGGCCGGCGGCAGCCGGCGTGTAAGTGAAGCTGCCGTTGGGCTGCAGGGTGAAGCTGCCTGCGGCGGGCGGCGTGACCAGGGTGTAGCTGGCGCCGGCCGGCGCGTTGTCGTTGATGCTGACGTCGCCGACCAGCGGTTGCCCGGCCGGCGTGGTGTAGGTGTCGTCTGCAGCCGCGGGGGCGATCAGCAGGGCCACCTGCGCGGTATCGCAGTTGCTGCCCGCGCCGGCTTCGCACAGCTCGTAGGTGAGGCTGACTGCACCGGCGGCGGCACCGGCGGGCACGTTGATGACCCCGGCGCTGGTGATGGTGAAGCCCGGTGGCGGCGCGTTGACCAGGCTCAGGGTGACCTGGGCGGCGGTGACCGGGGCGGCATTGAAGGTGTCGTTGCCCAGCACGCTGGCGGTGCTCCCGCCGGTGACCGGCGAAATCACCGGGGCGGTGAACACATCGTCGACCGCGTCGATCGTATTGGCCGCGATGATCACGCTCACCGTGGCCGTCGCGCAGGTGGCACCGTTCGGCGCCGGCAGGCAGACGCGGTAGTCGAACGTGTCGGTACCGGTCGTGCCAGGGTTGGCGGTGTAGGTGAGCGCGCCGTTGCCGGCAAGGTCGATGCTGCCCAGCGTGGGCGCGGTGAGGGCGAAATACTGCGACCCGGCCGGCGCGTTGTCGTTGATCGCAACCAAGCCGTTCACCGACTGCCCGGCCTGCACGTTGAAGGTGTCGGCCAGCGCAGTGGGCGACACCACCAACTGGACGTCGGCGTCGTCACAGTTGGTCGGCACGGCGACTTCGCACAGGCGGTAGCTGAGCGTGACCAGGCCGGCCGGAATGTTGGCGGCCACGGCGATGGTGCCGGAGGTCGGGTCCAGGGTGTATCCCGGCGTGGTCGACAGCAGGGTTGCGGTCACTGTCCCCGGCACCACGGCGCTGCCATTGAGGGTGTCATTGCCCAGCACGCTGGGCGTGGTGCCGCCGGCGCCCGGAATGGCGGTGGCGAAGGTGTCATCGTTGGCCAGCAGCGCGTTCGCGCCGAGAGTGACGGTGACGGTCGCGGTATCGCAGACAGTGCCATTCGGTGCAGGCAGGCAGACCTGGTAGCTGAAGGTGTCGGTACCGGCAGCGCCCGCGTTGGGGGTGTAGGTGAAGGCGCCATCGCCGCCGATGACGGCAGTGCCCTGGGTGGCCGGGGTGACCAGCGAGAATGCTGCGCCGGGCGCGGCAATGTCGTTGGTGCCCACGTTACCCAGCGCCGGTTGCCCTGCACCGGGCGTGGTCACGGCATCGTCCACCGCATCGGGCCCGACCACCAGCTGCACGTTGGCGGTATCGCAGAGCGTGGGCGCGCTGGTGAGGCAGATGCGGTAGGCCAGGGTCACCGCGCCGGCGGCGGTGCCTGCAGGCACGGTGATGAAGCCGCCGGCGTCCATCACGTAGCCGGCCGGAGCGGTGATCAGCGTAGTGGTCAGATTGGCCGCGACGACCGGATTGCCGTCGAAGGTGTCGTTGGCCAGCACGCTGGTGGCCAGCGTGCCGCCGCTCTGTGCCGGCACCGGGGTTGCGGTGAAGTCATCTGCCACCGCGTCGATGACGCTGGCGTTGATGTTGAGCGTGACCGTGGCGGTATCGCACGCGGCGCCATTGGGCGCGGGCAGGCACAACTGGTAGCTGAAGGTGTCGGTGCCGGTCGCGCCTGCATTGGCGGTGTAGGTGAAGCTGCCATCGCCGAGCAGCTGCAGGGTGCCTTGGGTGGGCGCGGTGCCGGTCTGGGTGAAGGTGGAGTCGACCACGTAGTTGTCATTGTCGCGCACGTTGGCGACCAGCTGCGCGCCAGCCTGCACGGCGTAGCTGTCGTCCACGGCATTGGGCCCGACCACCAGCAGCACGTTGGCGGTATCGCAGTTGGCCGGCGATGCCTGTTCGCACAGTTGGTAGGTCAAGGTCACCGGGCCGGCGGCGGCGGTGGCCGGCACGTTGACGGTGCCATCGGCGGCAATGCTGTAACCCGACGGCGCACTGGTCAGCGACAGCACCATGTTGGCGGCCACGACCGGGACGCCATTGAGGGTGTCGTTGGTCAACACGCTGGCGGTGATGCCGCCGACGCCCGGCGGCAACGGCGCGGCACGGAAGTCGTCGTCGTTGGCAATCAGCGCTGCGGCCTGCACGGGAATGCTGGGGGTGGTGGCGGTGTTGTCGCCCGGGGTCGGGTCGGTGGTGCCCAGCGGCGGGGTGATCGTAGCCACGTTGGCGGCGATGGTGGCCGGCGTGGTGGTCGGCGCGGTGCCGTTGACCAACACCACCAGGACCTCACCGACGCCGACGTTGACGCCGATGTTGACGCTGCCGGTGCCCGATGCCGCCGCACACTGCGTGCTGGGCGAGACCACCGCGCAGGTCCAGCTCACCGCGGTCAGCTGCGCCGGCACGCTGTCGACCAGCGTGGCCCCCACTGCCTGCGACGGCCCCTGGTTGCGCAGCTCGATGCGGTACTGAACCGCGCCGCCGGCGGCGACCGGCGTGGGCGTGGTGATGGTCTTGGACACGCTCAGCTGCGCGCTGGCGGCCAGCGTGTTGCTGTCGCTGCTGGTGTTGTTGCCCGGGGTGGGATCGGAGATGTCGGCCGGCGCGGCGACCGTGGCGGTGTTCACCAGCGGGTTGCGGTAGGCCTGCGCCTGCGCCCCGCTCGCGGCCAGGGTCATCAGCACGATGCCGGCCAGCGGCAGCGCGCGGGCGCGCAGGCAGCGGGCAGCGAGCTGGGAAAGGAAGCGTCGGGCGCTGGCGGTCGACATGCAGGAATCCTCGAAAGCAGCGCGCAGGCATTCGGCCGCGCACCACGTGTTGCGACGTTGCTGTCGGCGCGCCACCGGGCGCGCCGGGTGGATACGGCTAGTACGCGGCAGGGTCGGCGCTGAAGATCACCGGCACGGTGATCGTTGCCTGCCCGCCGTTGATCAGGTCCACACCCAGGCTCACCCCATTGGTTCCCGCCGCACCGCCACTGGCGGCGCTGCAGACGCTTCCCGCCGACGCGATGCAGCTCCATGGCGCGCTCAGCGTGGCGCCGGCCGGCAAGGTGTCGGTCACCTGCGCCGCCGTGACCGGATCGGGCCCGGCATTGCTGACGGTGATGACGTAGCTGGCGGTTCCGCCGGGGGTATAGGAACCGCTGCCATCGGACTTGGTGATCGACAGATCGGCCTGGCGCGTGCGGTTGGTGATGCGGCAGACCACGTTGAGCGGCTGCGCCGACAGGGCCGGCGAGGTGAAGTTGAAGTTCTGCCCGGTACCGCTGGTCAGCGTAGTGCCGGCCTGGTCCTTGCACTCCCAGGTGCTGGCGTAGCGCGCCAGGACGGTAGCGGTGCCCGCGGTTTCGGCCAGCGTGTAGACCGAACCCGGCGTGGTGACCACTGCCGTGGTGGCCCCGTTGTTGCCGACATTGGCCACGCTGGCGAGTACCGTGGCGCCCTGCGCCACACTGAGGTTGAACAGCCCCGGGTCGGTGGTCGGCGCCAGCGTCTTGACCAGCTGCACGGTAGCCGCGCAGCTCTGCGAAATGCTTTCCACCGTGAACACGGCCTGGCCGATGCGGATGCCGAGCAGGCCCAGCAGGTTGTCCACCACGCCGCCCAGCACCGCGCTCAGCACCGGCGCCACCACCGTGTTTACGACCGGCCGCAGGACCGGCAGGAGTGTCTGCACCACCGCATTGACGATGCTGTTCACGGGCAGCGGCAGCTGCACGAGGTTGTTGACCAACCGCACCACCGGCGTGCCACTGGTAATGCTGATGTCCAGGCTGTTGACCAGGCTGGTGACCAGTGCGGTGGCACTGACGGTGCCGGCCGAAAGCGTGCGCGTCTGTGGGTAGGGTCCAGTGAACACCACCGACTGCGTCGACGGCGTCCCCGTGGCAACCGCCCGCAGCGACACCGTCAGCGGCACGTCGACGTCGGCCACCTTCAGCGCGGAAAGCAGGCTTACCGCGACGGTTACGTTGAGCGTGGTCGCATTGATCGGGGTGACGCTGGCGGGGGTCAGCACTGCGGTGCGGTTGAAGAACACGGCATCGCTGATGGTGCCGATGTACAGGTTGACCAGGCCCGGACGGGCCTGCAGGGTCACCGCACTGCTCGCCAGGTTGACGGCATTGATGGTGCCTTCGGCGCGGGCGATGTCGGCATAGACCGACAGGTGCAGCAGCGACGCGGTGATGGTGGTGCCGGACAGCGACACCAGCCCGGCAATGTTCAGCCCATTGAGTGCATTCACCAGCGGCGCGATGGTCAGGCCCTGGGCGATATCGAAGTCGAACTTCAGGCGGATCGCGGCGCTGTGGAAGCCGGTGCCGACCGGGCCGCAGTTGTACACCGGCGGCTCGATCACCTGCGCCCAGATGCGCACATTGGCCAGGCCCCCCAGGCCGAGCGGCGCGAGCTGCGCGGTGGTCAGGGTGATCGGGGTGGGCGTGGTGACCACGTTGCGGAAGTTGTACAGCTGCACGCCACCGGTGATCAGGTCCAGCACGTCCAGGTTGACGTTGGCCAGCGAGCCGGGCGGCAGGCTCACCTGCAGCAGGTCGGCCAGGCGGATGTTGCCGGTCAGGCCGCTGAGCGATGGCGTAAGCAGGTTGAGTGCGTTGGCGGCCAGCGTGTTGCCGTCAGCCTGGAGCACCGAAACCAGCGCGGCCTGCAGCTGGCCCAGGGTGATGTTGGCGTTGAGCACCTGGCTGGGGTCGCTGACCGCGACACCCCCGTTGAGGCGGGTCAGCAGGGCATTGAGATTCACATCGGCACCGGCGATGTGGTTCCAGTCCACTGCGGTGATATTGATATTCGTTCCGGGCAAAAGCGTCGTGAAAAGCAGGTTCAGGACGGGACTCTGGGTGCTGTCCACCTGCGCAAGTCGCGGACCAGCAGAAACACAAGCGCCATTCGCCGTGCACGCATCCTGGGCATTTGCGACAGTGAAAATGCTGGATAACGCGAGCCCCATCACAATTAATGCGGAGATACTGACAATCCTGAACCGCACTAACACCCTTTTCACACCTGAAACATTATCCATCGGCCATCCCCCGGTCGTGGCCGCAGCACTCCATCCCGGGTAGGAAAATGCCTACCATGGGTGACCGGATGCTGGCCTGTCTCGTTCAGATTCTGCCGGCGGACTTTCTGGCCGGCATGGAGGATTAACTACGTGGACGGGCGACAATCGTCAAACCGGCCAGTAGTTTTACTGAGGGAAGTTTGGCTGTCGCTGCGGGTTTTACGGATGGGTAACCCTGCGGTGCCAACGACGGACAGCGATTCTGTACATTCTGTTGAAAGAATTGCTGTCTCGTTAGTATCGATAACCATCCACCACTCAAGGAACGGGAAGGGGATTGCCATGCTCACGATGTCAGACCGGATCCGTGGCGCGCGGACCAGTGCAGGGCTGTCGCAATCGCAACTCGCGAATGAGACTGGCGTGAAAAGAAGTGCGGTAGCGCAATGGGAAAGAAAGGAGGGCACGCATCCGAGCGTGGAGCACCTGGCCCGCATTGCGGTGGTGACGCAGGTGCGTTTCGAGTGGCTGGCCACCGGGCGGGGCTGCGGCAAATCCGATGGCGGCGAGTTGAGCGCGGCGGCGCCCACCGCCGATTACGCGCGCAACGACCTGGAGGGCAACATCCTGTCGCTGTTCCGGCGCCTGCCGCCGCGCAAGCGGCAGGTGGCGCAATCCATCATCGAAATGCTGGGCGTGTAGGTAACGACGGTAGGTAACGACTGTTGGTCGTTACGCCGACAACGGCGGCAACGACCAGTCGATGCCGCCCAGGCCGCGTCGCTCCAGGTACTGGTTGGCCGACGAGAAGTGTCGGCATCCCAGGAAACCGCGATGCGCCGACAACGGCGATGGATGCGGTGCCTTGAGCACGCGGTGGCGGCCGGTATCGATCACCTTGCCCTTCTGCTGGGCGTAGCTGCCCCACAGCAGGAACACCAGGCCCTCGCGCTCGCGGTTGAGGGTGTCCACGACGTGGTCGGTGAACCCTTCCCAGCCGCGTTTCTGGTGGGAGCCGGCCTGCCCCTCTTCAACGGTCAGCACCGCGTTGAGCAGCAGCACGCCACGGCGGGCCCACGGCAGCAGGCAGCCATGGTCCGGGCGTGGCAGGCCGAGGTCGGCTTCCAGTTCCTTGTACATGTTCAACAGCGACGGCGGCACCGGCACGCCGGGCATCACCGAGAAGCTCAGGCCGTGGGCCTGGCCCGCACCGTGGTACGGATCCTGGCCCAGGATGACTACCTTGACCTGGTCGAACGGGGTGGCGTCGAACGCGGCAAAGATCTGTGGGCCTGGCGGGAACACGTGCGCGCCGGCCGCCTTGCGCTGGCGCAGGAAGGCCGCCAGGTCGCGCATCTCGGGGCGCAGCAGGTAATCGCCAATACGCGCCTTCCAGCTCGGTTCAAGCTGGATGGTCGGGTGTACGTCGTCGTTCATCGCACCAGGGGTTTGTCGTTGAGGCGTGACAGGCGCAGCTGGAACAGCACCTTGGTGACCAGCAGGCGTTCTTCGATCGGCTTCTGCACCAGGTCATTGGCGCCGGCCTGCAGCAGCCCGGACTGGTTGAGCGGGTTGCCGTCGCCGGTCATCACCAGCACCGGCAGGCGCCGCTTGCCGTAGCCGAAGTCCACGCGCACGCGCTCGACCACATCCAGCCCACTCAGCTCGCCCTTCAGGGTGACGTCGGTGAGCACCAGGTCGATGCGGTGGCTGCTGCGCCCCAGCGATTCGGCGGTGAGCAGTGCGAACGCCTCTTCGGCGGTCATCACGTGCAGCACGTTCAGGCTCTGCCGTTCGAGCATGCGCTTGGTCGCCTCGGCGACCACGCGGCTGTCTTCCACGTACAGGATGGTGGCGCCGGGAATGGTTTCCGGCTGCACATAGCCACGGATGAACGTCGCCAGGGCTTCATGGCCCAGCGCCTTGTCGAAATAGTCGGTGACGTAATCGGTGAAACGGCGCTGCTCAAGGTGCTGCTGGGCATCACCGGAAACCACGATCACCGGCACGTAGGCCTGCCCGGCGGTTTCGCGTACCAGCCGGGCCAGGTCCAGCCCGTCGCCATCACTGAGCGTCAGCGAGGTGGTGACCAGGTTGACCGGACCGGCGGCCAACGCCATGCGCGCGTCTTCAATGCTGGCGCAGCCCACCACCTCGACCGCCGGCAGCTCGCGCTGCAGCACGTCGGCGATGAGCTTGCGGACCAGCTTGGAACCATCGACCACCATGACGCGAGGTGCGTCGTCGACCAGGTGCTTCAGTACTTGCGGACGCATGCAGGGCAGGCCTCAGGTTTCGGTCGGACGGGTCTGGCGCAGGAAATGCCCCGTCACCAGCCACGCGCCCAGCCAGCCCAGCACGACAGTGCCGACCAGCACGAGCGAAGAATGCAACAGGTCCAGCCCATGCAGCACGAAGGGGCTGGCATAGCTCTGCGACAGCGCGGCCAGTGGCGGGCGCAGCGCGAGCCCGGCCCCACCGACCAGCGCCAGGGCCAGCGCACCGGCGCCCAGCCCGTACCACGCGCCCAGGTAAAGGAACGGGCGGCGGATGAACCCATCGCTGGCGCCCAGCAGCTGCAGCACGCCGATTTCATCGCGGCGCGCCTGGATATCCAGCCGCACCGTGTTGCCGACCACCAGCGCCGCGCCCAGGCCCAGCAGCACCGACAGCACCTGCACCAGGCGCGTGCCGAAGCCCAGCCAGGCATCCAGGCGCTTGCGCCACAGCGCATCGTGCTGGACCAGATCGGCCTGCGGCATGCCTTCCAGCGACTGCGCCAGGCGTGCGTCGTCGGTACCGTTGGCCGGGGTGATGATCAGCAGCGATGGCAACGGGTTGTCTTGCAGCGCATCGATGGCTTCGCCCAGCCCGGCGCTGTCGCGCAGCTCGGCCAGGCCTTCGTCCGGCGAGCGCAGGGTCACCCCGGCCACATCGGCGCGACCGCGCAGCGTGTCGGCGACCTGACGGGCGGCGGCGGCGTCGACGTCGGTCTTCAGGAACAGGTTGATGTCGCGCGACTGCTGCACGCTGCCGGCGAAATGCGTGAGGTTGTCCAGCGCGATCGACAGGCCCAGCGGCAGGGCCAGGGCGAGCGCCATCACCATCACGGTCAACAGCGTGGCCCACGGCTTGCGCCAGGCACGGCCCAGGCTGAACACCACGCTGTGGCCGTGGTGGTGCAGCCACACGCCCAGGCGCGACGGCGCCGCGGCTTCCTTGTTGGTGGCGGTACTCATTCGGCCAGGTCCTGCGGCGAGATGTCGTCAATGAGCTTGCCGTGGTCCAGGATCAGCACGCGCTTGCGCATGGCGCGCAGCAGCGCCAGGTCGTGGCTGACCACCAGCACGCTGGTGCCGCGCTCGGGCAGTTCGGCGAACAGCGCCATGATTTCAGCGGCCAGGGTCGGATCGAGGTTGCCGGTGGGTTCGTCGGCCACCAGCAGCTTGGGCTCGCCGACGATCGCACGGGCGATGCCCACGCGCTGCTGCTCACCCGCCGACAGCTGCGACGGCAGCGCCTTTTCCCGATGGCCAAGGCCCATGCGCTCGAGCACCGAACGCACGCGCTTGCCGATATCGCCCCGCCGGGTACCGCGCAGGATCAGCGGCAGGGCCACGTTTTCGGCAATGCTGCGGTCCATCAGCAGGCGGTGGTCCTGGTAGACCGCACCCACCGCGCGACGGTGGTGCGGGATATCGCCGCCGCGCACCTTGAGCAGGTTGCGCTCGTCGAACACCACCGCGCCACGGCTGGGCCGTTCGTCGAGGTGGATCAACTTGAGCAGGGTGCTCTTGCCGGCGCCGGAGTGCCCGGTCACGAACAGCATTTCACCGGGCGCGACATCGAAGCTGACGTCCACCAGAGCCTGGTGGCCGCCCGCATAGTGTTTGCTGACATTGTCAAAACGCAGGACGCTCATTCCTCCGATTATGCAGGAGGAGGATGGCGGCGTGGGAACGGCGTGTCGCCCGGCCACCGGCCGGGCGCTACCGTTGATCAGATCAACCGCCCGAAAGCATCCGGCGGATCTTGCGGCCGATGCGGGTCAGGAAGCCTGCACCCGGGTCGGCGGCCGGCGCGGTGTTGCGCATCGGCTTGGCGGTGACCTGCACCGGCGTGACCGACTGCGCGGCACCCTCGGCACCTTCCACCGGACGACCGTGGCGACGGCGGCGGCGCTTGCGCGGTGCACGCTCGCCCTCGGCCGCACCTTCCGGCGCACCTTCCGCGCGCGGCGGACGCGGCGCCTGGGCAGGCGTTGCAGCCTCCACCGGCGCGGCGCCTTCCACGGCCACGGCGGGCTGCTCGCCTTCCACGCGCGGCTTGCGCGGGCCACGCGGACGGCGTTCGCCGCTGCGCTCACCACTGCGCTCGCCGCGGCCACCGCCGGAACGGCTGCCGCTGGACGACCGACCGCCGCCGCGACGCTCTTCCTCGGCGGCGCGGGCTTCGCGCGCTTCGCGGAAGATCTGGCCGACGCTTTCGTTCTCGTCGCCTTCCTCGCCCGGCGCGGCCGGCGCGCGTTCCGGACGCGGCAGCGCGGTCAGGATTTCGCTGGTGACCGCTTCCACCGGGATCTTCTGCTCGATGTAGGCCTCGATATCCGGCAGGCCCATCGCGTAGCGTTCGCAGGCGAAGCTGATCGCATCGCCTTCCTCGCCCAGGCGGGCGGTACGGCCGATGCGGTGCACGTAATCTTCGGCGTCGAACGGCAGGTCGTAGTTGTAAACGTACTTGATGCCGTCGATGTGCAGGCCGCGCGCGGCAACATCGGTGGCCACCAGGATTTCCAGCTGGCCCTTCTGGAAGCGGTTGAGCAGGCTCTCGCGCTTTTTCTGCGGCACATCGCCGGAGAGCACGCCGACGCGGTAGCCGGCCTTCTCCAGCGAGCGCGCCACGCGCTCCACGAACACCTTGGTGTTGACGAACACCATGGTGCGCGCGCCTTCGCTGCGCGAGAGCAGGCCCAGCAACAGCGGGATCTTCTCTTCGTCGGCCGGGAAGTAGATGCGCTGGCGCACGCGCGCGGCGGTGATCGATTCGCTTTCCACCACCAGCTTCTGAGGCTCGTTCATGTGCTCATAGGCCAGCTCCAGCACGCGGTGGCTGAGCGTGGCGCTGAACAGCAGGGTCTGCCGGGTGGTGCGCTCGGGCATGCGGCGCAGCAGGAAGCGGATGTCCTTGATGAAGCCCAGGTCGAACATGCGGTCGGCTTCGTCGAGCACGCAGATTTCGCAGGCGTGCAGCGAGACCACCTTGTGCTGCTTGACGTAATCGATCAGGCGGCCCGGGGTGGCGATGATCACGTCCACGCCCTGCTGCAGGAGTTCGCGCTGCTTGTCGTAATCCACGCCGCCGTAGACCAGCGCAAAGCGCAGGCCGAGGTCCGAGCCGAACTTCACCGCATCCTTGTGGATCTGGATGGCCAGTTCGCGGGTGGGCGCCAGGATCAGCGCGCGCGGGTCTTCCGGCTTGCGGTCGGCCAGCGCCGGGCGGGTCAGCAGCCGGTTCACCACGGCCACCAGGAACGCCAGCGTCTTGCCGGTACCGGTCTGGGCCTGGCCGGCGACATCGCCGCCGGGCAGTGCCACGGGCAGGGTCAGCGCCTGGATCGGGGTGCAGCGGGTGAAACCAGCGCCTTCAAGGCCAGCCTGCAGGGCCGGATGCAGCTCGAAGGAGGAGAAGGTCAAATCGGTCAGCGGTTTGTCGCTCATGAGTCCGTCTTGGTAAGGCCAGCCGACAGAGATGCGGGTGGCTTGCAATCTTGGGGGGCACCGTCGCCATTGGGCCCTGCGCCTGGGAAGGCGGAGGCCGGACCGAACCGGTCCCGGGGCGCCGCACAGTGGGCCAGTTTAACGCAAAGCGGCCGGCAAACCGGGGGAGGTCGTCGCAGACCCCCCTGCGACGGCCCGGCCAGCCGTGGAGCCACGCCCTGCGTGGCTGCCTTTCACGGCCCCCACCCCCAGTTGAACGCCGGGATCCAAGGGGCTGGAACCGCCAGAGCCCCACCCGCATGTCGTTCCCGCCAGCCCCGGCAAAGCGCGATGACGGTCACAGGATGATTCTTTCCAACCGGTGTCTGTCGCCCCGCGACGATAGGGGTACACTGCCGGCCGTGAGCGTCCAGGCATCCATCGGACGCACCGCTGGCCGCACCCGCGGCCACGAGGCAGCAGACGCGGACCAGGCCCCCAGCCCTGTCCAGGTTCAACCCCTCCGGCCCTGCCGGGTGCACTCCAAAACGAGAGACCAAGATGAGCGACAAGGTTGTACATGTCGGCGATGCCGACTTCGATAGCACCGTACTGAATTCCAAGGAACCGGTCCTGGTCGATTTCTGGGCCGAATGGTGTGGCCCCTGCAAGATGATCGCCCCGGCCCTCGACGAGCTGGCCGACGCCTACCAGGGCCGCGCCAAGGTCGTGAAGGTCAACGTGGACCACAACCGTGCACTGGCGGCCAAGTACCACGTTCGTTCGATCCCGTACCTGGTGGTGTTCAAGGGCGGTGAGAAGGTTGGCGAGCAGATCGGTGCCGTCGGCAAGGCCCAGCTGGCCGGCCTGCTCGACAAGGCCCTGGCCTGAGCCACCCGGCAGCCGGCCACCCCGGCTGCCCCGCGGGCCCCACGCCCGCATGAATGACCCTGCCCCACCCGGCTTGCGCGCTGCCGCGAGCCGGTGTTAGTGTCGGCATATCCGGCCGCATTCGCGCGCCGCATCTTCTGGACGACGTTTCTTTCCAGAATCCCTTCCCAACGTTCGCCGCCCCTGCCGGGCGCTCGCACCTTCCAGCGAGGAATTCAGCACTTGTCCGATATCACTACTTCCGAACCCGGGAGCGCCGACGCGCCCGCCGAGAAGCGCGTGCGCAAGCCGCGCGTCGCCAAGGCCGCTGCCAGCAGCGCCGACACCGGGTCTTCCCCCGAACAGAACGCCCTGCCCCTGGCTGCCGCGCCCGTCGCGCCGGCGCCGGCTGCACCGGCAGCGCCGCAGCAGCCCCCCCAGGCACCGGCCGCTTCCGGCGGCGATGCCCCGGCCCCGCAGGGCGGTGGCCAGGACGCCGCCGACGGCGGCCAGCGCAACAACAACAACAACAACCCGCAGGGCGGCCAGAACCCCTACCAGCAGGGTCAGAACCAGGGCCAGAACCAAGGCCAGGGCCAGGGCAACCGCCGTGACCGTTTCCGCAATCGCCGTGACCGCGACCGCAATCGCGGCGGTGGTGGTGGTGGCTTCCGCGACGACGGCATGCCGCAGGACAATGGCGAACAGCAGCCGTTCGTGCGCAGCCAGCAGGCCAACGTGCCCGAGGGCTTCCCGGTCTATTCGCTGAGCGACCTCAAGCGCATGCCGGCCCAGAAGCTGCTGGAAATCGCCGAGCAGCTGCAGATCTCCGAAGGCGTCGCCCGCGCCCGCAAGCAGGACGTGATCTTCGCCCTGCTCAAGGTGCTCACCCGCCATGGCGACGGCGTGGCCGCCGACGGCGTGCTGGAAATCCTGCCGGACGGCTTCGGCTTCCTGCGCGCGGCTGAAGCCAGCTACCTGGCCGGGCCGGACGATACCTACATTTCGCCCAGCCAGATCCGCCGCTTCAACCTGCGCACCGGCGACCACCTGTCCGGCCGCATCCGCTTCCCGAAGGACGGCGAGCGCTACTTCGCGCTGTCGATCGTGGACACCATCAACGGTGAGCCGCTGGAAGCGTCCAAGAACAAGGTGCTGTTCGAGAACCTCACCCCGCTGTTCCCGCGCAAGCGCTTCACCCTGGAACGTGGCAACGGTTCGTCCGAAGACATCACCGGCCGCATCATGGATCTGATGGCACCGCAGGGTAAGGGTCAGCGTGCGCTGATCGTCTCCCCGCCCAAGGCCGGTAAGACCATGCTGATGCAGCAGGTGGCGACGGCGATCACCACCAACCACCCGGACGTGCACATGATCGTGCTGCTCATCGACGAGCGTCCGGAAGAAGTGACCGAAATGCAGCGCACCGTGCGCGGCGAAGTCATCAGCTCCACCTTCGATGAACCGGCCGCGCGCCACGTGCAGGTTGCCGAAATGGTGATCGAGCGCGCCAAGCGCCTGGTGGAACACAAGAAGGACGTGGTGATCCTGCTCGACTCGATCACCCGCCTGGCACGCGCCTACAACAACGTGGTGCCCAGCTCCGGCAAGGTGCTCACCGGTGGTGTGGACGCCAACGCCCTGCACCGCCCGAAGCGCTTCTTCGGTGCCGCCCGTAACGTTGAAGAAGGCGGCAGCCTGACCATCATCGCCACCGCGCTGGTCGACACCGGCAGCAAGATGGACGAGGTGATCTACGAAGAGTTCAAGGGCACCGGCAACAGCGAAGTGCACCTGAACCGCCGTATCGCCGAAAAGCGCGTGTACCCGGCCATCGACATCAACCGTTCGGGCACCCGCCGCGAAGACCTGTTGATCGAACCGGAGCTGCTGCAGAAGATCTGGATCCTGCGCAAGCTGCTGCACCCGATGGACGAAATCGCCGCGATGGAGTTCCTGCTCGACAAGATGAAGAACACCAAGTCCAACGACGAGTTCTTCGGTTCGATGAAGCGCTGACCGGCGCCCACATCGAAACAGAAAAAGGCCCCGCACTGCGGGGCCTTTTTCATGGTTTCGGGCCCCAACCGATAGGCGCTGGCTGACGGTAGGTGCCGACCGTTGGTCGGCACACGTCAAGGCCGCATCCGATCCAACAATGGCCCGAAGTGTGGCGCAACCAGCCCTGCTACCGGCTCCTCCACAGCCTCCACCGCGTCCGCAGCGGTTTCTTCCGCAGCGTCCGGAGCCGCTGGTTCCGGACTTCCCCAATCCAACCCGATCCCGGCTCTGATCACCGTGGACACCGCCACCAGGATCAGCAGCGACGCCCCACCCAGGACGTGAACAAGTGTCATAGCCGGTTCCCCGCGTGCGTATGACCCGCACACTACCCGCGATCCGGCAGGCTTTCTTTGAATCTGTTCCTAAAGCGTCACCTCTCCGACAGAGACCGCTCAGCTCGATCCCGGTCGCGCGCGCCGTTGGCCGGCCGTGTGACGCCCCTGATCCACGCATCAACCCGAGCGGCCACACCATTCTCCAAGGTTGCCTTTTCCAAGGCGGCTCAGGGAACCTCCACCGACCACACTGCCTCTTTTCCAACCCCGTAGCGCACGATCGAGAAGTCCTTATGCCGGAATACCACGGCGCTGTCAGCGCCCTCTGGCACGGACTCACGACGCGTCGGGACAGACGCACGGAATGGCACGTCGCCAGCAGGCAACGCCCAGAACGTGTCGCCGGCTCGCCCGATGATCACGTGAACCCGACCGGCAAGATCATTCACCTGGAAGTACGAGATTCCATCGCGCTCAAAGCCGTACACCTGCCAGTTCGGATCCTGGCTCGCGTTACTGGCCATCGGGTGAGATTGCCCCAATCCGTGGGACGCCAACTCGTTCCCATGATGGTCACTCAACTGAGCCGCGGCCGACATCGGCGCCATGGCGAGAAGCAGCACGGACGTCGCGCTGCAGATGGGCAAAAACCTCACGTTGACCTCCATTGGGTGAGTGGCAACAGTGCCGAATGAATCGTAGTTCCTTCAGCAGAGGGTTCCCCTGAAGATCCTCTGATTCATATGCACGATGCCCCTGCGATACAGACGCCGGGAGATCTTCCCGCCCAGATTGAAGATCGACGAGCATCACCAACAGCGTGTGACGTCCCGCAAGAGCACACGATTTCTGCAAGTCTCGTATCTTTCCTATAATTCAAGACAACCATTGCATCGCGCTTATTTCACCGATACCGTCCGCACCCGACGACCACCTGCATCCTCAGAGTGTCGTCTTCGGCAGAACGGAGAATCGCATGCAAACGGAGTGGCTGAAGAACGGACTGCATCTGAACTTTCGCATTCACCCACTGGGCCTTGCCATCGCGCTTGTCTACGCATTTGCGTACTGGGTAGCACGCGAGGTGTCGATGGATCAGTTCTATCTTCCCGCCGGCATACGAATCGCAGCACTCCTTCTCACTCCGCTGCGACTTTGGCCCTACCTTCTCGTCGGCGAGTACTGCTACTTCGCGTTCGCCCGATATCCCTTGATCGACCGCTACGGATGGACGTGGTTCGTCGTCAGCTCGGCCGTGCTGATGCCTGCGGTCATGTTGATCACCCACCTGCATCGGCGGATCATGAATTCACGAGCAGGTGTCTGGCTCATTTGTGTAGCCGCCGTGTCGACTGTCACGGTGACGACATTGAACCTTTTGATCCCATACCTGCTCTGGCCCAACCCTCCGGCGGCGGGGTTTGGTACGGACGCGGTTCGCTTCCTGGTAGGCGATTTCATAGGGATCCTCACGATCGCGCCGCTGGCGCTGCTTTGGACGCATCGGAAAGAGGCGTTTGTCCTGCAGACCGGACTGATGGTGCCGACAGTGATCTGCCTCGTTCTGATGGCCTTCGTTGGATTCGCGGCGCTTTGGATCCCAGCGGCTCCTGGCCCGGCCAAAACCAATATTCTTCTATTGCTCGCCCTGCCTGCCATCGCCTTGACGTGCATGCATGGCTGGAGGGGAGCTGCCGTCAGCGTGCCCACCTGGAGCTTGATCGTGCGCCTGACCATGCCTGCGTCGGGTATGGCGGACTCCTTCGATCCCGCGGCCTTTTCGGCCCAACAGAGCCTGGCGCTGGTTGGGATAGCGCTTCTGGCCGTTGGCACATGCTTCTCCCACTATTACCAAGAGCTCAGAATCCACAAGCTTGAGAAAGAGCGAGCCCTTTGCCACTCCAGAGCGGCTCATACCGCCACTGAGAAGGAACTCCGCTCGCGGGTGCTGGACATACGGCAGCTCAGCGAGGGTTTCGATGCCTCACTGAGCGACGTTGCTGAGTGGCTCAAGACCAAAGGCCACCAGGATCTCGCAGGCGGCCTCTTGAAGGTTACCGCTCTCCACTCCCGAAAATTCCGCGAGCAGGTCACGATGGTCTACCCAACGTCGCTGGAACACGTAGGGCTCTACCTCGCCCTCCAGATTGGCGGTATTGATGAAGCATGGAAGGCAACGGAGCGCGTGGCACCGCATCGACTGACGGGGGACCCATGCAGGCTGAGTGTCGGCCTTCAGCTTGCCGCGTACCGCACCATTATCGATGCAGTTTCCCTGCTGCTGGACCGCGAGCCGGGCCAGATACAGATCCGCGCACGCTGCGGGGCATCGGCCGATATCAGGGGGAATCGTCGTGTCGGTTGCCATACAGGACCCTCACCACAGCCTTTCCAGCGAGACGCTGGCCGCAGCCATCGAACGACTGACGGGAAGACCGCTGGCCTACGGCGGAACCATTCAGTGCCGCCGCAACCGCATCCGAATCCTGTTGCTGGAACAAGCAGACACCGACGCTGACAGCAAGGCCGTAGCAGCTCGGCGCCGATCAGCTCAGCGGTAGAGCCGGGCAATGCCCGGCTGACCCCCACGTCACCTGCACTCCACCACCCCCTCGGCCTTGTCCGCCTTCGTCGCGACCCGCACCTGGGTGAAGGCCGCCGCGAAGGGCTTGTCCGCGCTGACCACGAACGGGGCTTCCACTGCGCCCAGGTCGACTCCCTTGCTGGCGAAGCAGGCCAGCGGAATGGTCACCGTGCGCTTCTGGCCCGGGGTGAGCGTTGCCAGCGCCGGGGCGATATCCACCCCGCCCTCGCAGCCGGTGCCGCACTGCATGGTCACCATTACCGGCGAGGCGGGCGGGTGCTGCACCATCACGTCGAACTGCAACGCGCCGTTGCTGCGCGCCAGCGCGCCCAGGTTGCGCCGCGAGGTGCTGCGCCCGATCAGCTGCGCCGGGGCCAGCCAGGTCACTTCGCGGGCGTCCTGCTGGGTGTTGATCTGCACCGTGCGCACTTCGGCGACCGGCGTGGCGGTGGGCCAGCGCAGGCTGGCGTTGAGATCGTTGCCGAGTGGCTGGGTGGCACCGCCGGCCGCGATGTGCAGCGAGAACGGCGCGGTATCCACGCGGTTGAAGATCGGCAGCGTGGTCACTTCGCCGCAATGGTCCGGGTTGGTTTCGGGCAGGCGCGCGACCTGCGCGGGCTTGGCATAGCTCAGGCCATAGCCGAATTTGAACAGGTCCGGGCGCTTCGGGTCCGGGCGGTCGATCGGTGCCGGGCACGGCACGCCCGGCCACGGGAAGCTGAGCCGGCCGTGGAAGTCGTGCGCGGGCCTGCCGTCCATGCCAGCCACCAGCACGTCGGTGATGCCCTTGCCTTCGGTACCCGGCAGCCACGCGGCAACGAACGCCTGCGACAGGTTGAGCAGGTCGTTGGTGTACATCGGGCGGCCGGAGAAGTACACGGTGACCAGCGGCTTGCCGGTGGCGGCGGCGGCCTTGAGCACGGCCAGGTCCTGTGGCTGCGCACGGCTGTGGCTGACCGTGTCCGAGGCGAGGATGTCGCCGTTGGTTTCGGCGTACGGCGTTTCGCCGATCACCGCGACCACCACGTCGAACGCCGACGCATCGATGCCCTTGGCATCGGCGCTGTAGGTCACCTGCTGCGTGCCCAGTTCGGCGCGCAGCGCACCCAGCACCGAATCGGCATTGGGGAAATCGGCGTTCGTGTTCTCGGTACCCTGCCAGGTCAGCGACCAGCCACCTGCCTGGTCGGACAGGCTGTCGGCACTCTTGCCCACCACCAGCACGCGCGCATCGCGCTTGAGCGGCAGCACCTTGTCCTGGTTCCTGAGCAGCACCAGCGATTCGCGCACGGCTTCACGCGCCAGCTCGCGGTGCTGCACGGCGCTGGCGTCGCCCGCGAAGCGGCTGTCGGACGGCTTGTGCTCGAACAGGCCCGCACGCAGCTTCACCCGCAGGATGCGGGTCACCGCATCGTCGATGCGCGCCATCGGAATCTCGCCGCTCTCCACCTGGGCCATGGTGTTGGTAATGAAGGCCTTCCAGTCATCAGGCACCATCACCATGTCGATGCCGGCGTTGATCGCCTGGGCGCAGCTGTCGTTGCGGCAGCCGGGCACCTGGGCGATGCCGTTCCAGTCGGACACCACGAACCCGTCAAAGCCCATCTTTTCCTTCAGCGCGCCGGTGAGCAGCGCCTGGCTGCCGTGCATCTTGCCGTAGTCCACGCCGCCGGCACGGTCGTTCCAGCTGTTGAACGAGGCCATCACCGTCTGCACGCCTTCGCCCAGCGCACCGAAGTAACCCTGGCCGTGCACGTTGATCATGGTGGCCTTGTCCACCGTGGCCTCGCCCTGGTCGCGGCCGTTGTCGGTGGCCCCATCGCCGATGTAGTGCTTGGCCGTGGCCACCACGTTGCCGTCGCCAGTGAAGCGGCCCTGCGCGCCCTTGACGTAGGCGGTGGCGAATTCGCGCACGATGGACGGGTCGGACGAGAAGCTTTCGTAGGTGCGGCCCCAGCGCGGGTCATGTGCCACGGCCAGCGTGGGCGCGAACACCCAGCCGATGCCGGTGGCCCGGGTGGCGCTGCCGGTGGCGGCGCCGATGCGCTCGATCAACGCGGCATCGCGGGTGGCGCCCAGGCCGATGTTGTGCGGGAACAGCGTGGCGCCGAACACATTGCTGTGGCCGTGCACGGCATCGGTGCCCCAGATCACCGGCACCGGGGTGCGCGCGTCGGTGGCCAGCGAGGCGGCGTGATAGGCATCGGCCAGCTTCACCCAGTCGGCCACGCTGGCGTGCTTGTCCATGCCCGGCCACGAGCCACCGCCATTGAGCACCGAGCCGATGTAGTAGGTACGCACCTGCTCCGGAGTGATCTGCTTGATCTCCGGCTGGGTCATCTGCCCGACCTTCTGGGCCAGGGTCATCTCCGCAAGGATGCTGCGCACGCGGCTTTCGATGGCCGGGTCGGAGGCGATCGCGCTGGTTACCTTCGGCCAGTCCTGCAGGCGCTCGGCGGCGGGCGCGGCATGCGCTTGGGCGGCCAATGCCGTCAGGACACAGACGGTAAGAAGAGTCTTCCGGGCGCTGCTCACGTGCATCTACCTCCAAGAAAATGTGCGGATGATGGACCGGGCGCGGGCTGATTCGGCGCTTCCGGTGACAGCGCTGTCATATAAGCCCGGCGGGGCGCTGTCAACCGGTCGGCGAACGGCTTGTCCTGGTATCCCCGTCGTTGTTGGGCTGGGTCTTTTCGCGCACGCCGGGAATCCGCAGTTGCTGTTGCAGCGCCGCATGGAAATCCAGACCGTGCACGAATACCCCGCAACGTGGCACCATCCGCCTGCTTCGGTAATCCCGAAACGACTCAGGCGCATTACCATCGGCAGCGGCCGGCCGGGCTCTCCAGGAGGATCCATCGCACCATGCGTAGTCGTATCGAGGATGTCGCCGCCATTGCGGGCGTTTCGATCAAGACCGTATCGCGCGTGCTCAACAACGAGCCGAACGTACGGGTGGAAACGCGCGACCGCGTGCTCGCTGCGGTCTCCCGGCTGGGATACAAACCGAACCTGTCGGCGCGCAGCCTGGCCGGGCAGCGCTCGTATGCACTGGCGCTGGTCTACAACAACCCCTCGCGCAACTACCTGATGGAAATCCAGAACGGCATGCTGGAAGCCTGTCATGCCAACCACTACAACCTGATCCTGGGGCCGGTCGGCATCGGCCGGCGCACCCTGCCCGACCTCGCCGCACTGTTCGAGAACTCGAGGCCCGATGGCGTGGTGCTGATCCCGCCGCTGACCGACGATGCGGTGGTGCTGGCGTACCTGGAAGACAACGAGATTCCGTTTTCCAGCATCGCACCGCGCCATCCCGAAGGGCGCATCGGCGTGCGCATGGACGAAACCACCGCAGTGGTGGAACTGATCGGCCATCTGGTCGCGCAGGGCCACCGTCGCATCGCCCACATCAAGGGCCCGCGCGCACATGGCGCCTGCCAGTGGCGCCTGGCCGGCTACCGCCAGGCACTGCGCGAGGCCGGGATCGAGTACGACCCGGCGCTGGTGGTGAACGGCCAGTTCTCGTTCGAGTCGGGCATCGACGCGGCCAATGCGCTGCTGGACCTGCCCGAGCCGCCGACCGCGATCTTCGCGGCCAACGACGACATGGCCGCCGCGGTGTTCCGGGTGGCTGGCCAGCGCGGCCTGCGCGTGCCGCGCGACCTTTCCGTGTGCGGCTTCGATGACACGCCCATTGCCGGGCACATCTATCCGGCCCTGACCACGGTGCGCCAGCCCACCGACACGATGGGCCGGCTGGCCACCGAACAGCTGATCGAACGCATCCGCTCGCCGAACGCCGGCCGCATGGTCACCGTGGACCATGCGGTGCTGGTGCGTGAATCCACCCACGCACCCCGGCGCCGTTGAGCGGTCAGGCGTAGCGGCGCGACCCGCGCCATGCATAGAACACGATGAACAGGTAGCACAGCATCGGCAGCAGGAACGAAGCCTGCAGCCCGTAGTGGTCGGCCAACCAGCCCACCGCCAGCGGAACCACCGCGCCGCCCACGATCGCCATCACCAGCAGGCTGGAGCCCTGCCCGGTGAGCGGGCCCAGGCCGCCGATGGCGAGCGCGAAGATGGTCGGGAACATGATCGAATTGAACAGACCCACGCTGACCACGCTCCACTTGGCCAGCTCGCCGGTGCCGAGCATGGTCACCGCCAGCAGCCCCATCACCACCAGCGCGAACAGCCCGAGCAGGCGGCGCGGATCAAAGCGCGCCAGCAGGAAGGTGCCGACCAGGCGGCCGACCAGCGCACCGCCCCAGTAAAGCGACACATAGCGCGTGGCCGCCTGCTCAGTCAGGCCTTCGCCGATGCCCGGCATGGACAGGAAGTTGACCAGCACGCTGCCGATGGACACTTCCGCACCCACGTAGAAGAAGATCGCCAGCACGCCGAACGCCAGGTGTTTGTGGCGCAGCGCCGCACCGAGCGTGCCCTGCTCCTTGCTGTCTTCCACCCCGGCAATGCTGGGCAGACGGAACATCCAGATTGCGGCGGCCAGCACGAACAAGGCGATGGCCAGGCCGAAGTACGGTACCTGCACCGATTGTGCTTCAGCGGCGCGGTAGGCCAGTGCTTCGGCCTGCGGCAGCAGCGCCAGCTGCTCGGCGCTGCGCGGTTCGGCCGCCAGGATCAGCAGGCCGCCGAACAGCGGGGCGATGGTGGTGCCCAGCGCGTTCATCGACTGGGCCAGGGTGAGCCGGCTCGAGCTGGTCTGCTCCGGCCCCAGCAGCGCCACATACGGATTGGCCGCCACCTGCAGCACGGTGATGCCGGTGGCCAGCACGAACAGCGCGCCCAGGAACAGCCCGTATACATGCAGCGCGGCCGCCGGCCAGAACAGCAGCGCGCCGACCCCGGCGATCGCAAGACCGGCCACGATGCCGCGCTTGTAGCCCACCGCAGCCACCAGCCGGCCCGCCGGCAGCGACATCAGGAAGTACGCGCCGAAGAAGGTGAACTGGATGAGCATCGCCTGCACCCAGGTCAGCGAGAACGCGGCCTTGAGGTGCGGAATCAGGATGTCGTTGAGGCAGGTGATGAAGCCCCACATGAAGAAGATCGCCGTCACCACGGCCAGTGCCATGCGGGTGCTCTGTACGTGCTGCCCGCGAACCACGGTGGAAGTGTCCATTGCCTGTCCTTCTGATGGGAATGCCAGCCATGCGGCGGCCAGACATGGAACCTGCTTGGCGTCCTGTTGTCCAGCGCTGTCAGACAACCGGTCAGAACACGCGACAGTCACCGTAACCTGCCCGAAAACGGGTTTCGCGCAGTTTCGTTCTGCACTGCACAACGAGCAGACCCGACTGAATCGGGCGCTTGACGTCCCGGTAAAACAGGGCTGAAAGGCCCGCATTGCAGGGTTTGGCGCGTATACAGCGACCCGCCCCGGGACACGCAGGGACACCCACGCGCGACACCGCGAACGATGCGCTTCATGGCAGTTTGTTGACAACGCTGTCAGGCATCGGCCCAATCCGCCCACATCGTTGTTGAATCGTGTCAGACGCCGTAGGACTGCCATTACCGATTTCCCTGGGGAGGGAGCTGCAATGAAGACGTACAAGGCCGTACCCCGCAAGGCAATGCTCACTTCCGCGCTGCTCGCCGTGTTGGCCGGGCCGGCGTGGGCCCAGGACACCACCCGCGACGGCGCTGCGTCGTCGTCGGAAGGGCTGGATCCGGCCACGCTTGATACGGTGCAGGTCACCGGTATCCGTGGCAGCCTCACTTCGTCCATGAACCTCAAGCGCGACAGCCAGGGTGTGGTGGACGGCATCGTGGCCGAGGACATCGGCAAGTTCCCCGATACCAACCTGGCCGAATCGCTGCAGCGCATCAGCGGCGTGTCGATCGACCGCACCTCCAGCGGCGAAGGCTCCAAGGTGACCGTGCGCGGCATCGGCCCGGACTTCAACCTGGTGCTGCTCAACGGCCGCCAGATGCCGGCCTCCAATCTGGGCAACGGCGGCGCCGGCCTGTCCGGCTCGCGCTCGTTCGATTTCGCCAACATCGCCTCCGAGTCGATCTCGGCGGTGGAAGTGTTCAAGACCACCCGTGCCGACAACCCGACCGGTGGCATCGGTGCCACGATCAACGTCAAGACCCTGCGCCCGCTCGAATCGGCGCCGGTGGTGAGCGTCGGCCTGAAGGCCGTCAACGACACCTCCAACGACAACCTGCCCAGCACGCTGCAGGGTTCGAAGTACACCGGTGAGATCTCCGGCATCTTCAGTGACACCTATGCCGATGGTCGCGTGGGCGTGATGCTGAGCGGCAGCTACCAGGAGCGCGATTCCGGCTTCAACCAGGCCACAGTGGCCGAAGGTTGGGCCACGTTCGAAGGCGACAACACCACTGACTGGCGCGTGCTGCCGCAGCCGGGCCAGGGCTACGCGGACCGCATCCAGAACCGTCCCGGCCCCGATGACGTGTACGGCCGCCCGCAGAACACCGCCTACAACGTCAACGGCGTGCAGCGCCAGCGCACCAACGGCCAGGCCACCCTGCAGTGGAAGCCGGTCGACAACGTGACCACCACGCTGGATTACACCTATGTGGAAAACAAGGTGCAGCAGCAGCGCAGTGAGCTGTCGGTGTGGTTCAACTACGGCCCCGGCGACAGCATCTGGACCAACGGCCCGGTCGCCGCGCCGATCATCTACAGCGAAGACATGGTCAATTCGGACGTGTCGATGGGGGGTGCGCAGCTGGCCACCAGGAACACGCTGGACTCGCTGGGCTTCAACGTGGAGTGGGAGGTCAACGATGCGTTGACCCTGAACTTCGACGCCCACCACTCCACCGGCGAATCGCAGCCCGACAGCCCGTATGGTTCGGCTGGCGTGCTCGGGGTTGCCGCGTTCGTGCGCGGCAAGACCACGGTCGACTACAGCGGCGACCTGCCGATCATCAACATCGCACTGCCGCCAGGCGGCGTGCAGGCGGCCGATGCCCTGGTCACCGGCTCGGTGTTCCAGAACAGCTACAACAAGTCCGAGGTGGAACAGTACCAGGGCCGCGGTACCTTCACGTTCGCCGACTACTCCGCGTTGGATTTCGGCGTGGGCTACACCGACGTCAAGAACCGCTCGGCCTCGGCGATCATGCAGCGCAACAGCTGGGGCGGCCTCGGCACGCCGGCCGACTACGATGACAGCATCTGGTACGCCGACGACATGGCCAGGTACTTCGATGCGTTCTCGGGGCACAACGATCCGCGCCTGACCGGCCAGTTCCTGGTGTTCGATTTCGACAGGCTGATCAACCGTGCCGCGCAGGTCGGCACCGCGTCCGACCCGGCCTGCCCGACCTGCTACGTGGCTCCCACCGAGTATTCGCAGGACATCCGCACCAACGAAACGTCCAAGAGCGCGTTCCTGCAGTACCGCACCACGTTCGACTGGTCGATGCCGCTGAACGTGGCCGTCGGCGTGCGCTATGAGCAGACCGACGTGGATTCCACCGCGATGGTGCGCGTGCCCAACGGGATCAGCTGGAGTTCGGCCAACGAGCTCAACATCGAATACGCCAGCGAAAGCGGCTTCATCAGCGACAGCGGCAAGTACGACTATGTGCTGCCCAACCTGGACCTGAAGCTGGACATCAGCGATACGCTGGCGCTGCGCGGCAGCTACAGCCGCAGCCTGGGCCGCGCGGGGTGGGACCAGATCCAGAGCGGGCAGTCGCTGGCCGACATCGTGCGCACCCAGGGTGGCAGCGGGTCGCGCGGCAACCCGGCGCTGGAACCGCTGCTGTCGGACAACTTCGACCTGTCGCTGGAGTGGTACTACGGCGAATCCAGCTACGCCTCGGTCGGATTCTTCCGCAAGAACATCAAGAACTTCATCAGCAACACCATCGTCCGCGAGAATACCGGCAACCTGCACACCCCCGTGGGTGGCGCCTACTGGAACGCAGCGCTGGCAGCCGGCTGCGGGGTGAGCGACATGCCCTGCATCCGCGATTACATCTTCACCAACTTCAACGGCCAGCCGGGCGTGACCGCCACCGGCACCAACTCGGCCGGCCAGCTCACCGGCACCATCGTCGGGCAGCCCGGCGACCCGGTCGCCGGCTTCGACATCACCCTGCCGGCCAACCAGCGTTCGGACCATCTCGATGGCTGGGAAGTGGCGGTGCAGCACCTGTTCGGCCAATCCGGCTTCGGCCTGGCGGCGAACTACACCAAGGTGAAGTCGGGGCTGACCTTCGACAACCAGAGCCTGGGCGACCAGTACCCGATGGTGGGCCTGAGCGATTCGGCCAACCTGGTGGCGTTCTACGACAAGCACAACTGGCAGATCCGTGCGGCCTACAACTGGCGCGACAAGTTCCTCAACGGCATCGGCGGCCAGGGTCCCAACCCGAACTACACCGATGATTACGGCCAGCTCGACCTCAACATCAGCTACGCGGTCAGCGAGCAGTTGTCGCTGAGCCTGGAGGCGATCAACCTCACCGACGAGACCATGCGCACCTACGCACGCCATACCAACATGCTGCGCTACGCCACCCAGACCGGCCCGCGCTACATGTTCGGCGTTCGCTACAAGTTCTGAGCAGCAGCGGTGTGGCGGGTCTACACTCGCCACACCGCCACCGCCTGCAAGCGACCCTGCCATGCCTGCCACGCCCGGTCCGATCGACGAAGTGCGCGACCTCGACCGCCACCGGCTGGCCGGGGTTCTCCCGGGCTGGACCACGCCCAAGGTGATCCGCGGGCTGGTGGCGGACTGGCCGATGGTCGGCGCCGCGCGCGACTCGGCCGATGCGGCGGTCGCCCACCTCAAGCAGTACGACCACGGCACCCTGCCGGTCACCGCCACGACCGCGCCGCCCGCAGCAAAGGGGCGGATCTTCTACAACGCGGACATGAGCGGCTTCAACTTCCGCCGCGAGCAGATCGCGCTGAAAGTGGTGCTCGATACGCTGCTCAAGTACCGCAGCACGCCCGAACCGCCCACCATCTACGTGGCCTCGACCACGCTGGACAGCTTCCTGCCCGGCTTCCGCCAGGACAATCCGCTGGCGCTGGGCGTGGACGGACCGCTGGCCAGCATCTGGATCGGCAACCGCTCGCGCATCGCCGCCCACCACGACGTGCCGGACAACCTGGCCTGCGTCGCCGCCGGCCGCCGCCGGGTCACCCTGTTTCCGCCCGATCAGATCGGCAACCTGTATGTCGGTCCGCTGGATTTCACCCCGGCCGGCCAGGCAGTGAGCCTGGTGGACTTCGCCGAACCGGACCTGGACCGCTTCCCGCGCTTTGCCCGGGCCATGGCCAGCGCGCAGGTGGCCGAGCTGGGCCCCGGTGATGCCGTGTTCATTCCTTCCCTGTGGTGGCACCACATGGAAGGGCTGGATGATTTCAACGTGCTGGTGAACTATTGGTGGCGCCCGGTGCCGGCCTGGATGGACCCGCCGATGAACGCCCTGATGCTGTCGCTGCTCGCGCTGCGCGGGCTGCCGCCGGCCCAGCGCAGGCACTGGCGGGCACTGTTCGACCACTACGTGTTCAGCGCCGATGGCGAAGCCAACGCACATATCCCCGACAGCAAGCGCGGCGTGCTGGGTCCGCTGGATGAGGGCATGGCGGCCAATGTGCGCAGCGTGCTGCGCAGGCGGATGGAACGCTGAGTCCGGACCTCCCCCCTTTGGGCGGCGAATCCGTGATAATCCGCGCCGGGACCCCCTCATCCGCCCCGTTGCAGCCTCATCGGTAGGACCGGTTGGCGCAGCATCCTGCCGGTCACTCTGCCATGCCCCTGCTGTCCTCCCGCCTCAACCTGGGCAAGCTGATCCTGGCGCTTGCCCTGCTCAGCGCGCTGGTCGCCCTGGCCAACACCCTGCATGCCAGCTACCGCGTGCAGCGCGAACAGCTGATCGGCACCACGCTCGAATCCAACCGGGTGTACGCCAGCAAGCTGGCCGAGAGCACCCAGAACTTCGTGCTGTCGGCCCAGCAGCAGTTGGCCTATGCCGCCACCGGCCTTAGCCAGCGCGCGCACACCCGGGCCGAGCTGGAAGCCGAAGCGGCGCGCCTGCAGCTGCAGACCAACAGCTTCAACTCGGTACTGATCGTGGACCCGGCCGGCACGGTGCTGGCCACCTCGCCGCTGAGCCTGGCCCTGCAGGGCGTGGTGCTCAACAGCCAAGGCAACAGCGAGGCGCTCAAGCGCCGCGAGCCGTACATCAGCGATCCCTACCAGTCGGCCACCGGCCGCCTGCTGGTCGCCATCTCGCACCCGATCTTCGACCCGCAGGGCCAGTACAAAGGCTATGTGAGCGGCACCATCTACCTGCGCCAGCGCAGCATCCTGCAGAGCCTGCTGGGCAAGCACTACTACCGCGACGGCTCGTATCTGTACGTGGTCGACCGCAATGGCCGCATCCTGTACCACATCGAACCCACCCGGGTTGGCCAGTTCGCCTTGGAGAACCCGGCGGTGAAGGCGGTGAGCCAAGGCCACTCGGGCGCGCAGGAAGTGCGCAACAGCCACGGCGTGCTGATGCTGGCCGGCTACGCGCCGGTGCCCAGCGTGGGCTGGGGCGTGGTGGCACAGCGCCCGACGGAGGCCACGCTGGCGCCGCTGTCGCGCTTGATGAAAGCGGTGATCTGGAATGCCATTCCGCTGGGCGTGCTGTCGCTGCTGGTTACCTGGTGGTTCGCCCGGCGCATTTCGCTGCCGCTGTGGCAGATGGCGCGCAACGTGCAGAACCGCGACACCGGCATCGCCATCCGCCACGTGACCGGCATCAAGGCGTGGTACTACGAGGCCGCGCACCTCAAGCAGGCGCTGCTGTACAGCTTCAACCTGCTGCAGGACCGTATCGGCAAACTCAACCGCGCCAGCATGACCGACCCGCTCACCGGCCTGCAGAACCGCCGCGGCCTGCAGGAGGGGCTGGAAGACTGGCAGGCACGCGGGCAGCCGTTCGGGATCATCGCGCTGGATATCGACCGCTTCAAGACCATCAACGACCGCTTCGGCCATGCGGTGGGCGATGCGGTGATCCTGCGCATCGCCCAGCTGATGCGCGACGATTCGCGCGACACCGACCTGCTGTGCCGCAATGGCGGCGAGGAGTTCCTGATCCTGCTGCCCGGCATCGACGTCACCGCCAGCGCGGGCATCGCCGAGCGCCTGCGCCTGCAGGTGGAAGCAGAAGTGTTCGAACAGGTCGGCACGGTAACGGTATCGCTGGGCGTGGCCCACTACCCGTCCTACCACGAGGACCCGCAGCAGGCGCTGCGTCTGGCCGACAAGGCGCTGTACATGGCCAAGGAACAGGGTCGCAACCGGACCGTGGTGTATCCAGCGCCGGACGGCCCGGCCGGAAGTTGACGCTCAAACCGGATCGACGCGCGGCGCCGATCCGGTATTTCAGCTGCTTACCCGCCCAGCGGGGTCAGCAGGCGCGGGCCATTGCTGACGTCGGTCATGTACACGCCGCCGACCGCCAGCAGGCCAGCCACATCCTGTTCGCCGGGTCCGACCTCCCGCCAGGGCGCATGCGCGCGCGGACCCGGAATGTAGACGTTCCACTGGCCGTAGCCACGCGTGACTTCGCCAAAGTCGAAGCTGACCGGCACGCGCACGGACCAGAACGGTTTGTCCTTCTCGTCACCCGTGCTGGGGGCGCGGAAGCTCCAGCGATGTGCGGCGTCCACGCTCTGCTTCGCGAACGCCTCGCGCAGGCGCTCCATGCGACGCGCATCACCGAGCACGCGCAGGTTGACCTGTTCGGCGATCACATCCATGACCTTGCCGTCACGGCCGACTTTCACGATCAACATCACATCGCCACTTCCGCCCATGTTCAGTGCGACCGAGGGAAACCGCGGCGGCGCCATCTTGATCGAGGTGACCTGGTCGGTGCTTGTGGCGTCGTACCCGCCGAAGGTCGCGGCGTCGAGCGTGACCATGTCCTTGCCGTCGGGCCCAATGTTGGCGACCAGGCGGATGGACACTTGGGTGCGCGCACGCACGGGCTTGCCATCGCGCACGATCGGCTCGAAGCGCCAGGTCTGCACGGAGCGGTCAACGAAGCTGGCCAGTTCTGCCGGCACCTTTTCGCGCTGGTCCAGCACGAAGCCTTCCACCTGCCCTTCGGTACCAATGTTGACCTGCCCGGTCAGCACCATGCTGCCTTCGGCGGTCCTGCGCATTTCGCTGCGTGTCTGTGCGGCGGCGTCCGGTGCGGCGGCGACGATGCTGCCGCCAAGTGCCAGGGCCAGTGCCAGGTAAAGGGAACTACGCATTGCACGACTCCTTGTGATCAGATGCCCAACGGGGTGAGCAGGCGCGGACCGTCATCCAGGTCGGCCATGTAGATGCCGCCCGCAGTCAGCAGGTCCGGTGCGGCGTCCTCGCCGGCCTGCGAGGTGCGCCACGGCGCGCGCTCGCGCGGGCCGGGAATATAGGCTTCCCACGTGCCGTAAGGCGTGCGTTCGCCCATCATGTAGCGGACCGGGATCCGCACGGTCCACGACTCGGCATCCTTGAGCCTGCCGGTGGTCGGCGGGCGGAAGGTCCAGCTGCGCGCCGCGGACACCGATGCACGGGCAAACTCGTTGCGCACCTGCCGCATCTGGTTTTCCTTGCCCACCACGCGCAGGTTCACCTGCTCGGCGACCACATCGTCCACGGTACCGTCGCGGCCGACCTTCACCAGCAGCAGCACTTCGCCCTTGGCGCGAATGGCCGCGAGATTCCTGGGGTAGGCCGGCGAGCGGAGCTCGCTGGAGGTCACCCGGCTGGTGTTTTCCGGGTCGTACTTGCTGAAGCTGGCAGCCGCCACGCGCACGGTGTCGCCCGCGCCGCCCGGACCGGGCTGGGAGAGCAGGCGCAGGGTCACCGGCGTCTGTGTGGCGACCGCCGTGCCGTTGTCTACGACCGGCTGGAACTGCCATGCCTGCACCTGGTGCTGCACGAATGCGGCCAGATCAGCGGACAGCTCGTCGGCATGGTCCAGCTGGAAGCCGGTGACGTGCCCGTCGGTACCGATATCGATCTTGCCGGTCAGCGTCATGCTGGCTTCGGCGGTCTCACGCACCGAACGCGCGGTCTGTGCAGCGGTATCGGTTGTCGCGACCAGCCCGGTGCCGCCCAATGCGAGGGCCAACGCCAGAAAATGGGGATAACGCATCTCACCTGCTCCTTGTGGATGAACCCCGAGGATAGCCCAGTGATGTGTCAGGGGGAAATCAGGCCAGGCGATGATGGGCTGCATAGGGCGGCGTGTCGGGATAGTCGCCGGCCGCGAAACGCGCCTGCAACCCTTGCCACCAGTGCGGATCGAACAGATGCGCATGGTGTTCGCGCACGGCGGCAAGCTCGTCGGCGGGCAACCCCATGAAGGGTGCGAAGCGTTCCGGGAACACATCGCGTGGGCCCACGTGGAACCACGGCTCATCGGCCATGGCTTCGTCCGCATTGCGCGGTGTCGGCCAGGCGCGGAACACGCAGTCGCTGACGAGGCACAGCTCGTCGTAGTCATAGAACACCGCGCGCCCATGCCGCGATACACCAAAGTTCTTGGGCAGCATGTCACCGGGGAAAATGTTGTTGCGTGCCATGTCGGTGATGGCCTGCGCGTAATCCAACGCGGCGGCACGGCGGGCTTCGGCCGTCTGCTCGCGCAGGTACAGGTTGAGCGGGCGGAAACGACGCTGCACATAGCACAGCGCGATCACCAGCGAATCGCCGTCCTCACGCACGCTGGCCGCGCACTGGCTCAGCAGTTCTTCGCGCAGCGCCGGCGAGAAGCGGGCCTTGGGAAAGCGCAGGTGCCGGTAGGGTTGCGCATCCAGCAGGCGCCCGACGCGGTCCAGGTTGAATACCAGCGCGTACTTTTCCTCCACCTGGTGCCGGGTCATGGTCTTGGGCCAGGCGAAGCGGTCGCGGATCAGTTTGAACACCAGTGGGTAACTGGGCAACGTGAACACGGCCATGACCATGCCCGGTGTGCCATCGGCATGCACCAGCTGTTCGTCGGGGTGGTCCTGGAAGTGGCGGAAGAAGGTTCGGTAGCGCTCGGTCTTGCCCTGCTTGGCGCGGCCCAGCACGGTGTAGATCTCATCGATCGGCTTGGCCGGCAGCAGGCTGCGCAGGAACACCACCGCATCTCCCACCGTGGCCAGGTCGGCCTGGAAGTAGCTGCGTGACACGCCGAACAGGTGCGCCACATCGCGACGCCGGGTCAGCACGGCTTCGGCACGCAGGCCGTTGTCGTCGTTGACCAGCGCGATCACGCAGGGGGAGAAGCGGTGTTCGCCGAACACCCGCCCCACCAGGTAGGCGCGACGCTCGCGGTAGAACACGGTATCCAGCAGCTCGATGCTGCGCACGGGCTGGGTACCCCAATGCTGCAGGTCGTCCTGCAGGCGCACGGCAATGGCCGCCGCACAGCGCAACTGGTGCGCATAGGGCACATCGAAGCGATAGTCACCCAGCACCCGCATGAAGGCCTCGGCCGGCCGCGTCGCCGACAGCGCGTAGGTATGCCGCGCGACCGGATGGGTGATGGCGTCGGATGGCTCCACATCCATCGCCATGAACTCCACTGCGGCATCCACGCCTTCAGTAGCGAACAGGCGCCGGGCCAGCGTGTTGTAGAAGGTTTTGTACAGTTCTGCGTCGATCAATCCACCCACCAGGCCTGCGTAGGCCCTCCGGATCTGCAGCCACAGCGCGCGCTCACCCACGGCCTCACGCGCTGCCCGCCGCAGCACATCCACCGTCTCGGCAATGCAGCGGTCATACAGCCCGATGCGTTCCACCGCATCCTGCCGCGCCCCGTTCCAGTCACGGGTCTCGAAGCGCACCCGCGCGCGGCGGGTCACTCCGGCGAAGCGCGCGTGGTAATCCTCGAAGGCATCACGGATCAGTGCCGCCAACCGCGTGGCGAGCGCTTCGTCATCAGGGGATGGGGCAACAGGCATGCAGGGCAACCGGGAAGACCACCCCAACCATAGTGGGGCCGGCCCATGGCCGGCAAGCGATCCCATCCCGGGCTGCCACCGACCACCCGGGGTGGCCGGCAGCAGCGTCAGGTCTTACAGCGCCAGGGACGCCTCCACGTCCTGCACCCGGCGCCGTGCCAGTGCCAGGTTGGACTTGTTGCGGTCCAGCACCAGGTAGAGGAACAGGCCCTTCCTGGAGGCCACCGGGCGCATGATGTGGTACGCCTTGCCCAGCGAGATCAGGATGTCCTCGATGGTGTCGTTGAGGTTCAGCGACGCGGCGGTCTTCATCTTCGCCCGGATCACTTCGGTATTGCCCGCTGCCGCCACTTCCATGTCCATGCCCGAGCCCGCTTCGCCCAGCAGCATGCCGCTTTCATAATCCACCAGTGCCACCGCCTGCGCGCCGTCGATGGTCATCAGCGCGCTCAAGGTTTCGCTCACTCCTGCCATGTTGCACCCCATTTGGTTATCGAGCCCCTAGTTCCCCTGCGGATCGGCTCGTGATCCGCTGAGTTCGGCCATGATGTTGCGGCCACATTCCTTTGCACTCCAAAGCACCTTGCCGGTCACGCAGCGCGTGTCGCAGGCGGCCATCAGCAACAGCGGTGCGGGCGCGCACGGCAGCGCCAGCATCAGCACCTTGCCCTCGCCGGCTTCCAGCATCAGTACTTCCAGTTCGCCCAGCGACAGCTCGCGGCCCACGGCGGCGGCCAGTGCCAGCATCGCGCTGGTCATTGCCGCCAGGCGCTCGCCGTTACCGTGGCTGCCGGCGGCCGGTACCAGCGCGAAGCCATCCACGCTGGCCAGCACCGCGCTGCGCACCCCATTGAGACTGTCGGCGAACGCCTGAAGGTGCTGGGCAACACGGTCGCGCACGGCCGGTTCCAGCCGACGCACATCCTGCCCGTCAGCCATGGGCCAGCACCAGGTCGCGGGTTTCCATCTCGCTCATCAGCACGTCCATCAGGAAGAGTCCTTGTTCGCGTTCGCGTGCGTCCACCGGCATCACCGGCAGCAGGCGGTCATCCCAACCCGCGACCGTCGCGCAGGAATCGAGGTCGAAGTCCGGGGCGAGGTCCATGCGCGAAACGCCAATCACGGCCGGCACCTGCGTGGCATGCTCACGCAGCACACCCAGATAGCTCTGCAGCTCCTCCACCGCCGTGTGACGGGTGGCATCCAGCAGCAGCACCACGCCACTGGCGCCCTTCAGCAGGATCGGCCAGATGAACTCGAAGCGCTGCTGCCCGGGCGTGCCGTAGAGCCGCAGGCGGTCGCCGTTGGGCAGGTCGATATCGGCGTAGTCCATCGCCACCGTGGTAGAGGCCTTGTCGGCGCCGGCGCGGTCGCTGTTGTGCACGTCGGTATCCACCACCGCGCCTGCGGCGATGGCACGCACCAGGGTCGACTTCCCGCACCCCATGCCCCCCAGCACCACGATCTTGTGTTCGCGCATGCTCAGCCCCCGCCACGCTGGCGAACGCTGCGCCACATCCGGGCCAGCAGGGTGCCGCCGCCCTCCCCTGCACGCAGCGGCGCGCTGCTGGCCGGCGCATCTTCCAGCGCGGCGTAGCCACACAGGTACGCCGGGTGCACGAAGCTGCGTACCGCATCCGGTGCCACGTCCAGCAGGGAGGCGCACTCGTCCACGCTGCACGCGCGCTTGAGCAGCAGCGAACACAGCCGGAAGCTGTCGTGCTGGTGGCCCAGCACGCGGAAGTCGGGCCAGCGCAGCAGCTTCACCCGCGCACCGCGTTGCAGCCGGACATCCAGGTCATGCCAATGCGCGGGGCGTTGGCCCCATTGCCACAGCAGCGGGCGCAGCGGCTGGCGCGGCAGCGTGCCGCCCAGTTCCTGGTAGCGGCGTTCGGAAAGCCCGTGCAGTGACAGCGCTTCAAACTGATCTGACAGAAGCTGGGCAAGGCTGCAGGGGTCGGTACCAGGCAGCACCACCATTTGATCCTGCGCGAAATCCAACAGCAGGGTGGGCACTTCGTTGAGCACCAGCACCGCGTGGCCCTGCCGCGCAGGCAGGCGCTCGCGCAGCGCGCGGGTGATCGCCTTGGCGCCCTGCGCCGTGCACGGTTCGTCGATCCGCAGCGGCGCACCCGGCATCTGCCGCAAGGCGTCTTCGATGGCGTGGTCGTCGAGTACGCCGTAATCATCGCCCTGTCCCTGGTGCAACTGCCCGTTCTGGTCTTCCACCCAGACCTGGATGCGCGGTCGCTCGCGCACCATGCGCAGCGCGGCGTTGCGCAGTGCCGGCGTGTCCTTGATCACCAGCAGGTCGCACTCGTCGAGGTCGCGACAGCTGCGTACCGTATCGGCCGGCAACGAGGCGGCCACGCGCAGGCGCTGCAGCAACGCCCGTTCTCCCTGGACATCCGATCCGACCACCAGCACCCTGGCCATGCCCTTCCCCTGGCTTGTGAGAGATCACAGCTACTGCGGAACGCTCGCCGATAGCCTATGCCAAGGATCTCGCGCAGATCGGTGACGGATTGCTCACTTCGCGTTGGCGAAACGGTCGGATCCTTCCGGTGTGCGCGCCCTGGCAGCATGCAGGTTTCATGCCTTCTTTACCTGTTGCGGCTGGCGAGAGAGTGCCAGAACCACCCGGACGGGTGTCACGTATTTGCGGGCAAAAAAAAAAGGAACCCGCGCCAGGCGCGGGTTCCTCGGTTACTGCCTTGGTGCCGGTGGCTGAAGGCTTACAGCGCGGCCAGTGCGTCGTTGAACGTGCCGCTCGGGCGCATCGCCTTGCTGGCCTTGGCCACGTCCGGGCGGTAGTAACCGCCGATGTCGACCGGCTTGCCCTGCGCGGCGATCAGCTCACCGACGATGGCCGCTTCATTGTCCGACAGCGCCTTGGCCAGCGGGGCGAAGCGGGCCTTCAGCGCGGCATCGTCGTCCTGCGCGGCCAGGGCCTGGGCCCAGTACAGCGCGATGTAGAAGTGGCTGCCACGGTTGTCGATGCCACCGAGCTTGCGCGAGGGCGACTTGTCGTTGTCCAGGAACTGGCCATTGGCCTGGTCCAGGGTCTTGGCCAGCACCGTCGCACCGGCATTGTCGTAGCGGTTGCCCAGGTGCTCGAGCGAGGCAGCCAGGGCCAGGAATTCACCCAACGAATCCCAGCGCAGGTAGTCCTCTTCCACGAACTGCTGCACGTGCTTGGGAGCCGAACCACCGGCGCCGGTTTCGAACAGGCCACCACCGGCCATCAGCGGCACGATGGAGAGCATCTTGGCGCTGGTGCCCAGTTCCATGATCGGGAACAGGTCGGTGAGGTAATCGCGCAGCACGTTGCCGGTCACCGAGATGGTGTCTTCACCCTTGCGGATGCGGTCCAGCGAGAACGCGGTCGCTTCCACCGGGGCCAGGATGCGGATGTCCAGGCCGTTGGTATCGTGGTCCTTCAGGTAGGTTTCGACCTTGGCGATCACCTGCGCATCGTGCGCGCGCGAGGCATCCAGCCAGAACACGGCCGGGGTGCTGCTCAGGCGGGCGCGGTTGACGGCCAGCTTGACCCAGTCCTGGATCGGGGCGTCCTTGGTCTGGCACATGCGCCAGATGTCGCCGGTCTGCACGGCGTGTTCGAACACCACGTTGCCGGCATCGTCGGTGACGCGCACGGTGCCGTCGGCCGGAATCTGGAAGGTCTTGTCGTGCGAGCCGTATTCTTCAGCCTTCTGCGCCATCAGGCCGACGTTCGGCACCGAGCCCATGGTGGCCGGGTCGAACGCGCCGTGGGCGATGCAGTCGTCGATCACGGCCTGGTATACACCGGCGTAGCAGCGGTCAGGAATGACAGCCTTGGTGTCCTGCAGCTTGCCATCGGCATTCCACATGCCACCGGAGTCGCGGATCATGGCCGGCATCGAGGCATCGACGATGACGTCGCTGGGCACGTGCAGGTTGGTGATCCCCTTGTCGGAATTGACCATGGCCAGGCCCGGGCGCTTGCCGTATTCGGCAGCCAGGTCGGCCTTGATCGCTTCCTGGGTGGCTTCAGGCAGCTGCGGCAGGCGCGCGTACAGGTCGCCGATGCCGTTGTTGGGGTCGAAGCCGGCCTGCTTGAGCACGTCGGCGTGCTTGGCCAGCACGTCCTTGTAGAACTCTTCGACGACCACGCCGAACATGATCGGGTCGGAGACCTTCATCATGGTGGCCTTCAGGTGCAGCGAGAACAGGACGCCCTTGGCCTTGGCATCGGCGATCTGCGCCTGCACGAACGCGGCCAGCGCGTTGCGGCTCATCACCGCGGCATCGACGATCTCACCAGCTTTAACGGCGGTCTTTTCCTTCAGCACGACGGTGGTGCCGTCGGCCTGCTGCAGTTCGATCTTCAGGTTGCCGGCGGCGGCCAGGGTGGCCGACTTTTCGCTGCCGTAGAAATCGCCGCCGTCCATGTGCGAGACGTGCGACTTCGATTCGTTGGACCACTTGCCCATGCGGTGCGGGTGCTTGCGGGCGTAGTTCTTGACCGACAGCGGCGCGCGGCGGTCGGAGTTGCCTTCGCGCAGCACCGGGTTCACCGCGCTGCCCTTGACCTTGTCATAGCGCGCCTTGATGTCGCGCGAGACGTCGTCAGTGGGCACGTCCGGGTAGTTGGGCAGGGCATAGCCCTGGTCCTGCAGCTCCTTGATGGCCGCCTTGAGCTGCGGCACCGAGGCGCTGATGTTGGGCAGTTTGATGATGTTGGCGTCCGGGGTGGTCGCCAGCTGGCCCAGTTCGGCCAGGTGGTCGGCTTCCTTCTGGTCGTCCTTCAGGAAATCCGGGAACAGCGCCAGGATGCGGCCGGACAGCGAGATGTCACGGGTTTCGACTGCGATGCCGGCGGTGGCAGTGTAGGCCTCGACGATCGGCAGCAGCGACTGGGTGGCCAGGAACGGGGCTTCATCGGTAAGCGTGTACAGAATCTTGGGCGTGTTCGACATGGGGGACAGTGCTCTCCGGGTAACCCCCGCATTGTCGCGGTTTCAGCCCCGGGGAGCAAAGCGGGGCCATACGCGGTGGTATTGGAACGCTGTGTGGCACAAAAAAAGACGCAGCCTCGCGGCTGCGTCCATCGTGAGCCCGTGCCGGGAGAGAGTCGGCGGGACTTACTTGACCTCAAACTCCTGCGGCGTTCCGGCCGCCTTACCATCTACCGTGACCTCCGCGCGGTACTTGCCCGCCGGCCAGCCATTGGCATTCGTGAAGCTGATGTTGGTGGTCTCATCGCCGGTGGTGTTCAGCACCTGGCTCTGTTCACCCGCCACCTGGCCGTCCTGATAGGTCAGCTTGGCGCCAACGTTGGCGTTGGTGGCCGTGCCTGCGGTGCGGACCGAAATGATGATCACGTCTTTCGGAGCAAACAGTGCTGCCGACGCGACGGTCTTGTCGGCCGCGGCGGTCTTGCCGACAGTTACGCCGGAAACGTTGACCGGCGCGGCGGCCGTCATCGGCTGCGGTGCGGCGGGCTCGACCGGCGTCGTCGCTACCGGAGCAGCCGGCTGCGCGTTGTTGTCGACGGTTTCTTCTTTCTTCTTGCAACCGGCCAGCGCAACGGTGGCCAGCAGGGCAGCAAGTACCGCGGTACTGATGGACGTCTTCTTCATGGAATTCCTCCCTGGGAATCAATAATGGACAGCAGGCGGAGCGGGCTTAGTCTTTAGGCGGCAGTTTGAGCGTCTGGCCCGGGAAGATCTTGTCGGGGTCATCCAGCACGTCACGGTTGGCCTCGAAAATCTTCTTCCAGGCGTTGCCATCGCCCAGCTCGTTCTTGGCAATCTTCGACAGCGAGTCACCACTCTTTACGGTGTAGGTGCTACCCCCCACCTTTTCGGCGGTGGTATCCACCGAAGCGGTCACGCCGGAGAAATCTGCCTTTTCCACCTTCTGCGCGGTGGTATCCACGCTGGAGGTGACGCCGGAGAAATCGGCCTTCTTGTCGGTACTCATCCACACGCTCCCGTCTTGAATAGAACGACCTGGATCGCATGGTGTCACAGGCCTTGTTAATGGGGCATGGCGCAGGCGTGAAGACGCTGGACGTATTTCTGAACGGGGCGCTGGAGGGGCCGCCGGCCACGCTAAAATGGCGCCATGAATACCCCCCAGGACTCCAGCCTCGGTCGCGAGGTTGCTTACCCCTCCCAGTACGATCCCGCCCTGCTCTTCCCGATCCCGCGCCGCGCCGCGCGCGAGGAGATCGGCGTGGACGAGGCCAACCTGCCGTTCGTCGGCCATGACCGCTGGCAGGCCTATGAGCTGAGCTGGCTGGACCGGCGCGGCAAGCCACGCGTCGCCGTCGCCACCATCAGCGTGCCGTGCACCTCGCCGAACCTGATCGAATCCAAGTCGTTCAAGCTCTACCTCAACTCGCTCAACAGCACGCGCTTTGACGATGACGAGCAGGCCCGCCAGCGCATTGCCGGTGACCTGTCGGCCTGTGCCGGGGCGGTGGTGAACGTGGTGTTCGGGGTGCCGCTGCTGGTGGAAGCGGCCGAAGGCGAATCACTGGATGAGCTGGATGTGGCGATCGAGCGCTACGGCCCGCCGGCGCCGGAGTACCTGTCGGCCAATGCCGGCCAGGTGGTGACCGAGACCCTGAGTTCGGCGCTGCTCAAGTCCAACTGCCCGGTCACCGGCCAGCCGGACTGGGCCAGCGTGAGCGTGCGCTACCGCGGCCCGCGCATCGACCGCGAAGGCCTGCTGCGCTACCTGGTGAGCTACCGCGAGCATGCCGAATTCCACGAGCAGTGCGTGGAGCGCATCTTCAACGAGCTCACCCTGCGCTGCCAGCCCGAATGGCTGGAAGTAGAGGCGCGCTACACCCGCCGCGGCGGGTTGGACATCAACCCGTGGCGGGCCAGCGCCGGCATCGAGCAGCCGGCGCGGACCGTGCGGGACCTGCGCCAGTAGCGCACGACCGTTGGTCGTGCGACCTCAGCCCGGCTTCGGCGCGTTGAGGAAATCCAGGCTCACCTGCAACAACGCCCGCAGGCCTACATCCAGCGCCTTCTCATCGAGCAGGAACTTCGGGGAGTGGTTGGCCGGGGCCTTGGCCGGGTCAATCCCTTCGCTGGTGGAGCCGACGAAGAAGAACATGCCCGGCACCTGCTGGGCATACAGCGAGAAGTCTTCGGCGCCCATCTGCAGCGGCGGCTCGTAGACGTTGGCTTCGCCGACCACGGCCTGCAGGCTGGGCAGCATGCGCGCGGTCAGGCCCGGGTCGTTGACCGTGGCCGGGTTGCCTTCGGCTTCGAAGATCTCGGTCTCCGCCTTGGCACCATGCGCGGCGGCGGTGTGCTCGGCCACGTTGCGCAGGTCGGCGAAGATCTGCTGACGCATGCCTTCGTCGAAGGTGCGGATGGTGCCCACCATCTCCACTTCGTCGGGAATGATGTTGTAGCGGATGCCGCCCTTGATCGCGCCGAAGGACACCACCGCCGGCTGCTTGGAGATGTTGGAGCGGCGGCTGACGATGGTCTGCGCGGTGCCCACCAGGTCGGCGGTGGCCACGATCGGGTCGACCCCGTTCCACGGCGCAGAACCATGCGTCTGGCGGCCGATCACCTTGATCCCGAAGCGGTCCGAGGCCGCCATCAGCGGGCCACCGCGGACGGCGATCTGCCCGGCCTGGACGCTGGAGAACACGTGCAGGCCGAACACGGCATCCGGTTTGAAGTCGGCAAACAGGCCTTCCTTGAGCATCAACGCGGCACCGCCCTCTTCCGGCGGCGGCGCGCCTTCTTCGGAAGGCTGGAAGATCAGCATCACTTCGCCGGGCAGGTTTTCGCGCATCTTCACCAGCGCGTCGGCCACGCCGAGCAGGGTGGCGGTGTGGGCGTCATGCCCGCAGGCGTGCATCACGCCCACCGGTTCGCCGCGATAGGTGCTGGTGGCCTTGGAGGCAAACGGCAGGCCGGTCTGTTCGGTCACCGGCAGCGCGTCCATGTCCGCGCGCAGGGCGATGCGCGGGCCGGGCTTGCCGCCCTTGATGATGGCCACCACGCCGTGATGGGCGATGCCGGTCCTGGGCTTCAGGCCCATCGCACGCAGCTGTTCGGCCACCTTGGCCGAGGTGCGCTCTTCGCGGTTGGACAGCTCCGGGTGCTGGTGGAAGTCGCGGCGCCACTGCACTACCTGGGCCTGCAGACGAGCGGCGGCGGCGGTGACTTCCGGGCGTTCTGCCGGGGCGGTGGCGGCCAGCGCGGGCGAGGCGAGCAGCAGGGCGGACAGCAGCAGCGACAGACGGGGCATTCGGGTCTCCGACGGGGTTCCAGGGGCTTGAACCTGAATGTAGGGCATCAGGGTGGTTTTCGCTGTAACTTTCGGCGCCCGGGAACGTTGTCCGGGAAAGCAACCGTCGTCAGTTGAACCTTGTCGGCGCTTGCGGGTCTGACCGCCCGTCCCATTTGTCATGCATTAAAGGACACGGGTGGCGGGTATGCTTTGCCACTGCCAACCGGGCCCCGCCCTTCGCCAGCCTCAGGAGTTTTGAATGTCGCGTTTCTGGAAGATCGTGCTGCTGGTGATCGCAGTGCTGGTGGTGGGGCTGGTCGGCATGCACCTGCTCAACGGTGGCAAGGGCAAGGATGCCAAGCCAGGGGCGCAGGCCGAGGTCGGCAAGGACGGCGAACGCGATACCGGCCCGGTGCCGGTGACGGTGATCGACGCGGCCCGCCAGGATGTGCCGGTCTACGCCAGCGCGCTGGGCACGGTGAGCGCGATGAACACCGTGACCGTAAGCCCGCAGGTGGGCGGCCAGCTGATCAGCCTGAACTTCAAGGAAGGCCAGGAAGTGAAGCAGGGCGACCTGCTGGCGCAGATCGATCCGCGCACGCTGCAGGCCAGCTATGACGAAGCGGCGGCGGCCAAGAAGCAGAACCAGGCCCAGCTGGCCACGGCGCGCTCGAACTACCAGCGCTCCAATTCGCCCGAATACCGCCAGTACGTCGCCAAGACCGACCTGGACACCCAGCGCAACCAGGTGGCCCAGTACGAAAGCGCGGTGGCGGCCAATGAGGCCAGCATGCGCGCGGCCCAGGTGCAGCTGCAGTACACCCGCGTGACCGCGCCCATCTCCGGCATCGCCGGCATCCGTGCGGTGGATGCAGGCAACGTGGTCAGCGCCGGTACCGCGCTGGTCACCCTGACCCAGATCCACCCGATCCACGTGGTGTTCAACCTGCCCGAACGCCAGCTGCCGGACGTGCGCCAGGCCCAGCAGGCCGGCCCGGTGACCATCGCCGCGCTGGACCGCAACGACTCGCACGTACTCACCGATGGCGGAACGCTGGACGTGGTGGACAACCAGATCAGCAGCGACAGCGGCACCTTCCGCGCGCGCGCCCTGTTCGATAACCAGGACAACACCCTGTGGCCGGGCCAGTTCGTCAACGTGCGCATGCAGCTGCGCACCATTGCCGGCGGCGTGGTCATCCCCACTCAAGCCGTCATGCGCGGGCCCGATGGCGAGTACGTCTATATCGTCAAGCCGGACAACACGGTGGCCATGCAGACCGTGAAGAGTGGGGTGGAAGTGGGCGACAGCACCATCCAGATCACCGAAGGCCTCAAGGGCGGTGAGCGCGTGGTCAGCGAAGGCCAGTTCCGGCTCAAGCCGGGCAGCAAGGTCACCGCGCTGAAGCCGGGCGAGACGCCGGCCGCGCCGACCGAGGCCGAACTCAAGGCCGCCGCGCAGAAACAGGGCCCCGGTGGGCGTCGTGGCGGCGGCCCGCGCTGACCGCGCACGCCGTGTCCCCAACGCTGGCCAGGTGGCCGGCGTTCGCCTCCCGCATCGCCGTCTGACGTAACAGCAAGGATCCGCCCGTGGGCTTTTCGACGATTTTCATCCGCCGCCCCATCGCCACCTCGCTGCTGATGGCGGGCCTGCTGCTGCTCGGCATCCTCGGCTACCGCCAGCTGCCGGTCTCGGCGCTGCCGGAAATCGACGCGCCCAGCCTGGTGGTCACCACCCAGTACCCGGGTGCCAATGCGACCACCATGGCCTCGCTGGTGACCACGCCGCTGGAGCGCCAGTTCGGGCAGATCTCCGGGCTGGAGCTGATGACCTCCGATTCGTCGGCCGGCCTGTCCACGATCATCCTGCAGTTCTCGATGGACCGGGACATCGACATCGCCGCACAGGACGTGCAGGCCGCGATCCGCCAGGCCACCCTGCCGTCATCGCTGCCCTACCAGCCGGTCTACAACCGGGTGAACCCGGCCGACGCGGCGATCATCACCCTCAAGCTCACCTCCGACACGCGCCCGCTGCGCGATGTGAACAACTACGCCGACTCGATCCTGGCCCAGCGCCTGTCGCAGGTGCAGGGCGTGGGCCTGGTGTCGATCGCCGGCAACGTGCGCCCGGCCGTGCGCATCCAGGTCAACCCGGCGCAGCTGTCCAACATGGGCCTGACCCTGGAAGACCTGCGCAGCGCGCTGACCCAGGCCAACGTCAACGCGCCCAAGGGCTCGCTCAACGGCAAGACCCAGTCCTACAGCATCGGCACCAACGATCAGCTGACCAGCGCGGCGGAGTACCGCGAGACCATCATCAGCTACAAGAACGGCGCGCCGGTTCGGCTGGCGGACGTGGCCGAGGTGGTCGACGGCGTGGAGAACGACCAGCTCGCCGCCTGGGCCGATGGCAAGCCGGCGGTACTGCTGGAAATCCGCCGCCAGCCCGGTGCCAACATCGTGCAGACGGTGGAGCGCATCCGCGCATTGATGCCGCAGCTGCAGAACGTGCTGCCGGCCGACGTGCACCTGGAAGTGTTCTCCGACCGTACCGAGACCATCCGCGCCTCCGTGCATGAAGTGCAGTTCACCCTGATCCTGACCATCGGCCTGGTGGTGGCGGTGATCTTCGTGTTCCTGCGCCGCCTGTGGGCCACGATCATTCCCTCGGTGGCGGTGCCGCTGTCGCTGGCCGGCACGTTCGGGGTGATGGCGTTTGCCGGCATGTCGCTGGACAACCTGTCGCTGATGGCGCTGGTGGTGGCCACCGGCTTCGTGGTTGACGATGCGATCGTGATGATCGAGAACATCGTGCGCTATATCGAACAGGGCAAGAGCGGACCGGAAGCGGCCGAGATCGGCGCGCGCCAGATCGGCTTCACCGTGCTCTCGCTCACCGTGTCGCTGGTGGCGGTGTTCCTGCCGCTGCTGCTGATGCCTGGCGTCACCGGCCGCCTGTTCCACGAGTTCGCGTGGGTGCTGAGCATCGCGGTGGTGCTGTCGATGCTGATCTCGCTGACGCTCACCCCGATGATGTGCGCCTACCTGCTCAAGCCCGACGCGCTGCCCGAAGGCGAGGACGCCCATGAGCGAGCGCATGCGGCCGGAAAGCAGACCGTGTGGAGCCGCACCGTGGGCCTGTACGAACGCAGCCTGGACTGGGTGCTGGACCACCAGCGCATGACCCTGGCGGTGGCCGCCGGCGCGCTGGTGCTGACCGTGGTGCTGTACATCGTCATTCCCAAGGGCCTGCTGCCCGAACAGGACACCGGGCTGATCACCGGCGTGGTCCAGGCCGACCAGAACATCGCGTTCCCGCAGATGGAGCAGCGCACCAAGGCCGTGGCCGAAGCGCTGCGCAAGGACCCGGCAGTGACCGGCGTGGCTGCCTTCATTGGCGCCGGCAGCATGAACCCCACGCTCAACCAGGGCCAGCTGTCGATCGTGCTGAAGGAGCGCGGCGACCGCGACGGGCTGGAAGACATCCTGCCGCGCCTGCAGAAAGCGGTGGCCGGCATCCCCGGCGTGGCGCTGTACCTCAAGCCGGTGCAGGACGTGACCCTGGATACCCGCGTGGCCGCGACCGAGTACCAGTACTCGCTGTCGGACGTGGACAGCGCGCAGGTCGCGCTGCAGGCCACCCGCCTGACCGAGGCGCTGCGCCAGCGTCCGGAACTGGCGGATGTGGACAACAACCTGTCCAACCAGGGCCGCGCGCTGGAGCTGAACATCGACCGCGACAAGGCCAGCGTGCTGGGCGTGCCGATGCAGACCATCGATGACACGCTGTACGACGCCTTCGGCCAGCGCCAGATCTCGACCATCTTCACCGAGCTCAACCAGTACCGCGTGGTGCTGGAAGTGGCGCCGGAGTTCCGCACCAGCACCGCCCTGATGAACCAGTTGGCGGTGGCCTCCAACGGCGCCGGCGCGCTGACCGGCAGCAATGCCACCAACTTCGGCCAGGTCACCTCGTCCAACTCCTCCACCGCCACCGGTATCGGCGCGCAGAACACCGGTATTCCGGTGGGTGCGGGCAACATCATTCCGCTGGCCGCGCTGGCCGAGGGCAAGGTCACCAGCACCCCGCTGGTGGTCAGCCACCAGCAGCAGCTGCCGGCGGTGACGGTCTCGTTCAACATCGCCCCGGGCTATTCGCTGTCCGATGCGGTCAAGGCGATCGAGGAAACGCGCGCCAGCCTGGACATGCCGGCGCAGGTGCACGCGCAGTTCATCGGCAAGGCCGCCGAGTTCACCGGCAGCCAGACCGACGTGGTGTGGCTGCTGCTGGCCTCGCTGGTGGTGATCTACATCGTGCTGGGCGTGCTGTACGAGAGCTACATCCACCCGATCACGATCATCTCCACCCTGCCGCCGGCCGGCGTGGGCGCGCTGCTGGCGCTGATGGTGTGCGGGCTGAGCCTGTCGGTGGATGGCATTGTCGGCATCGTGCTGCTGATCGGCATCGTCAAGAAGAACGGCATCATGATGGTGGACTTCGCCATCGAGGCGCGCCGCGCCGGAGCCAACGCGCACGAAGCGATCCGCCGCGCCTGCCTGCTGCGCTTCCGCCCGATCATGATGACCACCGCCGCGGCCATGCTGGGCGCGTTGCCGCTGGCGCTGGGCACTGGCATCGGTTCGGAGCTGCGCCGCCCGCTGGGCATCGCCATCGTCGGCGGCCTGCTGATCTCGCAGCTGGTCACGCTGTACACCACGCCGGTGATCTACCTGTACATGGAGCGCTACTCCGAATGGTTGCGCCAGCGCCGTGAACAGCGCGCGCTGCGCAATGCCACCGCACAGGACCGCGCGTGAACATCTCCGGCCCGTTCATCCGCCGCCCGATCGGCACCGCGCTGCTGGCCATCGGCCTGTTCGTGGTCGGGTTGATGTGCTACCTGAAGCTGGGGGTGTCGGCGCTGCCAAACATTCAGATCCCGGTGATCTTCGTGCACGCCAGCCAGTCCGGCGCGGACGCCACCACCATGGCCTCCACGGTCACCGCGCCGCTGGAGCGCCACCTCGGCCAGCTGCCCGGCGTGGACCAGATGCGCTCGTCCAGCTCCGAAGGCAGCTCGCTGGTCTTCATGATCTTCCAGAGCGGGGTCGACATCGATTCGGCCGCGCTGGACGTGCAGACCGCGATCAACTCGGCCCAGGCCGACCTGCCCTCCGGGCTGGGTTCGCCGATGTTCCAGAAGGCCAACCCGAACGACGATCCGGTGATCGCCATTGCGTTGACCTCGCAGACGCAGTCGGCCGATGAGCTGTACAACGTGGCCGATTCGCTGCTGGCCCAGCGCATCCGCCAGATCAGCGGGGTGTCGTCGGTGGACATCGCCGGCGCCTCCACCCCGGCGGTGCGGGTGGACGTCAACCTGCGCCTGCTCAATGCGCTCAACCTCACCCCGGATGACCTGCGCAATGCGGTGCGTGCCGCCAATGTGACCTCGCCCACCGGCTTCCTGACCGATGGCAACACCACCACGGCGATCATCGCCAACGATTCAGTGGCGCGCGCGGCCGACTTCGCCAACCTGGTGATCAAGACCCAGGATGATGGCCGGGTGATCCGCCTGAAGGACGTGGCCAACGTCTACGACGGCCAGCAGGATGCCTACCAGGCCGCGTGGTTCGACCACAAACCGGCGGTGGTGATGTACGTGTTCACCCGTGCCGGGGCCAACATCGTGGAGACGGTGGACCGGGTCAAGGCGCAGATCCCGATGCTGCGCGACTACCTGCAGCCGGGCACCACGCTCACCCCGTATTTCGACCGCACCCCGACCATCCGCTCGTCGCTGCACGAAGTGCAGATCACCCTGCTGATCAGCCTGGCGATGGTGATCCTGACCATGGCGCTGTTCCTGCGCCGGCTGGCACCGACCCTGATCGCGGCGATCACCGTGCCGCTGTCGCTGGCCGGTGCGGCACTGGTGATGTACGTGTTCGGGTTCACCCTGAACAACCTGAGCCTGCTGGCGCTGGTGATCGCGATCGGCTTCGTGGTCGATGACGCGATCGTGGTGATCGAAAACATCATGCGCCACCTCGACGAAGGCATGCCGCGCATGCAGGCGGCCTTGACCGGCGCCCGCGAGATCGGCTTCACCATCGTCTCCATCACCGCCTCGCTGGTGGCGGTGTTCATTCCGCTGCTGTTTGCCAGCGGCATGGTCGGTGCGTTCTTCCGCGAGTTCACCGTGACCCTGGTGGCCGCCATCGTGGTCTCGATGATCGTCTCGCTCACGCTCACCCCGGCGCTGTGCAGCCGCTTCCTCAGCGCCCACACGGAGCCGGACAAGCCCTCGCGGATCGGCCGCTTCCTGGATGCCACTCACGACCGCATGCTGCGCGTGTACACCGTCTGCCTGGACTTCTCGCTGCGCCACGCGCTGCTGCTGTCGCTGACCCCGATCCTGCTGATCGTGGCCACGGTGATGCTGGCGGGCGCGGTCAAGAAGGGATCGTTCCCGCCGCAGGACACCGGCCTGATCTGGGGCCGCGCCAACTCCAGCGCGACGGTGTCCTTCGAAGACATGGTCAACCGCCAGCGCCGCATCACCGACATGCTGATGGCCGACCCGGCGGTGAAAACCGTGGGCGTGCGCCTGGGCAGCGGCCGCCAGGGGTCCAGCGCGCAGTTCAACATCGAGCTGAAGACCCGCAAGGAAGGCCGCCGCGAAACCACCGCGCAGGCGCTGGCCCGGCTGAGCGCCAAGGCCGACCGCTACCCCGACCTGGAGCTGCGCCTGCGCGCGATCCAGGATCTTCCCAGCGATGGCGGCGGCGGCAACAGCCAGGGCGCGCAGTACCGCGTGTCGCTGCAGGGCAACGACCTGGCCCAGCTGCAGGAATGGCTGCCCAAGGTGCAGGCCGCACTGAAGAAGAACCCCATGCTGCGCGACGTCGGCACCGACGTGGACACCGCCGGGCTGCGCCAGAACATCGAGATCGACCGGGCCAAGGCCGCGCGCCTGGGCGTGTCGGTCGGCGCGATCGATGGCGCGCTGTATGGCGCGTTTGGCCAGCGGCAGATTTCGACGATCTACTCGGACATCAACCAGTACAGCGTGGTGGTCAACGCGCTGCCGGAGCAGACCGCCACCCCGCGCGCGCTGGATGAGATCCACGTGCGTGCCGGCAATGGCGAGATGATCCCGATCACCGCCGTGGCGCGCCAGGTCCCCGGGCTGGCCCCGCCGCAGATCACCCACCAGAACCAGTACACCACGATGGACCTGAGCTACAACCTGGCCCCGGGCGTGAGCACCGGCGAAGGCGAGGCGATCATCAAGGCCACCGTGGACGGGCTGCGCCTGCCCGGCGACATCCGCATCAGCGATGGCGGCGGCTTCAACGTGCAGCTCAACCCCAATTCGATGCTGATCCTGGTGCTGGCCGCCATCATCACCGTGTACCTGGTGCTGGGCATGCTGTACGAAAGCCTGGTGCACCCGGTGACGATCCTGTCCACGCTGCCGGCGGCGGGCGTGGGCGCGCTGCTGGCGCTGTTCGTGACCAATACCGAGCTGTCGGTGATCTCGATGATTGCGCTGGTGCTGCTGATCGGCATCGTCAAGAAGAACGCGATCATGATGATCGACTTCGCCGTGGTGGCCCAGCGTGAGCACGGCAAGAGCCCGCTGGAAGCGGTGCGCGAGGCCAGCATCGTGCGCTTCCGCCCGATCATGATGACCACCATGGTGGCGATCCTGGCGGCGGTGCCGCTGGCGATCGGCCTGGGCGAAGGGTCCGAGCTGCGTCGCCCGCTGGGCATCGCGATGATCGGCGGGTTGCTGTTCTCGCAGAGCCTGACCCTGCTGAGCACCCCGGCGCTGTATGTGATCTTCTCGTGCCTGCAGCAGCACTGGCGCGGCTGGCGCGCGCGCCGGCGCGAGAAGGCGATGATCAAGCGCGCTGCACGCGCGTAACGCGGCGCACGACCAACGGTCGTGCGCTACCGCGTTCATGACGATCATTTGACGCGCGGCACTCAAAAGAGAACAATTCGCATCAGCCACGGTCCTGCCGCGCCTCGCGCACCGCGCTGACTCCGCCTTCGCGGGCAGTGCCCCGACTCAGCCACGCCCTCTTCTTCCGCTTTCAACTGATCGCGGACGGTGTGCTGCTGTCCGCAGAGGACCCCCACTCGATGCCTGCTTCCGTACTTCCGCTCCACGCCCTGCGCCCGGCCCTGCTTGCCCTGTCTTTGTCCCTGGCCTGCGCGGCCCACGGCCAGTCCCGCTCGGCCACCGAGCTGGACGCGGTGAAAGTCACCGCCGAACGCACCCACGCCGAGACCGGCGCCCTGGGCGACCGCCCGGTACGCGATACCCCGTTCGCGATCTCCGTCATCGGCCGCGAGGACATCGAGAAGCGCCAGGTGGTCTCGCTGGGCGAGGCGTTCCTGACCGACCCGTCGGTGGTCACCCAGGTCAGCGCCTACGCCAGTGGCTGGAGCTCGCCAATCCGCAACCGCGGCATCGATCTCAGCTACGACAGCTACCGCGTCAACGGCCTGCAGGTGTCCTCGTGGGGTACCGAGTGGCCGCTGGAAGTGATGGAACAGGTGGAACTGCTCAAGGGCCCGGGCGGCTTCATGTACGGCTTCGGCCAGCCCGGCGGCATCATCAACTACGTCACGAAGAAGCCCACCGATGCCCCCACCTTCTCCGCGCAGCTCGGCTGGCGCGAACAGGGCATCGTCAGCGGCCAGGTCGATGTCGGCGGCCGCTTCGGCAACGAAGACATGTTCGGCTACCGCTTCAACGCCTACCAGGAGAAGGGCGAAACCTTCAACGGTGGCGAAGTGAACCGCAAGGTCGGTGCGCTGTCGCTGGATGCACGCCTGGGCGATGCGCTCACCTGGACCTTCGATGGCGTGTTCCAGGAGCGCGATCTCAGCGAGGAATCGCCGCAGTACTACTTCATCGGCCTGACCGAACTGCCGCGCCCGATCGCCGGCGATGTCAACAACGCCATTCCGGGCACCTTCTACGACACCCGCTCCAGCTTGCTCTCCACTGCACTGAACTGGCAGATCAACGACGACTGGAAGGCCAGCCTGAGCTATGGCTACACCTCGTCGTGGAACGACGTGAACAAGATCTTCGCCTACATCGACGACGTCAATGGCGACTACGACGTCAACGTCTACGAGCTCGGCGGCAAGAGCGAGTGGAAGCTGGCCCAGGCCATCGTGCAGGGCCGCTTCCAGACCGGCCCGCTGTCGCACCAGCTCGTCGCCGGCGTCTCGCACCAGACCGGGCTGGGCTGGGACCGCCCATACGAATGGAACACCATCGGCCGTGGCAACCTCTACCAGCGCCCCACCCTGCGCCATGACGCCGTCGGTTCGCAGGCGCTCACCCGCGGCAGCGAAACCGTACAGCAGGCGGTGTTCGTCAGCGATACGGTGGATTTCGGCCACGGCTGGTCGGTGCTGGCCGGTGCGCGCTACAACGACTTCGAGACCAAGGGTGCCTACCACACCTACCCGGTCACCCCGACCTACGCGGTGATGTTCAAGCCGGCCGATGCAGTCACGCTCTACACCAGCTACGTCGAATCGCTGGAAGCGGGCAGCCGGGTTGGCAGCGACTACATCAACGCCGGCGACGTGCTCGATCCAACCATCAGCAAGCAGTTCGAGATCGGCGCCAAGATCGAATACCCACGCTGGAACGCCAACGCGGCTGCGTTCCGCCTGGAGCGCGGTGCCAACATCGACCGCCTGACCAGCGGCGGCAAACTGCTGGTGCAGGACGGCATCACCCTGTACGAAGGCGTGGAAGTCAGCGGTGACGTCCGCCTGACCGATGCCTTCACCCTCGGCGGCGGCGTGACCTGGCTGGACCCGACCTACGACAAGCTCTCGCCCGACAGCAGCACCCAGGAAGGCAACCGCACCGCCGGCGCAGCGCGCTGGAACGGCGTGGTGCACGCCGATTACAGCGTGCCGCAGGTGGAAGGCCTTAGCCTGTACGCCCTGGCCCGCTACTACGGCGACGTGTACTACGACGCCGACAACACCCTCAAGCTGCCCGACTACACCCTGGTCAACGCCGGCATCGGTTACCGCATGCAGGCCAACGGTCACCCGGTTACCTGGCGCGCCAGCGTCGAAAACCTCACCAACAGGAAGTACTGGTCCAACGCCGGCATCGGCCTGCCGCGCACGTTCGCGGTGAGCGTCAGGTTTGATCTGTAAGCGAAGGGCGTAACAGCCCGTCATTTCATTCGTTGCGAGCGGTGAGGCCGGCGGGGGTGGGTACCTACCAACCGGCTATGTCGGCTTCACCGCGATGACGCAATAATGAGGCGCCACCGCCCGACGAGTCCGCATGTCCGCCCGAGAATCCCGCCTGAGTCGCCTGTGGGCGCATGAGAAGGCCAGCTACGGGCTGCGGGTGTTCATTGCGTTGTCCGTGGCCATGGGCGTGTGCTGGCACCTGGACCAGCTGCCTGCGCTGCCCGGCGTATTCCTCGGCATCATCGCCAGCGCCATTGCCGAAACCGACGACAACTGGTGGGGCCGCACCAAATCCGTCGCCCTCTCCCTGCTGTGCTTCGTGGTGGCCGCCGCCGCCGTGGTCGAGCTGTTCGCCTGGCCGTGGCTGTTCATTGCAGCCCTGGCCCTGTCCACCTTCAGCCTGACCCTGCTCGGGGCGCTTGGCGAACGCTACGCCTCCATCGCCCAGGCCACCGTCACCCTGGCCATCTACACCATGATCGGTCTGGAACAGCACGGCGCCGACGACCGCGCCCAGGCCATCACCGCCGTCAGCCACCTGCTGGCCGGCGCCGTCTGGTACGGCATGCTGTCCATCCTGTGGACCGCCCTGTTCGCCAACCGCCCCGTGCGCGAACGCCTCGCCCGCCTCTACCTTGAACTCGGCCGCTACCTTCAGCTCAAGGCCGACCTGTTCGAACCGGTGCGCGATGCCGACGTGCAGAAGCGCCAGCTGGCCCTGGCCGAACAGAACCGCCGCGTCGTCGAAGCGCTCAACATCGCCAAGACCGCCATCCTGGCCCGGTTCGGCCGCTCCGGCCGCCCGGGCGTGCAATCCGGCCTGTACCTGCGCCTGTACTACATGGCCCAGGACTTCCACGAACGCGCCAGCTCCTCGCACTACCCCTATGGCGCGCTCACCGATGCCTTCTTCCACAGCGACGTGCTCTACCGCTGCCAGCGCCTGCTCGCCCTGCAGGGCGAAGCGTGTGCCAACCTGGGCACCGCCATCCGCATGCGCCGGCCGTTCCAGTACGGCGACCGGACCCGCCAGGCCACCACCGACCTCACCGATTCCCTCGCCTGGCTGCGCGCCCAGCACAACCCCCAGTGGCAGCGCCTGCTCTCTTCGCTCGAACTGCTCGGCAACAACCTGCAGAGCATCGAACGCCGCCTGTCCGAAGCGGCCCAGTCCGAATCCACCCTGGACAACGTCGACACCCGCCTGCGCGACACCAACCCGCATACCCTGCGTGAGATGGGGGTGCGCATCCGCCAACAGCTCACTCCCGGCTCGCTGCTGTTCCGCCACGGCCTGCGCATGGCGCTGGCGCTGATCGTGGGCTTTGCCGCCATCCGCCTGTTCAATGCCCAGAACGGCTCCTGGGTGCTGCTCACCATCGTGTTCGTGTGCCGCCCCAACTTCGGCGCCACCCGCCAGCGGCTGGCCCAGCGCGTCGCCGGCACCCTGATCGGGCTGGTGCTCACCTGGGCGCTGATGCAGCTGTTCCAGGACCTGCGCATCGAATTGTTGATCGCCCTGCTTTCCGCGCTGCTGTTCTTCTTTACCCGCAGCGACCGCTACCTGGTCGCCTCGGCCGCGATCACCGTGATGGCACTGACCTGCTTCAACCTCATCGGCGATGGCTTCCTGCTGATCTGGCCGCGGCTGGTCGATACCCTGCTGGGCTGCGCGATCGCCGCCGCCGCCGCGTTCCTGATCCTGCCAGACTGGCAGGGCCGCCGCCTCGACCTTGTCATGGCGCGCGTGCTTGAACGCTGCGCCGGCTACCTGCAGGCGGTGCTGGGCCAGTACGGCAGCGGCATGCAGGACGACCTGGCCTACCGCATCGCCCGCCGCGACATGCACAACGCCGATGTCGCCCTGTCCACCGCGCTGTCCAACATGCTGCGCGAACCGGGCCACGTGCGCGGCAACCTGGACGCCGGCTTCCGCTTCCTGGCGCTGTCCAACACCCTGCTCGGCCACCTGTCCGCGCTCGGCGCCCACCGCGCGCAGCTGGACAGCTATGCGCAGGACCCCCTGGCCCGTTCCAGCGGCGAACGCGTGCAGCAGGCCATGCAGCAGATCGCCGGCGCGCTGGAACGGCGCGAACCGGTGGACGAGGCCGCCAACGAGGGCGACCGGGCCCTGGCCGAGCAGCTGGAGCAGCTCAATGATGAGATGCCGCCGAAGCTGCAGCTGATCCGCACCCAGATCGGCCTGATGCTGCGCCTGCTGCCCAAGCTGCGCGCCGCCGCGAACGAAATAGGGACCGGGACCGCGTGATAGGCTGCGCCGGTTCGCAAGGAGATTCCATGTCCGGCCACAGTCAGTTCGCCCTGCTCCGCCAGCGCCGCTTCCTGCCCTTCTTCATCGTGCAGTCGCTGGGGGCGTTCAACGACAACGTATACCGCCAGGCCATCATCGGCCTGCTGTTCTACCTCGGCGTGAGCCAGGCCGAGCAGTCGCTGTACACCACGCTGGCGCCGGCCATCTTCATCCTGCCCTACTTCCTGTTCTCCGCCCTGGCCGGGCAGATCGCCGAGAAGCTGGAGAAATCGCGGCTGATCGTGATCACCACCACGATGGAGATCGGGATCATGACCCTGGCCGCGGTCGGCTTCCTCACCCAGAGCATGCCGATCCTGCTCGTTGCCCTGTTCTGTACCGGCCTGCAGTCCACGCTGTTCGGCCCGGTGAAGTACTCGGTGCTGCCCTCGGTGCTCAAGCCCGAAGAGCTCACCGGCGGCAACGGCCTGGTCGAGATGGGCACCTCCATGTCGATCCTGACCGGCATGATCAGCGGCGGCATCATCTTCACCCTGGCCGGCAGTTTCGGTCCGATCGTGGCGGCAACGGCAGTGATCGCGCTGGCCATTGCCGGCAACATCACCGCGCGCATGATCCCCAAGGTAGATGCCGGCGCGCCCGACCTGAAGATCAACTGGAACCCCATCCCGGAATCGCTGGCGGTGCTGCGCCTGGCCAAGAAACAGAAGGCCGTGGCCAATGCCATCCTCGGCGTGTCGTGGTTCTGGTTCGTCGGCACCATGCTCACCTCGCAGCTGCCCACCTATGCGGTGGTCAACCTGGGCGGCGAACCGACCCTGTACATCTTCGCGCTGGCGCTGTTTTCGATCGGCACCGGCGTGGGCTCGCTGCTGTGCGAAAAGCTGTCCGGCCGCACCGTGGAAATCGGCCTGGTGCCGTTGGGCGCCTTCGGCATGACCGCCTTCATGCTGGACCTGTACTTCGCGCGCGCCGGCACCGCCACCACGGCGGGCCTGGGCGTGGCCGCCTTCGTGGCCGCACCGGGCAGCGTGCGCATCATCGTCGACCTGGTGGGCATCGGTCTGTTCACCGGCTTCTTCGTGGTGCCGTTGTTCGCGCTGATCCAGAGCCGCACGCCCAAGTCGGAAATGTCGCGCGTGTTCGCCGCACTCAACATCCAGAATTCCGGCTTCATCGTCGCCGCAGCGATGATTGCGCTGGCCACGCAGAAATTCCTGCACTGGACGATCCCGCAGCTGTTCCTGGCGCTGGCGATCGCCAATGCGGTGGTGGCGGTCTACATCTTCACCATCGTGCCCGAATTCCTGATGCGGTTCCTCAGCTGGGTGATGGTGCGCTTCCTGTACCGCCTGCGCCCGCATGGCATTGAAGCCAACGTGCCGGATGAAGGCGCCGCGCTGATCGTCTGCAACCATGTCAGCTACATGGACGCGCTGATCCTGTCGGCAACGATCCCGCGCCCGGTGCGCTTCGTCATGTATTACAAGATCTTCAACATCCCGGTGATGCGCTGGATCTTCCGCACCGCCAAGGCCATTCCGATTGCCGGCGCGCGCGAGGACCCGGCGCTGATGCAGGCCGCGTTCGATGAGGTCGACAAGGCGCTGGCCGAAGGCGAACTGGTCTGCATCTTCCCCGAAGGTGCGCTGACCCGCGATGGCGAGATGGCCGCCTTCAAATCCGGCGTGGAGAAAATCCTCGAGCGCCGGCCGGTGCCGGTGGTGCCGATGGCGTTGCGCGGCATGTGGACCAGCATGTGGAGCCGGCGCGATACGCGCCTGGGGCGCATGCGGGTGCCACGCCGCCTGCGCGCCCACGTGGAAGTGTTCGCCGGCCCGCCAGTCGACGGCGCAGCGGCCACCGCCGAGGGGCTGGAAGCGCAGGTCAGAACACTGCGCGGTGATCAAGGCTGAAAGCGACGAGATCAGGGTATTCCGCAAAGAAATCCATTGCGGCGCTCATGTAAACGCATACATCGGCGGAAACATCGGGTAGATTACCGCCCATAGGGGGTGTCGCTTGGCGTTGGGAGATGCCAAGGGACAACCAATGGAATGGAGTCGTACTTGAATCATCTGCCGCCACCGACCCCGTCGGGCGTTGTCGTCCCCAACCATCTGGTCTGGGCGATCCTGACAACGTTGTTCTGCTGCCTGCCGTTGGGCGTGGTGTCGATCGTGTACGCGGCCCAGGTCGATGGCCGCCGCGCGGCCGGCGACCTGGCCGGTGCCTACGACGCATCGCGCAAGGCCGGTGGATGGGCATTGGCATCGGCGCTGGCCCTGCCGGTACTGCTGCTGTTGTGGTTTGGCCTGTTTGGCGGCATGGCCGCGCTGGGCGCTCTTTCCGACCTGTGAAACACCCTTCGTTCAACCCACCCAAGAAAATGGAGCTTCACTGATGAACGCCACTGCCCCGCAAGTCCCCAACCACCTGGTCTGGGCCATCCTGACCACCCTGTTCTGCTGCCTGCCGGCCGGCATCGTCTCGATCGTGTATGCCGCCCAGGTCAATGGCAAGCTGGCCTCGGGTGACATCGCCGGCGCGCAGGAATCGTCGAACAACGCCAAGAAGTGGGCCATGTGGTCGGCCATCATCGGCGTCGTGGCCATCGTGCTGTACATCATCCTGGTGGTGGTGATGGGCGTTGGCGGCGCAATGAGCGGCGGCAACTACTGATCGCCCCCTGGACGGCCCGGTCCGGCGCCCGCGCAGGGTGCCCGGCTCGGGCCGTTCTGCCGTCATGAGCCTGCCTTCCCGTTCCACCCTGTCGCGCTGGGCGCCGCTGGCCGTCACGGCCGGGCTGGCCGTGGGCGCAACCGCGGTGCTGCGTCATGTCAGCCCGTATGCCGGCAACAGCCCGCTGCCGGGTTGCCCGCTGTATGCGTTGACCGGGTTGTACTGTCCCGGCTGTGGCAGCACCCGCTGCCTGTATTCGCTGGTCCACTTCGACTGGTCCGGCGCGATGGCGATGAATCCACTGCTGGTGACCTCGCTGCCCTTCCTGCTGTTGATGCTGCTCAACAACGCAGGCGTGCGCATGCGCGCACTGGACCCGCTGATGCGGGTGCTGGCCAATCCCACCTTCTGGCTGGTGCTGCTGGTCGGCTATGCAGTGCTGCGCAACCTGCCATGGATGCCGTTCGCGCTGTTGGCGCCCTAGGTCACCCAACCGGCGATGACCAGCAACGCAAGCGCTGCCATCCACAACAACAGCATGCGCCAGACCAGGCTCATCGCATCGCGCAGCTCCGGCAGGCGGCGCCACACCGGCACCATGCCCGCGTCGCTGTAATCGTGCGCGTCTTCGCGCAGTTCGGCACTGACACTGGCACGCGCCACGGCGCCCAGAAAATCGGTGGACGCGGCCCAACTATTGCCGTGCGCCTCGCGCCAGGCCTTGAAGGCCGTGTCGAAGTTGCCCACCAGCGCCATCGACAGCGACATCAGCTGCGCCACCGGCCACTCCAGCCACGACAGCACCTGGCGTGCGCCTACCACCGTCTCCACGTCGGCCAACGAGCGCATCGGCCCCACCGCCAGCAGCGCGAGCAGGCGGTACGCCAGCGCGCCTACAGGGCCCAGCAGCAGGAACCAGAACAGCACCGCGAACCAGCGCCGCAGTGCGTTGAGTACGGTGGCTTCCACCAGCGAGGGCACGTCCTCGTGCAGGCTGCCGCCGGCGGACTGCAGCTGGCCGATAGCCGAATGCCGGGCGTGCGCGTCATCGGCGTCGATCACCGCTTCCACGTCACGGTCCAGGTCGCGCGGACCCCAGCACATCACCAGCGTGGCGATGCCCAGCAGCAGCGACGGCAACCCGAACAGACGGTCATGCAGCGCCCATTGCAGCAGGGCCAGCACCAGCACGAACGGAACCACCGCCACCAGCCAGCCGTGGCGCCCACGCCAGAAGCCGGTTTCGGCCGCGTGAGCGTCCAGCCACTGCAGCCAGCGCCGGTAACAGCCGAATCGACGCAGCGCCACGGCCGCGGCAGGCGCGACATGACCCAGGGCCAAGGCGACCAGTACTGCGACCAGGGTGGTGAACATGGCGGCCTCCGTTCGGTTTCTGGGCGCTACTATGCCTTGGGACCCGGCAATTCCCCGGGTCACAGGTAATGTATGCCGCCCCGTGTTCAGGCAGCGGCAACGTGGTGCCCGGCTCAGCTCACCTGGCTGCGGTACCAGTGCTCGATCAGGCTGCGTGAAATCGAGATCGGCGGCGACAGGCGGATGCCCACCCCATCGTCCTCGATGTCACGGGCCAGCGCCGCGCCCACTTCTTCGGCAGTGAACCAGCGCGCGTCTTCCAGCTCGCCATCCACGGTGGGCACGTCGTCTTCGGCCGTAGCGCTGAAGCCGAGCATCAGCGCGCCCGGGAACGGCCACGGCTGGGTACCGAGGTAGCGACAGCTGCGCACCCGTACCTTGCTTTCCTCAAAGACCTCGCGAACCACGGTCTGTTCCAGCGATTCGCCGGGCTCCACGAACCCGGCCAGCACCGAATAACGGCGGGGGGCCCAGTTGGCCTGGCGGCCGAGCAGCAGGCGCCCGTTGCTTTCCACCGCCACGATCACCGCCGGGTCCACGCGCGGGTAGTGTTCGGTGCTGCACGCGACGCAGCGGCCGATGAAGCCCCCCCGGGTGAAGGCCACGGCGCCGCCGCACACGCCGCAGAAGCGGGTGCGGGACTGCCAGTACGACATGCCGCGGGCATAACAGAAGGCGCTGGCATCGGCGGCGGACCAGGTGGTGGCCGATTCGCGCAGGTCCACGCGCTGGGGCGCCGCGATATCGACGGCGGCCGATTCGACCGAGAACCACGCCTGCTCGCCGCGCAGGCCGAGGAAGATGGCCGTGCCGGGGCCGCCCCCGACCTGGGCGCCGGTCAGCGCCAGCAGCTGGCCGTCGTCACCGGCCAGCGCGCGGCCATCGGGATCCAGCACCAGCACGTGCGCCTGCGGCCACAGCCGCAACAACGCATCGGCGTCGTCGCGCAGGGTATCGGCGCGTTCAAGGGGGTCGGTGGTGAAAGCAAAACCGGCAAGCGGCAAAGAGACATTGGACATCCCTGAAGCCTGCCGCGATTCAACCGGAACAGCAAGCGGTGCCGTGCGGCACCGCGGTGGCGATCACATGCTGAAACTGCTGCCGCAGCCGCAGGTGGTCTTCGCATTCGGATTGCGGATCACGAACTGCGCGCCGGTCAGGCTTTCGGTGTAATCCACTTCGGCGCCCATCAGGTACTGCAGGCTGAGCGGATCGACCAGCAGGGTGACGCCGTTGGTGTCCACGGCCAGGTCATCCTCGGCGCGGTTCTCGTCGAACTCGAAGCCGTACTGGAAACCGGAACAGCCGCCGCCCTGGATGTAGACGCGCAGGGCCAATGCATCGCTGGCCTCGTCCTGGATCAGTTCCTTGACCTTGGCCGCAGCGGCTTCGGTGAAGTTCAGGGGACGGTCCAGCGACTGGTAATTCGGCGCAGCGGCGGGGGTGGGGGCGCCGGGCAGGGAAACTAGCGTGCTCATGCCCCCAGCATGGGGGTGCATGGGCACGCTTTCAAGCACCGGCCGTTCAGGCCATGGCTTCGGCCAGCTTCCTGCGCGCGTTGCCGTCCTTGCCGTCCTTGCGGTCGGCACTGTCGTCGGCCGGCGGCGGCAGCGCCATCTGGGCGCCACCATGGATGAGACGCCCGGTGAGCTGGGCACCTGCGTTCATTTCCACCACCTGGTAGTGGACATTGCCGGTGACCCGGGCGCTGGGGGTCAGCTCGACCCGCTCGCTGGCATGCACGTCGCCATCCAGGCGGCCACTGAGCACCACCACGTGGGCGCGGATCTCGCCTTCGATGCTGCCCTGCTCGGCCAGCGTGAGGGTGGCCGTGGTCGCGCCTTCCTGGGCGATCACCTTGCCCAGGATGGTGCCTTCCACATACAGGCCACCGCTGAATTCCACGTCTCCCCGGATCACCACCTGCGCGCCGATCAGCGCGTCCACGACCAGATGCCCGTCGCGGTTGGATTTGTTGCTGCCAAACATGGGCTTACTCCCCTTCTTTTGCCGTTGCTGCAGCCGGTGCTCCGGACTGCTTCCAGTCGAATACCTGGGTGGCGCCCCCTGCGCCGCTTCCCAGCGTGACCCGCACACGTTGCGGGGTGAAGTCCTTGGGCAACATGACGCTGCCGGTGAGCTGCTGGAAGTACCGGAAGGAATACTCCTGGCCCGGCACCTTGGTGCGCTGGTGCAGCTCGTCCCAGCTGACCGAGGTCAACTTGCCGTCCTTGACGCCTTCAACCGTAAACCGCATCTGGCCCTGGCTGATCGCGCCACGGTTGAGGTTCTGGGTCAGCACTACGGCGTACTGCCAGGTGCCCGCCGTTTCCGGCGAAAATTCAATGGAATGGGTGTTCAGGCCCTTGCGCTGGCTGGTGGACCCGACCAGGCGTTCGTAGAAGGCCACGTCGGCACGCAGGCCGGCGATTTCCTCGTCGCGCTCGCCCAGCGAGGTCTGCACCTCGTTGTTGGCCGCGCGGCTGATCCGGTCCGACGCCTGCAGGGTGGCCTGGGTCTGCTGCAGTTCCACCACCTGCTTCTGCAGCGTTTCGGCACGCGCTTGGGCGGCGTCCAGCTGGCGGCCGGCGTCACCGCCGGGGCCGGCGGTCCAGCGCCCCAGCAGCGCGGCCAGGACCAGGCTGGCCAGCCAGATGCCGGCCAGGATCAGCAGCCGGCGGCGATCGGGCGCCACCGGGGTTCCGGGGCGGCGGATCTGGATGCGGGAAGGTGTCGGGTTGTTCATGGCGAATACGGCGGCACCGCAGCTTGGGCGATACCGACACGGCCCCTGTCGGGAAGAGCGACTGCTTAGTGTAAGTCAGGGTTGGCACATTTTTCGCCCCTGACACCCTGCGGGGCAGTAGCGTTCAGGGACGTCATCCCCGATAGTGTGGGCCTGTGCACACTTTCGCCGGAGCGCCTGCCATGACCGAGGCCCACCTGTTCGTGATCGGCATCCTGCTGGCCTGGCTGGCCGGCATCCGCGTGTACCTCACGGTGTTCGGGGTGGGCCTGGCCGGCATGCTGGGCTGGGTCGAGCTGCCGCCGGCGCTGCAGGCGACCGAGTCCTGGTGGGTGCTGGGCACCTCGGCCGCGCTGGCCATCACCGAATTCTTCGCCGACAAGATCCCCGGGGTGGACTCGGCCTGGGACCTGGTGCAGACCCTGGCCCGGGTACCGGCGGGTGCCTTCCTGGCTGCAGCCACGCTCTCGCCCACGGGCGAACTCAGCACCACGGCGCTGGCCGCAGGTGCCGGCGTGGCCCTGGCCAGCCATGGCCTGAAATCGGGTACCCGCGCCCTGCTCAATACCTCGCCCGAACCGGCCAGCAACTGGGTCGCCTCGGCCGCGGAAGACACGGTGGTGGTGGGCGGCCTGGCGTTGGCGCTGGCGCACCCGTGGCTGGCATTGATCGTCGTGGTGGCCTGCAGCCTGGTGGGCGCGCTGGTGGTCTGGCTGGTCTGGCGCACCCTCTGGAAGGGCATGCGCTGGCTGCTGCGGCAACCGGCGGGCAAGCCCGGGGCACTGGCCGACCGCGATGCCGCATAATCGCGCCGCAGACTGGGAGTACTGATGGCCGTCCAAGACAACGCTGTTGCATCCACCCGCGCCACCCGCGCCGAAACCCCGCCCGCCGATCATTGGCAGCGCTGGGCCAGCGCCGACGCGCCCGCCGTGGCGCCCGCGCCCAGCAACGTGGTGCCGCTCAACGCTGCCGCCGCCGCTGCCGTGTCCACCCCGCCGGTGCTGCCGCCATCGCAGTGGCAGCAGGACGATGCCACTACGCCGCCGCTGGGGAGCGAGGCGCCCTACCGTGTGCTGATCGTCGAAGACGACCGCTCGCAGGCCCTGTTCGCACAGAGCGTGCTGCATGGCGCCGGCATGGAAGCGATCGTGCACAGCGACGCCGAAGGCGTGCAGCAGGTGATCAACGAACAGCGCCCGGACCTGATCCTGATGGACCTGCACCTGCCGGGCCTGGATGGCATGCGCCTGACCGCGCTGATCCGCCAGCAGCCCGGTCAGCAGCTGCTGCCGATCGTATTCCTCAGCGGCGACCCGGACCCGGAGCGCCAGTTCGAAGTGCTCGACAGCGGGGCCGATGATTTCCTGAGCAAGCCGATCCGCCCGCGCCACTTGATCGCCGCCGTCTCCAACCGCATCCGCCGCGCCCGCGCGCAGGCGGCGCTGCAGCCGGGTGCGCAGGGCGCGCCGGCCATGAACAACCCGGAGACCGGCCTGCCGACCCGCCACCACGTGATGCATCAGCTCGGCGCGGCGCTGGCGCACGGCGAGCATGGCGGCCTGTTCTTCATCGAAGTAGCCAGTGCCCTGGGCCTGCGCGAGCGCTATGGCTATGCCGCGTTCGAACGATTGATGGTGCAGGCCGCGCAGCGGCTGGCCGACAACGCGCACCCGCACCTGCTGGCGCGCCTGAACGACAACAGCTTCCTGGTCGTGGCGCGTGGCCTGGACGAAGAATCACTGGACGCGATGGCGCACCAGCTGCGCGATGAACTGTCCGCGCGCTCGTTCGTGATCCGCGATGAGGAATCGGTGCACCTGCGCGGCGTGGTCGGGCATGCCCAGCTCTCCGGTGGCTTTGGCGATGCCGGCACGGCGCTGGAAGCGGTGGAGCGCACCACGCTGCAGGCGCGGTTGCTGCCCTCCGGCGTGGCCGCGCACGTGCGCCGCGAGGACGTCGCCGCGCAGGAACACCTGGCCATGCTCGAAGGCCAGCTCGAACCGGCCTACCAGCCGATCGTGGCGGTGGCCGGTGGCAACACCGCCCAGTACCAGGTGCTGCTGCGCCTGCGCCAGGCTGATGGCAGCGTACTCAACGCGGGCCAGGTGATCCCCGCTGCGGAAGCGGCCGGGCGCATCGCCGACCTCGACCAGCAGGTGCTGGACCATGCGCTGGGCCTGCTCGATCTGTACCGGCACGCCACCCAGCCACTGAGCCTGTTCGTGTCGCAGTCGCTGCGCACCCTGGCCCGCGATGCTTTCGCCGACTGGTTGCTGGAAACGCTGCAGCAGCGTGGGCTGCCCGGCAGCGCGCTGGTCATTGACGTGCGCCTGCCCGACGCACTGATCCACACCGTCACCCTGCAGCAGTTCTGCTCGCGCATGAGCGCGGCCGGGGTGCGCTTCTGCCTGAGCCAGTTCGAGCCCAGCGGTGAAGCCAATGCCCTGCTTGGCCAGCTGCCGCTGGCATTCGTGCGCATGGCCGCCCGTTTCTCCAGCAGCCATGCCAACCAGCAGACCCGCGATGAACTGCGTGGCGCGATCGATGCCGCGCACCGTGCCGGGGCACAGATCATCGGCCAGCAGATCGAAGACCCGCAGGCCGCAGCGGCGATGTGGATGGGCGGGGTCGATTTCATCCAGGGCAACATGGTGCAGTCGGCCGGGAGCGAGCTGAACTTCGACTTCCACACCGCGGTGCTCTGACCATGACGGCCCAAGGACGGGTTCCCTTCGCACTGTGGTTGGCGGCGATCGCGGCCGCCCTTGCCGCTACCGCCAGCGGCATGGCCGCAGCCGGCGCCAACGGCCCATGGCCGGTCATTGCCGCCGCCACCGCCGCCGTGGCGCTGATCGCCACGCTGGTGGGCGTGAGCCGCTGGCGCGAGCTGCAGGCGCAGCTGGCCCTGGGGCAGCGCCGCCACGAGGCGCTGGCCGTTGAGCGCGACCACCTGCAGCGCGCCATGCAGCAGCAGGACATGCTGGAACAGGAGCTGCTGCAGGCCAAGCAGGCGGCCGAGGCCGCCGCGCTGGCCAAGGGCGAGTTCCTGGCGACCATGAGCCACGAGATCCGCACGCCGCTCAACGGCATCCTGCCGATGCTGGACCTGATCGCGCGCGGCCAGCTGGGCACCGACCAGCGGCAGATGCTGCAGACCGCCACGGTCAGTTCGCAGCAGCTGCTGCGCATCGTCGATGACATCCTGGATTACTCCCGGCTGGAGGCCAAAGGCCTGGACCTGGAGATCACCACGTTCAACCTGCGCGAGCTGCTGGAAGGCATCGTCCAGCTCATGCAGCGCAGCGCTGAAGCCAAGGGTCTGGCGGTGTCGCTGGAACTGGACCCCGCCGTGCGCCTGTCGGTGCGCGGCGACCCGGTGCGGCTGCGCCAGGTGCTGGGCAACCTGATGGTGAACGCCATCAAATTCACCGAGCGCGGCCAGATCCGCCTGCGCGTGACCCGCCAAGGCGAGACCGCCAGCCAGCACCAGCTGCGCTTCGAAGTCATCGACACCGGCATCGGCATCGACGGTACCCTGCAGGCGCGCCTGTTCCAGTCCTTCAGCCAGGCCGATGCCTCCACCACGCGCATCTACGGCGGCACCGGCCTGGGCCTGGCCATCTGCAAGCGCATCATCGACCTCATGCACGGCAACATCGGGGTGAGTTCGACCCCGCGCCACGGCGCCACGTTCTGGTTCGAGATTCCGCTGCTGAAGGTCGTCGGCGACCTGCCGGCCGCGCCGCTCACCACGCGCGCCCTGCTGGTCAGCGAAGACCCGCTGCTGGTGCAGCGCCTGCAGCGCGTGCTGCAGCACCACGACATCCGCCTGCACACGGTAGACAGCGCATCCGCCGCGCTGGACATCCTGCGCGCGCCGGTACGCCCGGGGATCGAGCCGGACCTTGCCTGGGTGATCGCCGACACCCATGCACTACGCCACGGCGCCACCGCCCTGCACCGCGCGGTGCTGCACGATGCCCGCACGCCCACTCCGCGCCTGCTCTGGCTGCAGGGCGACGAGCAGCTGGCCGCGCTGCTGCGCGAGAACACCTGCGTGCTACCGCGCGAGGCCGGTGACGTGGACCTGCATGCGGTGCTGCGCCCGGCAGTGGCCAGCGCGCGCCCGGCACCCCTGCTGGCCAGCGTGGAGCCCTACAGCGGTCCGGTGGACGCGCCGCAGCTGGGCCTGCGCCTGCTGCTGGTGGAAGACAACAGCGTCAACCTGCTGGTCGCCCAGCGCCTGCTGCAGGTGCTGGGCTGCACCGTCACCACCGCCACCGATGGCGAACAGGGCCTGCAGCAGCTGCAGACCCGCGCCTTCGACCTGGTGCTGATGGATTGCCAGATGCCGGTCCTGGATGGCTACAGCGCCACCCGTCGCTGGCGCGAGCAGGAAGCGGCGGAAGGCCGCCCCCGGCTGCCGATCGTGGCGATGACCGCCAACGCGATGGCCGGCGACCGCGAGCGCTGCCTGCAGGCGGGCATGGACGATTACCTGTCCAAGCCGGTCAACCGCGAGTCGCTGCAGGCGTGCCTGCTGCGCTGGCAGCTCACGATGGAAGACAACGCCGCCGACGCGCGCAATACACCCACCCCATTGCCGCCGCCGCTGCCGCCGCTGGTTGGAGACAACGGCAATGACGACGTCTCGCCCGGGGTGCTCGACACCGGTGTGCTGGATGAGCTGCAGGAGGTGATTGGTGCGGAGACCGCCACCATCATCGCCGTGTTCCTGGAAGACACCCCGCCCTTGATCCGGCAGCTGCAGGACGCGTCGGTGGCCGCCGACCTGGAAACGCTGCGCGCGCTGGCGCACAGCCTGAAGTCGGCCAGTGCGAACGTGGGGGCGATGGCGTTGTCGGTGGCGGCACGTCGGATTGAACACGACGCCCGCGCCGGCACGCTGGAGCGCCCGGCCGTGGCCGTGGCGCTGTTGATTGCCGAATACGCGCGTGCACGGCTGGCGCTGGCCGGCTACCAGGCCGGCATCGGCGCCACGGCCGCGCGCTGAATCAGTCTTCCAGTTTGGTGAGCAGGTAATTCGGCTCGCCGATGCGCTCGATCAGTTCCAGCTGGGTTTCCAGCCAGTCGATATGCTCTTCCTCGTTGTCGAGGATCTTCACGAACAGCTGGCGGCTGACGTAATCGCCGACCGAATCGGCATAAGCCACCGCCTCGCGCAGGGTGACGGTGCCTTCGCGCTCCAGCGCCAGGTCGCACTGCAGGATCTCGGTGGGGTTTTCGCCGATGCGCAGCTTGCCCAGCGCCTGGAAGTTCGGCAGGCCTTCAAGGAACAGGATGCGGTCGGAGAGCACGTCAGCGTGCTTCATCTCCTCGATCGATTCCTTGTATTCGTGGTCGGCCAGTTCCTTCAGACCCCAGTTCTTCAGCATCTTGGCATGCAGGAAGTACTGGTTGATCGCGGTCAGCTCGTTATAGAGGACCTTGTTGAGGAATTCGATGACCTTCGTGTCGCCTTTCATGACCGTGCTCCTGCAGCGTGAAAACGCCGGCACTGTAGCGCGTCCCTGCAGGCAATGAGGGAACGCGAATCATGATCGATCGGTTTACGCGACCTGCGCCAACCCCAGGACAGGCAACGGCAGGTCGTGGGTGTTGCGGGCCTTGGCCAACAGGTCGGCCGCCATGTCCAGGCAGGAACCGCAGGTAGCGCCGCAGCCGGTGCGCATGGTCAGCTCGGACACGCTGGCGACACCGCTCTGGGCGGCTTCGCGGATCTGGTGGTCGGTTACCCCGTTACAGATGCAGACGTACACGTGCGGACTCGGCAGGCAGGCCCGGATCGGCCTGTGCGTATTCCAATCGAAACGAGAATGGTTGTCAATTTCGTAACTGAATCATTCTCGATACGGTTCAGCGTGCCCGTTCAGCCGGCCCGACGCGGAGCAAAAAAAAAGACCGATCTTTCGATCGGTCTCTTTCGTATTTGGCTGCCCCGGATGGATTCGAACCACCGAATGCCTGAGTCAGAGTCAGGTGCCTTACCGCTTGGCGACGGGGCAAAACGTGCGTGCAATTGTTGCACTTTCTCACTGGAAAACCAAGCGGACTTGGTGGCTATGGGTGGACTCGAACCACCGACCCCAGCATTATGAGTGCTGTGCTCTAACCGGCTGAGCTACATAGCCTTAGTGAGCCGGCAATTCTGGACATGTAAACGGAATCTGTCAACACCTTTTCACCGCGCTTGTGAGTGGGCAGCGGGCGTGTCACAGTCCTGACCAGTAGATTTTTCTAGGAGTCCGCATCGTGATCGATCCGGACGGCTATCGACCGAACGTCGGCATCGTGCTGATGCGGCAGGACGGGCAGGTGTTCTGGGCACGACGTGTGCGCCGGGATGGCTGGCAGTTCCCGCAGGGTGGCATGAACACCGACGAGACGCCTGTCGAAGCCATGTATCGCGAGTTGCATGAAGAAACCGGGCTGTTGCCAGAGCACGTCGAAGTGCTGGGTGCGACACCGGGCTGGCTGCGCTATCGCCTGCCCGCCCGTGCCATCCGTCGCAACGAGAAGCAGGTCTGCATCGGACAGAAGCAGGTCTGGTTCCTGCTGCGCCTGTCGGGCGACGAATCGCACGTGAAGCTGGACCATACCGACAGCCCCGAGTTCGACCAGTGGCGCTGGGTGGATTTCTGGTATCCGGTCGAGCACGTGGTGATGTTCAAGCGCGGGGTCTATGCGCGGGCGCTGCGTCACTTGGCGCCGTTGGCCCGGGGCGTGGCCGGCACCGGCGTGGAGTCGATGCCCAAGTCCGCCCAGGAGGCCTGGATGCCGGGGCACGCGGCGGGCCATGACCGCCCGCGCAAGCGCGCGCCGGCACCCAAGCGCGGCGGCGGGTACTGGCCGCGCAGCAAGACCAAGGGTGAGCCGGGGGCGGTGTAACCGTAACCTGCCCCGCTGAAACGACAAAAGCCCGGCCAAAGCCGGGCTTTTGCTTTCCTCCCAGCGGGATCTCGAAGGATCCCACGCCAGGCGCGATGGATCAGCGCTTGGAGAACTGGGTGGCGCGACGTGCCTTATGCAGGCCGACCTTCTTACGCTCGACTTCACGGGCGTCACGGGTCATGAAGCCAGCCTTGCGCAGCTCGGACTTCAGGGTTTCGTCGTACTCGACCAGCGCGCGGGCGATGCCCAGGCGGATCGCACCGGCCTGGCCGGTGGTGCCGCCGCCAGCGGCGGTGACCATGATGTCGAACGATTCGGTGTTCTTGGTCAGTTCCAGCGGCTGACGCACGATCATACGTGCGGTTTCACGGCCAAAGAACTCGTCCAGCGGACGGCCATTGACGGTGATGTTGCCGGCGCCCTTGCGCAGGAACACGCGGGCGGTGGAGGACTTGCGGCGGCCGGTGCCGTAGTTTTGAGTGATAGCCATGATTAGATATCCAGAACCTGGGGCTGCTGAGCGGCGTGCGGGTGCTCGGAACCCGAGTACACCTTGAGCTTGCGGTACATGGCGCGGCCCAGCGGGCCCTTCGGCAGCATGCCCTTGACGGCGGTTTCGATGACGCGCTCCGGGTGGCGCTCCAGCGCCTGGGCCAGAGTTTCGGTCTTCAGGTTGCCGATGTAGCCAGTGAAGCGGTGGTACAGCTTGTCCTGCAGCTTGTTGCCGGTGACGGCAATCTTTTCTGCATTGATGACAACCAGGTAATCACCGGTATCAACGTGAGGGGTGTAGACCGGCTTGTGCTTGCCGCGCAGACGGCGGGCCAGCTCGGTGGACAGACGGCCCAGCGTCTTGCCGGAGGCGTCGACGAGATACCAGTCGCGCTGGACGGTCTCGGACTTTGCAGTGAAAGTGCTCATGGAAGAACTCAGGTAGGTCGGGCTCATTGCGGCCATGGAGCGGCCGGAACTCTGCCACGCGTTGTGAAGAGGCGGGATTGTACTGGCCATTTGGCCCACATGCAAATCGACCGGCGGCATGGCTTGGCAGACCGGCGCCGGGGGGCGAGAATCGATGATCCCCCGCCGCGATGCCCGACCGCATGACCGCGCTCCGCCAGATCACCCCGCTCGACCACCTGCTGACCGAGGCCCAGCGCGCCCTAGACACGGTGTTCGGCAACCCGCCGGCCAGCCGCCCGTACCCGGCCGAGGCGACCCCGGACGCACCGATGCCCGCCCCGGCCCGCCGCCATGCCGCCGGCCTGATGCGGATCAACCATGTCGGCGAGGTCTGCGCGCAGGGCCTGTACTTCGGCCAGGCCGCGGTGGCCCGCGAGCCGGAAACCCGCGCCCACCTGCTCGAGGCGGCCCAGGAAGAGACCGACCACCTGGCCTGGTGCGCCCAGCGGCTGCGCGAGCTGGACAGTCGGCCCAGCCTGTTCAACCCGATCTGGTACGCCGGCAGCTATACCATCGGCACCCTGGCCGGGCTGCGCGGGGATGGCTGGAACCTGGGCTTCGTGGTGGAAACCGAGCGCCAGGTGGAAGCCCACCTGGACGAGCACCTGGACACCCTGCCCCCGACCGACCAGCGCAGCCGCGAGATCCTCAAGGTGATGAAGATCGACGAGGCCCGCCACGCCGACCACGCCGAGCATGCCGGCGCGCGGAAGCTTCCGCCGCCAATTCCGGGCGTGATGGCGCTGGCCTCCAAGGTCATGAAGACCATCGCCTACCGGCTTTAAGGTCAGCCCGAAACGAGTTTGAGGCCGATCACCCCGGCCACGATCAGCCCGATGCAGGCCAGGCGCGGCGCCGAAGCGCTGTCGCCGAACAGGAAGATGCCCAGCGTGGCCACGCCCAGCGCGCCGATGCCGGTCCAGATCGCGTAGGCGGTGCCCACCGGGATGGATTTCATCGCCTGGCTCATCAGGTACAGGCTGACCAGTGCCGCGCCGACCGTGGCGAGCGTGGGCAGCGGCTTGCTGAAGCCGTCCGAATATTTCATTCCGATCGCAAAGCCGATTTCAAAGATGCCGGCCAGCAGCAGGTAGATCCAGGGCATGGGTGCCTCCTAAACAAAAACAAAACGGCCCGGTGTCTTCACACCGGACCGTCGTCGGTAGCTTGCCGTGGAACATTGCTTCTGCGCAAAACATATGTTCCACAGGGCGGGGCGTCCCGCCTTGTGCAGCACCACCCGGGCCAAGGCCCGGGCGGGTGTCGCGTGGTGTTACTCGGACAGGTTGCGGCCGTGGAACAGCTCTTCGATCTCGCGCTTGAGCAGCGCTTCGATCTTCATGCGTTCCTTGAACGAGATGTTCTTGGCCTTTTCCTCGAACAGGTACTGGTCCAGGTCGAAGTCCTTCAGGTGCATCTTCGTGTGGAAGATGTTTTCCTGGTAGACGTTGACGTCGAACATCTCGTAACGCGACTTGATGTTCTTGGCCAGGAAGTTCTGGATCGAGTTGATCTTGTGATCGATGTAGTGCTTCTTGCCCTTCACGTCACGGGTGAAGCCACGGACGCGGTAGTCCATGATCACGATGTCCGATTCCAGGCTCTCGATCAGGTAGTTCAGCGCCTTCAGCGGCGAAATCACGCCACAGGTAGCCACATCGATGTCCGCGCGGAACGTCGCGATGCCTTCCTGCGGGTGGGTTTCGGGGTAGGTATGGACGGTGATGTGGCTCTTGTCCATGTGCGCTACCACGGCATCGGAGATCAACTCCTTGCCCGCCAGCTTCTTGTCGATCACCGGCTCTTCGGAGATCAGGATCGTCACCGACGCGCCCTGCGGATCGTAGTCCTGGCGCGCGACATTAAGGATGTTGGCGCCGATGATCTCGGCGACATCGGTCAAGATTTGAGTCAGCCTATCGGCGTTGTACTCTTCATCGATGTATTCAATGTAACGCTGACGCTCCTCTTCGGTGCGGGCGTAACACACGTCATAGATGTTGAAGCTCAGCGCCTTGGTGAGGTTGTTGAAACCCTGCAACCTCAGGCGAGGCAACGGCTTGACCACGGCGGTCGATCCTGTGTGTGGTGGGAAAGGATCAATTATGGGGCAAAGTGATCGGGGGCGAAACTTGCATTGAAACAAGTTGCTGTGTTGGGGTTTGCCCTTCACAACCCTGATCGTTAAGCTCGCGGCACATAGCCGTGAATTGTTCATGAGCAAAGGGAGCGCCTCAACGTGTCATCTGTGCGCCTTGCCACAAGTCCATTGGCCCTGGACATCGCCACCATTGACCGCTTTCTGGCCCACAGCCACCGACGCCGCTACCCGGCCCGCACGGACGTTTTCCGCCCCGGCGACCCCGCCGGCACCCTGTATTACGTGATCAGCGGCTCTGTTTCCATAATTGCTGAAGAGGAAGACGACCGCGAACTGGTCCTGGGCTACTTCGGCTCCGGGGAGTTCGTCGGCGAGATGGGCCTGTTCGTGGAAACCGACCGCCGCGAGGTGATCCTGCGCACCCGGACCCCCTGCGAGCTGGCCGAGATCAGCTACGAGCGGCTCCACCAGCTGTTCCTTGGCCCGCTGTCCACCGACGCGCCCCGGCTGCTGTACGCACTGGGCCAGCAGGTCTCCAAGCGCCTGCTCGACACCAGCCGCAAGGCCAGCCGCCTGGCGTTCCTGGATGTCACCGACCGCATCGTGCGCACCCTGCATGACCTGTCCCGCGAACCGGAGGCCATGAGCCACCCGCAGGGCACCCAGCTGCGCGTGTCGCGCCAGGAGCTGGCCCGCCTGGTCGGCTGCTCGCGTGAAATGGCCGGCCGCGTGCTGAAAAAGCTGCAGAGCGATGGGCTGCTGCATGCGCGGGGCAAGACCGTCGTCCTGTACGGCACCCGATGACGCCGGATGCCGGCCACCGGCCGGCGCCAACGTCGGCATGACAGCGCCTTTCACGCGCTGCCGCTAGGCTGACGGCATGGCACCTGGCAGCGAATTCTACTGGTTCATCCTGATCGGGCTTGGCGCGCAGCTGGTGGACGGCGCGCTCGGCATGGCCTTCGGGCTCGTCTCATCGTCGGTCATGCTCAGCATGGGCCTGCCGCCGGCGGCGGTCAGCGCAAGCGTGCACACCGCAGAGGTGTTCACGACAGGCGCCTCGGGTGTTTCGCACCTCGTGGCCGGCAACGTGGACAAGCGGTTGTTCCTGCGCCTGGCCCTGCCGGGCGCGGTCGGCGGCGTGCTGGGCGCCTATGTGCTGACCCAGCTGCCCGGTGATGCGATCCGTCCCTTCATCTACGGCTACCTGCTGATCCTGGCGGTCTTCATCCTGCTGCGCGCAGCCGGAAAGCTGGTGCCGCGCCAGGAAGTAAAGCGGGTGCCGGTGCTGGGCTTCGTCGCCGGGCTGCTGGACGCCAGCGGCGGCGGCGGCTGGGGTCCGGTGGCCACCTCCACCCTGCTCGCCCGGGGCGGCCAGGCCCGGACCACCATCGGCACGGTCAACGCGGCCGAGTTCGTGGTGACGCTGGCGGTGTCGATCACCTTCCTGCTCTCGATGGGCCTGCAGTACCTGAACATCGTGGCCGGCCTGCTGATCGGCGGCATGATGGCCGCCCCGCTGGCCGCGGTGCTGGTGAAGCGGGTCAAGGAACGCTGGGTGCTGGTGGCCGTAGGCGTGCTGGTGCTGTCGATCAGCCTGTTCCAGATCAGCGGCGCGGTGCGCGGCTGGCTGGCGGGGTAAAGCGCGGCGCTGTGCGCCGCCGCCCTACCAACGGTAGGGCGCTACCGGCGTGTGGCGCGCCAACGGTAGGTATCGACCGTTGGTCGATACGCCTCAGCGGTCGCCGCCGCGATCCACGCAACCCCAGTTGAGGATCCGCGTGCCGGGCTTCAGCACCTGCCGGAAATACGCGACCTTGGACACCTTCGGGTTCACCACCACCGGCTCCTTGGCTGCCAGCAGCAACGGCAGGTCCGCGGTGCTGTCCGAATAGGCCACATCGATGTCGCCATAGCCGCGCTCGCGCAGCATGCGCATCTTCTCTTCGTTGTGGCAATGGCGCGTGGCACCAACCGCACCGAAGCGCGGCCCCACTTCGCTGCCGATCACCGGCACGCCCTGATGGGCGACAAACGCCAGGATGGCGCGGGCCAGCTCCGGCGGCGCGCCGGTCGCCACCACTACCCGGTCGCCCTGCGCCCGGTGCGTGGCGAATACCGCCAGCGCCTCCGGCAGCAGCTTGGCGCGCAGCTGTGCCTCGTGGGTGAGCACGTAGGCGTCGATCACGCGGTTGAACTCGCGTGCGCGGTGCAGGCCGAACGTGGCGATCCACACATACACCGAAATGCCGGCGCGCCGGGTCGGCAGCATCGCCGCCATCGGGCCGGCAATCGGCGTCACCAGCAGCGCGGCCAGCAGCCGCAGCGGATTGCGCTTGATCAGCGAGGCAAACAGGTGGCTGCCGGAATCGCCGTCATAAAGGGTGTGGTCGAAGTCGAAGACCACCAGCGGCGCGTCGTCACGCGGAGTCGGGTAGATCGCAGTCATGCGCTGAAGAATAGCTGACGCAGGCCCTCGCCGGGCTCTTCGACCCGCATGAAGGCCTCGCCCACCAGGAACGCATGCACGCCGGCGTTGCGCATCAGGCTCACGTCGTCAGCGCCCAGGATGCCGCTCTCGGTCACCAGCAGGCGGTCGCGCGGCACGGCCTGGCGCATGTCCAGGGTGGTCTGCAGCGACACCTCAAAGGTGCGCAGGTTGCGGTTGTTGATGCCGATCAGCGGCACCGGCACCTGGATGGCGCGTTCGAGTTCATCGATGTCGTGCACTTCCACCAGCACGTCCATGCCCAGCTGCATGGCCAGGTCGGACAGCTCAGCCAGCTGGCGGTCTTCCAGCGCGGCCACGATCAGCAGGATGCAGTCGGCACCCAGCACGCGGGCCTCGTAGACCTGGTACGCATCGATCACGAAGTCCTTGCGCAGCACCGGCAGCGTGCAGGCGTCGCGGGCCTGCTGCAGGTAGGCATCGTCGCCTTGGAAGAAATCCACGTCGGTCAGCACCGACAGGCAGCTCGCCCCACCGAACTCGTAGCTCACCGCGATATCGGCCGGGTGGAAGTCCGGGCGGATCACGCCCTTGGACGGGCTGGCCTTCTTCACCTCGGCGATCACCGCCGGGTTGCCGGCGGCAATCGAGGCGCGTAGTGCATCGGCGAAGCCGCGCACCGGCGGGGCGCCGGCCAGGCGTGCCTGCAGCGCTTCCAGGGGAACCCGTGCACGGCGCTCGGCCACTTCAACGGCCTTGCGGGCCAGGATGGTCTCGAGGATGTCGCTCTTGTCGCTCATGTCGTTCAGGGTCCTTCAGGCCGGCCATTATCGGCCAGCCTGCAGCAAAGCGTGAAATCGGGCTCAGCCCGCGCGTCGGATGCGCTGGGTCGCATCCACGTAATCCTGCATGCGCTGGCGTGCGCTGCCGTCGGCGATGGCCGCGCGGGCACGGGCCAGGCCGTCGGCGATGCTGCTGGCCACGCCGGCCACGTACAGCGCCGCCCCGGCGTTGAGCGCCACGATGTCCAGCGCCGGGCCGGGCTGGTCGTCGAGCACCCCACGCAGCATCGCGATGGATTCTTCCGGCCCGCTCACCTTGAGGTTGCGGCTGGCCGACATGGCAATGCCGAAGTCTTCGGGGTGGATCTCGTATTCGCGCACCTTGCCGTCGCGCAGCTCGCCGACCAGGGTACCGGCGCCGAGCGAGATCTCGTCCATGTTGTCGCGGCCCCACACCACCATGGCGCGCTCGGCGCCCAGCTCGCGCAGCACGCGTGCCTGGATGCCGACCAGGTCGGGATGGAACACGCCCATCAGCACGTTGGTGGCGCCAACCGGGTTGGTCAGCGGGCCAAGGATGTTGAAGATGGTGCGCACGCCCATTTCGCGCCGCACCGGGGCCACCACCTTCATGGCAGGGTGGTGCATCGGGGCGAACATGAAGCCGATGCCGGTTTCACTGATCGCGCGGGCCACCTCCTCCGGACGCAGCTCGATGATCGCGCCCAGTGCTTCGATCGCATCGGCACTGCCGGACTTGGACGAGACGCTGCGGTTGCCATGCTTGGCGACCTTCGCGCCCGCCGCCGCCACCACGAACATCGCGCAGGTGGAGATGTTGAAGGTATGCGAGCCGTCGCCCCCGGTACCGACGATGTCGATCAGGTGGGTGCGGTCTTCGACCGGCACGGACAGCGCCAACTCGCGCATCACCGTGGCCGCACCGGCGATCTCGCCCACGGTTTCCTTCTTGACCCGCAGGCCGGTGAGGATCGCAGCGGTCATCACCGGCGAGACTTCACCGCGCATCACCTGGCGCATCAGGTCGACCATCTCGTCGAAGAAGATTTCGCGGTGCTCGATGGTGCGTTGCAGGGCTTCCTGGGGGGAGAAGGTCATGCGGGGTTCCTTTGCAGGAAATTCTTCAGCAGGGCGTGGCCGTGCTCGGTGAGGATCGATTCGGGGTGGAACTGCACGCCTTCCACCGGGTGTTCGCGGTGGCGCAGGCCCATGATCTCTTCCATGGTGCCGTCCTCGTTCTCGGTCCAGGCGGTCACTTCCAGGCAGTCAGGCAGCGTGGTCTTGTCCACCACCAGCGAGTGGTAGCGGGTGGCCTGGTAGCGGTCCGGCAGGCCGGCGAACACGCCCTTGCCCAGGTGGCGGATCGGCGAGGTCTTGCCGTGCATGATGGTACCGGCGCGGATGACATCGCCGCCGTACACCTGGCCAATGCCCTGGTGGCCCAGGCACACGCCCAGGATCGGCGTGGTCGGACCCAGCCGCCGGATCAGCTCCAGCGACACACCCGCTTCGTTGGGCGTGCACGGGCCGGGTGAGATCACGATGCGCTCGGGCGCGAGCGCGGCGATCTCGTCAACACTCAGGGCGTCGTTGCGCACCACCTTTACATCGGCACCCAGGGTCTGCAGGTACTGCACGAGGTTGTAGGTGAAGCTGTCGTAGTTGTCGAGCATCAACAACATGGCAAATTCCTGGAATCAAGGATGCAATACGGAATCGGTAGCGCCGGCCGTTGGCCGGCAACCGGGTGAATTACAGGCCCTTGGCGGCCTGGGCGACGGCGCGGAACAGTGCGCGACCCTTGTTCATGGTCTCGTCCCATTCCTTGCCCGGGTCCGAGTCGTAGACGATGCCGGCGCCGGCCTGCACGTGCAGGCGGCCGTCCTTGATCACCGCGGTGCGGATCGCAATGGCGGTGTCGGCATCGCCGTGCCAGCCGATGTAACCGATGCTGCCGGCGTAGACATTGCGCTTGATCGGCTCCAGCTCACGGATCACTTCCAGCGCGCGGATCTTCGGCGCGCCACTGACCGTGCCGGCCGGGAACGTGGCACGCAGCACATCGGCGTAGCTCAGGCCCGGCTGCAGCTGCCCGGTCACTTCGCTGACGATGTGCATCACGTGGCTGTAGCGTTCAATCACGAACTGCTCGCCCACTTCCACCGTGCCGGCCTTGGACACGCGGCCGGCGTCGTTGCGGCCCAGGTCGATCAGCATCAGGTGCTCGGCGCGTTCCTTCGGATCGGCCAGCAGTTCGGCTTCCAGCGCGTTGTCTTCCTCCACCGTGGCGCCGCGCGGGCGGGTACCGGCGATCGGGCGCACGGTCACTTCCCCGTCCTGCAGGCGCACGAGGATTTCCGGCGAAGAGCCGACCACCTGCACGTCGCCGGTGTCGAGGAAGTACATGTACGGGGAGGGGTTCAGCGCGCGCAGCGCACGGTACACATCCACCGGGCGCGCCTTGAACGGCACGCTCAGGCGCTGGCTGAGCACCACCTGGAAGATGTCGCCGGCGCGGATGTATTCCTTGGACTTGTCCACGGCGGCAATGAAGCCTTCGCGGGTGAAGCCGGACACGAAGTCGTTTTCGTCCAGCACGTCGCGGGTGATCGGCACCGGGTAGCCCGCGCCCGGGGCGCGCAGCTTGGCCACCAGGCCGTCCAGCCGCGCCTGCGCCTCGTCCCACGCACCGGGCTCGCCGGGGTCGGCGTGCACGATCAGATAGAGACGGCCCTTGAGGTTGTCGAACACCGCCAGTTCTTCGGAGTGCAGCAGCAGGATGTCCGGGGTGCCGAGCTCGTCGCGGCCGCGCGGCGGGGCCAGGCGCGGTTCGATGTAGCCGATGCACTCGAACCCGAACCAGCCCACCAGGCCGCCGGTGAAGCCCGGCAGGCCGGCCAGCTTGGGCACCGAATGGGCGCTGCGCAGCGCCTCCACTTCGGTGAACGGGTCGGCGACCTCGCGGGTTTCCACCACCTGGCCAGCTTCGCTGACGGTCAGGGTGTGGCCGTGGAAGGCGTACACGCGGCGGGCCGGCAGGCCGATGATGGAATAGCGCCCGAAGCGTTCGCCGCCTTCGACCGATTCGAACAGGTAGGTATGCGGGCCGTCGGCGAGCTTCAGATAGACCGAAAGCGGCGTGTCCAGGTCGGACAGCACTTCGCGGACGACGGGGATGCGGGTGTGGCCTTCAGCGGCCTGCTGCTGGAACTGCTCGAGCGTGATCAAGACGACTTTCCTTCCGGGAAACGGCGGTGGCGGGACGGACGACGGCAACAGGCCACCATCGCCACCAACGGCGAGCGGAAGAAAGGGTATGCGGGGTCGTCAGAATGGACACCCGGGGACTGTACCGCATTGGCGGCACCGGATGGAACCCGGGCCGTGGCGCGGCCGGATGGACAAAGGCCTCAGGCGGAGGTGGCGGAGGTAGCGCCGACTGTTAGTCGGCTGCCCGGTCAAGCAGCCGACTAACAGTCGGCGCTACCCTCGTTCCAGCCGTTCCAGCGGCCGCCGCCGGTTCCAGCACCCACCCGTCCCGCCTCATCCCATCCGCCGCGCGGCCTGCTGCTCCTGCTCGCGCTGCTGCTCGGCGCCCAGGTCGGCCACCAGCGCCGGGGCAGCGGCCGCGCGTTCCTGCTGGCGGTTGACCTCGGCCACCTGCTCGGTGCTCACGCTGAGCGGCTGCTGCCGGCCAGCCACCACGTCCACCTGGGCCAGGTGGCGGTGCACGGAGGTGAGGTCCTGGGTATCTACCGCGAACACGCGGGTGCGGTCCTCGCTGAGCACGACCCGCTCGATGCGTTCAAGGCCTTCCTGCGTGGCCTTCGCCGCCAACGCACCGGCCAGCTGGTCGCTCTGCAGATCGGGCACGCGGTTGTGGGCGGCATCAATGCCGTGCACGCCTGACTGGGCACCCTGGAACATGTGGTACTGCCTGTGGCCGGGATCATTGATGCCGACCACCAGCGTGGAGGGCTCGGGGGCGACGGCGGCGTGCTTCTCCGCCGGGTGATGGATGCGTTCGTGCTGTTCCAGCAACGCGCGGGCCTGCGCTTCCTGTTTGATGAGCTCGGCGTCCAGGCTGGGAATGACCGTTTCCTTCATCCCGTGGCGCTGCACAGCCTCGCCAAATGCCGGGCCGATGTTTTCGACCAGGCGCTTGGTCTCGATGATGTTGCCGATGTTCTGCGGCGTCAGCGCCGTGGGTACGTAGGTAGCGGCCGCGCCGCGAAGGCCCGCCACTGCCCCGCCAACCGAGGCAAACACCGCCGGCGCCTGCGCCGTGGTGTTCTTGATGTGGTGCGCCGCAAAGTCATAGCCCTGGTCGACATGGGCGCCGGCCGTGGCATACCCATTCTGAAGCTTACCGGCCACCCATTGGCCGTCACGGTCGATGCTCTCGGCGGTGCGCTGGCCGGCGGCGCGGGCCGCATCGGCGTCCTCCCGGGCATCGCGCGTTGCGGCGGTGGCACGCGCCTGGCCCGCGGCGTGTACGGCATCGGCGCGGCTGTCGAGGTCCTTGGAGACGTTGTCGAACCCCAGCTTGCCCGCTCCCCATGAGGCCACCGACAGAATCCCGGACTGCGCGCGAGATTCCACGCGATGCGCCGTGGACTCGATCATGCCGGTCAGTTCGCGGCCCTGGGCGTACACGGTGGTGGTGGCTTTGGCGCTCACCTGCAGCGTGGCCGATCCCATGTCGACTACCTTGCCCACCACCATGCCCTGCACGCGGGCGACCTGCTCGACGGCGTCGCCGGTGCGGTCAAGGACGTGGGCGGCGGTTGCGCCGCCCTTCTCCACCACTTCGCCCACTACCCGGCCGTTGTGCATGCCATGCGCGGCCGAGTGCAGCACCTTGGACAACGGTCCGGCCAGCTCGGCTACCTGGCTGGGGGCATCGGTACGCGCGCGATCCACCAGCCGCTCCTGCGCATCGCGGGTCTTGGGATCGAGCACCAACTCCATGCGCCCCGCCGCGACCGGGATATCGCGAAGGGCCTCGTAGCCCGGTTTGGTGGCCAACTGTTCGACGAATTGCGCGGCTGCGGTCTGCGCACCGGGCGGCAGCATCTCGCGCATCTTCTCGGCCACCTTGGCCTGCATCAGCGGCTCGCGCATCAGCATGCTGGCTTCGTTGGCCAGCAGCCCGTAGGCGTGTCGCTGTTGTTCGTTGAGGCGCCGCATCCCGTTCTGCACATCGTTGAGCACCTCACCGCTGGTCTGGTAGGTGTGTACTGTCTGCTGCGGGTTGAAGGTGGGCAGGCCGTTGTCTTTGGCATAGCGCGCCGGCGTATCCGGGTGCAGACCGGCGGCGTTGAAGGTGGTGGCGCGGGCGCCGGTGACGGCGGAGGCGGCGGAGGCCATGCCGCCGCCGAGGGAGTGGCCGGCGATTTCGAAGCCGCCCGGTAACTCCTGGTTGACGACAGAGGCAAGCTGCATGGCACGATCATAGTAATCGCTGCGCATGCCAATACCTTGCTGGCCATTGTTGAGGAAATCTTCCCCTCCAGATTCTCGCCTCCCCCCTGGAGCCGACGGATCCAAGATTTCTCCGGTGGATCCCTTGTAAACAATGACCGGTTTCGCACTCTCGCCAAAGACGCTCTTGTCTGGAACGTAGATTTCCGCGCGGAAGCCCGAGCCCTTCGGCTGCAACAGCTCCTTGAGATCGGCGTCAGGAATGTTCAGTCCCGCAGCACGCAATGCCGCCGGATTGCTACTGGCTCGTTGCCAGCCAGCAGGGGCATGCCCGTCTTCCTTGGCGGAAAGATAGACGTCAGCGGCCAGCACAGACATCTCACGGGAATGATAGGTTTCCTGAAGGCGATCTGCTTCCTTGCGATTGCCGCTGTCCCGCAGCTGTTGGACCAGCTGATTCTGTTCCTGGATGGCACGCGCACGCGCCTCGATATCCGCACCACTCATGGCAAGCTCCATTGCTCAGTGAAGGACGCGGCACTGGTCCGCTAGGCTTATCGAATAGCAGAAGAGTTTGCTAATGTCACCCAACCAGCGTTTTCACATCAGGACGATCATGCGCCCAAGTCTTCACACCTTGATGACAAAAACGCTCGTAATTGCGGCATGGGTCACACTCTCACTGGCTACCGGCTGCTCCAGCTCTTCTGCACAAGGGGCCGACGACTATTTCGACGGAAAAGCACTGAAGCTCGCGGTGGCTTCTGAAAGAGGTGACTCTGAAACCATTGAGCGCTTGGTCAAGGAAGAAGGAGTCGATCCCGACAAGATATTCGCTCGCCGCGATGGCATACCACTGATTGCGTGGCCACTACGCGCCCGCAGCCTGCCGGGGCTAAGGGCGCTACTTGAGGCGGGCGCTGATCCTAATGTGCGTGAGTCCAAGCACATGAATGGAGAGATGATTCACTTCAACAATGCCATGGTCTACGCAGCCAAAATGGACGATCCAAGCTACCTTGAGCTTCTGCTCAAACATGGCGGCGACCCGAACACACGCAACATCAACAATGAGACCCTCCTGCTTCAGGCATTCCTTAGTGGGAACCAGTGGAAGAACATCCAGACGCTGATTGAGAACGGCGCGAACATCAACGAATCCAGCCTGAGCATGGGCGATGACACGGTTCTGAGCTGGTACACAAGACGAGGGGGATTCGATTCTGCCTACTGGCTGCTTGAGCATGGCGCGGACCCCACGATTTCGAACCAGTCGGCCAGTAGATCGGATGGCACCGCCAGGCAGAAGATGGTCGAAGACATCTACTGGGAAATCACAACACCCGATCTGCTTCCGTGGCAGAAGAAGTGTCAGCATTGGCTGGTCGCACGAGGCATCCCGCGTCCACCGATGCCTGAGCACATCCGCAAGAAGCGCGAAGCCTTTGGGTTCCCAACCAAAGAAGAGGACGTCCCTCTTCTCTGAAGATTTTGGCCATCCTGATCCTTCCGAGCACCAGAGTTGAGACTACTTCCACACCCTCTGTCGACCGTTTCCGTGAAAATTGCACTTGCTGTAATGGCGCTTCTGGCTTTGCTTCTGGTCAGTGGCTGCGCGGCATCGTCTTCGTATGGCGCTGACGACTATTTCAACGGCAAGGCGTTGCAGCTCGCCGTCGCAACCGAGACGGGTGACACGGAAGCCGTCCGCCGCTTGATCAAGGATGAAGGGGTCGATCCCGACAAAACCTTTGCCCGGCGCGACGGCATTCCTCTGATTGCCTGGCCATTGCGTGCACAAAGCCTGGAGGGGCTGCGCGCGTTGCTGGAGAATGGCGCCGACCCCAATGCGCGGATGTTCAAGGAGATTGATGGGCGCAGGCTTGGCTTCAATAACGCGATGGTCTACGCCGCCAAGATGGAGGACCCCCGATTCCTCGAGCTCCTTCTGAAACATGGCGGAGATCCCAACACACGCAACTCCAACAACGAAACGCTGATGTACCAGGCGTTTCTTAGCGGAAACCAGTGGAAGAACGTGCAGCTACTGGTCGAGAATGGCGCTGACGTAAACCAGGCCAATCTTGGATCCGCAGATACCATCTTGAGCCTGTACACCGGACGGGGGGGCTTCAACTCCGCCTACTGGCTTCTGGAGCACGGCGCAGACCCAACCATAAAGACCAAGATTCTGACCGGCTCCGGAGAAGCGCCGCCTATGCGAATGGTCGACGCAATCTATTGGGAAATCACCACGCCAGATCTTCTGCCGTGGCAGAAGAAATGTCAGCAATGGCTGATCGCGCGCAACATCCCGCGTCCGCCGATGCCTGAGCACATTCGCAAGAAGCGGGAGGCGTTTGGCTTCCCGACCAGGGAAGAGGATATTCCGCTGCTCTGAGCAGCCCGGAAGGGGCCGGCTCTACCGCGAGCGGTGCGGCAACAGCCTACTGCAGGAGCGCGCTGTCGAGCGGGAGGTGCATGCGCACGCGTGCTGCCACGCAGTCGATGCGGAAGCGGCGCGCGCGAACCGGTTCGCCGTCCAGGTTGAGGGTCATCGGTTCGTCGGCGTCTATTTCCACCCACGGCGCGCGGGTGCGCTCGGCCACCTGCTCCAGCGCACCCTGCTTGCCGCCACGGATCAATGCGCCCAGCGTCGAGGCGACTTCGCCACTCAGCTCCGGGATCACGGTGAGATCGAGCAGGCCGTCATTGACCAGCGCTTCGGGGCACAGCACCTGGCCACCGCCGGCCTGGCGGCCGTTGCCGATGCCGAGCGCAATGAAGCCCCCTTCCCAGTTGAAGTCCGGGGTGCGCAGCCGGGCCTGGATGGGTTCGATCCGGCCCAGCCGGGAGATGCCCGTCACCAGGTAGGCCAGCCCGCCGAGCACCTTCTTCAGGCCCTCGTCGGTCTCCACCGTAACTTCGGTGCCAAATCCGCCGCTGGCCACGTTGGCGCACCACCACAGGTCACCGTCGGCGTCGATGCGCAGCAGGTCCAGCGGGCACGCCGGCTGGGCCAGGATCATCTGCAGCGCCTGGATCGGCTCCTCGGGAATGCCGGCGGCGGTCGCGAAATCATTGGCGGTACCCAGCGGGACCAGGCCCAGGGTCGGCAGCGCCTCCGCCGCCTCGTCGCGGTGGGCCAGGGTTTCGGCCACTTCGCTCAGGGTGCCGTCGCCACCGGCGGCGATGATGGTATCCACGCCGTGCTCGATGGCTTCGGCCACGTAACGCTCGGCGTCGCCGTCTTCCCAGGTGACCCGGGCCTCGATCGTCACCCCCTGCTCGCGAAGCGCATGCACCGCCTCGCGCAGCTCGACGTTGCCCGTGGACTTGCCATTGAGGATCAGACGCCAGCGAGGACCACGCATACCGCACTTCCATGGGAGGGGGAGGCGCAGGCTATCAGCCCGGTGGCTCAGGGGCAGTGAACGTCATCAAACGGTCACTGATCGCCCGGAGAATGGAAGTCCATAGCAGGGACGATGGATGGAGGCAGGATCAGCCTCCCGCTATTCTCAGGGCCGCATTCGCAAGGGTGCGGTCTTTTTTTTGGGGCCGGGGGCAGACCGAGCGCATCCCGTCTATATGCTCGACCAGGCCTTGCGGAATGGCGGACCACATGGGGTCCAGTACGAAGTCGACGCCTTCGCGCCCCGCCAACTTCGCCGCGGGTACGAAATCAGCGTCACCGGCCATCAGAACGATCTGCCGAACCTGCCGCTTCAGGGCGAGGGAAGAGATGTCGATGCCTATTCGCATGTCGACCCCCTTCTGCCTTATCACTGGATGGACATCTTCAGCCGCAAGATCGGCAAAACGACGACGCCCCTTCAGAAGATCATCAAGTACGCCCGGACTGGCAGACCACGCATTGAAGTCGGTCAAGTGGCCGAGTCGCAGAAAAAAGCCCCCGTTTCGGCCGTCCCGCGATCAGTAGGGGGGCGTACTTGGAGGGCTGGATGGATCGATTCTGTTACGGGAACATCTGCGTGGCAAGGCATTTCTGCCTATCGGCTACAGCTCGAACATTGATAGCCCCGATGATGGCCTTCCCCGCATATGCGTTCAATCTCCGCCGGCGAATGCCTTCAGGGCTTCGCCCTCGAGGCGGTACACCGTCCACTCGCTCTGCGGCTTGGCGCCGGCCGCCTCATAGAACCGGATCGCCGGTTCGTTCCAGTCCAGCACCGACCACTCGAAGCGGCCGCAGCCTTCGGCCACTGCGATGCGGGCGATGTGCTTGAGCAGCGCCTTGCCGGCGCCACTGCCGCGCTGCGCCGGACTCACGTACAGGTCTTCCAGGTAAACGCCGTTGCGGCCCAGCCAGGTGGAGTAGTTGTAGAAATACACCGCGTAGCCGATCGCCTCGCCACCGGCTTCACAGATCAGCGCGCGCGCCTTGGCGCCCTCGCCGAACAGGCTGGCGACGATGCCCGCCTCGTCGGTCTGCACCGACGATTCGGCCTTTTCGTAGATCGCCAGCTCGCGGATGAAGCGCAGGATCAGCGCGGCATCGGCAGCGGTGGCCTCGCGGATCTGCAGCGCCGGCGCCCCCATGCTCAGCCCCGTGCCTTGGCTACGTTGTGGCGCATCTGGTCAATCACGTCCTTGTAGCTGATCGGCGCGTTGAAGATGGCCGAGCCAGCCACGAAGGCGTCGGCGCCGGCCGCGGCAATCGCGCCGATGTTGTCGGCCTTCACCCCGCCGTCGATCTCCAGGCGCACATCGCGGCCGCTCGCATCGATCTTCTGGCGCACCACGCGCAGCTTGTCCAGCGCAGAGGGAATGAAGGCCTGGCCGCCGAAACCGGGGTTGACCGACATCAGCAGCACGAGGTCCAGGTCGTCCAGCACCCAGTCCAGGATGTCCACCGGGGTGCCCGGGTTGAGCACCAGGCCCGGCTTGCAGCCCAGCGAGCGGATCAGCTGGATGGTGCGGTGCACGTGGCGGCTGGCCTCGGGGTGGAAGCTGATATAGGTCGCGCCGGCCTCGGCGAAGTCCGGAATGATGCGGTCCACCGGTTCCACCATCAGGTGCACGTCGATCGGGGCGGTCACGCCATGCTTGCGCAGCGCCTGGCAGACCATCGGGCCGATGGTCAGGTTCGGCACGTAATGGTTGTCCATCACGTCGAAATGCACCCAGTCGGCACCGGCGGCGAGCACGTTGTCCACCTCTTCGCCGAGGCGGGCGAAGTTGGCGGACAGGATGGAGGGGGCAATGATGCAGTTGGACATGGCCGGGGCCTTCAGGACGTAGAGAGGGGGCCGCGCGCGCTCAGCGCTTGCGCAGGGTCTTGATGCGGTCGTAGGCGGCATTGAGCTGGCGCGACTTGCGCTCGGCCTGCTGGCGCAGCTCGGGGGCGGCGCCGACGACCTTGTCGGGGTGGTACTGGGACATCAGCCGCCGGTAGGCCAGGTCGATCTCGGCATCGGTGGCCTCGGAGGTCAGCCCCAGCTCCCGGTACGGGTTCTCCCTGTTCAGCCGGAACCAGTCGGCATCGAAGGCATGGCCGATCAGCAGGCCGACCACGGCACCAAACAGCGGATTGGGCCTGAAAAGCAGGGCGCCGGCGATGAATCCAAGCAGTTTTCCGTACCAGCGCATGGTCGTCGGGGCGGCCGGGGCAACAAAGGAACCTCATTTTACGTCACAGCGGCCCCAACCCGCTTTACACTAGGCCGCCCGCTGTCCCTGCGGGCCCTCCGGGTGCCCTGGACAGCCGTCTCGACGAAGCCCCAGGAGTGCCCGTGCCGACCACGTTGTTGCAATCCGATCTCCCCGGCCTGCCCTTGCGCCATCGCGGCAAGGTGCGTGATGTTTTCGACATTCCGCGCGAACGGCTGCCCGCCGGCACTCCGCCGGGGGACTACCTGCTGATGGTCGCGACCGACCGTCTGTCGGCCTTCGACGTGGTGCTTCCCGATCCGATTCCCGGCAAGGGCGAAATGCTCTGCCAGGTCTCCAACTTCTGGTTCGCCAAGACCGCGCACCTGATGCCCAACCACCTCACCGGCATCGACGTGGCCAGCGTGCTGCCCGAGGGCGTGGACGCGGCGCTGTACGCCAAGCGCGCGGTCGTGACCCGCAAGCTCAAGCCCGTACCGGTGGAAGCCATCGCCCGCGGCTACCTCATCGGCAGCGGCTGGAAGGACTACCAGCGCACCGGCAAGGTCAGCGGCATCGAGCTGCCCGATGGCCTGCGCCAGGCCGAGCAGCTGCCCGAGCCGATCTTCACCCCCTCGACCAAGGCCGCCGTGGGCGACCATGACGAGAACATCGATTTCGATGCGATGGTGAAGGCGGTCGGCGCGGACCTGGCCGAGCGCGTGCGCGATGCCACCCTGCGCATCTACAAGTTCGCCGCCGATTACGCCCGCGAGCACGGCATCATCCTGGCCGACACCAAGTTCGAGTTCGGTACCGATGCCGATGGCCGCCTGTACATCATGGACGAGATGCTGACCCCGGATTCCTCGCGCTACTGGCCGGCCGACGAGTACGAAGTGGGCACCAGCCCGCCGAGCTACGACAAGCAGTTCGTCCGCGATTACCTGGAGACGCTGGACTGGGGCAAGACCGCCCCGGGCCCGAGCATCCCGGCGGACATCATCGAACGCACCCGCGCCAAGTACGCCGAGGCGCTGCAGCGCCTGGCAGGTATCTCGGTGGATTGATGCCGCCGGTAGAGTCCGGCTTGCGCGGTAGAGCCGACTGTTAGTCGGCTTGGGCGGTAGAGCCGACTGTTAGTCGGCTGCGGTGGAGCAGCGGACTAACAGTCCGCTCTACCCGCTCCGCTCTACCCGCTCCGCTTTACCCGCCCCGCCCTACCCGTCCGCTGTCGGGAGTATTCTGTGGTCACTCCGGAGGCTCAATGTCCACGACGACCCAGCTTGTGCGGCCCATCGACCGCTATTTCGCCAGCTATTCAGACGATCACCGCAATACGCTGAACCAGCGCATCCATGTGGTGGCGGTGCCGGCGATCCTGTGGTCGGTCATTGCCCTGCTCTGGTGCCTGCCGCCGCTGATCACCTGGTTCCAGTACGGGGTCTGGGCCGGCCTGGCGATGTTTACCGCGTGGTGCTTCTACAACCGCCTGTCGCGCCGGTTGGGCCTGGGCATGCTCGCCTTCTTCTTTGTATGCGGCTGCACTTGCCGGCTGCTGGAAGCCGAGATCGGGCTGGCCAACCTGGCCTGGCTGGGGCTGGGCGTGTTCGTGGTGGCCTGGGTCGCGCAGTTCATCGGCCACAAGTTCGAGGGGCGCAAGCCCAGCTTCCTGACCGACCTGACCTATCTGCTGATCGGGCCGGCCTGGGTGATGGCCAAGGCGTACCGGAAGTTCGACCTGGCGTATTGACCGGCCCAACCTGAACGAAATGGATGCTCACTCCTGCTGCACGGCAGCGGGTCCAGCATGGCGGTGGACGCGATCCGGGGAGGGTGGTTCGTTCATCTGCGCGGTGGCTGACGCGCGGGCGGAGGCCCTGTCGTTGCTGGGCTGAACGGTAGCGAGATCACTCATGGCGCAAAGTGCCGGCAACGTTTCCATACGGCGCTGAACAACCCCGAATGGACCACCCTGCCGACAGCAAAAAGATGAATCACGCACGTTGCCTGCAGTTGGTGGCGTAATCGGGTATATCGGCGACAAATCCCCGCCTGTTAGACTGAAAGGCCTGCTCGTGAATCCCGCATTCCCTGCATGAATCCCAGCCTTCTCCTGCTGCTCGCCCTGCCCTTCCTGCTGGCGGTGGCGGTCATTGTGTTCCGCCACAGTTCCCGTGCCACGGCCGCCTGGCTGGCCGCGGCCGCCCCCGTGGGCGGGCTGGCGCTGCTCGCCACGATGACCCCCGCGATCCTTGATGGCGGGGTGGTGCGCAGTTTCGGGGACTGGCTGCCGCAGATCGGGCTGGCCTTCTCGGTGCGGCTGGATGGGCTGGCCTGGATGTTCGCCGGCATGGTGCTGGCCATCGGTGCGCTGGTGGTGATGTACGCGCACTACTACCTGAGCGCCAGGGACAACGCGCACCGCTTCTACTGCTACCTGCTGCTGTTCATGGGCGCCATGCTGGGCATGGTGCTGTCCGGCAACCTGTTGTTGCTGATGGTGTTCTGGGAAATGACCAGCATCAGCTCGTTCCTGCTGATCGGCTTCTGGTCGCACCGCCAGGATGCCCGCGAGGGCGCGCGGATGGCGCTGGTGGTCACCGGCGGCGGCGGCCTGGCCCTGCTCGGTGGCGTGCTGCTGATCGGCCGCATCGTCGGCAGTTTTGAACTGGATGCGGTGCTGGCCGCCGGCGATGTGATCCGTGCCAGCCCGCTGTACCCGTGGGCCCTGTTCCTGGTGCTGGCGGGCATCTTCACCAAGAGCGCGCAGTTCCCGTTCCACTTCTGGCTGCCGCATGCCATGGCTGCGCCGACCCCGGTGTCGGCCTACCTGCACTCGGCCACCATGGTGAAGGCCGGCGTGTTCCTGCTGGCGCGGCTGCACCCGGCGCTGGCCGGTACCGACCTGTTCTTCTATACAGTCAGCGGGATCGGCGCACTGACCCTGCTGATCGGCGCCTGGAACGCGATTTTCCAGCACGACCTGAAAGGGCTGCTGGCCTATTCGACGATCTCGCACCTGGGCCTGATCACCCTGCTGTTCGGCCTGTCCACGCCGATGGCGGTGGTGGCCGGCGTGTTCCACATCCTCAACCACGCCACCTTCAAGGCCTCGCTGTTCATGGCCGCCGGCATCATCGACCATGAAACCGGCACGCGCGACATGCGCAAGCTGGGTGGCCTGCGCCGGTTGATGCCGTTCACCAGCGCGCTGGCGATCATCGCCTCGCTGGCCATGGCCGGCATTCCGCTACTCAACGGCTTCCTGTCCAAGGAAATGCTGTTCGCCGAGGCCATTACCGCGCAGGGACCGGAACCGATGCGCATCGCCGTGTCGATCGCCGCGCTGCTGGCCGGCGTGCTGGGCGTGGCCTACAGCCTGCGCTTCGTGCATGACACCTTCTTCGGCCAAGGCCCGCATGACCTGGACCGGGTGCCGCACGAGCCGCCGCGCTTCATGAAGGTGCCGGTGGAGGTCCTGGTGGTGCTGTGCGTGGCGGTGGGCGTAGCCCCGGCGATCACTGTGGCCCCGATCCTGCACGCGGCAGCCTCCTCGATCCTGGGCCCGGCCATGCCGGCCTACAGCCTGTCGGTCTGGCACGGCTTCAACATGCCGCTGATGATGAGCATCGCAGGTGTACTGGGCGGCATCGCCCTGTACTTCGGTCTGCGCCGGCTGATCAACCTGCATGCGGTGGTCAGCCATGCCATCGGGCGCAACCTGTTCCACAAGCAGCTGGACCTGGTGTTCGGCTTCGCCCACCGGCTCACCCAGGGCCTGGCCAACGGCAGCCTGCAGCGCATGCTGATGGCGCTGGTGGTGGTGGCGATCATCGTGGCCGCCGCCCCGTTCGTGGCCAATCCGGTGTCGCCCAACTGGCCTTCGCCGCAGCCGATTCCGTTGCTGGGCTGGGCGCTGTGGGCGGTGATGATGGCCTGCGCGCTGGGCGCGCTGTTCGTCTATCGGCAGCGCCTGCTGGCAGTGCTGGTCGCCGGTGGCGTGGGCCTGATGGTGTCGCTGACCTTCGTGTTCCTGTCCGCGCCGGACCTGGCGTTGACCCAGCTGCTGGTGGAGATGGTGACGCTGGTGCTGATGCTGCTGGGCATGAACTACTTGCCGGCGCAGTCGCCGCCGGAGAAGTCGCGCTGGCGCAAGCGCCGGGACGCATTGATCGCGGTGATCGGTGGTGGCGGCCTGGCCGCCATGGCCTACAGCGCGATGACCCTGCCGCCCAACAGCATGGCCGGCGAACTGCTGGCGCGTGCGCTGCCCGAAGCGTACGGCGAAAACGTGGTCAACGTGATCCTGGTGGACTTCCGTGGCTTCGATACTTTCGGTGAGATCACCGTGTTCGGCATCGCCGCCCTGGTGGTGCACGCCATGCTGCGGCGTTCGCGGATGGCGCCGGAGCAGATCATGCCGGGCCCGCCGATCAAGCTGCCGGTACCGGCCGACCTGGCCCAGGTGATGTTCCCGTTGACGCTGACGGTATCGATCTTCCTGTTCCTGCGCGGCCACAACGCGCCCGGCGGCGGTTTCATCGCCGGCCTGGTGCTGGCGGTGCCGCTGCTGATCCAGTACGTCATCCAGGGCACCACCTCGGTGGAATCGCGCTTCGGCTTCGATTACATCCGTTGCATCGGCGCGGGCCTGCTCATCGCCATCGTCAGCGGCTGTGCCTCGATGCTGTTCGGGGTGCCGTTCCTGACCAGCGGGCACCTGGACCTGGAGCTGCCGCTGATCGGCACGGTGCCGTTGGCCAGCGCGGTCGGCTTCGATACCGGCGTGTACCTGGTGGTGTTCGGCGGGGCGATGCTGATCCTGTCGATGATGGGCACGGTGAAACCGTCGCGCACCCGCAACTCGCGCAAGGGCGAGATCGATCCCAACAACCGTTCGGCACGTACCGGGGAGACCCACTGATGGAACTGGCCCTGGCAAGCGCGATCGGCGTACTGGCTGCGATCGGCATCTACCTGCTGCTGCGCGCGCGCAGCTTCGACGTCATCCTCGGCATGACCTTCCTGTCCTACGCGACCAACCTGCTGATCTTCTCCGGCGGCCGCCTGGTGACCGGGAAGGCGCCGGTGCTGAAGGAAGGCGTGGACAGCACGCTGGGCAACTACACCGATCCGCTGCCGCAGGCACTGGTGCTGACCGCGATCGTCATCGCCTTTGCGATGACTGCCGTGAGCATCGTGCTGGCCATGCGCAGCCGCAGCGACAACCACAGCGACCACGTCGACGCGCACGAGGATGAGGCTGCAGAGCTGGCCGATACCGCGCCCGGCCGGGAGGGTGGCCCGTGAACCATGCGGTGATCCTGCCCATCCTGATTCCACTGTTCGGTGCAGCCTGTTCGCTGTTCGTCGAACACCGCCGCTACGGCCCCAAGGTGCAGCGCACGGTCGCCTGGACCACGCTGGCCGCGCTTGCGGCGTCGGTGGCCCTGCTGTTCGCGCAGACCGCCGATGGGACCATCGCGGTGTACCTGCTGGGCGACTGGCCCTCGCGGCTGGGCATCGCGCTGGTGGCCGACCGCCTGTCCAGCTGGATGCTGCTGACCACGCTGCTGCTGGCCATCCCGTGCCTGCTGCACGCCTGCTCCGGCTGGGACCGGCGCGCACCGCACTTCCATGCGCTGTTCCAGTTCCAGCTGGTGGGCCTCAACGGTGCCTTCCTCACCGGCGACATCTTCAACCTGTTCGTGTTCTTCGAGGTGATGCTGATCGCCTCCTACGGCCTGCTGCTCAGTGGCGGGCGCGGGCTGCGCATGCGCATCGGCCTGCACTACGTGGTGTTCAACGTCACCGCCTCGACCCTGTTCCTGATCGCGCTGGGCCTTCTGTATGCCTCCCTGGGCTCGCTCAACATGGCCGAGTTGTCCCAGCGCATCGCCGAGGTGCCGCCCACCCACCTGACCCTGGTGAAGGCAACGCTCGGCCTGCTGCTGCTGGTGTTCTGCAGCAAGGCCGCACTGATGCCACTGTACCTGTGGCTGCCTGAAGCCTACGCACGCGCACCGGCAGCGGTGGCGGCGCTGTTTGCCATCATGACCAAGGTCGGCCTGTACGCGATGCTGCGGGTGAGCTCGCTGTGGTTCGGCGAAGACGCAGGTGCCATGGCCGGCTATGGCTCCCAGTGGCTGTTCTGGGCCGGCGTGGCCACGCTGATCCTGGGTGGACTGGGCGTGCTTGCCGCCGCGCGCCTGCGCGTGCTGATCTCCTATCTGGTGGTGGTATCGGCGGCCACGCTGTTCATCGCCTTCTCGATCCGCACCCCGCAGGTGCTGTCGGCCGGGTTGTACTACCTGCCGCACAGCACGTTCGTGGCGGCCGCCCTGTTCCTCATCGCCGACCTGATCCGCCGCCGCCGCGGTGGCGCCAGTGACCGCAAGGAAATCATCGCGCCGATGCCCGGCAAGGAAACCCCGGCGGTGCTGTTCCTGATCGCCGCGGTGTCGGTGGCCGGCCTGCCGCCGCTGTCCGGCTTCCTGGCCAAGGCGGCGCTGCTGGCCGGCATGCCGGCCGCCTACACGGGTGTGGTCTGGGCGGCGGTGCTGGGCAGCAGCCTGATGGTGATCGTGGGCATCACCCGCGGCGGCATCCGCCTGTTCTGGCGGGTGCCGGTGCTGGAGGAGGGCGTACCCCCGCCGCGCAAGGCGCCCACCCGCACCGTGGAGCTGTTCGCCGCCGCGCTGCTGCTCTGCTACGGCATCGGCATGAGCGTGTTCGCCAACCCGTTGATGCAGTACACCGACGCCATGGCCACGCAGCTGCTCACGCCGCAGGATTACGTGGGTGAACTGCGTGCGACCACGCCGGAGATCCGCCAGCCATGAGCCGCCGCCCGTTCCTTCGCCGCCTGTTCCCCTCGACCTCGCTGAGCGTGATGGTCACCGGCTTCTGGGTGCTGATGTCCGACAGCTTCACCCTGGGCCAGATCCTGCTCGGCATGCTGCTGGGCGTGGTGGTGCCGCTGTTCGCCGCGCGGCTGGACCGCGAGTTCGCGCGCATCGGCTCGCTGCGACCGTTGCCCAAGCTGATCTGCGTGACGCTGTGGGACATCCTGGTCTCCAACATCCGCGTGGCGGTGCAGGTACTGGGCCCGGAGCGCCGCATCCACCCGGGCTTCATCTGGCTGCCGCTGGACATCGCCAACATCCACGGCATCGCCGCGCTCACCAGCATGATCACCCTGACCCCGGGTACGGTGTCGGCCGCGTTGTCCGATGATCGCCGCTACCTGCTGGTGCATGTGCTGCACCTGGACGATCCCGACGAGCTGATCCGGCAGATCAAGCACCGTTACGAAGCCCCGCTGATGGAGATTTTCCCATGACCGGTTTCACCTTCATCCAGACCACCATGGCCGTGTGCATGCACGTGGTCGGGCTGGCCATGCTGCTGGCCACCTGGCGCCTGCTGCGCGGCCCGACCGTGCCCGACCGCATCCTGGCGCTGGACACGCTGTCGGTGACCGCCATCGCCGAGCTGATGCTGTTCGGCATGTACCTCAATTCGGCGGTGTATTTCGAAGCGGCGCTGGTGATCGCGATGCTGGGCTTTGGCAGCACCGTGGTGCTCAGCAAGTTCGTGCTGCGCCGGGACATCGTCGAATGATCACGTTCATCCAGGTCGCGCTGTCGCTGCTGCTGCTGTTTGGCTGCTTCCTCATCCTGGTCGGCGCGCTGGGGCTGGTGAAGCTGTCCACGTTCTTCAAGCGCCTGCATGCGCCGACCAAGGCAAGCACGCTGGGCGTGGGCTGCGTGCTGGCCGGTTCGGTGCTGTACCACATCTTCCTGGGCGAGGACCCGCAGCCGCGCGAGCTGCTGATCACCGTGTTCCTGTTCATCACCGCACCGATCAGCGCGCACATGATGGCCAAGGCGGCGCTGTCGCTGATGATGGAAAAGCGGCCGAGCCTGCCCGGGCACGAGACCGCGAAGGAAGAGCAGTTGCCGCCGCCGTTGCCGCGCAATGTGGCAGAGGGGCGCGATGACGACGAACGCGTCGCCACGCGCACGGATCCTAGCGCGCCCCCGGAGTCGTAGGGGCACGCCATGCGTGTCCTTACCCGATCAGCGCAAGCTCCAGCGCGATCCACGCCACGAACGCCACCAGCAGGATCCCGCCCTCGCGCCGGCTGATGGCCAGGTCGCCCTTGAGCATCGGGTACAGCACCAGCACGAAGGCGATCGCTGCCGGCAACTCCAGCTTCACGAACGATTCGGGCAGCGCCAGCGGGCGCAGCGCGGCCATGCCGCCGACCACGACCAGCAGGTTGAACAGGCTGGAGCCGATCACGTGGCCAAGCACCATGTCACCCTGGCCACGGCGCGCGGCGATGATCGCGGCAGCGACTTCCGGCAGCGCGGTACCGATGGCCACCGGCAACAGGCCCACCAGCAGCGGCGACCAGCCCAGGCTGGCGCCCATCACCGGCGCGGCACCCACGACCCAGCGCGCGCCGTAGTAGAGGCACACGGCGGCGAACACCACCCGCAGCACATTGAGGAACAGGCCGGTGCGGGTCATCGCATAGCCGGCAATCGCTTCACGTACCGGCTCGGATTCGCGCCGACCGTACCGCAGCACGAAGGCCAGCAGCCCAACGAAGCCGAGCAGCAGCAAGCCGCCTTCCCAGCGCGCGATCACCCCGTCCAACCCGAATACGATCAGCGCCAGGCTGGCGACCGCCAGCAGCACCAGCAACGGCGAGAGCAGGCGTGCCCGCACCAGCAGCGGCGTGGCGAGTGCCGCCAGCGCCAGGGTCAGGCCTACATTCACGATGTTGCTGCCGACCGCGTTGCCCAGCGCCAGCTCCTCGGCGCCGACCACGAACGCGCGGGCGTTGACCACCAGCTCGGGCAGGGAGGTACCGAAGGTGACCAGCAGCAACCCCGCCACGAAAGGAGAAGCACCGAAGCGCTGGGCCAGCCCGGAGGCGGCCTTGACGATGGAGTCGCCCCCGAGTGCAAGCAGCAGCAGGCCCAACAGGAACCAGGCAGTGGCAGCGATCATCAGTGGATCCCCAGGTGGCGTGGCCCGATTCTAGGGCCAGTCATGGCGCGGCGTACAACCCGGCCCCGTGCCGTGGCTCAGGAGCAGCCTTCCACGTAATCCACCTGCGGGGTCTTGCCGACCCGCCAGGCGGTGACGTTGCCATCGCCGTTGATCTCGAAGTTGACGATCGCTCCGCCCTCGGCGGCCGGGCGCACGCGCAGGTTGTGGCCCTTCTCGTCGTACTTGTGCGGGGTCAGGTCGCCGCGGTCTGGGTACAGCGTCTGCAGCTGGCCCAGCGACATGCCGACCTTGCCACCGCCCGGCGCCACGATGCGGTCGTTGCGCACGTCGTAACGCACCAGCCGTTTGCCCTCGAGCATCAGGATCACGTCATCGGCCTGGCTGCCCTGCGGGCGCAGCGCGTGGCAATAGTCATCGGGAACGTCACCCTGCAAGGGCTCCTTCCAGGCGGTGCGGACCTCGTCCAGGCTGGCACCCAGGGTCAGCGGGCCATACCCATCCAGGCGCGCAGGACCCTGCACCGCGGCATCTGCGGCGGGTTTACTGGCCGTGGTGGCGGGTGCCGCAGCTGCCGTCGCGTCCGCGGCCGGCTCCACCACCGCTGCTTCGGCGTCGGCCGACGGGGGCTCTGGATGGCGGTCGCAGCCCGCCAATGCGATTGCGATACCGAATGCCAACACGCTTGCCAGCTGCTTCATATGCACGCCCTCCTGTCAGTGGCTCGCAGGCTAGCGTGGGGGACGTGCAGCGCGTGCATACATATCGTGCTTGTCATCACAGTTACACCTGTGGCGTTCAGGCTCGGCCTGCACCGCTTCGACCCCACGCCCATGCAACCGCGCAAGACCGACCTCGCCCGTGACGCCCTGCAGGCCCATCGCGCGCCCCTGGACATGCGCCAGCGGCGCCTGCTGATCCTGTGCGATGGCCAGCGCGACCTGTCCCAACTCACCGCGATGATCGGGCCGGAAGCATCAGCGATGGTGATCCAGCTGATCCAGGCTGGCTATCTGATGTCCACCGCGCCGCCCGAGCCCATGCCGGCGCCGGTGCCGGATGCACCGACCGCTGCGAGCCCGGTCCCGACCAGTGCTGCGCCCGTCACCGAGCGCCGCCGCTCGCTGGTGGCCGCGCGCATCTACCTGCTGGGAATTCTTGAACTGCAGCGGCACCCGCAGGCCGCCGCGGTGTTGCACACCCTGCAGCAGGCACGCAGCGACGAGCAGGTGGTGGCCGCGCTGGGCAGTGCCCTCGACGCGCTGCCCGCGCTGACCTCCGCAGGCTATTGCGAGCGCGTACGCCAGCGCCTGTTCGAGGTGCTGCCGGAGGCACATCTGGCACAGCTGGAGCAGGCCGGCGCGGTCGCCGGCTGATCGCCGCGGTCGCGTGCGTGGTTACGCCTGGAAGTTCTTCTTCAGGCCCTGCCAGCAGTGCTGATAGCCACGCTGGCGGTGCGCCGCGTCCATGGCCTGCGCGGTGGGGCGAATCACGCCACGCGTTTCGAACATGAAGGCCATGGTGTCCTTGATCACGTCGGGCCGGCTCAGGTCGGCAGCGGACGCCTTCTCGAACGTGGCAGCATCCGGGCCGTGGCCGCTCATGCTGTTATGCAGGGATGCGCCACCGGGCACGAAACCTTCAGCCTTCGCGTCGTAGGCGCCGTGGATCAGCCCCATGAACTCGCTGGCGATGTTGCGATGGAACCACGGCGGCCGGAAGGTGTCCTGGGCCACCAGCCAGCGCGGCGGGAAGATCGCGAAATCCATGTTGCTGGTGCCCGGGGTATCGCTGGGCGAATGCAGCACCAGGAAGATCGACGGGTCCGGGTGGTCGTGGCTGATCGAGCCGATGGTGTTGAAGCGGCGCAGGTCGTAGCGGTAAGGCGCGTAGTTGCCGTGCCAGGCCACCACGTCCAGCGGCGAGTGATCGATGTCCGCACGCCACAGCTGGCCCTGGAATTTGGCGATCAACTCGAAGGCGCCCTCGACGTCTTCGTACGCCGCGTGCGGCGTTTCGAAATCGCGCGGGTTGGCCAGTCCGTTCGACCCGATCGGGCCGAGGTCCGGCAGTTTCAGCAGCGCACCGAAGTTTTCGCAGACGTAACCGCGCGCCTGCCCATCCGGCAGTTCCACGCGGAAGCGCACCCCGCGCGGGATCACCGCGATCTGCTGCGGTTCGATCTCGATCACACCCAGCTCGGTCAGCAATCGCAGGCGTCCCAGTTCCGGCACGATCAGCAGTTCGCCATCGGCGTCGTAGAAGTAGCGCCCCTGCATGTCCGCAGTGGCGGCATACAGGTGGATGCCGACGCCACCATGCGCGTCGGGCGAACCATTGCCGCCCATGGTGTACAGGCCGTCGACGAAGTCGGCCGGCGCGGAGGGCAGCGGCAGCGGATCCCAGCGCAGCTGATTGGGCGACACCGCCCCCTGCGCGAAATCGCCGTGCAGGCGCGGCTGCGCATAGGGCTGGAACTCCCCATGCGTGACCGCCGGGCGGATCCGGTACACCCAGCTGCGCCGGTTGCTGCCGCGCGGCGCGGTGAACGCCGTGCCCGACAGCTGTTCGGCGTACAGGCCATGCGCCACCCGCTGCGGCGAGTTGCGGCCCACCGGCAGCGCGCCGGGAACCGCTTCACTGGCGAATTCGTTGCCGAAACCGGTCTGGTAGCCGCGCGATTCGAGGGAGGTGGGCATGGTCGGAGGTCCGTTTTCGTGGATTACAGCACGCCGCGCTTGATCTGGTCGCGCTCGATGCTTTCGAACAGCGCGGTGAAGTTGCCTTCGCCAAACCCTTCATTGCCCTTGCGCTGGATGATCTCGAAGAAGATCGGGCCGATGCAGTTGGTGGTGAAGATCTGCAGCAGTTTGCGCTGCTTGGTCTCCGGATCCGCATCGATCAGGATCTTGTTCTTCGCCAGCCGCGCCACGTCTTCACCATGGCCGGGCACGCGCATGTCGATGACCTCGAAATACGTTTCCGGCGTATCCAGGAACGCCACGCCCTGCGCACGCATCGCCTCGACGGTGTCGTAGATGTTTTCGGTGAAGCAGGCGATGTGCTGGATGCCCTCGCCCTTGTAGGCGTCCAGGTATTCGTTGATCTGGCTCTTCGGGTCGGACGATTCATTGAGCGGAATGCGCACGATGCCATCCGGTGCGGTCATCGCCTTGGACACCAGGCCGGTCTTGAGGCCCTTGATGTCGAAGTAGCGGATCTCGCGGAAGTTGAACAGGCGCTCGTAGTAGTCCGACCACTGCTGCATGTTGCCGAAGTACAGGTTGTGGGTCAGGTGGTCGATGAAGGTCAGGCCGAAACCGACCGGATTCTGGTCCACGCCGTCGATCGGAGCGTAGTCGGTATCGAACATGCTGCCGGCGGCGCCATAACGGTCCACCAGGTACAGCATGCAGTCGCCGATGCCCTTGATGACCGGGGCCGGCACCGCCTTGGTGTCCGGCTTGAAGTCGATCGCTTCGGCACCGTTGCCGAGCGCCATCTGGAACACCTCATCGCCCGGCTTCTGGAAGCGGATGGCGAAGCCACAGGCGCACGGGCCGTGCTTCTCGGCGAAGTCCGAGGCGAACGAATCGGGCTCTTCGTTGACCAGGAAGTTCACCCCGCCCTGGCGGTACACGGTGATGGCGCGCTGCTTGTGGCGCAGCACGGCGGTGAAGCCCATCTTGCGGAAGTACTCGTGGAGCTCGGCGCCACGACCGGCCGGCGCGGCGAATTCAACGAATTCGAACCCGTCGATGCCCATCGGGTTCTCGAAGGTGGTGACCTGCATGCCCGGGTTGGGGGCGTGCGACGCGGTTGCGGGCTGGCTGCTCATGACGTGGCTCCAAAGCGGCCCACCCCCGGAAAAAAACCAGGTGCGGGCGGAAGGCAGACCCGCGAGAATGCGGAGTCCGGAAAGAAGGTTATAGTTTCACATGAAACCACCATCAAGGTGCACCGCAGCATGAGCCCACCCGATCCCAGCAGCCAGACCATCCGTGCCACGCACGCCCTGCTCGACCTGGAGCAGTTCCTGCCGTACCGGCTGAGCGTTTTGTCCAACCGGGTCAGCGGCAACATCGCCAAGCTGTATGGGGACCGTTACGGCTTGGCGATTCCCGAATGGCGGGTGATCACCATCCTGGCGCTGTACCCGGGCTCATCGGCGAGCGAGGTCTCCGACCGCACCGCGATGGACAAGGTGGCGGTCAGCCGGGCCGTGGCCAGACTGCTCGAACGCGGCTTCATCAAGCGTGAAACCCACGGTGATGACCGCCGTCGTTCGGTGCTGGCGCTGTCGGCGGCCGGGTTCGAGGTCTACGAGACCATCGCCCCGCTGGTGATCGAGATCACCCGCAAGCTGATGTCGGTGCTGAGCGAGGACGAGGAGCAGATGCTGGAGAAGCTGATCCTGCGCCTGGCCGGCGAAGGCCTGCAGCGGATGGATGAAGGCTGACGGATGCGCGTACCGACCAACGGTCGGTACCTACCGAGGGCTTGCCGACGGCGGTCATGCCGTTCGGTAGGTGACGACCGTTGGTCGTCACGCCGTCAGCTGAGGTGCTTGCGCCTCGCGTGTACCCAGGGGGCGGCCAACGCGCCGATGGCGCCGGCGGCCAGGCCGAGTGATGCCGCCACCGCAGCGGCTTCCAGCGCGCCCGGAAGGGCCAGCGCGGCGATCACCAGCAGCGCGGCTGGCAGCGCGATGAAGGTGGCCAGGAAATAGCGCCAGCGCGGCGCCCAGGTGCCCACCTGGAGCAGGCTGACCGGCATCCAGGTTTCGCCCGAGGCATCTTCGGCGATCTTGGCGACCACCTTGGGCAGGTCCACTTCGACCGGGCCCTTGCCGGTCCGCGCGGTGGCCAGCGCGCGCGCCACCTCGTCGACCGCCGGATACGACGTCGGCCACGTCATAGGCGCGGTGACCCCATAGGCGGTCAGCAGCGGCACGCTCAACCACGGCGCCAGCAGCGGCCGCAGCTTGCGCCGGTCCAGCACGCACCAGACCTGGGCGATGCCATTGGCCACCACGCTGTACAGGGCCAACTGGCCCGGCTCCGGGTACGGCAGCACATGTACCCGCGCAGCCATGCTGGTGTAGCCCATATCCCGCAGGAAGCCGGGCCGGGTCCGGCCCTCGTGCGCCCAGGCCAGGCCCAGCGGCGCGACCAGGTAGGCCTCCGCCGGATCCTTCACGCCTGCCGTGGCGCGGTCGTCGCTGGCCAGGAAGAACGCCAGCGATTTCGGTTCGGCCACATCGGCCTGGCCCCAGCGGCCGCTGTCGCCCAGCACGTGTTTGAGCGGCAGCCGCGCGGGCGCGGTTTCGGCCTTGGTGGCGTTGTGCAGGTAAGGCAGCACCGAGAGCACGAAGCTCTGCAGGTCCACCCCGCGCGTGCCGGTGCCCTGCCATTCGCTGGGCAGCAGGCCCACCAGCGCCGGGTTGCGGGCCAGCTGGTCGAGCTGGGTCTTCTGTTCGACCAGCTTCTGCACTGCCGCCTTGAGCAGCACGTTGTCGGGAACCGACACCTGCGGCAGGCGGTACAGGGTGGCGGCAACGTCCGGGATGTCGGTTTCGCCAGCATGGGCCGACGCGTCGTCCAGCAGCACCTCCGCTGGCGGCAGGCTTACGCCGGTCGGTGCGTCCAGGGTGCTATCGGAAGTTCCAGGCTGCATGCGCTTCGATCCATGAGGTCCTTGGAAATAGCGGCAGGAGACCGGGCAACTGTAGAGCGGACCGGTGGTCCGCTGGCGTTGATTCATCCATTGCGCCAAGCGCAGCGGACTGACAGTCCGCTCTACCGGCGTGGTCTGCGGGGTGCGTTTTTCAGGGCGCCGTCGGCGGCGCCCATTCCTTCATGAAGGCGAAGAAGCGTTCGCGGTTGTATCCCTTCGGCTGGCCCTTGTCGGCCTCCAGCTCGCCGGTGAACTGCGAATGCAGCAGCGTGCCCTGCGCATCCAGCACGAACAGGTGCGGGTAGCCCTTGATCTGCGGGAACTGCGACAGGAACGCGGCGTTCTCGTTGTCTTCGCTGTAGTTGACCTTCATCCAGACGTAGTTGGCATCGCGGAAGCTGCGGATCTCCGCATCACCCCCGATGAACGCGTCCAGCAGGTGGCACCACGAGCACCACTCCCCACCCACGTCCAGCACGATCCGCTTGCCGCCGCGCTGGGCCTCGACCTTGGCCGTGGCCAGGTCGGCGACCGGGTCGCGGGCCGGATCGAACTGCGCGTTGAGCCCGGCGACCGCGGCGACATCCGCCGCGGCCGGGGTGTTGCCCGACGCCACCGGCTGGCTGGGATCGGCCACCGGTGCTTTCTGTTCGGTGGTGTCCACCGGCTGCGCAGGCGCGGCGGTGGGTGCCGATGGCGAACAGGCGGCCAGCAGGCCGGCCACGATCATCGGGGACCACCACGTGTTCATGCGCATGGCAGGCCTCACTTGACGCCGTGCATCAGCTTGTTGATCAGCGGGGCGATCAGGAACAGCACCGCGCCCGAACCAATCAACGCCCAGAAGCCGAAGGTGTAGCCCTTCAGCGCGGAATCGACGGTCATGCCGCCTTCGCCGCTCACCGCGCCGGCAAAGATGCCCGACAGGTTGTTGCCGATGCCGGTGGACAGGAACCAGCCGCCCATGCCGAAGCCGACCAGGCGCACCGGTGCCAGCTTGGTCACCATCGACAGGCCGATCGGCGACAGGCACAGCTCACCGACCGACTGGATGACGTAGACCATGAACAGCGTCCAGAACGGGATCTTGCCATCCACGACCATCGACGACAGTGCCAGCATCAGCAGCGCGAAGGCCGCGCCGTTGAACAGCAGGCCCAGGCCGAACTTGCGCGGAATGGACGGATTGGCACGGCCCAGCTTGATCCAGGTCCAGGCCACGATCGGGGCCAGGGTGATGATCGCCACGGAGTTGACCGACTGGAACCACGCCGTCGGGAAGGTCCAGCCACCCAGGTTGCGGTTGACGATGTTGTCGGCCAGGAAGGTGAAGGAGCTGCCGGCCTGTTCGAAGAACATCCAGAACATGACGTTGAAGGCGAAGATGATCAGCATCGCGATCACACGGTCGCGCTGCACCTTGCCCTCGCGGATGCCTTCCACCAGCAACAGCACCGCCAGCGCCACGAACAGCACCCCAAGGATCCAGGCCAGCGCGGTGGCGCCGGTGGACAGCAGGAAGTAGGCGACCGGAATGGCGACCAGCGAACCGACGAACACCATCACCACGCGGCCCATGCCTTCGGCACCGGCCGGCGGCGCACCGATCCCCTTCAGGCCGGCGCGGCCGACGTAGAACCACACCAGGCTGAGCAGCATGCCGATGCCCGAGGCGATGAACACCATCTTGTAGGACGGCATCGCTTCGGTACCGAAGACCTTCTCGGCCAGGAACTGGGTAAGCACCGGGGCGATCATCGCGCCGACGTTGATGCCCATGTAGAAGATGGTGAAGCCCGAATCGCGGCGCTCATCCTTCAGGCCGTACAGCTTGCCGACCATGGTGGAGATGTTCGGCTTGAACAGGCCGTTGCCGATGATGATCGTGGCCAGGCCGAACTCGAACACTTCCTTGTTGGGCATGGCCACCATGAACAGGCCGGCGGCCATGATCACCGCGCCGGTCAGGATCGAGCGCTGGTACCCCAGCACCCGGTCGGCCACGTAGCCACCGAAGATGGCCGCGGCATACACCAGGGCCAGGTAGGCACCGTAGGTACGGCTGGCTGCAGCCTGGCCGGCCGCGTCGCCGTCGAAGAACTGGGCCACGATGTACAGCACCAGCGCCCAGCGGATCCCGTAGAACGCGAAGCGCTCCCAGAACTCGGTCATGAACAGCATCCACAGCGGGCGCGGGTGGCCCAGCGTGGTCTTGAACTCCGGCAACGCCGGTTCGGGAACGGATTTCGCGGCGGCGTCTACGCTCATGCGGGATTCCTGGGTTCGGTGGAAGACATGCACGTCCGATGTGCGAAACAACGCGGGAGAATCCCAGAACAACGGCGTTCACGTCAAATACACACCGATGTGTGCAGCTGGCCGCATGGTCGCTGAACTTGCATCTGCAACTACCGCCCCACAGCCGCCAGCGCAGCAACGGCGGGGCTTCCCGCACCGTACGGTGGATGCCACGGGAATACATGAATAGGCCCGGGAACAGGCCCGCCGGCTCATGCGTCCGGCGGCATCGGGTCGTCGTTGCGGATCGTGGTGCGCACCTGGAACAGTTCCGGGAAGAAGGTCAGCTCCAGCGCCTGGCGCAGGAACCCCACCCCGCTGGAACCACCGGTGCCGCGCTTGAAGCCGATGACCCGCATCACGGTGCGCATGTGGCGGAAGCGCCAGAGCTGGAAGGCGGTTTCCAGGTCCACCAGGTCCTCGCACAGCGCGTACTCGCGCCAGTAGCGGTCGGTGTTCTGGTAGATCCGCTCGAACACCGGATGCAGCGCATCGTCGGCCACGTGCGGCTGCCGCCAGTCGCGGTCGATGTAACCGGCCGGAATGGCGTGCCCGAAGCGGGCCAGGTAGCGCAGGAATTCCTCGTACAGGCTGGGCGCGTCCAGCACCTGCTGCAGCTGTGCCTGGCCTTCCGGGTCGTGCGAGAACACCTGCAGCATCTGCGCGTTCTTGTTGCCCAGCAGGAACTCGATGTAGCGGTACTGCAGCGACTGGAAGCCGGACGACGGGCCGAGCACGTCGCGGAAGCCCATGTATTCCGACGGGGTCAGCGTTTCCAGCACCGACCACTGTTCGGTCAGCTGGCGCAGCACCAGCTTGCTGCGCGCCAGCACCTTCTGGCACTGCCAGACCTGGTCGCGCTGCAGGAACCCGATCGCCGCACGCAGCTCATGCCCCAGCAGCTTCAGCCACAGCTCCGAGGTCTGGTGCTGGATGATGAAGAGCATCTCGTCGTGGTGCGGCGGATTGGACAGCGGCTGCTGCGCCGAGAGCAGCTGGTCCAGCCGCAGGTAGCCGCCGTAGGTCAGGCGCCCCTCCAGGTCGGTGTGGATACCGGCTTCAAGGTCGCGTTGGTTCTTGTCGACAGACATGGCGGGGGCCGCTGGAGGGGGCCAAAAGGGTAGCGCACCACCTGCGCCTGCGGGGGGTGTCTGCCATGCGCAGGCGTGTGGTGATCGGGCGGGGACCCGATTCTGCGCGGCAGGCCGGTGAGGCCCTGCCGCCGACCGCCCTCCGGCACGGTCCGCTCATGCCCCGTTGATACAACTGAATACGTTGAAGCCATTGGCCTTCCGGGCCCCTGATGGGGTATACCGGGCGGATGTCCCCCGGGACAGTTGCTGCGCCGCAGGACGGCTTTTTCGTACGCCTTCCTTAACATGGCAATTCATATCATTTGTAACTTCCTGTCGAAGGTGCAGTACGCAATGACGGTTGCCGCTGAGTTCAAGATCGAATACCTGCAGTACCTGGACACGGACGGCACGCTCGTCCGCGATGACCTGCCCGAAGCCCTGCGCGACCCGCGCGCGCTGCTGCCGATGTTCAAGCAGATGCTGTTCGTGCGCGTGTTCGACGGCAAGTCGATCGCGTTGCAGCGCACCGGCAAGCTGGGTACCTACGCCGCCTGCCTGGGCCACGAAGCCGCGCATGTCGGCATCGGCGCTTCCATGCAGAAGGACGACGTGTTCGCGCCGTCCTACCGCGAGTACGGCGCGATGTTCATGCGTGGCGTGCGCCCGCGCGACGTCCTGATGTATTGGGGCGGCGACGAGCGCGGCAACGACTACGGCGGCAACGCGGCCAAGGACTTCCCGTTCTGCGTGCCGATTTCCACCCAGTGCCTGCACGCCGCCGGTGCGGCGTTGAAGTTCAAGCTCAACCAGGAAAAGCAGATCGCCGTGGCGGTCTGCGGTGACGGTGGCAGCTCCAAGACCGACTTCTATGCCGCACTGAACTCGGCCGGTGCCTACAAGCTCCCGCTGATCCTGTGCATCGTCAACAACGGCTGGGCCATCTCGGTTCCGCGTTCGGCCCAGACCGGTGCCGAAACGCTGGCGCAGAAGGGCCTGGCCGGTGGCCTGCACTGCCTGCAGGTGGACGGCAACGACCTGATCGCGGTGATGGCCGCCATGCTGCAGGCGCGCGAGCGCGCGCTGGCCGGCGACGGCGGCACGGTGCTGGAACTGATGACCTACCGCCTGTCCGACCACACCACCGCCGATGACGCGCGCCGCTACCGCGACGATGCCGAGGTCAAGGATGCCTGGCAGCGCGAGCCGATGCTGCGCCTGCGCAAGTACCTGATCGGTGCCGGCGTGTGGAGCGAGGAAGAGGAACAGGCCTGGACCGTGGAGTGCGGCAAGCGCGTGGATGAAGAGGTGAACCTGTACCTCAACACCCCGGTGCAGCCGGTCGAGGCGATGTTCGACTTCCTGTATGCCGATCCGCCGCAGGACCTGCTGGCCCAGCGCGCACAGGCGATTGCTTTGGAGCAGCGCCATGGATGAGATCAAGAACGGCGCGCCCGGCGCGCAGACCAACGCCGCCGACAGCGCTGCCACCGCGCGCGGAGAAGAGAGCATGACCACCACGCCCATCACCCTCATCGAAGCCATCACCCAGGCGCTGGCGTGGGAGCTGGAACACGACAAATCGGTGCTGGTGCTGGGTGAGGACGTCGGCGTCAACGGCGGCGTGTTCCGCGCCACCGCCGGCCTGCAGCAGCGCTTCGGCGCCGACCGCATCCTGGACACCCCGCTGGATGAAACCACCATCGCCGGCCTGACCATCGGCCTGGCTGCGCAGGGCATGAAGCCGGTGGCCGAAGCCCAATTCGATGGCTTCATGTACCCGATGGTGGACCACATCATCTGCCACGCCGCACGCCTGCGTTACCGCACCCGTGGCCGCCTGCACTGCCCGATGGTGCTGCGCGTGCCGTGGGGCGGCGGCATCCGCGCGCCGGAACACCACAGCGAAGCCAACGAGGCGATCTTCACCAACGTGCCGGGCCTGCGCGTGGTGCTGCCGTCCTCGCCGCAGCGCGCCTATGGCCTGCTGCTGGCCGCGATCCGCGAACCGGATCCGGTGATCTACATGGAACCCAAGCGCATCTACCGCCAGTACAAGGAAGTGGTGGTCAACGATGGCGAAGCGCTGCCGCTGGACGTCTGCTTCGTGCTGCGCGACGGCACCGACGTGACCCTGGTGACCTGGGGCGCGCAGGTGAAGGAAGCGCTGGAAGCGGCTGACAAGCTGGCCGGCGAAGGCATCAGTGCCGAAGTGATCGACGTGGCCACGCTGCGCCCGCTCGACTTCGCCACCATCGCCGAATCGGTGGCCAAGACCGGCCGCTGCGTGATCGTGCAGGAGGCCCCCAAGACCGCGGGCTTCGGCGCGGAGATCGCCGCGCGCCTGGCCGAGGAATCGCTGTACGACCTGCTGGCACCGGTCGAACGTGTCACCGGCTACGACACCCACATTCCGCTGTTCCGCCTGGAAATGAAGTACCTGCCCAGCGTGGACCGGATCGTGAGCGCGGCCAAACGCGCGGTGGCGGCGGGCTGACATGCGGGCCAGACTTCTGGGCCCGTACCGCAGCCAGTACCCCAATCCGCTCCGGTTCCGCACCGGCCAGATCGTCGAACTGGGTGTTCGTGACGAGGAATGGCCGGCGTTTGCCTGGGTACGCACCGATGACGGGCGTGCCGGCTGGGCACCGGTGGCGTGGTTGCAGCTGCTGGACGATGGTCGCGCAGAGGCGCTGCGCGACTATGACGCCCGCGAACTGGACGTGGACAGCGGTGAAATGGTCAAGCTGCATCATGAACACGGCGGCTGGTGGTGGTCCGAACGCGCGAACGGCGCGACGGGCTGGCTGCCGGCCCGCGATCTCGAACTGCTGGAAGAGAACTGCACATGAGTGAGAACAAGAATTTCCACCTGCCCGACCTCGGCGAAGGCCTGCCCGACGCCACCATCGTCGAGTGGTTCGTCAAGGAAGGCGACGTGATCACGCTCGACGAGCCGCTGGTCTCCATGGAGACCGCCAAGGCCGTGGTTGAAGTGCCCTCGCCGTTCTCCGGCAAGGTGCTGAAGCTGGCCGGCGGCGCCGGCGACATCATTCCCACCGGCAGCGTGCTGGCCCAGTTCGAACTGGACCCGAACCTGCCGCAGCGCGCCGATGGCCAGGACACCGGCCACAGCCATGGTCACGCTGCCCCGGCGGCCACGCCGAGCACCGGCCAGCCCGCCCCGGCCCAGCCCGACAAGGTGGTGGCGTCCGATGACGGTGGCGAGATCGCCAAGCCGGGCGCCGAGCGCGATGACGCCGGCACCGTGGTCGGCGCGATGCAGAGCTCCAATGCCGTGCACGCCGAACAGGCGGTGGCGGTCGGCGGGGTCAAGGCCGTGCCGGCCGTGCGTGCCACCGCGCGCAAGCTGGGCGTGGACCTGGGCCGCGTGCGCGCCACCGGTGCCGATGGCGCGGTGACCATGGCCGACGTCAAGCAGGCCGCCGCCGATGGCAGCGCCAAGGTGGGCGCCGCGCCGGCAGCACCGGCCGGTGCACCTGCCGCAGCCGCTGCCCCGGTGGCCGCTGCCGCACCGGTCTCCCGCGCTGCCGATGCCCGCGCCCCGTTGTCGGCTGCGGGCAAGCCGATGCGCACCCAGCCGCCGGGCGTGGTGGCCAAGGGCCAGCCGGAACCGCTGAAGGGCGTGCGCCGCAACATGGCGCGGGTGATGGCCGACGCGCACAGCAAGGTCGTGCCGACCACGCTGAACGACGATGCCGACATCCACGCCTGGGTGCCGGGCAACGACGTCACCGCCCGCCTGGTGCGCGCCATCGTGGTGGGGTGCCAGAAGGTGCCGGCGCTCAATGCCTGGTTCGATGGCGATGCGCTGACCCGCACCCTGCATGCGCACGTGGACGTGGGCATCGCGGTGGACACCGACGATGGCCTGTTCGTGCCCGCCCTGCGCAATGCCGACGTGCTGGACGCGCGTGGCATCCGCGAAGGCGTGAACCGCCTGCGCGAGCAGGTGGAAGCACGTTCGATCGCGGCCTCCGAGCTGAGCGGTTACACCATCTCGCTGTCCAACTTCGGCATGTTCGCCGGCCGCTACGCGACCCCGGTCGTGGTGCCGCCGTGCGTGGCCATCGTCGGTGCCGGGCGCGCCCGCCACCAGATGACCCCGGTGATGGGAGGCGTGGAAGCGCACAAGGTGATCCCGCTGTCGGTCACGTTCGACCACCGCGCTGCCACCGGCGGTGAAGCGGCGCGCTTCCTGCGCGCGATGCTGGACGACCTGGCGCTGGCGAACTGATCCATCCGCCCGGATGTGTCTGATGCGATGACGGCCACCCCAGGGTGGCCGTCATCGTTTTCGCGCATGGCGGATCACGCCAGTTGGGCGGATCCGATCACATGGACGCCAGGCTGTGGTTGCAGTGCCGCTTCGACCATCGCAGCGGCGATGCGCGTGGCGGGATTAATCCGCCATGCGCGAGGCAGCACCGGCCCCAGCGCGCCCAGTACCAAGCTGGCCAGGTGCTCGCCGGTGCGGCGCTCGCTGCGCTCGCCGCCGATCAGCCCCGGTCGCACCAGGGTCAGCGACGGGTAGCCGAGACCGCGCAGGTCCTGCTCCAGCCTTCCCTTCACCTGGTTGTAGAAGATCCGCGAGCCCGGGTCCGCCCCCATCGCCGAATTCAACACGAAGGCATGCGCGCCACGTGCCCGCGCCTGCGTCGCCACCTGGAGCGGGTAGTCATGGTCGATCCGGGCAAACACCTCGCGGCTGCCGGCCTGCCGGATCGTGCTGCCCAAGGCGCAGATCACCGCGTCCACCGCCCACCAGTCCGCATCCAGCGGCAGCTGCTCGAAGTCCACCACCGGGTTGAGCAGCGCGGGGCTGGATATCCCCAGCGCACGCCGTGTCGGCGCCACCACCGCGTCGCAGCGCCCGTCGTCCAGGAGGTGTTGCAGCACCTGCCCGCCGACCAGCCCGGTCGCGCCCACCAGCATCACCTTCATCGCATACTCCTGCCGTCCGATTCCCTACCATCGTGGCACAGCGCCGGGTTCAAGCCCGCGACACCGCCGCCGATACTGTTCCAACGTCTCCCCCCGTCCGGCGCCCGCAGCCGGTGACCCACCAGGACCCGCCGCATGAAGGACCCGCAGGACGCTCTTCCCAGCCCCAGCCCCGGCACCGCCGTGGGTCGGCTGCTGTTGCGCCGGCAGGCGAAGGACAGCGCGGCCGGCGCGGCAGCGGACGCCCCCGCGCTCAAGGGCGGCAGCAGCGCGATGCTGCAGCGCCTGTTCGCCGGGGCCGACCAGCCCGAACCGCTGCTGGCCGCGTTCGCCCACGGCATGTCCACCCTGCCCGGCGAGCTGGGCGACATGGGGCTGCGCCTGCAGTCGGCGCAGCGCAGTGCCGACTGGGTCAGCTATGGCCGCGCCATGCGCCAGCTGATCGACAAGTACATCCGCACCATCGAACAGGACAGCCCCGACGGCCAGCCCGACAGCCTGCGCCTGCGCGAGCTGCTGCGCCTGACCCTGGGCGTGACCGTGGCCAGCCTGCTGCAGAACATGCCCGAACTGAAGGACGAGCCGGTGCAGCTGGCCGCCGACCTGCGCCAATGGCATCCCGGCCAGCCACTGCAGCCGCTGGAACTGCGGCTGCGCGAACTGACCCACCAGATCGGGGTGCGCAGTGATGGCTGGCAGGAACAGCAGGAACTGCTGCTGAGCCTGTTCGACCTGCTGCTGGACAACATCGGCGAGCTGCTCGACGACAGCAGCTGGCTGCACGGCCAGGTGCATGCGGTGCGCGCGCTGATCAGCGGGCCACTGGACCGCGACTCGGTCGAACAGGCGCGCGCCAACCTGCGCGAGGTGATCTACAAGCAGGGCCTGCTCAAGCAGGGCATCGTCGAATCCAAGGCGGCCATGAAGAGCCTGATGGGCGGCTTCATCGAACGCCTGGACGGCATGGCGGTCAGCACCGGCGAGTACCACGACCGGATCAGCAGCTATGCGCTCGCGCTGAAGGAGGCGCGCAGCATCGCCGATCTCAACCAGCTGCTGCAGGACGTGCTGGAGGACACCGGGCGGGTGCAGGAGCAGGCCTTGCAGGCGCGCGACCATCTGGGCAACGCGCGCCGCGAGGTCGAGCAGGCCGAGGCACGCATTGCGGAACTCGAACAGGAACTGCGCGATGTGTCCGGGCTGGTGCGCACCGATCCGCTGACCGGCGCGCTTAACCGGCGCGGCTTTGACGAGCTGCTGGAACGCGAGCTGGCCCGCGCGGAGCGGCACTCACATCCGCTGGCGCTGGCACTGCTGGACCTGGACGATTTCCACCAGACCAACAGCAGCTACGGGCATCCCGGTGGCGACGCGATCCTGCGCCACCTGGTCACGGTCTGCCAGCTGCTGCTGCGCAGTACCGACACCATTGCGCGTATCGGTGGTGACGAGTTCGTGCTGCTGATGCCGGAAACCCCGGGCGCCGACAGCATGTCCACCGTGCTGCGCCTGCAGCGCTCGCTGGCGCAGCGGCCGGTGGAGCTGGACGGGCACCGGGTGCTGGTGCATTTCAGCGCGGGCCTGAGCCAGTGGCAGCCCGGCGAAACCGGCGAGGCCCTGTTGAAGCGCGCGGATGCGGCGCTGTATGCGGCCAAACGCGTAGGCAAGAACCGCGTCCAGGCTGGGTGAATACCACCACGCAACTGGATGGTGACCGGTGACCGTGGACCGATGGTACCGTTGGGTTGTCATTGTGTTGCGTGGTCAATGCGCCGGCGTCTTCCCACGCATCTTCTGGAACGCGGTCACCGCCGCCAGCACGATCGCACCGGCCACCACACCCACCACCAGGTTCGCGCCCGCTTCCACCAGCCAGCCCCACGGCGCGACCTTGCCGGCGATGCCCAGCACGAAGTGATGCACCGCCGGCACGTTATGCACCAGGATGCCGCCGCCGACCAGGAACATGGCCAGGGTGCCGGCCACCGACAGGAACTTCATCAGCCAGGGCGCCGACGCCACCAGGCCACGGCCGAATGCCGCCATCGCCCCACCCTTCTTCGACAGGTACAGGCCCACGTCATCCAGCTTCACGATGCCGGCCACCAGCCCGTAGACGAACACCGTCATGCCCAGCGCGATCACCACCAGCGCGGTGACCTGGTTGAGGAACGGCGCCGCCGATACCACGCCCAGCGACAATACGATGATTTCGGCCGACAGGATGAAGTCGGTGCGGATCGCCCCCTTCACCTTGTCCTTCTCCCACGCCACCATGTCGACCTTCTCGTCGGCCAGCGCCTTGAGCCGCGCCGCCTTCTGCTGCTCGTCTTCCTCCTGCGAATGCAGGAAGCGGTGCGCCAGCTTTTCCACGCCTTCGTAGCAGAGGAACGCGCCGCCGATCATCATCAGCGGCACCACGATCGGGATCGGATAGCCCTTGCCCTTGAGCCAGGCTTCCAGTGCGCTGATCGCCAGCGCCGCCGGCACCAGGATCGCCTTGTTCACCAGCGAGCCCTTCGCCACCGCCCACACCACCGGCAGTTCCCGGTTGGCATTGACCCCGGTCACCTGCTGCGCGTTCAGCGCCAGGTCGTCGCCCAGCACGCCGGCGGTCTTCTTGGCCGCCACCTTGGTCAATATCGAAACGTCGTCCAGCAGGGCGGCAATATCGTCGAGCAACGCAAACAGGCTGGCACCGGCCATGGCAATCCAGAAATCAGAGGGTGGCGCCGATTCTGACCGATCCGGGCACGTTCGTGGAAGATCGGCCGGATTCACCGCCCCACCACCGCCCTGCGGCGACACTGCCGATCTGTCCTGCCCCGGAGCCCTGCTTGAATACCACGCCCGTTGTTCCCGGCTCGCCGTCGCTGGTCAAAGGCATGAACCGCCGCAGCCAGATCCTGCGCCTGCTGCTGCGCTACCGCCATTCCGGGGTGTTTTCCGGGATGAACCTGGATTCGCGCGCGGTCCACGACCTGCCGCCGGAGGGCAACCCCGAGCAGTTCGTCACCGACCTGGAATCGCTCGGCCCGACCTTCGTCAAGCTCGGCCAGATGCTCTCCACCCGCCCGGACATGGTGCCGGTGGAATTCGCCACCGCGCTGGAGCGGATGCAGGAGAAGGTCGCGCCGATCCCGGTCGAGCGCATCTACACCATCATCGAACAGGAGCTGGGCGCGCCGGTGTCCAAGCTGTTTTCCAGCTTCGATCCGGTGCCGCTGGGCTGCGCGTCCATCGCGCAGGTGCACCGCGCGCAGCTGCATGACGGCCGCGAAGTGGCGGTAAAGGTACAGAAGCCGGAAGTGGCAGCACAGCTGCGCTCGGACCTGGAGGTACTGCGCAGCTTCGCATTGGCCGCCGACCACCTCACCCAGGTGGGACGCCGGGTACGCCTGCGCGACTGGCTGAACGAGTTCGCCAAGACGCTCATGCAGGAACTGGACTACCAGGCCGAAGCCGAGAACCTGCAGCGCTTCGGCCAGCACCTGCGTCCGTTCAAGCCGCTGTGGGTGCCGCAGCCGATCTGGGACTACTGCAGCCACCGCGTGCTGACCATGGAGCTGGCGCAGGGCGTGCGCGTGGACATGATTCCCGACGTGCGCCGCACCGAAGAGCCGATGGAACCGCTGGCGGCGGCGCTGATCCGTGGCTATATCGACCAGATCTTCGTGCATGGTGAGATCCATGCCGATCCACATCCGGGCAACCTGCGGGTCACACCCGAAGGCCGGTTGGCAATCTTCGACCTGGGCATGGTGGCGCACATGCCGCCGCGCCTGCGCGAGCGGCTGTTGAAACTGCTGTTCGCCGCCGTGGACGGGCGCGGCGAAGAAGTGGCCGACGAGATCATCGGCATCAGCACGCGACTGGAAGCCTTCGACGAAGAGCGCTACCTGCGCGAAACCGGCCAGGTCATCGCGCGCTATGCCGCCAGCGGCACGTTCTCGGAAGGGCGCGTGGTGCTGGACCTGGTACGCATCGCCACCGCCAGCGGGCTGCGCACGCCGCCGGAGCTGAGCCTGCTTGGCAAGGCGCTGCTGAATCTGGAGACGGTGTGCCGGCTGCTGTCGCCGGACCTGGATACGCGCCGCATCGTCGAGCGCCAACTGCAGCACGTCATGCGTGCGCGCCTGAAGAAGTCGCTGTCGGCCGCCAACCTGGCCAGTGAAGCAATGGAAGTGCAGCAGCTGCTTCGCGAGGGCCCGCGCAAGATGTCGGACATCCTCGCGCTGCTGGCCGAGAACCGCCTGCAGATGAAAGTGACCGGGCTGGAAGAATCCCGGCTGATGGAAAACCTGCAGAAGATCGCCAACCGCGTGTCGGCGGGCATTGTCACTGCAGCCTTGATTCTTGCTGCAGCAATGATGATGAAGGTAGACACCGGGTGGCACCTGTTCGGGTATCCGGCCATCGCATTCACGTTGATGCTGATCGGTGTATTCCTTGGGCTGGGCATCATCCTCAGTGCATTGCTGTTTGATCGGCGCGCACGTTCAAGGGAAGAACGCGGGCATCGGTAGACGCCAGCGCGCCCATGCCAGGTGATGAAGACAGCACGCGAAAGCGTGCTGTCTTCACGTGCGTTTTACCCTTTGCACTGCAATGCGGTGTAAGCGCGAACAGCGCGTTTCCAACAAACATTTCAGTCAGGTTCGTGCAGGCATGATCCAGTCATCGGCCTGTCATGCGGTTGTGGTTGGACAGCCGGTCGGATGGGAATACGCCGTCATGGCGTCCATCACCACCTGTCTCCGCTGCCGATGATGCCCATGCTCTGGATCCTGCTGCTGTCGCTGTTGCTGCTCACCTGGTTGCTGCTCGCTTCAGGTCGCTGGGCATGGTGGAAGGCAAGCCTGATGTCGCTGCTGCTGTTGACGCTCAGTACATGGTGGTTGATCAACAAACTCTCCGGCGATGGCCTGAATGCGGCCACCCTGTACCACCTCGGCGCGGACATGGAAGGCGCCGGCGTCTCCGACTTCAAGGGTTACATCGCCGGCTTCATCGCGCTGGCGCTGCTGTCACTGCTGCCCCTTCTCACTCCACGCATCAAGCGTTGGCACCACACCGCGCACGGTCGGGGCGTGTTCGCCGGTTTCCTCGCGGTGTGGGTGCTGGCGATCGGCGTGAGCCCGCTGTACCGCGACGGCCAGCGCCTGTACCAGCAGATGCGCCCGGTCGACTACAGCATGGTGGCCCCCGAATACCGCGTGCCGCAGCAGCCGCTGCGCAAGCCACGCAACATCGTGTGGATCTACGGCGAAAGCCTGGAACGCACCTATCTGGATGAAGCCACCTTCCCCGGCCTGATGCCCAACCTCAACCGCCTTGCCGGGCAGGCGCTGGATGTGCGCGGGCTGGTGTCGGCCGAAGGCGGTGGCTGGACCATCGCCGGGCTGGTGTCGTCGATGTGCGGCGTACCGCTGACCACCGCGCAGGGCGATGAGAACAGCATGGACCGCATGGGCAGCTTCCTGCCCGAGGCGGTGTGCCTGGGTGATTACCTCAAGCAGCAGGGCTACACCAACCACTACATGGGCGGTGCCAATGGCCTGTTCGCCGGCAAGGGCCAGTTCCTGGCCACGCACGGCTTCGACGCGGTGGATGACCTGGCCTGGTTCAAGCAGCAGAAGATCGCCCGGTCGCATTTCTCCACCTGGGGCGTGCATGACGATGTGCTGCTGGACAAGGCGTATGACCGCTTCATGCAGCTGTCCAAGGCTGGCCAGCCGTTCATGCTGACCACGCTGACGATGGATACCCACCACCCTGCCGGGCATCTGCCGGTGGCGTGCAAGCGAACCCGCTACAGGAGCGACTACGGCGATATAGGCCTGCTCAATGCGCTCAAGTGCACCGATGGGCTGATTTCCAAGCTGGTCGACCGCATCCAGGCCAGCCCGTATGGCGACGACACCTTGATCGTGATCGCGTCCGACCACCTGGCCATGCCCAATGACCTGAGCCACATCCTGGCCAAGCAGAAACGCGAAAACATGCTGCTGTTCCTGGGCAAGGATATCGCCCCGCGCCAGCTGGACGCGCAACACGGGTCGACGCTGGATTCGGGCGCCACGCTGCTCAGCCTGATCGAGCCGGAGATCGGCGAAATCGGGTTTGGCCGCTCGCTGCTGCAGCCCGAGCGCCCCGCCAGCGCCAGCGCGGCGGTGTTCCGCGATGACGGCAGGGACTTCCCGCGCTACCTGGCCTTCTCGCGCTCGCTGTGGCTGGGTGACAAGACCCGCCAGCTGCGTATCGACGAAGAGAACCAGGTGGTGATCGGCCTGCAGCATGTGCAGCCGCCGGTGCTGCTCGAATACGACAAGCAATGGGACCTGAAATCGGTCTACCTGGAAAACACCTCCAAGCAGTTCGACCTGGCCGATCCGGACAATACGCTGGCCTATGTGGACCGCTGCACCGCCTTCGAAGACGGTTCGGCCGATGGCGATTGGTGCGCGATGCTGGTCAACCGCGACAAGGGCATCAAGCTCTACCGCGACGACCAGCTGCGCGAGGGCTTCGCCGTCGATGCGCCGCTGGACCCGTTCAACGGCCCGCGCCCGAGCATCCGCCAGGCACACATGATCACGCAGAAGGGCCGTCGCACCCGTGCCGGCCAGTACATGCTGCAGTTCGTCGCCAAACAGTCGCCTGATCGCGGCTTCTGGATCGAAGCGGTGTCGTCCAAGCGCAAGGTGGTGGTGGCCCAGCAGTGGGTGCAGCCCGATGCGGAAGGGCGTATCAGTGTTCCGTTCGGCCTGGACCATGAAGTGGATGATCTGGAGATCCGCGCGTGGTTGAACCACGCGGAGAAGCTGGCCGTGGACAACTTCGCGCTGATCCCGTCACGTCGCGGCAACCGCGGCTGATCGCGGCAGCGCGGACCTCGCGGCTGCCTGATTCTGCGATGCCACGCACACCCCGGGTCCAGTCAGGTCGGCACAATCGTGCGCCGGCCGATGTCGATCCGGGGAGGCCCTCATTCTGCTGCCATTGCAGGCCGCAGGTCGCCTGGCGACCGCGTCCTTCGCTGCCGCCGGCGCACCGTACGCAACGCAGCACCGCTGCGTTCCCGTCCAGCTGTACAACACGACATCGCACCCTGCGACGGATCGCTGCCGACCGGATGCCCCGCTGCCGCACACGTTGACGCGGCTCCTGCGCCGATGCCCACTGCTGCCGTCGGAGCTCGCCCTGCTGGAAGCCCGTCTGATGGCCCTGCTGGTCGACGCAACACCGGATGAGCTTGCTGCGCACCTTGCCCAGGCCGTACGGGACACACCCGTAGCAGCGCGCCGGCCTGCGCTGTTGCAGGCCATGGCCGGTTGGCAAGCGGCACCCTCGCCTGCGCCCGATGCGTGGCACCGGGAGTGCACGCAGGTGGTCGCTGCCATCGTCAGCGGCCTGGGCCGCCTGCAGTGCCGGCGTGCCGCGGGCATCGCCCTGCACGGCATCGCCAACCTGGCACTCGGGCCGCAGGGCGCCCAGCTGCTGACCTGGACCCAGCAGGCCAGTGCGCTGCCCCGCCTGCTGCAGGAAGGAACCGCGCTGCCCTGGCTGTGCTGGCTCAGCCAGCTTCCGCTCCCGACGTTGCGCGGCGGTGCATGGGTGGAGGCGTTGATCGCGGCGTTTCCCGCCTGGCTGGAGGCACTGCTGCAGCAGGCCGATGCCGCGCACGCGTCCCTGCACGCCCAGCTGCAGTTGCCCGCCTCGCCCCTGCGCCTGGCGCTGCTCGCTACCGCGTGGGCACTGTGGTTCCAGCAGCGGCCCTGCGACCGGCCCGGCACGCGCACCGGACAACGGATTGCCACGCTTCCGGCCGTGCTGGAACGGCTCGACCTGCTTGGTACCGGCGCACGTCGTCTCTGTACGCCCGTGGCTGACGCCACGGCGCTGGCGCCACTGGCACGGGCGATGCAGCGCTTGCCCGCTGCGGCGTCGGGGGCGGAAACCACCCGCCTGCTGGCACCGACCCTGCCGGTTGCGGTCGCTGCGGCGGCGGTGCTTCCTGCCATCGCCGCTGCGCACCCGCAGCGACGCACGGCGGCCGTCTTCGGTACGCTGGCGGCGGCGGCACTGGGGGGCGGCCTGGTGGCCTGGTCGCGGAATCCGTCGGCCGCCGTAGCGACGGCGGGCAGGACGCCACGCGCGGTTGTGCACACCCGCGCCGCGTCAAGCGGCTCCGACATCGGGCCACGCGACGATGCAGGCCTGCAGGACCAGGCAATGCTGCTGCAGGCGTTGTGGACGCTGCGCGATACCGCCTCGGCGGCCGGGACCGCGAGCCTCCCGGAGCACGCGTTCGCACCCGTCGAAGGTTCGCCGTTTGCGTTGGCCGTGCGCGCGGTCCGCCAGCAGTTGATGTGGCTTTACCGGCAGGACGATTTCCTGCAGACCCTGTACGACGAACGCACGCCCCCCTCTTCGCTCGTGGTCGCCAATGGCAGCCTGAGCGGAACGCGTGCCACCTCCGGCATGCGGGTCGTGCTGCATGGGCAGCCGGATGCGCCAGAGCGCATCCTCTGGTCCTCGCCCACCGAAACGATGTTGAACGACCTGCAGCGCACCGTGCGCGAGGCGGGCGGCTGCTTCGACAACGCCGTCAGCGCGCGGCTGGCCTGTGCACTGGGCTTCTATCTCGACCAGGACATGCACGAAGCCGAGTACGCGCCCGCCCTGCTCGACCCGCTCATCCAGCGCCTTGAGCACCGCCTGCAGCAGCAGCCGGACGGACACATCCGCGCGACCAACGAAACCAGCACGCTGTTGCGGTTGAAGCAGCAGGTCCACGCGCTGAAGGCGATCCCGATCCGCGGCATGGAACCCACATGGTCCAGCTGGCGACCGGATCCCCGCTCACACCTGGGCCACAACGCCGCGCTGGCACGCAGCGTGCTGCTGCAGCTGTCGCAGCGCCCGGAGGTGATCGCGTTGTGCTGGCATCACCATGTGGATCCCACCCAGCTGGAGTATCCCGCGCACGGCCCGGTGCGCGCCCGTGCCCTTGGAGGAGCGCGCATGGCGACGTTGTTCGAGGCCGGGCAGCCACCGGCAGTGCTGGCCCCGCTCGACACGATGCTGCGCGGCATCGCCACGCTGCTGCACGCGCCGGTGCGCTCGGACGGTCGGCTTCGGGTGCCGGAAATGCTGGCCTACTACGCCGCGCCGCTGCCTGCGGTGCCGATGGACGATGCGCAGTTCGACGAGTGCCTGGCCGCGCTCGACCGGCAGCTCGCACCCGCGCTTCCAGGCATCCCCGCAAGCGCGCGGCTGGAGGTCGAGTGGGACGACCGCAGCGACTCCCCGCCACAGCAGGATCACCAGCGCCTGCTGGATCGGTTGTGGGAGCGCTTCGACAGCGCACCGGCGACATGGGACGACGCGCTCGCGCACCAGGGCCTGGTACCCGCCGACGGGTCGCCACTGCATGCCGCATGGCAGGCCGGGCAGCAGCGGCTGCAGCAGGTGTTCGAGCAACCCGGGGTGTGGCTGGCGATGCGACAGGCCAATGCGACGTTCCATTCCCTGCGCGTTGGCGCCGACGGCATCACCGCCCGCGTGCGTGGCTCCGGGCGCAGCGTGGTGATCGCCGACGGCCTGACCGACCCGCTACCCGGGCTGCTGCTGGACCAGCTCGACGCTTTGTACCGGATCACGGATCGCCTGGGACGCTTCTCTCCCGGCACAGCCGTGCCCCTGATCAACGCGCTGCAGTTCCATGGCGCGCTTCCCGCGCCTGCCCAGCTGCCGTGCCCAGCCCCGGTAGCGTGCACCCAGGCGCAGCTGCTGGAGGCCATCGCCCGTGTCCACGCAAGCTGGCAGCGCCGCGCCGGCCCCCTGCCGCCGTGGCGGCAGGCCAGCAACGAACTCCAGGACCTGGGCCGCTTGCTTGCGCGGCGCGCCGATGCGGCCACGGTCGTCCATCGCCCTGCGCTGGGCACCGCCACGGCGACCACGCTGCAGGCGGCCCTGCCGGCGTTCGCGCGCCTCATCGCGGACCCGGCGACGCTCGAACTGCTCCAACGCGAGCGTCTCGCTCCACGGTGGATGTCGGTGGATGCGGACGGATCCCTGCGGGTGCAGGACGCGGCAGGTACGCTGCACCTGTTCAACCAGACCCAGGCACTGGACGCGCTGCCCGTCGCACCGTGGGGCGCACTGCGCGAGGTGGCCAGCCAGCTGGGCGGCGTGGTCCGTTCCGATGGCCGGGCCAACGTCTCCGACATACTTGCCGTCCATGGTGGCTGTGGGCCACGCGAGGCCGGCCACCTTGATGGCCCTGCGCGATGCGTGGAACGCCTGCTCGGCGAACTGAGGCTGGGCATGCGCGCCGACCTGCTGCACGCGGCGGACGCGTTGGACGCAGCCGACCTGGACCAGGTAAGGCAAACCACCACCCGATTCCTCGCCCAGCGCGCGCCTGGCGAACAGACCCTGCTGGAGTACCTGGCCCGGCCCCTGCTGCAGCAGGGCGAGATGACCGTGGACCAGTTGCACCGCGCCAGCCACTACCTGGCCGCCATGGCCCGCACCCCGCGTGCGCTCGCCCTGCAGGCGGCGTTGCTGCGGGACCTGGGCTGGTACACGGGTAGCCATGGGGCACCGACCTCGCCGACGCTGCTGGCCAGCCTGACACGCGTGGCGATCGTGCTCGACCTGGGGCCGCCGTCGGATCGCGATGCGCGCGTGCTGCTGGGCTACCGCCTGCACAAGTACCCCAACTGGGGGCGCACCTTTGCCCAGATACGGCTCGATTTCCACGACTACCTGCGGAGCATGGGCCGCATTCCCGCCTCGCTTCTGGACATGGCAGGCACGCTGGCCCTGCAGGACCACGCGCCGGAGCTGCTGGCCGACGACGTGCCCGCCAACCTGGTGTATGGAAACACCATCGCTTCGATCAACTTCGTCAGTGGCGTGCACCTGGCCGAGCGCCTGCGTCGCGGCCTCTCGCAGCAGATGCGGTTCAGTGAGCTGATCACCCTCTCGGCCGAGCTTGCCGGGGACGGCGCGATACCCGACGTGGTCAGGCAGCTGACCCTCGACGCACGCCGCCTGCCCACGCTGGACTGGTATGTGTACCGGCAACTGGAACAGCACGCCGCGCTTTCCTCGCCGCTGTCGCCGAGCGCACGCATCGAGGCCGCGCTGCGTGCGTTCGACCAGCGGGTGAGCGACATCGAACAGGCCATAGGCGATGTACTGGCGCCGCTGCCATATCGCATGCCGCTGGTGGAAGCCGAAATCCGCCGGGTATTCCCACGCTTCCCTGGGGTGCTCGCCGACGAGCCGTGGAACTCCACGGAGTTCCGCCTGTGCAATGACGACAACCATTTCGGACGCAGCTTTCCGTTCCATGAAATCGTCGCGGCCGGTGTACTGCGCGGCGGGGCCGCGGCGTGGCGGCCGTGCCGCACCTTCGTTCCCGACTCCCCGCTCAACCAGGCCCAGGGCAACCCCCGCTACGAAGCGGCGCTGCAGACCGCTTACGCGCGTATGAAGCCGGGCCTGGCCCGGCTGGCTGATATCAACGCGCGTTACCAGAAGCGCTTCGATGCTTACTTCCGCAAGGCCCGACGCGGCTACGGGGTGCTTATCGAGGAGGCGTTGTACCAGCGCCCCGAGGAAGAACGCGCGGCCCTCCTGCGCGGAGATGTGCAGGTGTTCACCCTGCGCACCCACGAACCGGAGCTGGAGGCCGGGCAGGAAACCCGCAACGACACCGATCCCTACCGGGGCCGTTTCGGCGTGGTGTACACGCTGACGCTGGCGGGGCAGCCGCGCCACTTCCAGCTGTTCCCGCTGCAGAGCCGGATACTTCCCCTGCAGCTGGAGGGCGCGCTGCCGCTCGGCGGTGCGCTGCAGAACCGCAAGGTGCGGCTGCGCAGCGGCAACGTCGCCACGGTGCAGGTGCGTCGTGGCACCTCGTTGCCGGTGGACTGGGAGGCCTACGCCTCGGACAGGGCACCGGAAGCGGGGCGCTCCTCGGACGTGATCGTCGAGCCGCTGCTGGCGCCGCCGCTGGGCGGCGGCAGCGCGCCGCGCTCGCCGTTCCATGCCCTGGTCCACCCGGTGCAGGAGGGGTTTTTCTGGCTGGACGCTGCTGCCTTCCTTCGCGAAGGCTGGGCACCCACCAGTTTCGAGGACCACCTGGAAGACGCGCCGCTGTGGCTGAAGACAGTGGACTTCGTCGTGCCGTTCGTCGAAAACGTGCGCCGCATCTCCTCGAAGAACCGCAACGAATTCGCGATGGCCGCCTTCGGGTTGTACCTCGAATGGATCATCGTGGTCGGGCCGGTGATCGGCGGCGTGGCCAAGGTGCTGATGCGGCCCGGCCTGAAGATGACGATGCCGCGCTTCGCCGAGCTGTCGCGGGTGCTGGGCCGGGGCACGCTGGATGCGCTCAATCCTGCCGCAGGCAGCGTGGCACTGGTGCGGGTAGGCGTCAGCGTCGTGCAACGCACTGCGCGCGGCAACCTGCGCTTCCTGTGGTCGTTCCTGGACCCCAACCGCCCCCCGGCGCGCGCCGCGGGCGTGCGCTGGGCCATGCGCGAGGGCATGGCCATTGCCAAGGAAGGCAGCTCGCTGGCATCGCCGCTGTACGAGATCAAGGTACGCACGGTGGACGGCATTCCTGGCGCCATGGTGTCCCCGCCGCCGGTGGCCAGCGGCAGCCGCACCCTGCACCTGGTCGACCCGGCCACGCTCACCCTGTATGGCCCGGCGCTGCAGGAGCGGCTGGGCGAAGGCGGCGGTGCCGCCGGCATGCTGATCAAGGTCGGCGGCAGCCCGCGTACCCCGCATGTCTCACCCGGCAAGGCGCTCAAACCGATCAAACAGGGACCCAAAGCGTCCGACGAAGACAACGGGGACGAGCCGTCACCGCTGCAGCCGCCCGTGGTCCTGCTGCCCGATCAGGGCCCCCTGGGCGTGCCCGCGGCCCGCCCATGAGGGGGGCTGCGGCGTGGCATCACGGTGCCTGGGGCGGGGCCGGATCGCGCACCAGGTGGATGTCGGTCGGCGACGACAGCGCGATACCGGCGGCGGCAAACTTCTGCAGCATCGTGAAGTACAGGTCGCTGCGTACGCCATACACCGCGCGCGGGCCGGAGGTATAGGCGAAGCTGTTGATCGCCACCTGGCCGTTGGCGATGGAATCGATGAACACCGACGGCGCCGGGTCGGCCAGCACGCCCACATGGTCGGTGTATGCATCCAGCAGGGTCTGCCGCACCATCGCCACATCGGTACTGAGCGGCACGGTGAACTGGATCTGGATGCGCCCCTGCGCGTTGCCCATCGTCATGTTGCGGATGGTCTTGGTGATCAGTTCGGAGTTGGGCACGATCAGCGTGGATTTGTCGCCCACCTGGATCTCGGTGGAACGCACGTTGATGCGCCTGATGTCGCCTTCCTGGTCGCCGAGCTTTACCCAGTCACCGATCTTCACCGGTCGCTCGGCCAGCAGGATCAGCCCGGAGACGAAGTTCTGGGTGATCGCCTGCAGGCCGAAACCAATACCCACCGACAGCGCGCTCACCACCAGCGCCAGTTTTTCGAAGCCGATGCCGAGCGCGGTCAGGCTCCACAGCACCGCTGCGATGATGCCCAGGTAGCGGGTCACGGTGCTGATCGAATTGCGCGCGCCCGCATCCAGCTCGGTCTTGGGCAGGTAGGTGTCGGTGAGCCAGCGCTGGAACGCCTGCATCACCGCCCACACCAGCAGGAAGGCCAGCACCGCATACAGCACGCTGCTGGGCTTGAGCACCAGGTTGTCGCCCAGGCTGATGCCCTTGGACAAGGTGTCCAGGCCGCCATACAACGCGCTGAGATTGCCCAGTGGCGCGGTCAGTGCCATTACCGCAAGCAGGATCACGCAGATGCGCAGCCCGGCCGAGAGCAGCACACCGGCCTGCACCACCCGCGATTCGCTCAGCCCGGTGGTCAGCAGCACGGTGCGGCCGACGCTGCTGGTCGGACACAGCAGCCACGTGGCCAGATCGTCGGCGAACTTCATCAGCAGCGACGCCGCCAGCAGCACCACCGCGCCCCAGACCAGCTGTTGGGCCACGAACAGTGCAAGATTGAGGTAGCCCAGCAGCGTGGCGATCACCGCAGCAGCCACCACGATGTGCCCGGCCAGCCGTGCGACCACGATCCAGCCGCTGCGACGCGGCGGGCCCTTGGCCTTGCCGTCCGATTGCGCCTGTGCTTCGAGTTTTGCCTCCGCCTCGTCGGTCTGGCGCCGGTGCAGGCGCGCCAGCGAGACCAGGATGGCGATGATGAGCGCCATGTAGGTGATGGCGATCAGCCCGTCCACCGCCACCGTGGTGATTGCACTGGTGCGCGCGGCGCGGTTGAGCGCCATCAGCACGATGCTGATCCAGGTCAGCGCGGCGGCGCCCCACGCGTACTTGCGCAGGCGCCACGCGGCGGCGTCATCCAGGTTGAGCAGGCGCCACGACGGGCGCTTGGGCACCAGCAGCGCCGCACTCAGCGCGGTGATGAAAGCCGCGATATAGGTGGCCACCTGGATGCTGAACACTACTTTTTCCAGCCGCGGTGGAATCGCTCCGATGGCATCCAGCGCGCCGAAGAACACCACGCAGGCCAGGCCCGGCAGCATCGTGCCCACCACCAGCAGCCACACCGCCAGGCCGGAGCGGCGCAGGCGCCCGTCCGGGGCCCGTTCGGACTGCGCATAGCGGCGCCCAGCCGCACGCAGCCACAGGCGCAGCGGGAAGAACAGCAGCAGCGCCACTGCCAGGCCGGTCAGCGGCGCGGTCCAGCCATGCTGCGCGATCGCCTTGCGGGCCGTGGTTTCGGCCTGCCGGTAAATCTGCCCCAGCTCCTGCAGGTCGGCCGGCACGTCACGGGCGAATTTGCGCCAAAGCGAGGGCGACAGCGGTGAGTTGACCTTGCGGGCCAGGTCCTCGCTGAGCTGGGTGACGCGCATTTTCTCGATATCCGCGCCCAGCTGCTTGGCATCCACCGCGAGCAGCTTGGCCCGCGCAACGGCAGCGGCGATATCGGCACGCTGCTGGGTCAGCGACCTGCGCTGCTGGGCCACTTCGCGCGCTTCCACGGTGCCTTCCGGCACCGTGCCCAACTGGGTCAGGCGGGTATCGAGCTGGTCCAGCTCCGGCTGCAGGGCGGCCTGCGCATCGTCGGCATCGCGCTGCACGGCCATGGCCCGTTCGAACAACGGCGTGAGCGTCTCGCGGGTCTCCGCGTCCGGCAATGCGGTACGGATCGCCTTGAGCTCTTTGTCGGCCTGGTTGAGCTGGGTCTTGGCCTCGGCTGCCGGATCGTCAGGCGCCTGCGCCCAGGCCCCGGGGGCCATGAACAGCCAGGTGAACAACAACAGACCGGCCAGCGGCCGCAGCAGGGGGAAACGATGACGGAAGGACAAAACCAGCACCCAGGGTTCACGCGGACATGCCGGGGACTATAAACCGGGCCTCGTTCACACCGGGTATGCAACTCAGTACTTCAGGCGCAGCTCCTCGACCTGCGGCTGCAGGGCCGCGTACCAGTCCTGGAATTCCTCCTCGCTGATCTCCTCCGGCGCATACACCGCGATCTCGTCCCACGCATGATCGGTCGGCAGCGGTTGGCGCGGGCCGGCCCGCAGCGAGTACGTCACGCCCTCGTGGTCCACCACATCGTCCACCGTTTCCCACTGTGCGCGGGCGAAGCCGCTGTCGCTCTTGAGCAGGATCACCTGGTACATCCGCACCTCCATTGAACGGGTCCGGGCCAGCATAGCGCCGCGTCGGCGCGCCCGGCATGACGCCGCCACAACGTACCGTTCCAGCGCGCGTCTCGGCTTCACTCCGCCATGGCGGCGGCCCGGGCATGTTGGCCACCACCTCTTCGACGATGCCCCCATGACCACCCACCCCGACCTGAAGACCGTTGCCGACCTCAAGCTGCCGCGCTACCTGGGCACCTGGTACGAAATCGCCCGCCTGCCCATGAGCCACGAGCCGGTCGACTGTACCGATGTAACGGCCAACTACACCCTCATCGACGATGGCCACGTCGCCGTGGTCAACAAATGCCGCGTGGATGGTGAGATCGAAGAAGCCCACGGCGAGGCCTGCCCGGTAGACAAGGATCCCGCCCGGCTGCAGGTCACCTTCCTGCCCAAGGGGCTGCGCTGGCTTCCGTTCACCAAGGGCGACTACTGGATCATCCAGGTCGCCCCGGACTACAGCGTGGCGCTGGTCGGCAGCCCGGACCGCAAGTACCTGTGGCTGCTGGCGCGCGAGCCGCACCTGGATGCCACCACCCAGGAGCACTACCTGGCGCAGGCGCGCCAGCAGGACTTCGACCTGACCCCGCTGATCCACACCCCGCAGACCGGCCACCCGACTGCCTGATCCCCAATGGACCTCAAAAGCGGGTATCCCTTCTGGGCGGTCAGCAACGGGCTGATGCACGCCTTCCCACCGCTGCGCGAGGACCGGAGCTGCGACGTGCTGGTGGTGGGCGGCGGCATCAGCGGCGCGCTGATCGCCAACGAGCTGTGCGCGCACGGCCATGACGTGGTGCTGGTCGAGCAGCGCGACATCGGCTGGGGCAGTACCTCCGCCAGTACCGCACTGCTGCAGTACGAAATCGATACGCACCTGGTCGACCTGGCCAGGCAGTACGGAGAGCGCGATGCGGTGCTGGCCTACCGCGCCTGCGCCGAGGCGATCCCGGCGCTGCGCGAGGTGGCCGCCGGTTTCCGCGGCGTGGATTGCCAGCCCATGCAGAGCCTGTACTACGCCAGCAAGCGCCGCCACCGTTCGCCCCTGCAGGACGAGTACGCGCTGCGCCACAAACATGGTTTCGACGTGCGCTGGCTGGATGCCGACGCCGTCCGTGCCGAATATGGCATCGCCGCGCCGGGGGCGATCCTCAGCGCGCTGGCGGCGCGCGTGGACCCCTACCAGCTCACCTACCGGCTGCTCATGCGGCTGGCCAAGGCCGGCTGCGCGGTGCACGACCGCACCGTATTGCACACGCTGCAGCCCACCGCGCGCGGGGTGACCGCTACCACACCCGAGGGCCTGCGCATCCGTGCGCGCCACGTGGTGCTGGCCACCGGCTATGCCGGCCAGCGCTGGCTGAAGCAGAAAGTGGCCCGCAACCGCAGCAGCTACGCCTTCATCACCGACCCGATCGATGCGGCGGCACTGGGGCCATTGGTGGACACCATGGTGTGGGAGTCCGCGCGGCCCTACCTGTACATGCGCAGCACCGGCGACCATCGGCTGCTGGTCGGCGGTGAGGACGACGCAGTGGATATCCCGGCGCGGCGCGACAGCCGGGTGGCCGGCAAGACCGGCACCCTGCTCAAACAGGTGGCCAGGCTGTTCCCGCACCTGCCGCTGCAGCCGGCGTTCTCCTGGGGCGGCACCTTTGCCGAAACCGAAGACGGGCTTCCGTTCTTCGGCCCGCACCCGCAATGGGGGCCCCGGGTGCTGTTCGCGATGGCCTACGGCGGCAACGGCATCACCTACTCGATGATCGGCGCGGGCCTGCTGCGGGCCCGGATCGAGCGCCGAAAGCACCCGCTGGCGGGCCTGTTCGGGTTTGAACGGCTGGGTTGAATGTGGCGACCCACCGTTCCCACGATGGTTCCCCTTGCATGCGGGGCCACGACAGGCATCATTCAAGCAACGGCTGCTAGCGTCAGCGCTGTCGGCCGCCTTGCCTGCCCCGGAGCTTCCCATGATCCGCCCGCTTTCCCTGCTGCTGTGCCTGTTGGCCCCTGGTGTCGCGCTGGCGCAGTCCGCTGCCGGTGCCACCGGCCCGCAGTCGGCGACCGATCTGGACCTGTCGGTGCCGCAGAAGCCAATGCAGTACCTCAACGATCCCACCCTGCGCGGTGACCCGCCCGGCACCTTCTATGGCGACAAGAGCGGCCGCCGCGCGCTCCCGCGCGATGGCGCGGGCAACGGCATCGCGGAGATCGCCGACGACAAGCTGCGGGTCAACGGCAGCATCACCACCGGCATCGGCTACGCCAAGGGCTTTGGCAACACGCACTACAATGCGGCCGAGTTGAACCTCAACAAGAATTACACCAACGACGACGGCAAGACCCGCAACATGAACCTCAACATCCAGATCAGCGAGGGCAAGGGCCCTGGCTTCTATGGACCGTATGGGGGCGGTTACGGGTACGGCCGCGGCTACTGGGACGCCGCCGGTCCCGGTCCGGTGGGCTGGTAACCGGCTGCATATTGCGTCCTGCAGGCGAGGCTCAGTCGAACCAGCCGTCGCGGCGGCTGCTCAGCACCCGGCCATCGTGACCGCTCATGCGCACGTCCACGCGCTGGTTGCGGGCGTTGCGTGCTTCCAGCGTCCAGGTGGCGCCGTCACGCTCCACCGATTCGATGTGGGTCAGCCCGGCCTTGCCGGCCAGGGTGAGGATCTTCCCGGCATCGAGCAGCGCACGGCCATCGCGCGGGTCGAAGATCTCGCCCGTGGCCGGGTCGATGATCACATCGTCGACACTGCCGTCGGCACGGGTGACATCGGCTTCCCACACGCCGTCGTCGCGCTCCAGTTCGTGCACCTGGGTGTAACCGGCAGTGCGCAGCTTGGCCTGCACGTCGGCAGCGGACAGATCGGCAGCGAAGGCCGGGGCGGTGGTGAAGGCGGTCGCCAGGGCGGCGGCAAGGATCAGCTTGTTCATGGGGGAGTTCCTGAAAGAGGCACCGGACCATCCCGGCGCCGCCAGTCTGGCAAGCGCGCTTAAGCGAAGCATGAGCCCGCCTGTCAGGAAACGTTTAAGCACCCCGCGTATACCGTAGGCAGCCCTTTTCCTGACCGGCTTTCCATGACCGCCCTGTCGTTGCTGCTTCCCCTGCTGTTGACCGCCACCGCGCAGGACCCCATGCGGGTCCTCGATGGCGGTGTGCGCCAGCAGCAGGCGGTGCGCCAGGCGGTCGAGCAGGGTCGCTACGTGCCCCTGAAGTCCGTGGTCCAGGACGCGCTGCGCCGATATCCCGGCCAGCTGCTGGAGGTGGAGCTGGATGACGGCAAGTACGAGATCGAGATCCTCGGTGCCAATGGCGTGGTGATGGAGCTGGACTATGATGCGACCAGCGGCCGCCTGATCAAGATGGAAGAGGACTGATGCGACTCCTGCTTGCCGAGGACGATGCCCTGCTCGCCAGCCAGCTGCAACTGCTGCTCGAGGATGCCGGCTACGTGGTGGTCCACAGCAGCGAGGGCATCGATGCGGAGTACCAGGGCCAGGTGGAGGACATCGCCGCGGCGATCGTCGACCTTGGCCTGCCCGGCCTGGACGGCCTGAGCGTGATCGAGCGCTGGCGCGAGGCCGGCCGTGATTTCCCGGTGCTGGTGTTGACCGCGCGCACGCGCTGGCACGACAAGCTGGCCGGCTTCGATGCCGGTGCCGATGACTTCCTGACCAAACCGTTCCAGCCCGAAGAACTGCTGCTGCGGCTGCGCGCGTTGATCCGCCGCAGCGCCGGCCACGCCAGCCCGCGCCTGCAATGCGGACCGCTGCGCCTGGACGTCAACGCCGGCCGCTTCGAACTGGACGGCGTGCTGCTGCCGTTGAGCCCGCAGGAACATCGCATCCTGAGCTACTTCATGCACCACCCGGACGTAGTGATCAGCCGCTCGCGCCTGGGTGAGCACGTGTACGAGGCGGGGTTCGACCCGGATTCCAACACGCTGGATGTGTTGATCGGGCGCATCCGCCGCAAACTCGGCAGCACCCTCATCCATACCCATCGCGGCCAGGGCTTCCGGCTGTCGGCGCAGCCATGAACACCCGCTCGCTGCGCAGCCGCCTGCTGCTGGCCGGTGGCCTGGGCATGGTGCTGGTTTCGGCATTGGCCACATGGTGGCTGGGCGCCATGTACGAGCATTCAGCGCGTACCGCGATGGACCAGCAGCTGGGCAAGGACCTGATCGCGGTGCTTGCGCTGGTGGAAACCGATGCCCAGGGAGGCATGCAGGTGCGCGGCGAGCTGGGCGACGAACACTACCGCCGCGTGTTCTCCGGCGCCTACTGGCAGCTGCAGGACGCGCAGGGCCGCCCGCTGGGCCAGTCGCGCTCGCTGTGGGATGAGACCCTCGCGGTGCCGGCCACACTGCGCACCGGGCCGGCCCAGGCGTTCGACATCACCGGCCCGCTGCAGCAGCCGCTGCGTGCGCTGGCCCAGCAGGTCACCCTGCCCCGCGCAGGCACCCCGTTGCAGGTGGTGGTGGCCACCGACCGCAGCCAGCTCGACGCGCAGGTGACGGCGTTCCGCCAACGCACCGCGCTGGCGCTGATCGTGCTGATCGCGCTGTGGTTCGCGGTGCTGGTCACCCAGGTGCATTACGGGCTGCGTCCTCTCGCGGAACTGGGGCGCATCGCCGAGCAGGTGCGTAATGGCGAGAACGTGCGGTTTCCGCAGCAGGGGCTGGTGAAGGAAGTCGCGCCGTTGGCCGGCGAGCTCAACGCGCTGCTGGACCACCACGGCCGCATGGTGCTGCGTGCGCGGCGCAGCGCCGAGGACCTGGCGCATGCGCTGAAGACACCGCTCACCGTGCTCACCACCGAGGCGGCCGGCGATGGTCGCGACTGGCGGCGCACCCTGCGCGGCGAAACCGCACGCATGCAGGCCAGCATCGACCGCTATCTTGCCGTGGGTGTCGCCGCCGATCACCAGCAGCGCACCCCGGTGGCACCGGTCATCTCGGCGCTGTGTTCGCTGATGCAGCGTGTGCATGCCGAGCGCGAAGTGGTGTTCGCCTGCGACGCGGAAGCGGTCGGCGTGTTCGCCGGTGCACGCGAGGACCTGGAAGAGATGCTGGGCAACCTGCTCGACAACGCAGGCAAGTGGGCCGCGAAGCGGGTGGAGGTTACGGTGGCCCACGCTGGAAACCGCCTGCGCATCGAGGTCAGCGACGATGGCAGTGGCCTGCCGGACGCCGATCTGGAGCGCGTGCTCGGCCGTGGCGTACGACTGGACCAGCGCGCGCCCGGCAGCGGCCTGGGCCTGGCGATCGTGGCGGACATTGCCGAGAGTTACGGCGGCAGCCTGGTGCTGCGCAATGGCGCGCCGGGGTTGCAGGCGATGTTGACGTTGCCAGCGGGTTGACGACCCGACGGTCGATGTTGATGTTGCGAGCGGGTTGGCGGCCCGACGGGTGATGTTGACGTTGCCAGCGGGTTGACGACCCGACGGGTGATGTTGACGTTGCCAGCGGGTTGGCGGCCCGACGGGCGATGTTGACGTTGCAAGCGGGTTGGCGGCCCGACGGGTAGCGCCGACTGTTAGTCGGCTGCCTTTGGCGACAGACAACCAACGCCCGGATCCCGCGCTTCGCGCGGCGGCCGACTAACAGTCGGCACTACCGGGCTGAGCGTTATCGGGTTGAGCGCTACCGGGCTGAGTGCATCCACCAACAATCGATTGCATCCAGCACGATGTGGATGATCAACCCGATTCCAAACAGCCGCGTCTTCTTCGGTACACACAGTCCCGCATACACCGCGATGGCCGGGGCGGTATGCAACGGATGGAAACCGATGCTGCAGCGGTTCGGCGCATAGATCGGGTCTGCCAGCAGATGGTCCAGGTCGATGATCCAGCCCAGCAGCAGCAGCGCCCAGGCCGACAGGAACCGCTTGCGCCAGAACATCCACGCCAGCAGGGCCGGCACGGCCGCGTGCAGGAACAGATGGAAAAAGGCGCGGCTGCTCATCGAACAGCCGCGCCATGCGCCTTGAAGCGGCGCGCGCCGATCAGAGCAGCGGCTCGTCGGACAGGTAGGTGTAGCCGGTCAGGCCCGCCTCCAGCGCCTCGGACAGCTCCTGCGCGCGTTCCGGCGACAGTCTGGCCGCCGCCACCCGCTCGGCATAGCTGGCGCGCAGGTCGGCCAGGCTGTAGCCCACGTAGTCCAGCATCACATCGGTGGTGTCGCCGCGCCGCTGCTGGGTGATCGCGTAACCATCGGCGTCGGCCCGCACTTCGACCGCGTCGGTATCGCCGAACAGGTTGTGGATGTCGCCCAGGATTTCCTGGTAGGCACCGACCATGAAGAAGCCGATACGGTAGCTTTCGCCCGGCCGTACCGCATGCAGCGGCAGCGAGGTATCCAGGCTCTCGTTCTCGACATAGGTCTTGACCATGCCGTCCGAATCGCAGGTCATGTCGGCGATGATGCCGCGGCGCTGCGGCTGCTCGTCCAGGCGCTCGATCGGTACGATCGGGAACACCTGGTCGATCGCCCACGCATCGGGAATCGACTCGAACACGCTGAAGTTGACGAAGTACTTGTCCACCAGCCGCTCGTTCAACTCATCCAGTGCCGGGCGGTGGCTCTTCTCGTCATAGCTCAGGCGTGCACGCACGGCATGGGCGATGGCGTAGAACAGGTCATCGATGCGCGCCCGCTGCGGCAGGTCGATCTGGCCCAGCGCATAGCTGGACAGGCCTTCGGCATGGAAGTGCTGCGCTTCCTGGAACAGCTCCACCGCCGGGCGCTGGTCCAGGTCGTCATGGATTTCACGCAGGTGGCGGATCGCGGCCGGCTCGTCGTCGTGCTGGTCGGGCACGCGGCCTTCCTGCGCTTCTTCGACTTCGGACACGTTGGCGATCAGCACCGCGTGGTGCGCGGTCATCGCGCGGCCGCACTCGGTGACGATCCGCGGCGGGGTCAGGCCGTGCTCTTCGCAGGCATTGGCCAGCGGCTGCACGATGTTGCCGGCATACGAATCCAGCCCGTAATTGATCGAGCAGAAGCTGCGCGAACGGGTGCCTTCGTAATCCACGCCCAGCCCGCCGCCCACGTCCACGTGGGTGATCTTCGCGCCCAGGCGCGACAGCTCCACGAAGTAGCGGGTGGCTTCGCGCATGCCGTTGGCGATGTCGCGCACGTTGGAAATCTGCGACCCCATGTGGAAGTGCAGCAGGCTCAGGCAGTCGGCGTACTCGGTGTCGCGCAGCGACTTCCACAGGTCCAGCAGCTGGCGCGGGGACAGGCCGAACTTGGCCTTGTCGCCGCCGCTGTTCTGCCACTTGCCCGCGCCCAGCGAGGCCAGGCGCATGCGTACGCCCAGGCCCGGCTTCACGTCCAGGGCCTTGGCTTCCTCCAGCACCAGCTTCAGCTCGGAGGGCTTTTCGATGACGATGAAGGTCTGCAGGCCCAGCTTGCGGCCGATCAGGGCCAGGCGGATGTACTCGCGGTCCTTGTAGCCGTTGCAGACGATCAGCCCGCCCGGACGCGACAGCGCCAGCACCGCCATCAGCTCCGGCTTGCTGCCTGCTTCCAGGCCAAAGCCTTCACCGTGGTGGCTGGCCAGGGTGCCGGCCACGCCACGGTGCTGGTTGACCTTGATCGGGTACACCGCCGTATAGCCGCCGGCGTAGTCCCAGTCGGCCTGGGCCTGCCCGAAGGCGGCCTGCAGCTTGCCCAGGCGCTGGCCCAGGATGTCCGGGAAGCGCACCAGCAGCGGCAGCTTGGCCCCGGCTGCGCGCGCGGCGTCCACCACCTTGGGCAGGGACACCACCGGGCCGTCCTGGCCAGTCGGTCTCACCACCATGTGTCCTGCCTGATCCACGTCGAAGTAGCCATCCGCCCAATGCGGAATCGAGTAGGTCTTGCGGGCTTGGTCGAGGGACCAATCGGTCATTGCAGTCGGCCTGGTTGGTAAAAAAGGGGGTGCATGATAACGCCTATATGGCGACAGCTCCGTTATCATGCGCGCCCGCGCCCGTGCCCAGGTTGAAACCTGAACGGGCCTGCCCGGCTCCATCCCCCTCCGAACAGGACCGTTATCCCATGACTGACAACAACAACTGGTACATCGAGCATTTCGAGCGCACCGGCTCGGCCATCGGCTACCGCCTGAAGGGCAAGCTGGATGAAGTGCAGTCGCCGTTCCAGAAGATCGAAATCTTCGCCACCACCGACTGGGGCAACCTGATGACCATCGATGGCGCCATCATGTTGACCAGCAAGGACAACTTCTTCTATCACGAGATGATCAGCCACCCGGTGCTGTTCACCCATGCCGCCCCCAAGCGCGTGGTGATCATCGGCGGCGGCGACTGCGGCACCCTGCGCGAGGTGCTCAAGCACCCGGGCGTGGAGAGCGTGACCCAGTGCGACATCGACGAGCAGGTCACCCGCATGGCCGAGAAGCACTTCCCGGAACTGTGCGACTCCAACGATGACCCGCGCGCCGAACTGATGTTCGACGACGGCGTGGCCTACATGGCCAACTGCCCGGCCGGCAGCGTGGACGTGGTGATCGTCGATTCCACCGATCCGGTCGGCCCGGGTGAGGGCCTGTTCAACAAGGCCTTCTACGAGAGCTGCTTCAAGGCGCTGAAGGAAGACGGCATCCTGGTGCAGCAGTCCGAATCGCCGCTGATGCAGCTGGACCTGATCAACGAAATGCGCACCGAGATGGGCAAGGCCGGCTTCCAGTCGTTCAAGACCCTGCCGTTCCCGCAGCCGTGCTACCCCACCGGCTGGTGGAGCGTGACCCTGGCGCGCAAGGGCCAGAGCAGCTTCGACTTCCGCCAGTCCGATTCGGCCTCGAAGAGCTTCGACACCCTGTACTACACCGCCGCGCTGCACACCGGCGTGCTGGTCACCCCGCCGTTCGTGCAGGCTGCACTGAAGGGCTGATCGAACCGCAGGAAAAGAAAAAAACCCGCGCTGTCGCCAGCGCGGGTTTTTCATTCCGGCAGGTATCGACCGTTGGTCGATACGGGCCTCAAAGGGCCCAGATTCCCGCAATCACCAGCAGCACCAACCCCCACTTGATCGCGTGGTAGGCGAACGCGCTCTTGGCGCGCAGGGCCTTGGCCTTCAGACGCACCTTGTACAGGCCACCGAATGCCTTGTTCACTCCGCCGGTAGGGTCGCCGGGGAAGTTCGGCGAGGCGCCGCCGGCCAGCAGCGTCGATGCCACCGCGCGGTTGAACAGGCCCGGCAGGCCGAATCGCAGCGGGCGGGCGATGTCGCAGAACAGGATCACCCGGTCCGCATCGGTCTCGTTGTGCGCGTGGTGAATGTAGGTTTCATCGAACATCATCCACTCGCCATCGCGCCAGCTTTTGCGGATGCCGTCCACCTCGATGTAGCAGCGGTCATCGTTCGGCGTGGCCAGGCCCAGGTGCAGGCGCAGCGAACCGGCGAACGGGTCGCGGTGCGGGCGCAGCTCGCTGCCCGGCGGCAGTTGGGCGAACATCGCCGCGCGCACGTCCGGGATCGACTCCAGCAACGCCGTGGTCTTCGGGCACAGCTGCTTCGCCGAGGGGTGCGACGGGCCGTACCACTTCAGGTAGAAGCGCTTCCAGCCGCGGCGGAAGAACGAATTGAACCCCGCATCGTTGTAACTGCTCGACGCGGCGATCTTTTCCGCATCGCGCAGCGCCAGCGCCTCGTCGCGGATCATCTGCCAGTTGTCGCGCAGCGGCTGCAGCTGCGGGAACGACTGGCCCGGATCCAGGAACGGCGTGGTCGGCACCTTCGAGAAAAAGTACATGACCACGTTGATCGGGGCCATGAAGCTGGAATGGTCGAGCAGCTGGCGCGACCAGCGCGCGCGTACCTTGCCGCGGTAGTGCACGTACAGCACGCATGCCACGAACAGGGCCACCACAATAATCTTGATCATCAAGCATCCACCGGCCGCTGCCGGACGCCCATACGGGCCAAAAGAGGGGGAGAGCCGGGCGCGACGGAGACGTGCCGTCAGGTGCGGTGCTGCCGCGCAGGCCGTGTTCAACACCGCTATGGTCCGCACCCTTCCTGTCCCGGTCAAGCCGGTCGGACGGGACGTTCATGCCCACCTGTCGAAGCGCCTCGGGGCGGCCGTGGGAACGAGGCATCGGCTCAGGCAGCGGGCACGCAGATACAAGTCATTGATTTTGAATGTTTATCCATGAAGCCACGCGCTGCGCGCCGCGTGAACGCGACAAACTGTTCCACCCCCGGTTATGACATTTTTCCGACAAAGGGTGGTTTGGTGTACTCGCGAGTACTAAAATTAACGAAATCATCACCCTCCCCCATTCAGCAGCACCGGTACGCCTGACGCTTTGCGCCGACCGCCGGGTCGCCCCAGAACGTCATGAATACAATCGTTGCTTCGTGTGTCGACGACACCGCCCCCGCCGAGCTGCTCAAGCGCGGCGAACGCCTGCTTGAACCCGATGTCTACCGCACCTGCCTGAACGGGCAGCCGGCCGTGGTCAAGGACTACACCCGCTACCGCGGCACCCCGCTGTCGCCCATTGCGCGCCTGCTGGTCCGTCGCGAAGCGCGCATCCTGCAGCGCCTGGCCGGCTGGAAACACGCCCCTGCCCTGCTCGGCACCATCGGTGGCCTCGCACTGGGCATGGAGTTCATTCCCGGGCAGACCCTGAGCGCGGCCCAGTCGGTGGGCATCGAAGTGTTCGAGCAGCTGCAGTTCGCGCTCGAGCGCCTGCACGCGGCCGGCATCACCCATAACGACCTGCACGGCACCAACGTGATGGTGAACGGCAACGTGCCGGTGCTGGTGGATTTCACCTCGGCCTGGCGCAGCCCGCGCTGGCTGCCGGTGCACCCGGTATCGCGCCAGCTGCGCCGCAGCGACCGCAAGAACCTGCTGAAGATGCGCCAGCGCCTGACCGGCACCCGCCCCAGCGCCGCCGAAGCGGCCCAGGTGGCCGACCCGCGCTGGGTGGCCAGCGTGCGGGTGGCCTGGAAGCGTTTCTATCGGTGGTTCAAGGGTTAAAGCGCGTCGGCGTCCAGTTCGCCGGTGCGGATCCGCACCACGCTGCCCAGGTCGTAGACGAACACCTTGCCGTCGCCGATCTTGCCGGTGCCGGCGGCCTTGACGATGGCTTCCACCACCTCGTCGACCTGGCCGTCGGTGACTGCCACCTCGATCTTCACCTTCGGCAGGAAATCCACCACGTACTCGGCGCCCCGGTACAGCTCGGTGTGCCCCTTCTGCCGCCCGAAACCCTTGACCTCGGTCACCGTGATCCCGGTGACACCCCGTTCGGCCAGCGCTTCGCGCACGTCATCCAGTTTGAACGGCTTGAGCACCGCCATGACCATCTTCATCTGTTGGCTCCTGTCTTCGCGGCAGAGGATAACGCCTGTCCCCCGGTGAACGCGATGCACCCGCTTCGCACCGGTCCCTGCGCTGCGGATTATCCTTACCCGTGAAGCCTGGCCCGCCTGATGGTGGTTACGGCCTGCCACGCCGAGAATTTCCCCACACGCGGAGACCCCATGATTGACCTCAACCAACTCGATGATCTGGCGCGCCGCCTGAGCGACATGGTCCCACCGGGGCTGCGCCAGTCGCGCGAAGAACTGCAGGCCACCTTCAAGAGCGCGCTCCAGGCCGGCCTGGGCAGGCTGGACCTGGTGACCCGCGAAGAATTCGACGTCCAGCGCGCCGTGCTGCTGCGCACCCGCGAGAAGCTGGAAGCGCTGGAGAAGACCGTGGCCGCGCTGGAAGCCGCCGCCCAACCGCCGGCCGAGCGCCCGGCGCCGTAAGAAGGAAACCCGATGAGCCTGGCGCTGGTGCACAGCCGTGCCCGCGCCGGCGTCCACGCGCCCGCGGTCCGGATCGAAGTCCTCCTCTCCGGCGGTTTGCCGCATACCCAGATCGTCGGCCTGCCCGAAGCGGCGGTGCGCGAGTCGCGCGACCGGGTGCGCGCCGCGCTGGTCTGTGCCCAGTTCGAATACCCGCAGCGGCGCATCCTGATCAACCTGGCCCCGGCTGACCTGCCCAAGGAAGGCGGTCGCTTCGACCTCGCCATCGCGCTGGGCATTCTTGCGGCCAGCGACCAGATCGACCGACAGCTGCTGGCCAACTATGAATTCCTGGGCGAGCTCGCCCTGACCGGGGAGCTGCGTGGCGTGGACGGTGCACTGCCCGCGGCCATCGCGGCAGCGGAGCTGGGCCGGACGCTGATTGTCGCCAGCGCCAACGGCGCCGAGGCCGCGCTCGCCCAGCATGCGGATGTCCGCGTAGCCCGGACCTTGTTGGAGGTGTGCGCCTCGCTGGAAAGCCGCTCGCTGCCCCGTGCCGTGGCGGCGCCGGTGGTGCCGCTGGCGGTGCCCGACCTGCGCGACGTGCGTGGCCAGCAGCAGGCGCGCCGCGCACTGGAAGTGGCCGCTGCTGGGGGGCACCACCTGTTGTTGCTCGGCACACCAGGCTGCGGAAAGACCCTGCTTGCTTCGCGCCTGCCCGGCATCCTGCCCGATGCCAGCGAAGCCGAAGCGCTGGAAACGGCCACCATCGCCTCGTGCAGTGGGGCTGGCATCGACACCGCCCGCTGGCGTCACCGCCCGTACCGCGCGCCCCACCACACCGCCAGCGCCGTGTCGCTGGTCGGCGGCGGCTCGTATCCGCGGCCCGGTGAGATCTCGCTGGCGCACAACGGCGTGCTGTTTCTGGACGAGCTTCCCGAATGGAGCCGGCACACCCTTGAAGTACTACGCGAACCGCTGGAATCGGGAACGGTCATGGTGGCCCGCGCCGCACGCACCCACGCCTTCCCCTCACGCTTCCAGTTGGTGGCGGCGATGAACCCCTGCCCGTGCGGCTGGGCCGGCGACCGCAGCGGTCGCTGCCGCTGCAGCGGCGATGCCATCCAGCGCTATCGCGGGCGCATTTCCGGCCCGCTGCTGGACCGCATCGACCTGCATGTGGTGGTGCCACGGCTGGAGCCGGGTGAGCTGCGCAGCGACGCACCGTGCGGCGAAGACAGCGCCACGGTACGCAGCCGCGTGGTCACGGCGCGCAACGTCCAGCTCGAGCGCAGCGGCAAGGCCAACGCACAACTCCTGCCTTCCGAGCTGGATGCGCACTGCCGCCTGGAGGACAACGACCAGCACCTGCTGGAAGCCGCCGTGGAACAGCTGCAGCTCTCGGCCCGCTCGATGCACCGCATCCTGCGCGTGGCGCGCACGGTGGCGGACCTGGCCAGTTGCGACAAAATCACCACCGCCCATCTGGCCGAGGCCATCGGGTACCGGCAGGTCGACCGGGGCGGAGCGGGCTGATTCACCATCGACCTCAATCCTTGATGACGAACCCTTCGTTGAGGCCCGGCACCTTTCGGAAGCGCCTGCGGAGCCGACGGTACAGTGCGGCCACGCACCACCTTGGCCGCCATGGCTGCTTCGCGGCCTTCGCGGTGCGTGCCTGCGCGGTCATCGCCCGTCTTTCCCGTTCCACTCCCGGTCCCATGCCTGGAACATCAGGACCGGCCAGAGGTGGGTGTGGTACTTCCGGTTGCCGCCGAGGAACGATTTCCATAGTGCCGACACAACCCGCTCATCGAGGATGCCGCGGTTGCGCATGGCAACCGGGTCCAGCAGTTCCTCGGCCCAGTCCCGCAGTGGCCCGTTGAGCCACCGTGCCACCGGGGCACCAAAGCCCTTCTTCGGGCGCCGGGTGTGGTGCTCGGGAAGGAAGCGCTCAAGCGCGCGCTTCAGCACGGCCTTGGTCTCGCCGCGGTGCAGCTTGTGCTCGAACGGAGTGCCCCATGCCGCGCACAGCACCTCATGGTCGAGGAAGGGGCTTCTCGCCTGTACACCGAATGCGCCGAACGCACGGTCCGACTTGGTCATCAGCCCTTCGCTCAGCTCGTTGGTCTGATCCAGGTAGAGCAGCAGCTCACCCGGGTGGCCGCCGGCGGGATGCAGGGTAGTGTCCAGGAACGGATGCGGCGGTTCAGTCGCCGCCTTCAGCGCGCGCGACGGATCGCGCCAGCGCGAGACACGCGCCAGATAGGTTTCGGCAAGCGATCCCGACGTGGCTTCCGCGATAAGCGCCGCAATGCCGCCCAGCCGTGCTCGTTCCGGTGCACGCGAGGCATAGGCCCTGCACACGCTGCGTAGTGGCCCCGGGAGATGCCGGACCAGCCCATGGTTGCGCAGCGCCTTCACGTACGACCCGTGGCCAAAGAAGAGCTCATCGCCGCCATCGCCAGTGAGGATCGTGCTGCACGATGCGCCGGCCGCCTCCGCCGCAAGCAGTGTTGGAATGGCGGACGAGTCGGCATAGGGCTCGCAGAAGACGCGGGGCATCGTCTCGACCAGACGGATCGCATTCGCGTCGTCCATGAGCAGGCGTGTGTGTCGGGTGCCGAGCAACCTGGCCACGTCGGCGGCCCACTCCGATTCGTCATGGCCCGACACATCGAAGCCGACGGAAATCGTCTCCACGGCGTGTGCACTGCGCCGCTGCAGCAACGCTGCAATCAGGCTCGAATCGACGCCACCGGACAGCAAGGTTGCCGTAGCGCCGGCGCGTGACGCGCAGACGGCACGTTCCAGGCTGGCGACCACCCTGTCCACCGAACCGCTCAGCGTTGGCCGCCCGCGCGAGGCGATCTGCGCTTCTGCTTCCTGACGGAGGGCCCAGTAAGGTTCGAATGAGCCTGCCGCATCGCAGGCTGCATCGTGTTCGGGCACGTCGGGCAGGTGGAACACCCGCAAGGCGCCGGCGGGCAGTTTGTAGATGCCACGATAAGCCGTCAGCGGTGCCGGGATGTACCCATGGCGGAACAGCTGGGCGACCGCGCGCGGAGCAACCTCCAGGCACCCGTCGCTTTCCTGCCGGAGCGTCTTCAGCTCGGAGGAGAAGGCCAGCCCGAAGCGGGTGCGCATGAAGTAAAGATCGGATTGGCCCATGCGATCCCGGGCCAGGGTCAGCGTTCGAGCGCGCTCGTCCCAGATGGCCACGCTCACCGGCTCCTGCACGCGGCGCAGGGCATCAACGACGCCCACCGACGCAAGCAGGTTGGCAATGGACCGCGACGCAGAGGTGGGACCTGCTGCCACGCCGGATCCGCCGGTGGCCACGAGGTATCGGCCATCCGGGCTGGAGGCCAGGCAGCGTGCTTCATCGAGCGCCGATACGGTGGCCAGTGCAAGGCCAGCGCCGGGTCGCTCCACTACCTCCGAATGCCGGCCACGGTGCGCCAGGGAATGGGCCAAGCGCCGTGCCGTGGTACTCAACGCGTTGCCGCACACCTCCCTGTGGGCTGTCCAACTTCCTGCAATTGCCGACACGTACTGCTCCACCCGATCAACGCTGCTACTGCCGCATCAGAGCAGGGTGTAGGGCGCGTCCCGCCCGGGCCATGCAAGTACTTTCAAAGCAGCCTTTGGAATGGTGTTGGCGTTCAGGTGGTGGAGGCTTCTGCTCCGTTGCTGGTCATGCGTTACCGGCGGTTGCGCCGTTATCGGCGATTGTTTGGGGACCAACCCTACCGCCGGGGCCCGCGGGGCGTGTGCCGTCGCGATACCTTGGCGGCAGGGTTGGATCCGGTCCTGCTTACTGGAAGTCCAGCGACAGCTCGACGAACATCGAACGGCCGAAGGCGTTGTAGACGCCCTGGTCGTAATACGGCCAGTTGCCGTTGGTGCTGTCCACCGGCGGCCGCTCGTTGGTGAGGTTGTTGGCGGTCAGCAGCACGCTGGCCAGCTTGTTGATGCGGTAGTTGAGCGTGGCGTTCCAGGTCGTCCACGGGCCGATGTTGCGTTCCTCGCCGGTGGCATTCCAGGTCCGCGCGTTGCGCACGCCGTACACGTTGGTGCTGAAAGCACCGATGTTCCAGTTCACGCCCAGCGTTGCGCGGTACTGCAGCTCGTTGGAATAGCCACAGCAGAGCATGTCGTAGACCGGGTCGCCTTCCTGCTGCTGCAGTTCGTGCTTCAGCGGCCGGTAGTAGCCTGCGGTCACCCCGAAATCACCTGCCTGCCCGGCGCTCCAGAGGTAGTCGCCCGATGCCTGGATGCCGGTCTGGCGCTGCTTGGCCAGGTTGATCGGATAGGAGAAGACCTTGGATACGCCGTTGGGATTGAGCGGGTCGGTGGCCGGCAGGCGCTGCACCTGGGCCAGGACCTGGCGACAGGTTGGCGAGTTGATGTCGAATGCCACATCGCCATTCTCGGACGTCCCCAGGCGGCAGTTGGCCTCGGTGGCGAGGATGCTGTCGGTGCCCAGGATGGACACTTCGTTCTCGATCTTCACCGAGTTGTAGTCCAGCGACAGGTTCAGGGCATTGTCCAGCGCCGACCAGACCACGCCATAGGTGAAGGTTTCCGCCGTGATGTCCTTGAGGTCGCGGTTGCCGGTGCTGGAGGACAGCACCGACAGCGATGCCTGCGGGCACTCGTCGAAGTTTTCGGAGGTGTAGCCTGCGCTGCGGCACAGGAAGGTGTCCACGTTGGTGGTGTAGCCGCTGCTCTCGCGCGAATACAGGTAGAACATGTCCGGCGAGCGGAAGGCGGTGGCATAGCTGCCGCGCAGCAGCAGGGAATCGATCGGGCGATATTCCAGGCCGAGCTTCCAGGTCGCCTTGCCGTTGCCACCGCCGCCCTGCAGGGAGTACTTGTCATAGCGCCCCGACAGGTTGGCGCTGAACGTGTCGAAGATCGGTACCTGCAGTTCGGCGCCCACCGCATACAGGTCACGCTGGCCTTCGGCCGAGGTACCTGCGGTCTGGCCACGGAACAGCACGGCGGCATTCGGGTCGGCCGACTGGTTGAAGAACTTCTCGCGGGTGCCCTGCAGGATCATCGCGAAGCCGACATCGCCCGCCGGCAGGCCGAACAACGACGTATTGGTCACCAGCGCGGTCACGCCGGTACGCGACGCCGAAGACGCGGCGCGGTTGGTGCCGCTGAACTGGTCGTACTGCGCGCGGGTGAGGGGCTGGTACAGCACGTCCAGGTTCGGCGCATAGGCTTCATAGCCGTTGACCGTGCCCAGCTGCGGGCCAAGGTAGTAATCGTCAATACCGCCCCTGGCCAGGAAGTCGGTGGACTTGCGGGTGACGTCGGTGCTGGAGCGGTTCACGTACACGTCGTAGTCGAAGCCGGTGTCGCCCAGCCCGCCGCGTGCACCGGCGGTGATGTTCCACGAGCGGGTATAGACGCGCTGGTCCTTCGCGTCCATGCCGACTTCCTCGGGCGCGTAGATGCGCTGCCACTGCTCGTAGTTGCCGGTGGTCTGGTTGTAGAAGGTCTTGTTCCAGAACGGGCTGCCCCCGGAATAGGTGGGCCGGCCGAAGCTGAAGAGGATGTCCGAGTACAGCTCGGTGGTTTCGCTGAGGTGGTAGCGCAGGAAGGTGGTGGCGTTGACGTCCTCGCTCTTGTTGTAGAGCGTGGCGGTGCCGACGTTGTCCGGGCTGCCGCAGTAGTAGCCGGTGCCGGCCGCGTTGCGATGCGCGTAGGTGGTGCTGCCACCGAACAGGTAGGACAGGGGGGCGCAGGTGGCCTGGCCGGGGTCGATGTAGCCGTTGGGGGACATCTGCATGCGCAGGAAGGTGCGCGAGGGGTCCTGCGGCCCGGTCGGGCTGTCGTTGACGCTGTCGATGTAGCTGCGGTCGGAGGCGAAGATGGGCTTCTGCTTGGTGTATTCCAGCCCGTAGCTGAGGTCCAGGTTGCCGAAGGAATGGCCGCTGCTGAAGATGAAGCGCTGGCTGGAGCCGCCGCCATCGCTGTAGCCGCCAGCACGGTAGCGGAAGTGGGTGCCTTCCACCTTGTCCTTCAGCACGATGTTGATCACGCCCGCCACGGCCGACGAGCCGTACACCGACGACTGCCCACCGGTCAGCACGTCGATGCGTTCCACCATGCCCAGCGGAATGTTGGCGATGTCCACGATGCTGGTGTTGCCGTTGTAGGCAAGCGGATAGCTGTTGAGCGGCCGCCCGTTGAGCAGGGTGAGCGTGTAGCTCGGGTCCAGCCCGAACAGGCTGACGGTCTTTGCGCCCGGGGTGTAGAAGCCGGTGCCCTGCGAGTCCTGCACCGAGCCGTTGGCCATCGGCAGCGAGCGCAGCGCATCGAACACCGTGGTGAAGCCCTGTGCCTCGATTTCCTCGGCCGTGATGGTGGTCACCGGCGAAGGCCCTTCGATCTGCGCGCGGGGAATCAGCGAGCCGGTGACGTTCACCGTATCCAGCTGACGGGTGGCCGGCGTAGCGCCTTCTTCGTCGGAGGGGGACGCCTGTGCCTGTGCGGCCAGGGGGTGGAGCAGTACGGATGACACCAGCAACGACAGCAACGTGCGCTTCATCTTGCAGATCTCCAGTACAAGGTCTCCCGGCACCGCATCGGCGCAGGAGAGTTGGGGTGCAGGGGCTTCCGTGGGGCGTGGGGTGCAGCTTTTCTAGATCGATCTAAATGAATTGTCAACAATTTGAAATGAAACCATTTCCAAGCGCTTAGATCGAACGAAATGGCACTTGCGGGCGGCCGTCGCCGTGTTGCAGGATCAGCGCGGTTGCCCATCACGTCCTGGAGTGCCGCGTATGCGTCTGCGCCGTTGCCTGATCGTCCCTGTCGTTGCTGCAACCCTCGCGTTTCCCGCCGCACACGCCGCGGAAATCCAACAGACGCGCGATGGCGTCACCCTGACCTACCAGGACCAGAGCGGATCAACGGTTGCTGCCGTGCGCGACCGCATCATCGCCACCTTCTTCGCCACGTATCCGCGCGAACGCCGCGATTACCATCCCGCTGCGCCGTCCAGCGTGCGTATCGTCATGGACCCGTCGTACGACGGGGTTGCGTATGTAGGTGAGAAGGAGAAGTCGGCCACCATCACCATCAACCCGCGCTGGTTGGAGAAACATCCCAACGACACCGACCTGGTCACCCATGAGGCCATGCACATCGTGCAGGGCTACCCGGGCTATGCCAGCGAACAGGCGCCTTCCTGGTTGGTCGAAGGCATCGCCGACTATGCCCGCGACCATTACGGCGTGGACAACGCCGCCGGCGGCTGGGCGCTGCCTTCGCAGGTCAAGCCGGAGCACAAGGTGGACACCGGCTACCGCGTTACCGGTGCGTTCCTGAAGTGGAGCGAAGCCGGGCATCCGGGGTTGGTGAAGGCGCTGGATGCGGCGCTGCGCAAGGGCACCTATACGCCGGCGTTGTGGAAGGCGCACACCGGCGAAGACCTGGCCGCGCTGTGGGAGGCTTATGTTGCGCAGCAGGGTAATGGTGCGCGCGGCGCTTGATCCCCTAGCACGAAACGCTCGATGGCCAGGGCCACACCGTCTTCGGAATTGGTGGCGGTCTGATGCAGGGCGGTGGCCTTGACGATGTCCACCGCGTTGCCCATCGCCACGCTGGTGCCGGCGTACTGAAGCATGGTCAGGTCGTTTTCCTGGTCGCCGATGGCCATCACCTGGGTGCGGTCGATGCCCAGATGCTCGGCCAGCTTCTGCAGGCTTGGGCCCTTGCCAGCGCGGTGGTCGAACACTTCGAGGAAGAACGCCGCGCTCTTGAGCACGGCGAAGCGTTCGGTCAGCGCCGATGGCAGGCGCGGGATGACAGCGTCCAGGATCTGCGGTTCGTCGACCATCATCAGTTTGATGAAGGACATCGCCGGGTCCATTTCTTCCACGCTGCGATAGGACAACGGCACGCGTGACAGGTGCGAATCGGCCACGGTGTAGATGCTGATGTCGCGGTTGGGCGTGTACAGCCGTTCGCCATCCAGTGCCTGGAAGTGCACGCCCAGCTCGCGCGCCACCTGCTCGCAGAACAGGAAATCATCGAAGCTGAGCGGGTATTCCACCACCACCTCGCCACTGGCAACGCGGGTGACCAGCCCGCCATTGCAGGCGATGCAGTAGTCGTCCGCGCCATTGATGTCCAGTTCCTCCAGGAACGGGGCAAGGCCGGACACCGGGCGCCCGCTGGTCAACACGATCCGCACGCCCTGCGCCCGTGCGCGGGCGATGGCCTGCTTCACGCGCGGGGTGAGCTTGTGCGCCGGGTCCAGCAGCGTGCCATCCATATCGATGGCCACCAGTTCAATGGCCGGCTGGCGGCGTCCCATCTCCATCTCGATCAACCTCGTTCACTGCCAGAAACGCTGCGATGCAGCCGCACGGTAGTTTAAGCCAGGCGCGCCCCGGCAAAGAAAAGGCCAGCCGGGTTGCCCCGGCTGGCCTCCATACCACACACGCTGTTGCGCAGATCGACGGCGGGCTCAGCGGCCCATCGCCACCTTCTGCTGCTCTTCCTGCACCTGTTGCTGCTGGCTGGCGTTGTTGCTCTGCAGCTGGGCGTTGGTGTGCTCCAGCGACGGCGCCTCGCTCAGGTCCACCGCGGTGCGGTAGCCCGGGGTGGTGCCCATCACGAACGCCTTGCCATCCTGCACGGTCACGCTCTGCAGCTTCTCCGGCGAATCAATGCCGGCCTGCTTGGCCTGCAGGGTGACGTTGGCCGCCGCTTCGTTGGAGATGGCGGCCGGCAGCTGGCCACGGATCGCGTTGTGCAGCGGCGTGTCCGCGTGGCCCTTCTCGCCCAGCTGCGGGCCAGTGGCGGTGCGGGTTTCCGCCCCCTGCGCCTGGCTGGCGGCCAGCTTGCCGAAGGTCTCCCGGCCCACGATGCCGTCGTCCTTCAGGCCCTGCTGCTTCTGGAAGGCCTGCACCGCTTCGCGGGTGTTGTCGCCGAACTTGCCGTCTTCGGAAAGGCGGTTGCCGTTGGCATCGCGCACGCCCAGACGGTTCAGTTCTTCCTGCAGCTTGGTCACTTCATCGCTGCGGTCGCCCTTGCGCAGGGTGCCGGCCGGCGCGTGGTCATGGTCGTGCGCATGCCCGTGCTTGCCCGCTTCCTGCTGGATGCCCTTGTTCCAGTAGGTCTCCGGGTTGATCAGCTTCCCGGCCGGATCCTTCATCTGGTAGTGCACGTGCTGGGCGTACTGGTTGGCGCCCTGCGGGCCGCGGCCGCCCATGGTGCCGATCGGATCGCCCGGCTCCACGTGCTGCCCGACCTTCACCTTGGTGTCCTGCATGTGCAGGATCTGGTGCGAGTTGCCCTGCGCGTCCTGGATCATCACCGTGCCGTACTTGCCGCCCACCGAGGTCACGGTGCCGGCGATCGGCGCGTGGATGGTCGGGTGCTGCAGGTTGCGGCCGGTCTGGCCACCAACGTAGTTGAAGTCGCTGCCGCCATGGCTCTTCTCGCCACGGTGCTCACCGAAGTGGCCGGTGATGTGCGGCTTGACCCCGTTCTGCGGCGGCAGCATCACCTGCATGGTGTGCTCGTAGGAGCGCACCTGGGTGGCGGCGGCGCCAACCGCGGCAGCGCCGGCCACGGCAGCGGCGGCGCCCGCAACGGCATGCTGCTGGGCCGGTGCCTGCGCCTGGGTCTGGCTCAGGCGCTGGTTGACGAACTGTTCGTACTCATCCAGGTGCGGCGCGACCTTGCGCTGCGACAGGCCGAGGCCGCCGTAGTCCTTGGTCGGGCCATCGTGGTGGTACTTGTAGATGTAGTCTTCGCCCTGGCCACGGTCGCGTGCCAGGTTGCGGTTGTCGACGAAGTGCGCCACCAGCGCGTCGGATTGTGCGTCGACGTCGAAGCGGTTGGCGTTGTTCAGGCCGTAGTGCTTGCCGGTGCGGTCGATGAACTGGCCCAGGCCGGAGGCCGAGGTGGTGCCGGCGGCGGCATCCGGGTTGAAGCCGGATTCGACGCGGGCGATGGCCAGCACATACGCGGTTTCGCGCGGGGTCAGGCCGGCTTCGCGCGAGGACTCGATCAGCGAGTCGATTACGCGCGACTGTACTTCGGGGGAAGCATCGCCCCAGCGGCGCGATTGGCCGTGCAGCGCGCGGCTTTCGTCGATCGGTTCGCGGTAGTGGCTCCACGATTCGATCTGGTTGCTGCGGTATGCCGCGCCAGGCGGCTGCACCATGTTGGTGTAGATGTCGTTAGGCATGTCTGTGCTATCCATTCTATGAGAAAGGGGCTTTCCTTAAAGGGGTGTATCGACCAACGGTCGATACCTACCGGACATCGTGTCCGGGCAACGCGCATCGACGTCATGTCGATGTACTGCTCAGTCTTCGATGTAGTCCACCTCCGGGTGAGTGATGCCGAGCTTGGCGATCAGCTGCGAATACTCGTCGTTGTTGGGCGACTGCGCATCGGCTTCGCCGCGCAGGGGCGGGGTGTTGTGGGTCAGCTGCCTGCCATCGGCGTCGTACAGCGTGAACCATTCGCAGAACGCGCAGCCGAACGGCAGTTCGCCGTACTGCACCACGAAGTACGAAGCGCCCTGCTTGTCTTCAGCGCAGGCCAGGCCAACAGCGGTGTAATCACCCAGCTCTGCCGGGGTCTCGATGGTACGGCGCTGGCCGTCCTTCTCGATCTCCAGGCGGGTGCGGGTGGTGTCGCCGTCCTTGGTCGGCAACGCGGTCAGGTGCAGCGTGGCACCTGGGCATTCCTTGTGCATGCCTTTCTCTTCCTGCGGTGTGGGTGAAGGGGTAGTCGCCGCTGCGACCGCAGGCGCGGCGGCGGTTTCCGGAGTGGCGACGGTGCCGCCCTCCCCGGTGGGTGCATTGCACGCGGCCATCAACAGCACCAGTGCGGCAGTCGGAACGAAACGCAGTGTGGACATCACCCGCTCCCTGGATCAGATCGACTCATCGGCCATGCGCACCAGCTGCCAGCACGGGCGCTGGGCAAAGTAGTACGACTGCTGGTTGCTGGTATCGGGCGTGCGGATCAGCACCTTCATGCTGCCATCGGCCTCTTTGGTTACCTGCATCTCGCGGCCCACGGCCTTCAGGCCCGAGGGGTTGGGCATGACCGGCCAGGTGACCTCGCTGAGCGGGACCTTCTCGGTGATCAGGGTGGGCTCGCCCTGCCCTTCGGTGTCGTAGCGTTCGCTCAACAGCGGGTCGGCTACCGACTTCTCCTGCAGGGCGATCTTTCTGCCGAACTCCGGCAGGAACGCATCGAAGTCGGCCAGTTCGCAGGTGGCGGAGGCATCGGCGGCAGTGGCCGCTGCGGTGGGCTCGGCAGTGGCGGGTGCGGCGGCCGGGGCGGCAGCAGGTGCTGCGGCAACGGGTGCGGCGGCATCCGCCGGAGCGGTCGGGGCGGCGTCGGGCTTGCACGCGGCCAGCAGGATGCTCAGCGACAGGGCGAGCAGCGTCATGGGACGATGATGGGACAACGGATCCTCCTGATTCGTGTCGTGGCGCGCATCACACTACGCCGGGGGGCGTAGGATAGCTGCGCGCCAATGCCATGGCGTTCACATCCCGCCCACGGACCCGGGCGGTGACGACATGCGTGATGAAACGCACGTAGTTAACGTGAAGCTCATCACATTGTAAGGGCCAAGGGTCCATTCTCCCAACCGGCGATGTCAGCCTTTTGACATCACCTCCTCCTTTCGGTGCCTGGTTCCATGCGCATCCATACGCTCCAGCTTCCCGTTTCCGACGTTGCACAGGTGAGCGCCTACTTCGCAGAAGTGCTGCAGCTGCCGGTGCAGGACGACGTGGTGCGGATCGGCTGGACCAGCGTGCAACTGCGCCCGGCAGGCAGCGACCCGATCGGCGGCGTGCACCTGGCCTTCAACGTGCCGGCCGATCGTTTCGAGGCCGCCACCGCCTGGCTGCTGGCGCGCACGCCGCTGCAGCGCAATGCGAAGGGCGAGGCGCACTTCACCTTCGGCGGTCGCTGGGAGTCGGAGTCCATCTACTTCGATGGCCCCGATGGGCTGATCCTGGAACTGATCGGGCGGCGCCGGCTGCCTGCGTCCGGGCGGGTCGGGGCGTTCCACGGCAGCGAGCTGACCTGCGTGAGCGAGGTAGGGCTGCCTACGGCCGACGTGGCCGCGCTGTCTGCCCGCGCCGAAGCGGCATTCGGGCTGGGCTACCTCAGCCCACCCGTGCCGCACTTCGCTGCGCTGGGCGATGACGAGGGCCTGCTGATCGTGGTGGGTGCCACCCGCCGCTGGTTTCCGGAGGAAAAGGTGCTGCCCAACGCACGGGGCATCGTGGTGACGCTGGGCGACGTGGCGGTGGGCGCGCTGGACGACCCGGCGCAGGGCTGGCACCTGCGCGCGCACGCGCCAGCCTGATCGCCCCATTCACCTGCGCCCAGTACATTTGCTGCCTTCCGGCAGGTAGAAGCGCGGTTGCCGGGGCAGCCCGCTCCCAACACAGTGGGAGGGTGCTCAAGCCAGGGTACCGCCGTGGAAAAGGTCACGTCCCCCTCCTGCCCCGACCCAACCCAGGCGGACCCTGCGCTTGCGCCTTTACTGGAAGTGGATGCGCGGCTGGCCAAGCTTGGCAACAGGATCCGCGTGCTGTCCGGGCTGGCGTGGCCGATCGAGATGGAAACCCGCTTCCTGGCCTCCTGGCGCGCCGGAGCGCCGGAGATGCCGGCCCCGCCGACCCAGCCGGTTGACCACACCGACACCATTGCGGCGCTGGACGACATCCTGCAGCACCTGGACCGGGGCCATCCCGTGGGCGACTGGCTGTACCGCACCGCGTGGAGCTACCGCGTGGCCGCCAGCATGCTGGCCAACATCGGCAAGACGCACTTCACCGCGTGCTCCACGCTGCTGTACGGCCAGCCCAGCACCCGGTACCGCTCGCAGACCACCACCACCGCGCAGTCGGCCGCGCAGATGCTGGCCATCACCGACCAGCTGATCGGCTCGCAGTACGTGCCGCGCATCCAGTACGACATTCCAGCGCCGGACTTCTCCATGCTGCTGCGCCAGCGCATCGAGCCGTTCTTCACCGACGACGAAGTGAAAGTGGTGCTGGATACCGAGCTGGCCTCCAAGGCCGCCGCCGGCAGCAAGGTGATCCGCCTGCGCGCCGATGCGTTGTTCTCGCAGCTGGATCTGGACCAGCTGGTCGAGCATGAGGCCTTCATCCACTCGGCCACCCTGCTCAACGGCAAGCATCAGCCGTGGCTGCGCTGCCTCGGCGCGGGTGCGCCCCGCACAACGCGCACGCAGGAGGGGCTGGCCACGTTCTCGGAGATCATCACCGGGGCGATGGACATCAACCGCCTGCGCCGGTTGGCATTGCGGGTGGTGCGGTTGCAGGAAGCCCTGGAGGGCGCGGACTTCATCGAGGTGTTCCGCGCGTTCCTCGCTGCGGGTCAATCGGAGGTGGACAGCTACCGCAGTGCGGCCCGCATCTTCCGGGGCGGCGATGTACGCGGGCGGGCGTGCTTCACCAAGGATGGCGCCTACCTGGAAGGGCTGCTGCTGGTGACCGCCTTCATCAAGCGCGCCCTGCATGAGAACCGGGGCGATACGCTGCGGCTGCTGTTCTGTGGGCGGGTTGATCTGGGTGACCTGGTCACCCTGGCCCCTTACCGGGACAGCGGGCTGATTGCAGCGCCACGTTATGTACCCCCGTGGGCACAGCACCCCGAGCGGGTGCTGGCGACGCTGGCGTTCTCCACGGCCGCGCAGGCGATGCGGCTGGATACGTTCGACCTGCAGCGGTTCTCCGCGGTGGAGGATGAACTGATGGCGGGCGCTGCACTCGCTGACGCGCAATAGAAAGGCCCCGCCGAAGCGGGGCCCTCATGGTTCGGCAGTACAGCCAGCCGTCACTCTTCCTCGTCCTTCCAGCCCTGCTGCTGATTCTGGTTGCGCTGCTGCTGCTCCTGCTGCTGTTGCTGCTGCTGGTCGCGTCCGCGCTCCTGCTGCTCACCACGCTGGTTCTGGGAACTCTGATTGCGCTGCTGGGCCATGACGGGTCTCCGGATGCCGCGAGCGGTATGCCGCGGTCGAGGCAATCGTGTGCAGGGGCTCGTTAAAACCATGTGGCAATTTGCAGACAGAATTGTCAATCCGCGCGCGTGGACTGCGGGAATCCGCTTGTATTTCAATGCTTTCTGCCGCCACCGCATTGCTTATGCGAAGACGGAATCCTGATATTCCCGACGTGGAGGAAAGCGTAGTCAGTACGATGAATGTGGGCCGTTGCGACGACCCCAGACGCGATGATTTGCGCAACCTGTTTTTCGCGATTGATCCGGCCTACCCATATGCGTGGAATCAAACGCTTTGCCTCTCGAAGTTTGCGGTGCAGGTATCACTTTCCGGGGGTCCCGCTGCACCATTCCGAATGGTGCGAAACGCTCATTTGACGTTCGAATTCCGTCCGCGCATGGTCCGTTGCATGAACAACTCTCGACGCAGTGCGAAGCTCTCGGACATCGCCAGCATCCGCCAGGGACATCCGTTCCGGGGTGCAATCACCGCCTTCCCCGATGGGCCGGTCCGCGTGATCCAGTTGAAGAACCTCAGCGCATCGGGCGTGCACGATCCGTGCGACCTGCTGCGTACGCGGCTGCACCCGCGCAAGGCGCCGGACTGGGTCCAGGAGGGCGACGTCCTGCTCGCCGCACGCGGCGCCCATCCACTCGCGGTGCTGCTGTGCAACCCACCCGCCGACACGGTCTGCAGCCCTCACCTGTATGTCATCCGGGTGAGCGACCACGAACGGATCATGCCCGCCTTCCTCGCGTGGCAGCTCAACCAGGAAGGCGCACAGGAGTACCTGCGCCGGCAATCAGCGGGATCGCGTCAGCAGAGCCTCCGCAAGGCAGCCATCGAGGAGTTGCGCGTGCAGCTGCCGCCCCTGCTCCTCCAGCAACGCATCGTGTCCATCGCGCGGGCGGCGCAGCTTGAGAAGCTTCACTGCGAGCAGATGATCGCCGCAAGGCACCAGGAGGTCGCCCGTTATGCGGCGCACATTCTGGACGAGCGGCCACGATGACCGCGTGCGTCAGGGCTTCCCCTGATTATCTGAATTTTGGATATCCGAACCGTGGACATACTGTTGGTGTCCGCTCTCAATCTGTACGCGGCCATGACCCACACGATCCACAGTTCTGACCTTCCTGCTCCTCGAACCAATGTCACGTGCCGGCTGCGGCCAGATGTTCCCGCCACGCTCGCCGCCCTCGTCCACGCCCGCGACGCGCTCGATGGGGGCAAACGGCCCGACGCCGATACCTGCCTGATCCTCTCGTTGCTGTTGCTGAAAGTGGCCAGCGACGCCACGTACTACGGCAACCCGGACATTCCGTACTCGCCGGGCGAGCCGCCGCGCTGCGTGCCTTACAGCGTTCCGCTCCAGGCCCGCTTCGACACGCTGTTCCGGCAGCGTCATGCGGAAGGCAATGGCCTGAGGGTGATGAACGCGCTGCGTGTGTTCACCCTGGCCAATCCGCGCAAGCTGGGTGGCCTGTTCCCGACGTTGAAGCTGGAAGATGCGCTGCCCGACGACCCGCTGGTGCGCGATGCCGTGCTGCTGCAGGTGCTGGAGCGGCTTGCACTGCCGGCATTGGACTTCCGCCAGCAGCGCGGGGTACCCCGCCCGGACGTTGGCGACGCGGTGGACGCCCTGCTCCCTGCGCAGGTGCCCGCAGGGGTGAGTTGGCTGATGGCTGCGCTCACCCACCCCTGCGCGGATGAGGCGGTCTACGACCCCAGCTGTCGGCAGGGAGCCGTGCTGCGGGCAGCGGCCAGCTGGATGCGCGATGCGGAAAGTGTGATTGGCCCGGCAGGCCCCGCCCGCTACCCACTGTATGGCCAGGAGCCGGATGCCATGCAATGCGCGGTGGCCCGGCTGCGCCTGCTGCTGCAGGGCACGGACACCCCGCGCCTCCATGTCCGCGACCCGCTGGAGGAACCGCTGCTGCAGGACGGCGAACTGCAGCGCTTCCATGTGGCACTGGCGTGCCCGCCGCTTTCGCTGAAGTGGGCGCCAGCGCAGGCCAGCCACGACCCCTACTTCCGCTTCCTGCAGGGCGTTCCGTCCCGGCAGTGGGCGCACACCGCGCTTATCCAGCACATGTTGGCCACGCTGGAACCGGTGCGTGGGCGCATGGCGATCGTGGTGCCGCATGGCGTGCTGTTCCGCGATGGCGAGGAAGCGCGCATCCGGCAGTGCTGGCTGGATGCGAACCTGGTGGAGATGGTGATCGGCCTGCCTGACCGGCTGTTCGCCGGTGCGTCGGTTGCGACCGCGTTGCTGGTGTTGCGCAAGGTGCGCCGGCATGACGCCGTGCTGTTTGTCGATGCGCGCGGCCTTGCCACGCGTGGGAAGCGCGGTCCGCGGCTTGGTGATCAGGCGGCGCGCACCCTGCACCGCCTCTGCAGCGAGCGCAGAACCGTACCCGGCGTGGCGTATCTGGCCAGCTCCGAGGAGCTTGCCCGCAATGGCGGCAACCTGAGTGTTGCCCGCTATGTGCAGCCGGTGGCCCGCTGCCCCGCTGCGGATCTTGCGACATTGCGTGCGCAGCGTGCGGAGCTGTCCGCGCGGTTCGTGGCGCTCCAGGCGGCGTTGAATGCCGAGCTGGATGCGCTGGAGCGGGAACTGTCGGATCTGACCTGAAGCCGCCGCTTCAACCTCTCATCAATTGACCGAAGCTATCTCGATTGGAATATGCATCGAGAATGCGTTACGCGCTGCGCTCGCCGAACGCATGAAACGGAATGATGCACACAGCAACGGCAGCATTCGTTCGTCCAGACTGGTGCCATGAACATCATTCGCCAGAAATTCGACGCTCTCTGCGTGCTTGTCTTCGGTTCACAACATGGAGGGCGCGCATGAACACCCCCCACAGCAGGTTCGGCGTGCGCGATTCCGTGCTGGGTTGGCTGCGGCGGCTGGGCTGGAACCCTCTGGATGAGGGTGCGGTGGCGGCGTTACGCGGCGAACATCACAGCGCATTGCTGGAGAAGCGGCTGCTGCCGTGGCTGCGTCGCTATCGGTACGAGTGGGAAGGCGAGCGCGTGGCGCTTTCGCCCACTTCATTCGACCGGATCATTGCCGAGGCCGAAACGTGCTGCCACAGCCTGGATTGGGTGGCATCGAGCAGCGCTGTGCACCGGCTGCTGGTCCACGGCGTTCATACCGAACTGGAATTGCCCAACGGGCGTCGGATCTCGGTCCCGGTTCCGTTGATCGATTGGGAGCATGTGCAACGCAACCATTGGGATGTGGCTGACGCGGTGCGTACCGACCTGCGGTTGGCAGCGCCCGGAGATCCGTCCGACGGCCATGTTCGCGAGCTGGTCGGTTACGTCAACGGCATTCCCCTGGTGGTGCTGGCCTGCGTGGAGCGCGATGCGTACAAGCGATGGGGAACCGTGGAGGATGGTATCCGGCACCTGTTGCGCGGCCTGGGCAGCATGCCGATCAATCCTCCGGTGCAGCACGCGCAGCTGCTGCTGAGCCTGGACCGTCGTGGCGGCCGCCATGCCGCTGTCGGCACCCCTTCACATGCGTGGGTGAAATGGCGGGAGCATGGCTGGAGCCCGGCCGCGCAGACGCAGCTGCGCGATACCGCGTTGCCCTTCTCCGATGTCCCGCTGGACCCACCGTGGGCCACGCATGCCGAACTGCTGCATGGCGTGCTGTCGCCGCCCCGGTTCCTGCAGCTGATACGGCATTTCCTGCGAGAGGGCCGAAGTGGCCGACGCTGTCTGGTCCGGTCCCACCAGTTCTTTGCGGTGCAGTGCGCGCTGCAGGCACTAAGCACCCGCGACGCCAGCGACCGTCGTACCGGCGGCCAGCTGTGCCTGGCAACCGGCAGCGGGCTGCAGCGGACGCGGCAGTGGCTGTTGCAGGCCATGCGGACCGATGCGGCGTTCAGGCCGATTCGCGTGCTGCAGCCCCTGACCCGGCTCACACCGCCCCCCGAGGACCGGCGCCAGCGGCCTGGTCCACTGCCTGCTGACCAGCTCACCGAGTTCCTGGCCGGCAGGGGTCCCTCGCTGCATGAGGTGCCGCTGCGCATCCTGCGTGGTTGGGCGCGCAGGACCAGGCTGCCCGACGGCGCTGATGAAATGCCCGCCACCGACGACGACATCGTGCTGCTGGTGGATGCCGATTTCTGGGACAGCGATCCCGTCCTTCTGCGTCGTCTGCGCCGTTGCCTGCCGCAGGCGACCTGGCTGACGCTGGTGGCCACACCGGTTACCGCACCGGTGCCCGGTCTGGACCCTGGCCCGAGGCTGTACGAGTATCCGCCCGAGCATGCCGTCGCCGATGGCGTGGTGGTGCAGGCATGGCGCGACGTCGGCCCGAAGCCCGAGGGGGATTCGCCCTCCCGACGCGTGGCCCAGGTCGCCACCGCCATCAGCCAGCATTTCCACGATCTGGTCCGGCTGGCGGAACGCGGCCTGCGCGGCGCGCTTCTGGTGAGAACGGTCCACCAGGCGTTGGACTACCAGCGCGCGCTCGCGGTGGATGGGCGGTTGAAGACCCATGTGGCGGGCTTCGACAACCGCGGCCTGCCCATGGACCGCGGCTCGGAGCGCATCCCGCCGGAGGTGGAACTGGTGATCGTGCATGGTGAGCTGCCGGCAACCCAGGATGCGCGATGGGCCGTGCTGTATGTGGATCGCGCCCTCACTGCACCGGAGCGGCTGCGCGCGGTGGGCATGATCAACGCGCCGCATCCCGACAAGCGCACCGCGATGCTGGTGGATTTCCACACCGACGACCGCCCGGCGGCAGCACCACCCGAGTGGCTGCCGCTACCGGTGCAGGACAATCATCCGGCATTGGGCATACAGCGCCAACGCCTGCACAGCCTGCTGCCGGCCGATGCCGCCGAGGACTTCCACGCCTGTCGTGATTACCTCGTGCCCGACTGGGACATCGGCCCGCATGGTGATGACATCGACCTGCACCGGCACCGGCGCGACCTGCTGCATGGCCGGGTCACTGCATTCGGGCAGCGGCTGCAGGTGGCCATCTCGGCCGAGACCGCACTGACCGGCAAGCCATCGCTGCTGGGCGGACAGTACCGCGCCCTGCTGCACCGGTTCTCACTACTGCGCGATGCGGTGAGCCGGCTGGCACTGGAGGACGATCGTTTCAACGCCGAAGACCGAAGGGTGCGCCACTGGGCGCGCGAGCAGGCCGCGCAAGTGTGTGAGCAGCCGATCGATTACCAGCTGCTGGGTCCCCTCGAGCCGGTCGAACCAACGGCGGCGCAGAGCGCCAACCAGCTGTACACCCGCCTGCGCCAGCGCCTGGAGGCAGGTGGGCTGGACGCTGATGCCGTGGAACGTGGCCGCACCACGTTGCGCCAGGTGCTGGTGGATTTCGGCACCGCACAGGCGCGGTTTGCCGCGTTGCAGGCGCTGGAGCCAGCGCTGGAGAACCCACTGCAGGCCAGTGACACGGAGGCGCCGTCCTCGCGCGGCCTGTTGGTGCTGCGCAGCCTGTTCGACACCACGCTGAACGCGGAAATGTACGAGCAGCTTGGTCGCCGGATCGACGCGTTGGTCGCCATCGGGCAGCAACAACCGCTGCACCAGTTCGATGCGTACGTTCGGGACCGGCTGGAGCAGATGCTGCGCGGCCACCTGCGGGACCCGCAGCTGGCGGCCGTGGTGCACGCGGTGGTGCTGTGCGGACCGCATTGGCCGTGTCACGGCATGACAGGGGGCACGTAGGTCAGGGTCATGCCAAGCAGCCACAGCAGGCCCAGCACCAGCGGGATGTGGACCAGCAACTGGATGAAGGTGAAGCCGACAATATCCCGCGCCTTCAGCCCCAACACGCCCAGCAGCGGCAGCATCCAGAACGGGTTGATCAGGTTGGGCAGAGCTTCGGCGGCGTTGTAGACCTGTACGGCCCAGCCCAGGTGCGCATGCAGTTCGTTGGCCGCCTGCATCACGTAGGGCGCTTCGATGATCCACTTGCCGCCACCGGAGGGCACGAAGAAGCCCAGCACCGCCGAATAGATGCCCATCACCAGCGCGAAGGTGTCGGTGGTGGCGATGTGCACGAACACGGTGGAGAGCCGATGCGCCAGCGTTTCTCCGCCACTGCCAACGGCATGGGTGAGGATCATCGCGATGCCGCCGTACAGCGGGAACTGGATCAGCACCCCGGTGGTGCTGGGCACGGCCTTGGCTACCGCGTTGAGAAAGCTGCGCGGTCGCCAGTGCAGCAGCAGGCCCAGCGAAATAAACAGGAAGTTGTAGGTGTTGAGGTTGGCGATGGCGGTCACCACCGGCTTGCTGGCGAATTCGCTGAACAACCAGCCGAAGGCCAGCAGCGACAGCAGCACGGTCAACAGCGGGCTGTACTCCAGCCATTCGCCGGCGCGCGTGCGCGGCGGCAGCGGTTCCGGTTCGGCCTGCGCGGCCCCGGCGAAATCGCTGGCGGTGCGTGCGGTGGCTGGGCCGGGGGCGGTCAGCCACGCGATCAGCAGCGAGACCAGGATCAACGCGGCGGTAAGCGCGATGGACTGCCACAGGAAGATGGTTTCGGTGAAAGGCAGCACCCCGGTGATTTCCACCAGGCCGGGCGGCATGCTGGCCGGGTTGGCCTGCAGCTGGGCGGCCGAGGAACTCAGGCCCATCGCCCACACCGCGCCCAGGCCCAGGTAGGCCGAGGCGCCGGCGGCGCGGTAATCCATCTGCAGTTCCTGGCGGCGCGCCAGTGCACGTACCAGCAGCCCGCCGAACACCAGCGAAAAGCCCCAGCTCAGCAGCGAGGCCAGCATGCTGATCAGGCCGACGTACACCACCGCGCCCCGGCCGGTGCGCGGCACCCGCGCCAGCAGTTCGATGAAGCGCGCCACCACCGGGGCGGTGGCCACGGCATATCCGCCGATGACCACGAAGGCCATCTGCATGGTGAAGGGAATCAGGCTCCAGAAGCCGTCGCCGAACGCTTTGGCGGTGGCCTGCGGGGTGGCGCCGAAGCCCATGGCGGCCACTGCCACGATCACCACGCCGAGCACCGCGAACACATACGCGTCGGGGAACCATTTTTCCGCCCAGGCCGCCGACCGCAGCGCTGCGCGTGCCATCCAGCCGTCCCGTGCCGGCGCTGATGTGGTGCTGGCCATGCCCTACCCTCCCAGGTTCATTGGGGGGCAGTGTGCAGGAGAGGGACAAGGCTGTCAGTCACCTATTGGTAGCAACCCGGTGTCACGAACGCGGCCGGACCGCGGCGTCACGACCAACGGTCGTGACCTACCGGCCAGGCGCCAGCGCGCACGGATCGGGTAGCGCCCGACCGTTGGTCGGGCGACCCGGCAGCTCAACCCAGCGCCAGTGCCGCCGCAATACCCGCAAACAACGCCGCGCCCACCCAGTTGTTGTGCAGGAACGCCTTGAAGCAGGGGTCGCGCTCACGCTTTCGCGCGATCCAGAATTCGTAAGCAATCAGCCCGGCAGCCACCGCCACGCCCAACCAGTAGTAAAGACCCAGCCCGCCGCGCACGCCCACCAGCGCCATCGTGCCGAGGAACAGCGTGTACAGGATTCCCTGGATCACCAGGTCCAGATCGCCGAACAGGATGGCGGTGGAGTGCGAGCCCATCTTCAGGTCGTCGTCGCGATCGACCATGGCGTACCAGGTGTCGTACGCGGTGGACCAGAGGATGTTGGCGCCATACAGCAGCCAGCCGATCACCGGCACTTCGCCCTGGATGGCGGCGAACGCCATCGGGATGCCCCAGCCGAAGGCCATGCCCAGGTACACCTGCGGCAGGTGCGTGTAGCGCTTCAGGTACGGGTAGCTGGCGGCGAGGAAGATGCCGATGAAGCTCATGCCGATGGTCAGCGCGTTCAGGGTCAGCACCAGCGCGAACGCCACCAGCATCAACCCGGCGAACAACACCAGCGCCTCGCGGCCGGACACCCGGCCGCTGGCTAGCGGGCGGTCCTTGGTGCGCTTCACGTGCGGGTCCAGCCAGCGGTCGGCGTAGTCGTTGATCACACAGCCGGCCGAACGCGTCAGCCATACCCCGGCGGTGAACACGAACAGGATCCACAGCGGCGGCAGCCCGCCGGCGGCCAGCCACAGCGCCCACCAGGTGGGCCACAGCAGCAGCAGGGTGCCGATCGGGCGATCGGCGCGCATGAGTTTCCAGTACTGGCCCCAGCGCGAGGGCGGTTCGCCCGCGGGGGCGTCAAAACGTTCGTAAGCCATGCGCAAAGGATACCGCCAAGGCCCGTGCCCCGGCGCCGGAAGCGCTGTTTCGTCCAAGGGGGCAGACCTGCGCCGCGTTTACGGATAGAATGCCCGTCCCGCACCGCCTCATGGCGCTGCGATGCCCGCCCCGGCCCGCCGGTGGTGCGGCGGTTCTTCAAAGATGCGCCCGTAGCTCAGCCGGATAGAGTAGTGGCTTCCGAAGCCATTGGTCGGGGGTTCGAATCCCTCCGGGCGCACCATCTTCTTTGCTTTCCCGTCAGTAGGTCCCGTCGAAGGCGAAGATCGGCTTGCGCTGCTGCCACAGGCCGGCGGTGAAGTCCGGGAACTCCAGGGTCTGGAAGCTGTTGGCGATGGACTGCTCCGACAGCGGGGTAATCGCGCTCCAGGTGATGGCGTCGTAGATGTCGATCGGCATCGGGGCCTTGGCCTTCAGGGCTTCGACGAAGGCGTGGATCACGAACCAGTCCATGCCGCCGTGGCCCGCGCTGGCTGCGGTGTCGGCGTGCTGCTTCCACAGCGGGTGTTCGTACTGGTCCTGGTAGGCCTTGAACGCTTCCCACTTGTGCGGCGGGCTGCGGCCTTCGATGTGGATGGACTGGTTCACGTCCATCCACAACCCCTTGGTGCCCTGCACGCGGAAGCCCATCGAGTACGGGCGCGGCAGCGAGGTGTCGTGCTGCAGCAGGATGGTTTCGCCGTTCTCGCAGGCCAGCGTGGTGGTGACGATGTCGCCGAGCTTGAAGTTCACCTTGGTGCTGGGGTGGGTGGTGCCGCCACTCTTGGCCACGGTGTACTCATGCAGGCCGCGCGCCTTGCTGGCGAACGCGTTGATATGGGTGAAACGGTTGCCGCGGTTGATGCCGGTGTACATGGCGCACGGGCCGATGCCGTGGCTGGGGTACAGCTCGCCGTTGCGGTCCACCGAATGCTGGGTGCGCCAGCGCGCTTCGGACCACGCATGCGGGCCGAATTCCACGCCACTGTCGTACGGCTGGGAAGGATCGCCGGAGTTGAACTTCACCCCGCGCAGGTCGTGCTGGTAGCCGGCCTGCAGGTGCACCAGTTCACCGAACAGGCCGTTGCGCACCATCTGCAGGGTCGCCATCACGTCGCGGCGGTAGCAGACGTTCTCCAGCAGCATGTACGGGGTGCCCGTGGAAAGCTGGGTCTTGAGGACGTCCCAGTGGTCCTGCAGGGTGATGCCGGCGACCACTTCACAACCCACCGCGATTTTGGCCTGCATGGCGGCAATCGCCATCGGGGCGTGATACTCCCACGGCGTGGCGATGATCACGCCATCCAGGCCGCGCTGTTCGAGCAGGCGCTTCCACGCATTGCGGTCGCCGTCCTGGCCGTAGGCGGTGGGCGCCTTCCTGCCGGCCTTGGCCACCATGTCCATGCCGCGCTTGAGCATGATCGGTTCAATGTCGCACAGCGCGACCACTTCAACGTCGTCGCGGCGGACCAGCTCCTTCAGCAGCACCTGCCCGCGCATGCCGGTGCCAATCAGGCCCAGGCGCAGCGTGCGCCCGCGTGCCCAGGCCGGCGTTTCCGGCAGCAGGCTGGTGGCGGCCAGGGCCGCACCGGCGGCAATGAATTCCCTACGCTTCATGAAACGTTACTCCCTTTGGAAGCGCGCCGGCCGGGACCGGCGCGCTGGAACAATCAGAACTTGTAGCCGACCTGCAGACTGTAGCTGCGGCCGAAGATGCTGGCATAGTCACTGGAGTCACCCAGGAAACTGTTCGGGTCGTAGAACGGCAGGCGGTTGAACAGATTCTTGACCGTGAAGCCCAGGCTCCAGTGGTCATCCGGGCGCCAGCCCACGCTCAGGTTGGCGGTCCACCACGACGGCACGCCATCGCACTGGGCCGGATTCACCGGCAGCGAGCCGGCGGTGCAGGTGTCCGGGTTGTTGTCTTCGGCATCGACGCGGTCCCACGCCCACTTGGTGCCGCCCACATAGTTGACGAAGAAGCTGGTGGTGACCTGCTTGTAGGACCAGTCCGCGTTGAACGTGGCACGCATGCGCGGGTTGCCGTAGTAACCGATGGTGTTGCCGTAGTACCAGCGATCGGTGTCGTCGATGTAGGCCTCCTTGCGGCGCGCGATGGTGGCGGCCACGCCGATGTTCAGCGCGCCCCACTCACCGAGCATGAAGCGACCGCGCGCGTCGATGTCGAAACCGTCCACCAAGGTGCGGCCCTGGTTCTTGTACTGGCCCACCACGGCGGCCACGTTGCCCACGCTGTAGCCGGGCAAGGCGCCCGGGCAGCTCACGCCGCTGGCCGGGTCGGCGCACATCTGCGCAAGCGCAGCCTCGGCCGCCCGATCGGAGTCGCTGATCGGGTTGCGGGTCATCGACAGGATGTCCTGTTCCTTGCTGTAGTCCGGCGCGGCGATCTCGTTGCGGCGGTAGATGAACCAGTAGTCGGCCGAGATCGACATCCAGCTCGCCGGCTCATAGACGAAACCCAGCGTGGAGATCTTGGCCTTCTCCGGCTTCAGGTCCGGATTGGGCTGGGTCATGCGCGCCACGGTACGGCTGCAGTCGGCGTTGAGCAGCGAGTTGCCCAGGTCCACGTCGCCCGGGCGGTTGGACTGGCGCAGCAGGTTGGCGATGGCATTGGTTTCATCGCAGCGGATGTCGTCCTCGAAGCCACCGAGCTGGGCGAACACGCCGCCGGTGCCCGCTTCGGCCAGGCTGGGCGCACGGAAGCCTTCGGAATAGGTGCCGCGCAGCAGCAGCTGCGGCAGCACTTGGTACTTCAGGCCGATCTTCGGGGCCAGGTTGGCGCTGAAGTTGGGGTACTTGTCCACGCGCAGCGCGGCATCCAGTTCCAGCTTGTCGGTGAGCGGGGCCACGGCTTCGGCAAACAGCGCGTAGGTGTTGCGCTTGCCGTCGAACCAGGAGCCGCCCTGCTGGGTGATCAGGCCGTTGGCGGCGTCTTCGTTGCCCGGGGTGTAGAAGGTTTCGCGGGTGGCATTGAAGCCGAACGCGGCACGCACGTCGCCGGCCGGCATGCCGAACAGCGGGCCTTCGATCTTGCCGTCCAACGTATGCAGGCGCGTCCACGACTGGATGTCGAAGGTGGGGTATGCCTCGCGGATCAGCTTGGCGTTGGCGTCACTGATGACGCCGAACTGGTAGGCCGGATTGTCGGAGATGATCACCCGCCCGGTGCCCGGGTCGATGGTGTAGGGTCCAAACGCGCGCTCGAAGCCTTCCAGGTTCACGTTGACGGTCTGGTAGGTGACCGAATGGCTTCCGGCGGTGGCGAACGCGGTTTCCCAGTTCCAGTCGTCGCCCAGGGCACCGCGCAGGCCGGCCAGCACCCGGTAGCTCTGGTCGGTGTTGCGCTGGCCGAAGTGGCCATCGCCTACATCCTGCATCAGGTAGTTCAGGCCCACCACGCCGCCCATGAGCGCCTTAAGTTCCGGGCTGGCCAGGTTGTAGACGTTGTTCGGTCCCAGATACGGCGTGCGGAACTGGTTGACCACGTTGCCGGTGTTGCGCGAGTACCAGCTGGACGGATTGCCGGTCGTGGTGTTGTAGGCAGAGGGCGTACCACCGTTGGCAGTCAGGTCGATGTCGGTATAGGTGACTTCAGCGAAGGCTTCGGTGGTGTCGCCGATCAGGAAGTGCGAGCTGATGTACGCCGTGGCGCGCTCGGTCTTTGCACCCGCGTCGACTTCGCGGTTCATCCATTGTTCCCACGCGCAGCTCGTGCCGGCGGCCTGGGTGATGGGAGTGGTGCAGCCGGGCGCCGCTTCCTGGCGGCGCGCGTTGGTCATCGGATCGAACGCGAAGTAGGTGCCCGGGTTGAACTCACCCGGTCGGCTGCCGACGCCCAGGCGGAAGTTGCTGATGTAATTGGGGTTGTTGACGTAGAACTGGCTGGGCCGCTTGTCGTAGAAGTCGCTGATCGGAATCGCGTCGCGGCGATACAGGTTCACCGAGGCGTAGACGTTGTATCGGTCTTCGTCCAGGTCGCCGAAGCCGGCGGTGATGCTGCCCTGCTGCTCGCCGTAGGAGTCGATGCGCGAGGACTTATCGGCGGTGATGTTGATCTCCGCGCCCTGGTAGGAGCGTTTGGTGATCACGTTGATCACGCCGGCCACCGCGTCGGTGCCGTACACGGCCGAGGCGCCGTCGGTCAGCACTTCCATGCGTTCGATGGCAGCGGCCGGAATGGCGTCGATGTTGACGAACTGGGTCTGGAACCCGGCCGGTGCACCGTAGTACGACAGCCGCCGGCCATTGAGCAGCACCAGCGTGCCCTGCGCGCCAAGGCCGCGCAGATTCGCCTGCGAAGCGCCGTCGGAACCGGTGAACAGCGAGCGCGAATCCTGCTGGCCCGGGCGTGCGGCGGGCAGGTTGTCGAGCACCTGCAGCAACGTACGCGCGCCCATGTTCTCGATGTCCTGCTTGCTGATCACCTGCACCGGCGAGGAGGTTTCCACATCGCTGCGGCGGATGTTGGACCCGGTGACCTGCACGCGCGCCAGTTCGGTGGCGTTGGCTTTTGCCTTGACATCAACGGCCGTGTCGTCGTCCTGGGCAAACGCCGGACCGGTTACGGCCAGGGCAAGCCCCAGCGCGACGGACAAGGGTGTAGCGGGGATGCGGCGATGGCGATGGCGTTCGTTCAACATCTTTGGCTCCTTGTGCTTCCGCAGCGTGGGGCTGCCTGGGTGGGTTTTTTCGGCAACAGTCACCCGCACCACGGCCGGCGGGCCGTAGTCGGGAAACGGTGGGGAATTCTGTTTTTCGGTACGTCCCTGGGTTACGGCGACACGATGGTGGCGGTATCGCCCTCCTGTCCGATCAGTGCGGCGTTGGCCCAGTTGCCACACACCTGTGCGGGCTGCGTGCCTTGTGCGCCCAGCGTGCGCAGGCTCAGGCGCTGCAGGCCGCGGATATCCAGTTCTGGCTTGACCACGCCCGGTGCCTTCACCAGGCCGCTGTCGTAGAGCAGGCGGTCATCGCCCCAGACCTGGAACTGCATGCCGCCGGCGCTGCGGCACGCATCGTCGATGCCCAGGTCCGCGCGCAGCAGGCGCCACTGGCCCTGAAGCTGCAGGTCGATGCGGCTGGCTGGGCCCACGCCCAGGCCACGGCGGAACAGCAGGCCGTTCATGCGCATGGGTTGCCCGCCGTGGAAGGCGAGGTCGGCGCGCACCTGTGCGTTGGCCGCGGCCGGCAAGGTCAGTTCGGACAGGTAGCGCTGCTGCGCCGGGCGCTCTGCAACCTGGTGTTCCAGGATCTGGAACGTGGACAGGGTGATCGGACCGACATCACGCGGCTGCAGTGCATCCACCGCACGCGCGACGTTGCCCTGCGCCGCAGTGACCATCGGGTCGCTGCCAGCGGCCCCATCACCGTCCGGGTTGTGCACGCTGAGCACGCGGAAGCGCAGCAGCCGGCCGGCGCGCGCAGGGAAGTCGATCTGCTGCAGGTCCTGCTTCAGCGCCAGGCGGCCGCGCTTGATCGGCTCGCCCCATTCGCCATTGGTGTCGGCCAGATAGATCTCGTAGTCGCGGATCTGCCCGCTCTTCCAGTGCTGGTCATTGCGTGGTGCCAGTGCGATGCCGTCGATCAGGCGGCGCTCGCCAAAGCCGATCACCCATTCGTGGGCGCCGGTGCGCACGGCCTGGTTGCGCACGGTGCGGAACCAAGTGGCCGGGTCGTCGTCGAATGCCTTTTCCAGTTCGTAGCCGCGCTCTTCGGCCGGGCGGTTGACCACCAGCAGGCTGTCGGCCGGCAATGCGCGGCCCAGCACCGGTGCGGCGGGGAACACATCATCGGCAGCTGCCGGTGCCTGCGCGATATCGAGCTGGAAGGCCAGCGGCTGGCGGACATCGGTGGGTACGGTACGCACATGCACGGTGCCACGGCGTTCGCCTGCATCGAAGTACCAGCCTTCCGGCGCGGCCTGCCACGCGGCCGCATCTGTGAGCATCGGCAGCACGCGGCCATCAAGACTGACCGCTGCCGGCTTGTGCCGGCTGAGTACGCGCAGCGCGTAGCGGCGCTGTGCCAGCTGCCCCTGGTACTGACCGCGCACGCCATCAATGTTCACCTGCACCCGGCCACTGCCCTGCGCCGGCGCCTGCATGGTGACCTGCTGCTGGCTGGATTCGCCCTTCTCGTAGCGGCGCGTGTTGCCATCGTCTTCGTACAGCGTGTACTGCGAGCTGCCCTGCGGGTAGAGGTCGAAGGTGACCTCATCCAGCGGTTTCTGGCCGTCGTACAGCATCTCTGGATACATCGGCACGATGGCACCGGCCCGCACGAACAAGGGGATTGTTGCCAGATCGACCGGGCGGTCCAGCTGACGGCCTTCGGCACCGGCCTGCAGCGCGCGGCCATCCCAGTAATCGATCCAGCGGCCCTGCGGCAGGTGGATGTCGCGGCGCCAGCCACGGCTGGCGGCCAGGCTGCGGTACACCGGCGCCACGAGCAGGTCGCGGCCGAGCAGGAACTGGTACTTCCAGGTTTCGTTCCAGGCGTTGGGGTCCTGCGGGTAATCCCACATCAGCGCGCGCAGGATCGGCGCGCCGGTCGTCGCCGCGTCGTGGGCCAGCCCGTACATGTACGGGGTCATGCGCATTTTCAGCTTGAGGTAATCGCGGTTGACGCTGCGGTAGGGCTCGTCGAACCACCACGGGTGCTTGCGCGCACTGCCCGACCAGCCCGACATGCCCATCAGCACCGGGGTGAAGCTCTTCCACTGCAGGTCGCGGGTGAACGTTTCGGCGCTGCCGCCGAAGATCGCATCCACATCGCCACTGGCGTAGGCCATGCCCGAGAGGCCCGATCCGACCAGGGTGGGAATGTGCCAGCGGATGTAATCCCAACTGCTGCTCTGGTCGCCGGTCCAGGCGACCGCGTAGCGCTGGATGCCGGCCCAGCCCATCACCGTCCACAGGAACGGGCGCGAATCGGAGTTGTGCAGGATGCCGTTGAACGCGGACTGGTTGGCATCCATCGCGAACTGGTAGCCCTTGCCGGTCCAGGCCACGTCCAGCTTCTGCACGCGGCTGCCGGCGGTGTCGACTTCCCAGGCGATCTTGTCCACGCCGTTCTCGGTCCACAGCCCGGTCTTGAAGCCGTAGCCAGCCAGGCCCTTCACCGTTTCCGGCAGGGCCTTGTAGCCGCAGCCGTAGCCGTCGTTGGGGAGGATCCAGCCGCCGGGCATGTCGTGCTCGCGGTACTGTTTTGCCACGCTGTCGACCACGTCCGGGGTGGTGCCGGTGGGGCCATCGCTCCAGCCTTCGGGCACGCTGCCGGGCTTCTTGATGTTGTCGCCATCGTTGTAGCAATCTGCGTCGCCGTACGAGAACGCCCAGCGCGGCAGCAAGGCGGCGCGCCCGGTCAGTGCGGTGTAGCGGTCCAGCAGCGCGGGCAGGCCGGCGCCGACGAAGTAGTAGGCATCGAAGCGGTCTTCGCGGTGCAGCAGCGTGGCCTGGTCGGCCTGGCGCAGGTCGTAGCTGCCATCGCTCCAGGTGTTGCGCAGCATGCCCCAGCCGCGTGAGCTGAGCAGCATCGGCGCCGGGTTGGGGCGGTCGCCCTCTTCCCAGCCACCGGAGTAGGAGACCTCCAGCTCACGCCCCTTGAAAGCGAAGCGCCCGTTCTGCTGGCCACCGCCGACGAACTGTTCGTCGGCCTGGCTGCTCAGGACCTGCACGCTCTGTGCGGTATCCAGGTCCAGCGGCTGCAGTTCGCGCCAGAGCGGCACGTCCTTGCCGGCCTCGCGCCGGTCCAGTGCCAGGCGCAGCGGCTGGCGCTGGATGTGCAGCACCAGCGCGTCGGTGCGGATGCGCACCTCGTTGCCGTCTTCTTCCAGTTGGAATGGCACGGCCGCAGTAGCCTGCGGCAGCACGATGGGGGCGGCCTTGTCGCCGGCCGGCAGCAGTTTGCCGGTGCGGCTGGCCTGCACGCGCAGCATGTCGGGGCGCAGCAGGTCCACGCGCACGGTCATGCCGTTATCGGTGGTCAGCGTCCAGGCCGTGGCCGACGCGGCCGGCTCGGCACGTAGTGCGCTCAGGTTGCCCAACGGCGCTGCCAGCGCCGGTGTGGCCGCCAGCAGCGACAGAAGAGAGATGGCCAGTACGGTGCGTCGACAACGGGTAACCACTTCGCCCCCAAAGCCCGCGTTCGGCGGGTGTCCGAAACCAGTGCGGCCGACTATGGGGCAGGCTATCGAAAGATGTCAAGAAATTGAAAAGAAAAAGGATTAGGAATTCTATCAAAACGAAAGATGATGCAAAGCACCACTTTCTTTCTGCCGGCTGAATGCGATGGTTTTTCCGTTGCAGGACGCGCAGATAGACCCAGTTAATCGCGCAAGAACCGACAGCAATAGTGAAGAATGTGATCCAGATATCTTATTTTAATCTTTCGATATTTGACATTTCGAAAGAAAACACTGATCGTGCGGTCGCCCAACAGGAATAGCGAATGGACGTCACTCTGCTCCCCGATATGCCCGCCTGGCAGCGCCTGGGTGGCGCGCACACCGCAGAAGAGATCGCGCAACAACCCGCCCTCTGGTCAGCGTTGGCCGACGTGCTGGAGGCCACCCGCGACCGCATCGACGCGTTCCTGGGTGACGCGCTGCGCCAGCCGGGCCAGCGGGTCATCTTCACCGGTGCCGGCAGTTCGGGCTTCATCGCCGAGATGGTCGCCGACCAGATCAATGCGCAGTGGCCGGCAGACGTCCGCGCCATCCACACCACCAGCCTGCTCACCCACCCGGCGCTGTACCTGCAGCGCGACCGACCGACCCTGCTGGTGTCGTTCGGGCGCAGCGGCTCCAGCCCGGAAAGCGTGGCGGCGGTGGACCTGGTGCGGGCGCAGGTGGACGACGCGCGCTTCCTGGACATCACCTGCAATGCCGATGGCGCGTTGGCACAGCGCGGCCAGGGCCGCAGCGACACGCTGTCGCTGCTGATGCCGCCGGCCAGCTGCGACCGCGCCTTTGCCATGACCAGCAGCCTGAGCTGCATGCTGCTGGCCGCGTTGAGTGTGTTCGATGGCGCGCCGTGGGCCGAGCGCATCGCGCGCCTGCGCAGCCTGGCCGAGCGCGGTACGCAGGCCGTGAGCAACTGGGACGCCCCGGTCGCAGCGCTCGCGCGCACCGATATCTCGCGGGTGATCTACCTGGGCAGTGGCCCGCTGGAAGCGACCGCGCGCGAAGCGGCGTTGAAGGTGCTGGAACTCACTGCCGGCCGGGTGCTGGCGCTGGCCAACACCCCGCTCGGGTTCCGCCACGGGCCGAAATCCACGCTCAACGGCACCACGCTGGTGGTGGTACTGCGCAGCGCGCAGCCGCTGGCGCGACGCTACGAGCAGGACCTGCTGGAAGAGCTGCGCCGCGATGGCATCGCCGCCCGCGTGATCTCGGTCGGCCCGGCCGGCAGCGACAGTGCCGACGGCGATTTCCTGCTGCAGGTACCTGCCCTGCCCGATCCGTGGCTGGCCCCGCTGTGGCTGGTGATGGCGCAGTGCTTCGCGCTGCAGCGTTCGGCCGTGCTCGGCCTGACCCCCGACAACCCGTTCCCGGATGGCACGGTCAACCGCGTGGTGCAGGGCGTGACGATCCACGACCATGGCTGAGCAGCGCATGCAGACCTGGTACGGCATCGATATCGGCGGCACCAAGATTGAACTGGTGGCCTGCGACGCTGCGTTGAACGTGCATTATCGCCAGCGCGTGGCGACGCCCACGAATGACTACGCCGCCTTCGTGGCGGCGATCGGCCAGCTGGTGGATGACGCCGATGCAGCCGTTGGCACGCGTGCCGTCGCGGTAGGCCTGGGCCTGCCCGGTGTGCGCGATCGGGACAGCGGCCGCCAGTTGAGCGCCAACGTGCCCGCGCTGAGCGGCCACACGGTGGGGCATGACCTGGAAGCACGGCTGCAGCGCCCGCTGGCACTGGGTAACGACCTGCAGTGTTTTGCCCTTTCCGAAGCGCACGACGGCGCCGCCGCCGGCTACCCCAGCATGTTCGGAGTGATCCTGGGCACCGGCGCGGGCGGTGGCTACTGCCTGGGCGGAAAGCTCGTCGCGGGCAACAACGGCATTGCCGGTGAGTGGGGCCACTGGAGCCTGCCGGCCACGCTGCAGCTGCGCCATGACCTGCCGCTGCTGGACTGCGGCTGCGGGCTGCGCGGCTGCCTGGAGCGCTATGTCTCCGGCAGCGGCCTGGCGTTGATCCATGAACGCCATGGCGGCCTGGCCTGCGACGCCACCGCCGTGGTGGAGCAGGCGCAGGCCGGCGATCCGATCGCGCTGCAGGCACTGGCCATCCACCGCGACCTTCTCGGCTACAGCTTCGCCAGCCTGATCCTGGCGCTGGACCCGCACGTGATCGTGCTGGGGGGCGGGCTGTCGAAACTGGAGCAGCTGTACCGCGACCTGCCTGCCGCCATTGCGCCCTACCTGTTCAACGGGGTGCGCGTACCGCCGATCCTGCCCCCAGCCTTCGGCGATGCCGGCGGTGCACGCGGCGCGGCGCTGCTGGCGCGCCAGCACCATCCCGCGCCCTGAATCCCTTCTTTCCGTTCCGCTGCACCTGGAGTGTTGCCATGTCTGCCGTCCAATCGTTGATCGCCGCCCATCGCCAGGGCCAGCCCGTTGGCCTGTACAGCGTGTGCTGCAGCAACGAGCAGGTGCTGCTGGCCGCCATGCAGGTCGCGCGCGAACACGACACGGTGCTGCTGATCGAAGCCACCTCCAACCAGGTGGACCAGTTCGGCGGCTACACCGGCATGACCCCGCCGCAGTACCGCGATTACGTGCTGCAGCTGGCGCGAAGCCAGGGCTTCCCGGCGGAGCGGCTGATCCTGGGCGGCGACCATCTCGGCCCGAACGCCTGGCAGAAGGGGCCGGCCGACGTCGCGATGGCCAACGCGCGCACGCTGGTTGCCGCCTACGTGGCCGCCGGCTTCCACAAGATCCACCTGGACTGCAGCATGTCCTGCGCCGACGACCCGACCCCGCTGCCGGATGCGGTCGTGGCCGCGCGCTCGGCCGAACTGGCGCGCATTGCCGAACGCACGGCCGCGGAGAACGGGCTGCCGCCACCGGTCTACGTGATCGGTACCGAAGTGCCTGTTCCCGGTGGCGAAGCCTCCCTGGAAGGTGGCTTGGCCGTGACCACGCCCACCGCTGCCGCCGTCACGCTGGCGATTCACCGCGAGGCATTCTCCGCACCGGACCTGGTGCCGGCCTGGGAGCGCGTGATCGCGATGGTGGTGCAGCCCGGCGTGGATTTCGACCACAGCAGCGTGCACCACTACGACCCGGCCGCCGCCCGCGAGCTCTCGGCGTTCGTGGAAACCCAGCCGCGCATCGTGTTCGAAGCCCATTCCACCGATTACCAGACCGAAGCCGGCCTGCATGCGCTGGTGCGCGACCACTTCGCCATCCTCAAGGTGGGTCCGGCGGCGACCTACGCGTTCCGCGAGGCGGTGTTCGCGCTGGCGATGATCGAACGCGAGCTCCTTCCTGGGGAGGAAGCGTCACGGATCATCGAGGTCCTGGACCGCTGCATGCTCGACAAGCCGTCCAGCTGGGCCAGCTACTACCAGGGCGATGCGCACGAACAGCGCCTGCTGCGCGCCTATTCCCTGAGCGACCGCAGCCGCTACTACTGGGGCGAACCGGCCGTGCAGGCCGCACTGGCCACCCTGGTCGACAACCTCACCCGCCAGGCACCCCCGCTCATGCTGCTCAGCCAGTACCTGCCCGAGCAGCTGCGCGCGGTGCAGGCAGGTGAGCTGGCGGCCGAACCGCTGGCGCTGATCCGGCACAAGGTGGGGCTGCGCCTGGCGGAATACGCCCGGGCTTGCGCTCGCAATGCGTTCGGCGCGGATAACGAAGCTTTTTCTGCCACGGAGCTTTCGGAACGGTAAGCTTCGGCTTTCCTTCCGAACGGAATCGCCCCATGCGCAACACACGGCAGCGCCGCCAACAGATCCTGCAGCTGCTGGTCGAACACGGCAACGTGCAGGTCAGCGAACTGGTGGAGCGCTTCGGCGTTTCGGCAGTGACCATTCGCGCCGACCTGACCCACATCGAAGCGCAGGGCCTGGCCACGCGTACCCACGGCGGCGCCACCCTGGTGCGCAAGCCCCCGCTGGAGCAGGACATCCATGAAAAGGACACGCTGAACCTGCCGCTGAAAGACAGCATCGGCGCGCATGCCGCGCGGCTGGTACGCGCTGGCGACAACATCATCATCGATTCCGGTTCCACCACCATGACGCTGGCGCGCCACCTGCGCGAACACCGCGACGTGACGGTGATGACCAACGGGCTGAACATCGCCTGGGAGCTGGCCAATGCACCGGGCGTGGAACTGCTGCTCACCGGGGGCCTGCTGCGCAAGCAGTCACTGTCGCTGCAGGGCAGCCAGGCCGAGGCCAGCCTCAATACCTACAGCTTCGACACCCTGTTCCTGGGCGTGGACGGGCTGGACCTGCAGTTCGGGCTCACCACCCACCATGAAGCCGAGGCCCGCCTCAACCACCGCATGGTGGAGCGCGCACGGCGCGTGGTGGTGCTCACCGACGCCTCCAAGTTCGGCCACGTCAGCCTGCACCGCATCGCCCGCCTGGACCAGGTCCACACCATCATCACCGATGCCAGCATCGATGCGGAGTACCTGGAAGGGCTGCAGAAGCTGGGCATCGAAGTGATCATTGCCGAGTCGCCGCCTTGAACCCGGTTTCCACCCTGCATGGCCGCATCCTGACCCCGTCCGGGTGGGTGCGCGGCGACATAGCGTTTGGCCAGCGCATCGTGTCGATCAGCAGCGACCACGCTGACCCGCGTGGCGATGACGAGGTGCCGCTGATCCTGCCCGGCTTCATCGACCTGCATGTGCATGGCGGTGCCGGGGTGGACATCATGCAGGGCGGAAATACCGCGCAGACGGTGGCACGCGCGCACGCGCGGCATGGCACCACCGCGCTGCTGGGCACCACCATGACCGCCGAGGCAGGCGACATCGTGCGTGCGCTGCAGGGCCTGTCCACCGCGATTGCGCAGCGCGATACCGGCATGGCGCGCGTGCTGGGCGTGCACCTGGAAGGCCCGTTCATCAGCGCCGAGCGGCTGGGTGCGCAGCCGCCGCTGGTGGTGGAAGCCACGCTTGATGATGTGCGCCGCCTGCACGCCATCGCACCGATCAAGGTGCTGACCCTGGCACCGGAAATCGGCCAGCACCTTGCATTGATCCCGGCATTGAACGCGCTCGGCATCCGCGTGCAGCTGGGCCACAGCGCAGGCAGTTACGAGCAGGGCGTGGCCGCGCTGGAGGCAGGCGCCGCCGGCTTCACCCATCTGTTCAACGGCATGACCGGCGTGGACCACTACCATCCCGGCATCGCCACGGCAGCGCTGGCGCATGCCGAGTACGCCGAACTCATTCCCGACCTCCAGCACGTGCACCCCGGCGCGATCCGCACCGCGCTGCGCGCGATTCCGCGCCTGTACTGCGTGACCGACGCCACCGCGGCCACCGGCATGCCCGATGGCGAATACGCGCTCGGCGTGCAGCGCGTGCACAAGTGTCTGGGCTGCGTGCGCCTGGAAAGTGGCTCGCTGGCCGGCAGCGCGCTGACCATGGACCAGGCACTGCGCAACCTGGTTGCGCTGGGTCTGGCGTTGGATGACGCATCCAACCGCGTTTCACGCAACCCCGCCGACTATCTGGGCCTGGATGACCGCGGCCGCCTGCAACCGGGCGCGTGGGCGGACCTGGTCGTGCTCGATCATGACCTGCGCGTGCAGCAGGTAGTGGTGGAAGGCGAACGCATCACGCTTGACTGAGTGATTCCGCGCCCCGTGCGGCGCGTTCCAACGTAGACAGGACCGCACCATGAACGACGCTTCCGCCGTGATGCCCGTGCCCGCTTCCGCCAATGCGCCGCGTTGGCCGGTGCGCTATCTGCTCTTCATCGGCGGCATGGGCGGCCTGCTCTACGGCATCGACATCGGCATCATCGCCGGCGCCCTGCCTTACCTCGAGGCCACGGCCACCGCCAGCTGGCACCTGACCACCCAGCAGCTTGGCTTCGTGGTGGCTGCGGTGCTGCTGGGCAGCGTGCTGTCCTCGCTGTTTGCCGGCGCCGTGGCCGACCTGATCGGCCGGCGCGGCGCGATGGTGCTGGCCGGCGTGCTGTTCACCGCCAGCATTCCGGTGATGGCGCTGTCCGAAGGCTATGGACCGCTGTTGATGGGGCGCCTGCTGCAGGGCATCAGCGGCGGCCTGATCGGCGTGGTGGTGCCGCTGTACCTCGCCGAAGTGTTGAGTCCCGAACGACGCGGGCGTGGCGCGGCGATGTTCCAGCTGCTGCTCACCATCGGACTGGTACTGGCGGCGGTGATCGGGCTGTATCACGCCCACAGCGTGGACGCCGCCACTGCCGCCGTGCGCCACCTGCCGGGCGAGGAGCAGCAGCGCATGTTGTTCGCGGTGAAGGATCACGCCTGGCGCACCATCTTCTGGAGTTGCCTGCTGCCCGGGTTGGTGTTCACCGGCGGCGCGTTGCTGATCAGCGAATCGCCCCGTTGGCTGGTGCGGCGCGGCCGCATTGAGAAAGCACGCAGCGCCCTGCAGCGCACGGTGGCGCCGGCGGAGGTGGAAGCCACGCTGGCGCGCATGCAGGCGCCCGATGCACCGGCCAGCGATGGCAGCCCGGCCAGGCGCGATCCGCTGCTGAGCCGCCGCTATGTGTGGCCCTTCGTGCTGGCCTGCCTGGTGCTGGCCTTCACCCAGGCGACCGGCATCAACTCGGTACTGGCCTATGCGGTGAACATCCTCCACCAGGCGGGGCTGCCCGGCGCAGTGGCCAACTGGGCCGATGTCTCCATCAAGCTGCTCAATGCGCTGATGACCATCGTCGCGCTGGTGCTGGTGGATCGCAAAGGCCGCAAGTTCCTGTTGATGCTGGGCACCGGCGGCATCACCATCGCGCTGCTGGGCGCCGCGCTGCTGTTCGTTCGCAGCGAACACGGGCGGTTGGATGTACAGCCCGCGCTACAGCAGCAGGTGTATGGGCAGTCGCTGTCACTGCCAATGGATGCCGCGCAGTGGCGGCGGCTGGATGGCAACGCCGACGGTCAGCCGCTGCAGCTCACGGTGTCCTACGCCTACGGCGGCTTCAGCAACGTGCGTTCGCTGCGCAGCGACAACCCCATCGACGCCACGCTGCAGATCCGCCGCGAAGACGCGGTGTCGGCTGACAGCGTGATCGGCGCGTTCTTCCGCCGCCTCAACCTCAACCCGTTCCCGGATCCGGCCGCCGCCGTCCAGGCACCGCTGGTGATCGAGCGCGCGGTCATCGGCCCGGTGCCCTCGCCCACGCACGGCTGGCTGGTGGCCGGCTGCATCCTGTTGTTCGTGGCGTTCTTCGCGGTGGGCCCGGGCGTCTGCGTGTGGCTTGCGCTGTCGGAGCTGATGCCTACCCGCATCCGCTCCAACGGCATGAGCATCGCGCTGCTGATCAACCAGTTCGTATCCACGGTGATCGCGGCGATCTTCCTGCCCACGGTGGGCCACCACGGCTACGCCAGCATGTTCTTCTTCTGGGCCGGCTGCACGCTGCTGTACTTCCTGGTGGCCGCGTTCCTGCTGCCGGAAACCAAGGGCAAGACGCTGGAGGAGATCGAAGCGCGGTTCCGCTAGACAGCGCTACGGTCGCCCGGTGATCCGGGTAACCAGCGCGGTGGCTTCGTCCGCCTCAAGGCCCGAGGTCATCATGCTCTCGCCGAAGGGGCCGCTGAGGTTCGCCCGGGAGATCGGTTCGCCATCGACGGTGAGCACCATCGTCCGTCCGACCAGGCGCTCGGTGGCGCTGTGGATGCGGGGCGCGGCGGCGTCGGTGAACGCGTAGTACACGTTGGCCTTTCCGTCCTCGTTGACCACTTGGCGCACGCTGGCAATTGCGCCGGTCGTGAACACGGGCGGGTTGGCCAGCTTGACGGTCTCCCCGTGTGCGAAGCGGACCTCGACGCCCGGCTCGCCGACCTCCGCGACCGGGCGCATTTCGATGCGTACATCGGCGAGCGGCGGGTTGCCCTGCGCTGCAGGGTTCAACGCCGCGCCGTTGTGCTGGTTGCATGCCGTGACCAGCAGCAGGCTCGCTGCCGCCAGGCTCCATCGCCATCCGTTGCGCATTGCCGTACTCCCATTGTTTGAAGCATTGTGGCCCGAACCGGAGCCGTCAGCGCAACTTCCTGAGCCGGAACGCCACCACGACCTGCAGTACGCCGTAGATCAGGCTGCCGATGCCGATCCACAGCGTGGTCACCGCCACCCCGCCGAGCGGGTTGCCGAACATCATGACGCCCAGCACGATGGCCAGCAGGCCGCTGACGATCAGCAGCCATTCGCCTTCTATCTGCCTGCGTACGCGGATGGCGAACACGATGCGGTACACACCGGCCAGGATCAGCCAGATCGCCAGCAGCAGCACCAGCACCTTGGCCGTCACCAGGGGGTTGATCACTGCCAGCGCGCCAAAACCGATCGAGGCCAGCGCGTAGACCAGTGCCCAGCCGCGCGGCGCACCGCTGTTGCCGCTGAATACCGCGAACAGGCTGACCAGGCCTTCCACCAGCGCCATCACGCCGATGGCCCAGGCCAGCCCGGCGGCGGCGGACAGCGGCCGGACGATGGCGATCAGGCCGAAGCCGATCGCAATCAAGCCATACAGCAGCACCACCCACCAGCTGCGGCCCACCAGCGACAACAGCGACGTAGTGCGCAGTTCCGGAGCCTGGCTCATGACGGTGTTCCTGGGAGGAGAGTCAACCGCGATGCTAGGCCCAGCCCCTGTGCAGGCCATGGCAAGGTGTCACGGCGCCCGGGCGCAGACCCACAGCGTGGCCTCCTGCAGGCCAGACCGGCGCAGCGCCCTCACGCCCGCGTCCAGGGTGGCGCCGGTGGTCATCACATCGTCCACGAGGGTCAGCCGGGACGGCGGGGTGGCCCGCACGGCGAAGGCGCCTTTGAGGTTCTGGCGACGTGCGTCCGCGTCCAGCGTGGATTGAGCCAGGGTCGCCCGGCTGCGGCACAGCCCGGTCCAGAGCGGCAACTGGAGCTCCCGCGCCAACGGGCGGGCCAGTTCCCGGGCCTGGTCGTAGCCCCGCTCGCGAAGGCGGCGCCCATGCAGCGGCATTGGCAGCAGCGGGTACTCCGCGAAGTCCGGCACGGCGTGCAGCATCAGCTGCGAGAGCAGCCGCCCTGCGGCCAGGTCCTGGTGGAACTTGAAGCGCAGCACCAGCCGGTCGATCGGCGGCGCGTACAGGAAGGTCGCCGCCGCCCCGGCCTGCCGCGGCGGCTCGGCCAGGCAGCCACCGCACACCTTGGCCGGTTCATCCGGCGGCAGCGGCAGCGCGCACAACGGGCAGGCATGGTCGTTCCACGGAAGCTCGGCGTAGCAGGCGGCGCACAGATCCAGCCCGTCATTTCCCGGATTGGCGCAGACCAGGCAGCGCAGCGGCAGCGCCTGCAATGTCAGCCACGAAAGTGCATCAAGCAGTTTTGGGAACATGCAGTTGGTCCAACCTGGCCCGGCCGCCCAGCTTCTGGGCCGCGCCCAATTGGCGGTATCAGGACAGTTCCCTACCGAGCGTCACGGAGGTCCGTGCGCGCAGTCTCAACGGCGACAATCTCAGCGGTGAGGGTCGATGACAGCATCCATTCGATCGATCTCGCCTCGCGTGGCGCCGTGCGCGCGTGCCACGCTGCGCCACGTTTCTACAACGCGGCGCACTTCAGCTTCAATGCCAGCCGCTCGTTCTGAGGTCAGCTGGTAGTACGCCGCGGTCGCCATTACATGTCCCGTGCTGGGAGTAGGGTCTGCAGCATCGAGTGCAAGCACATGGGTCTCGCTTGCCGTATTCGGATTGATGTCGTAAGCCGGAGAGAGCACCCAGCCTGTCTGTCTGCGGATGAAACCATGGTTGCGCAGGTGGTCGTCGCGATTGCCGATGAGTACGTTGAACAGCACCCTTCGGAACAGTTGCTCCAGATCCTCCACGATCTGACCTTGGGCTCCACTTTCTTCGATGATACCCGCGAGATCCAGATAGCTGTGGTCTTCGCTGTGCTCGGCGTCGAGCAGGGTGTGTGCGGACGCAAAGTAGACGCGATCGTTCCCGGTCCTGTCGAAACGTTTGACTGCGAAGGTGTGTCCCCGGGGCGAGAGGTTCAAAAGCGCTGCCGGCGGCATGGCGACACCCGCTGCGGTGGCGAGTTCGTAGGTGATGTATTCCCATAGGCCAACGTCATGACCATCGTCGCGGCCGGGAAACTTTGCCAGCCACAACGAGCCGTCGGTGTCCCGGTAACCCGCCTTGGGCCGTGCCCCGCCAAGCGAAGCGCCGGGTGCGACCAGTTGCGCCAACCCGTGGTCCTCCTCGTCCCTGGCCAGCTTGGCTCCAGACTCGATCTTGCACGCAATGCTCTCCAGCCGACGCAGATCGGTGATGGGAGGTGTAGAAGGATGGACGGACGCCAACCAGGTTCGCGTGTCGGGGTCGCACAACCGGATGGCGCCCATGCGGGTCGCGTCATCCACACCCATCAGGTAGTCCCACGCACGCAGGCTTTTGAGTTTTTCACCTTCGCGACGGGCCCTTGCTGCCTCACGGCGGTCCATCAGCAGTCGCCCCCATCGGTCAGGCGCGCTGTCGTGGAAAGCCGGAGACACCTCTCCTGCATCTCTACGGGCATACTGCCGGCCCTCCACGAGCGGCAGATTTCCATCGAGCGCAAACGGGTTGATGCCCATTGCCCCACTCAACCAGAGGTCGGTGTACTCAAAGGCGACGATGTCGCCTGCCCGGCCTGCGCTCTTGCTGAGCCAGCCCAGCTGCACGGGACGGCAAAGCGCTGGCGCATCCAGCCAGACCTCCCGGTCAACCTGCTCAGACGCTGCCATCGCTATTTGCCGCCACGAGGTTTCGAGCCTCGCACGGGAATGGCCGGAACGTTGATCGGCGACGGTCTGCGGCTGGCGCGCAGTGCGTATCTTTCAGCTTCCGGCTCTGCTACCGCGTGGGTCTGGGTCAGTGGAGCTGCGGTCAGTGCCGGCGGGAGGACCGCGTGGGCGGGCTTACGCTGCCTGGAGGAGGGCCGACGCAGACTGCGGGTGGCCAGCTGCAGCCCCACGTCATCATCCGCCGCGATCCTGTCGATGTCCTGGTCGAGCCCAAGCGTCGACAACACCCGCAACACGGTTGAAAGGCTGGTACTGGGATCGCCTGCTTCAAGCTTGCCGATCGTGGTCCGATCAACGCCTACGCGTTCGGCGAGGTTGACCTGTGTCATCCCCCTTGCGACCCGGGCGGTACGAAGCCGCTGCCCCAGCGCTTCGATGCGTTTGGCGTGTTGCGGCCTGACAGGGGGTACTCGCTTTGCCATGTCAAATATATCCATCACTTAGCGCGCTTACGTTGCTTTTATCTCACATTTTTAGCGCATGAGCCAATTGACCTCGTTGATGTAGCATTAAAGCTGCATAGCATCGCTTTAGGTTGCTTTTATTCATCATACAGACACCTCCGCGCAGCCATGTAAACCATTGATGGATCTTGCAGGTTGACAGTCTGCGCTGCGTTTCACCAGACTGCCGCCCCTTCGTTCTCCAATCTGTCAGGACACTGCCATGGCTTCTGTCATCCGCCACGACTGGCACCCCGAGGAGCTGCTGGCGTTGTTCGAGCTGCCCTTCCCGGAGCTGCTGTACCGGGCGGCGGGCGTGCACCGGGAGCACTTTGATCCCACCGAGGTGCAGGTCTCGACCCTGCTCTCGGTCAAGACCGGCGGCTGCCCGGAGGACTGCGCATACTGCCCGCAGGCCCAGCGCTACGACACCGGGGTGAGCGCACAGAAGCTGATGGCCACCGACGACGTGGTCGCCAAGGCCCGCCAGGCCAAGGCCGCCGGGGCGTCGCGGTTCTGCATGGGCGCGGCGTGGCGGTCGCCCAAGGACCGCGACATCCCCAAGGTGGCGGCGATGATCCGCGAGGTGAAGGCACTGGGGCTGGAAACCTGCGCCACGCTGGGCATGCTCGACGGCGCGCAGGCCGTGGCCCTGCGCGAGGCCGGGCTGGACTACTACAACCACAACCTGGATACCGCGCCGGATTACTACGACTCGATCATCCACACCCGCCAGTACCAGGACCGGCTGGATACACTGCAACACGTGCGCGAGGCGGGGCTGAAGACCTGCTGCGGCGGCATCGTCGGCATGGGCGAAACCCGCGCGCACCGCGCCGGGCTGCTGCTGGCGCTGGCCAACCTGCCGGCGCACCCCGATTCGGTGCCGATCAACCGGCTGGTGCAGGTGGCGGGCACGCCGTTGCATGGCAGTGCCGAACTGGACCCGTTCGAGTTCGTGCGGATGATCGCGGTGGCCCGCATCGTGATGCCCAGGGCAATGGTGCGGCTGTCGGCCGGGCGCGAAGCAATGAGCGATGAGCTGCAGGCGCTGTGCTTCCTGGCCGGGGCCAACTCGATCTTTTACGGCGAAAAGCTGCTGACCACCGGCAATCCGGACACCGAACGCGACCTGGCCCTGTTCAGCCGGCTGGGCCTGCGCCCGATGGCGGTGCAGGTGGATGCGGCCGGGCATGACCACCCCGGCACCGTGCATGCCGACATCACCTGTGGCGCTGGTTGCGGACAAGCGGCCTGAGCCCTGCCCCGGGCGGTGCAGCGCAGTGCCCGGCAACCGGGTACGCTAGCTGCCCTGCCTGCCCATGACATTGACGACCATGGCCCGTACCGACCTGCACGACCGCATCCAGTCCCAGCGCAAGCTTCGCGAAGCGCAGGGCCGTATCCGCGTGCGTCGCACGGTAACCCGGCGCGATGGCGTGCGCCTGGAGGTCAATGGCCAGTGGCTCACCGGCTTCTGCAGCAATGATTACCTGGGCCTGTCCCAGCAGTTCGGCGTGGTCAGCGCGCTGCAGGATGCCGCCGCGCGCGAAGGTGCCGGGGCGGGCGCCTCCCACCTGATCTGCGGCCACCATGCGCTGCATGAAGCGCTGGAACAGGAAGTGGCCGACTGGTTGGGCTACCCGCGTGCGCTGCTGTTTGGCAGCGGCTTTGCCGCCAACCTGGCGGTGCAGCAGGCACTGCTCAGCGAAGAAGACGATGTGTGCGTGCAGGACCGGCTCAACCACGCCAGCCTGCTCGATGCCACGCGCCTGGCCGGCTGCCGCCTGCGCCGCTACCCGCACCTGGATACCGAAGGTGCGCTGCGCCAGCTCAAGCACGCACCCGACGGCGCGGCGATGCTGGTCACCGATGGTGTCTTCAGCATGGATGGCGACATCGCCCCGCTGCGCTCGCTCTCGCTGGTGGCGCGCATGCAGGAAGCGGTGTTGTACGTGGACGACGCACACGGCGTGGGCGTGATCGGCGAGCACGGCCGCGGCTGCGTGGCCGACGCCGGGCTGGGCGTGGCCGACGTGCCGCTGCAGCTGGTCACGCTGGGCAAGGCCTTGGGTGGCAGTGGCGCGCTGGTGGTGGGCGACGAGGCGATGATCCAGCACCTGGCCGAAACCGCACGCCCCTACATCTACACCACGGCGCTGCCGCCGGCGCAGGCGGCTGCGGCATTGGCCGCGGTGAAGCTGGCACGCCGCGACGACTGGCGCCGCGAAAAGCTGGCCGAACTGGTCGGCGTGTTCCGTGCCGGCGCGCGCCAGCATGGGCTGGAACTGATGCCGTCGGACACGCCGATCCAGCCGCTGCTGTGCGGGGCCGAATCGACCGTGATGGGCTTGTCGGCCGCGCTTGAAGCGGCTGGTTTCCTGGTCAGCGCGATCCGTCCACCGACCGTGCCCGAAGGCAAGGCACGCCTGCGCGTGACCCTGTCGGCGCTGCACACGGTGCCGGAAGTACGTGCGCTCACCGATGCCATCGCCCACGCACGCGACCAGGTGCTGCGCCAGCAGGCACTGGATGCGCTGAGCGCGTGATGCACGGCGGTTGGGTGTGAGCATGCATATCGAGGTGGTCGGCAGCGGGCCGGCGCTGGTACTGATCCACGGCTGGGCCCTGCATGGCGGTGTGTTCGCGCCGCTGGTCGAGCGGTTGTCGGCGCAGTTCGAGCTGCACCTGGTCGACCTGCCCGGGCACGGCAACAGCCGCGACGATGCCACCCCGCTGCGCCTGCCGTTCGTGGTCGGTGCGATTGCCGCCGCGACCCCGCCGGCCGTGTGGTGTGGCTGGTCGCTGGGTGGGCTGTTCGCGCTGCATGCGGCGGCCACGCTGCCCAAGGTGCGTGGGCTGGCGATGATCGCAGCCACACCGCGCTTCGTGCGTGGCGAGGACTGGCCATACGCCGTGGAAACCGCGGTCTTCGAACAGTTCGGCCAGGACCTGGCGCAGGACTATCGCGGCACGCTGGAGCGCTTCCTGGCCCTGGATGCGATGGGCTCCGAACACGCCCGGCAGGAACTGCGCAGCTTGCGCGCGGCGCTGGTAGCGCGCGGTGAGCCCGCCCCGCGTGCCCTGCAGGAAGGCCTTCGCCTCCTGGAAAGCGCTGACCTGCGTGGCGCCCTGCCCCGCCTGCCCGTGCCCAGCCTGTGGTTGGCCGGTCAGCGCGACCGGCTGGTGTCGGCGCGGGCCATGCAGGCTGCTGCCGCGCTCGCACCGCGTTCCAGCGTGCATGTAGTGGCCCATGGCGGACACGCGCCGTTCCTGGGCCACACCGACGAGGTGGCGGCGCAGCTGCAACACTTCGTTGCCTCGCTTTCCTGACCCACCGGCGCGCGCATCGCCGATCATGTACGCCTGTCCCCCACTACGGAACTGATGCATGGACCTTGGAATCGCCGGCCGCTGGGCCCTCGTCTGCGCTGCCAGCAAAGGCCTGGGACTGGGCTGCGCCCGCGCGCTGGCGCGCGAGGGCGTGAACGTGGTGATCGCCGCCCGGGGTGAGGAAGCCCTCGCCCACGCCGGTGAAGAACTCCGGGCGCTGCCGGGCGCCGGCAAAGTAATCACGGTGGTCGCCGATGTCACCACCGAGGCCGGCCGCGCGGCGGCGCTGGCCGCCTGCCCGCAGGTGGACATCCTGGTCAACAACGCCGGTGGGCCGCCGGCGGGCGACTTCCGCCAGTTCGAGCGCGAGGACTGGATCGCTGCGCTGGACGCGAACATGCTGGCGCCGATCGCGCTGATCCGTGCCACCGTGGATGGCATGATCGAACGTGGCTTCGGGCGCGTGGTCAACATCACCTCCTCGTCGGTGAAGGCACCCATCGACATCCTGGGCCTGTCCAATGGCGCGCGCTCGGGCCTGACCGGCTTCGTCGCCGGGCTGGCGCGCCGCACCGTGGCGCACAACGTCACGCTCAACAACCTGCTGCCCGGCCAGTTCGACACCGACCGGCTGCGCGGCAACTTCGCGTACATGGCGCAGCAACAGGGCGTGGATGCGGGGCAGATCGCCGAGCGCAAGCGCACCCACATTCCGGCCGGGCGCTTCGGCACCGCCGATGAATTCGGCGCGGCGTGCGCGTTCCTGTGCAGTGCGCAGTCGGGTTACATCACCGGGCAGAACCTGTTGATTGATGGCGGGGCTTACCCCGGTACGTTCTGAGTTTCCGGCGCACGACCAACGGTCGTGCGCTACCGCATAGTGAGCCTTACATGACCGCCAGCTTTGATCCCCAGCACGTCCGCCGCGCGTTTTCGCGCGCCGCCAGCAGTTACGACGCCGCCGCTGCGCTGCAGCGCGAGGTGGAGAAGCGGCTGCTCGAATCGCTGGACTATCTCGAAAGCCGGCAGCCGGAGGTGGTGCTGGACGTGGGCAGCGGCACCGGCCACGCCAGTGCGGCGATGAAGAAGCGATGGCCGAAGGCGCAGGTGATCGCGCTGGACATGGCCGAGCCGATGCTGCGCGAAGCGAAGAAGCAGGCCGGCTGGTGGAAGCCCTTCACCCGGGTGTGCGGTGATGCGCAGGCGTTGCCTCTGCGCGACCAGAGCGTGGATGTGATCTACAGCAACCTGTGCCTGCAGTGGGTGGAGGACCTGCCCGCGGTGTTCGCCGGCTTCCGTCGCGTGCTCAAGCCGGGCGGGCTGCTGGTGTGTTCCACGTTCGGCCCGGAAACGCTGATCGAGCTGCGCGACGCGTTCGCCAGCGCCGATGACACCTCGCACGTGAGCCGGTTCCCGCCGATTGCGCAGTTCGGCGACGCGCTGATGATGTCCGGCTTCCGCGACCCGGTGCTGGACCGCGACCTGTTCACGCTCACCTATTCCGACATGGATGCACTGATGCGCGAGCTGCGCGCCATTGGCGCAACCAATGCACGCCAGGATCGCCGGCATACGTTGACCGGGCGCGGCAGGTTCGCTGCAGCGCGCGCCGCCTATGAACCGCTGCGTCGCGAGGACGGCACGCTGCCCAGCAGCTGGGAAGTGATTTACGCGCACGCGTGGGCGCCGGATGCGGGCGCGCCGATCCGCGAGCGCGGGCAGGATGTGGCCAGCGTGCCGGTGTCGGCGATTCCGATCCGGCGCAAGACCACCTGACCAACCAGAAATATCGGTCAGGAGCCGTTCGACGACGGGAACATGTCCCGATGGAAGAAATAGATTTCCTGCGCCAGGAACTTCCAGCTGGTATGGAAGCTGCGGAACCGCGTGCTCGGCGTTGACGAGGCCAGTGCATCGATGCCCAGTTCGCGGGCCAGGCGCAGCGCGCGCGCCATGTGCAGCGGGTCGCTGACGATGATCACCCGGTGCAGCTTGTGCTGGTCCATCAACAGCCGCGCTTCGGCCAGGTTCTGGCGGGTGGTGCGCGAGGCGGTTTCAATCAGGATCGCGTCGTCCGGCACGCCCTGTTTCAAGGCGTAACGGCGCGCGACCTGCGATTCGGAAAAGCGCGCGCCGGTGCCGCCGTAGCCGCCGGTGAAGATCAGCAATGGCGCGTAGCCCTGGCGGTACAGATCCAGCCCATGCCGGATGCGCTCTTCGAACACCGGCGACGGCTTGGCGTCGTAGGCCGCCGCGCCCAGCACGATGATCGCATCGGCCTTGGCCGCCTGGTCGCGCTCACCGACCCAGACGATCCATGCGGTGACACAGAGCAGCCAGGCCGCCAACAGCATGCACAGCCGCCACAGCCAGCCCCCCAGCCCGACCCGTGCGCGCCGGGTCATGCCGCGGCCCAGGGCAGGGCATCCAGGTCGACGTTGCCGCCGGACAGCACCACGCCCACCCGCTGCCCGGCAAACCGCGCGGGCTGGGACAGGATCGCGGCCAGCGCAATCGCCGAGGACGGTTCCACCACCTGCTTGAGCACCTGCCACAGCAGGCGCATGGCCGCGACGGTGGCCGCATCGTCCACGGTGATCACCTCGGCCGCGCCCTGCAGCAGCGCGAAGTTCGGCGCGCCGAGCGTGCCTCGCAGGCCATCGCAGATCGTGTCGGGGGTGAAGTCCAGCCGGCGCTCGCCGGCGTGCAGCGAACGGGCCGTATCGGCGGCGCCCTCCGGTTCGGCCAGTACCAGCCGCGTGACCGGACTCACCGCCTGCAGCGCCAGCCGGGTTCCAGCCGCCAGGCCACCGCCGCCCACCGGGACCACCAGCGTATCGAACGGACCGTGGCTGCCCAGCAGCTCCAGCGCCGCCGTGCCCTGCCCGGCAATGACGTGGGAATCGGCATAGGGATGGACCAGGGTGGCGCCGGTCTCGGCCTCGACCTGGGCGCACATCGCCTCGCGCGCGGCGATGGTCGAGTCGCAGCGCCACAGGGTGGCGCCATGACGCACGATGTTGGCCAGCTTGGCCGCTACCGCGCCTTCCGGCACCACCACATGGCAGGCAATGCCACGGGTGCGCGCGGCGAGCGCCAGCGCCGCACCGTGGTTGCCCGACGAATGGGTGACCACCCCGCGTGCGGCGACGGCCTCGGGCAGCGCCCAGACCGCGTTGCAGGCGCCGCGGAACTTGAAGGCACCGCCGCGCTGCAGATGCTCGGCCTTGAACGCCAGCCGAGCCCCGCTCAACGCGCCCAGCACCTGCGACTGCAGCACCGGGGTGACGCTGGCATGCGGCGCGATGCGCGCGGCGGCGGCCAAAAGGTCATCGACGCAGGGCAAGGATGAATCGGTCATGACACAAGATTAACGTGCCACGATGGCAACCGTTCATCCGGCCTGGGCAAAATTAAGGGCCGATTCAATGCGGCGGCCTGAAGCTGGGCCATACCCTAGGGGGACCCTTCCATGAAAATGCGCCTCATGCTTGCCGGCAGCCTGTTGCTGACGCTGTCTGGCTGCGCGACTTACGACTACGTGGGCGGCGGTGGTGGTGGCAACGGCTACTACCATGGCGCCCCGTCGGTGGAGTACCGCTATCCGGCCGGCTATCCGTACGGCTACGGCAGCGGCTACTACGGTGGCGGTGGCTATTACGGTTATGGCGGCTACGGTGGTTACAGCAACTACCCGATCTACCGGCCGTACCCGAACTACCGCCCGCCGCACAACCACCGCCCGCCGCCCCGCCCGGGCAACGGCAATGGTGGCCAGGTGCGCCCGCCGGACCGTCCGCGCCCGCCCTACAACGGCGGTTCACCGTGGCGGAACATGGATTCGGTCGGCCGCCCACCGCGTCCGGACCGCCCGCCGCAGCAGCGTCCCCAGCCGCAGCAGCAACAGCGTCCGGTGAGCGCGCCGCAGTCCCGACCCAGCCCGCCGGCCCAGCGCAGCAATGGCTCTCCCTGGCGAAATATGAATAAGTTGAACCAGCGCACACATGAGAACTAAGACCGCTTGATTTTCACCTGCCTGGCAGGTCAATCTAGCCGGGCAGTGACGGCCTCGGTCGAAAAGTGACAAAAACGACATACGGCGTCACATTGAGCTCTATGTCGATATCCGACAGGAACATCTGGATCCCCCCTGTTCCGGCCCTGTCGGATGTCGGCACCTACAACGCAGAAGGCCCCGCCAATGGCGGGGCCTTTTGTTCTATGGGGATAAAAAAACAGGGCCGACAGTCCCCCGACTGCCGGCCCTTCTGCTTCCCCGGGATGCGCATGGATCGGCCCCTGTTCCAATTCCGATCCGTAGCGCCTTTCGGCGCCTGCCATCCTGGGTGCTATTGGGTTATCTGCAGAGAACGTGCCAACTTTAGGGTTGATTGCGAATTTTTTTGCAGGCCCCCGTTCACGGACCCAGCGCGAACGGCGCTAAAATGACCACCCTGCCCTGTCCCAGGGCGGTTCCGGGCCGTACCGGCCCTGCCCCAGAGCACCCCATGACCGATTCTTTCTACGGCTACGACGTCATCGTGATCGGCGGCGGCCATGCCGGCACCGAAGCCGCGCTGGCAGCTGCCCGCAGCGGCGTACGCACCCTGCTGCTGACCCACAACGTGGAAACCATCGGCGCGATGAGCTGCAACCCGGCCATCGGCGGGATCGGCAAGGGCCATCTGGTCAAGGAGATCGACGCCTTGGGCGGTGCGATGGCGCATGCCGCCGACCGCGCCGGCATCCAGTGGCGCACGCTCAATGCCTCCAAGGGCCCGGCCGTGCGCGCCACTCGCTGCCAGGCCGACCGCAACCTGTACCGGATGGCCATCCGTGGGATCGTCGAGGCGCAGCCCAACCTGACCGTGTTCCAGGCCGCCGTGGATGACCTGGTCATCGAAGGTGACGCCGTGCGTGGCGTGATCACCCAGACCGGGCTGCAGTTCAACGCCCCGGCCGTGGTGCTTACCGCCGGCACCTTCCTGGCCGGCAAGATCCACGTCGGCCAGACCCAGTACGCCGCCGGCCGCATGGGCGACCCGCCGGCCACCACGCTGGCCGCGCGCCTGCGCGAGCGTCCGTTCGCGATCGACCGGCTCAAGACCGGCACCCCGCCGCGCATCGATGGCCGCTCGCTGGACTACAGCGTGATGGACGAGCAGCCCGGCGACAACCCGCGCCCGGTGATGTCCTTCCTGGGCAGCGTGGCCGAGCACCCGGCCCAGGTGAGCTGCTGGATCACCCACACCAGCGAGCACACCCACGAGATCATCCGCAGCGCGCTGCACCGCTCGCCGCTGTACAGCGGCCAGATCGAAGGCATCGGCCCGCGCTACTGCCCGTCCATCGAAGACAAGGTGGTGCGCTTTGCCGAGAAGGCCAGCCACCAGATCTTCGTCGAGCCCGAAGGGCTGGACGTGGTGGAGATCTACCCCAACGGCATTTCCACCTCGCTGCCGTTCGATGTGCAGCTGGCGCTGGTGCGCAGCATCCGTGGCTTCGAGAACGCGCACATCACGCGGCCCGGCTATGCCATCGAATACGACTTCTTCGACCCGCGCGGGTTGAACAACACGCTGGAAACCAAGGCGGTGTCCGGGCTGTTCTTCGCCGGGCAGATCAACGGCACCACCGGCTATGAAGAGGCGGCCGCGCAGGGCCTGCTGGCGGGCCTCAACGCCGCCCGCCGCGTGCGCGACGAGGCGGGCTGGTGCCCGCGCCGCGACGAGGCCTACCTGGGCGTGCTGGTGGATGACCTGATCACCCATGGCACCACCGAGCCGTACCGCATGTTCACCAGCCGCGCCGAGTATCGGCTGCAGCTGCGCGAAGACAACGCCGACGTGCGCCTGACCGGCATCGGCCGTGAGCTGGGCGTGGTCGACGACCGGCGCTGGGCGGCCTTCCAGGCCAAGCAGGAGGCAGTGGCGCAGGAATCGGCACGCCTGCGTGCACTGTGGGCGACCCCGGCCAACGCGCTGGGCCGCGAAGTGGAAGCCGCGCTGGGCGTGGCGGTCAGCCGCGAAACCAACGTGCTGGACCTGATCAAGCGCCCGGAACTGGATTACGCCAAGCTGATGCAGGTGCCCTCGCTGGGCCCAGGCGTGGCGGATGCGAAGGTGGCCGAGCAGGTCGAGATCGGGGTGAAGTACGCCGGCTACCTGGACCGCCAGCGCGAGGAGATCGAACGCCAGCAGCGCCATGAGAACACCGCCATCGATGCGGCGTTCGATTACGCCGGCGTGCGCGGGTTGTCGGCCGAAGTGCAGCAGAAGCTGGAGCGGGTACGCCCGCAGACCATCGGCCAGGCCCAGCGCATCCCGGGCATGACCCCGGCGGCGATCTCGCTGCTGCTGGTGCACCTGGAACGCGCCCGGCGCAGCCGGGTGGCGTAACCACGGCGGTATCATGGTGGCCTGCCTCGTGGAGCGTCACCATGTCCCCCCTTCGTCCCTTCCTCGATACCTTCCCCGTCGTTGGCGAGCGCGCCTGGATAGACCCGGCCTGCACGATCATCGGTGACGTGGTGCTCGGGGACGATGTGTCGGTGTGGCCGGGCACGGTGATCCGCGGCGACGTCAACCATGTGCGGATCGGCGCGCGCAGCAACATCCAGGATGGCACCATCATCCATGTCAGCCACCACAGCCCCTACAACAAGGGCGGCTACCCGACCCTGATCGGTGAGGGCGTCACTGTAGGCCACGGCACCATCATCCATGCCTGCACCATCGGCGAGTACAGCCTGATCGGGATGGGGGCGTGCATCCTCGATGGCGCCACCGTGAGCCGGCACAGCTTTGTCGGCGCCGGCGCGGTGATCGGACCGGGCAAGGTGGTGGGCGAAGGCGAGCTGTGGGTCGGCAACCCGGCCCGACCGGTGCGTACGCTCAGTGATCAGGAGATCGAGTCGCTGCATTACTCGGCCGACCACTACGTGCGGTTGAAGGACAAGTACTTGGGGATGTGACCCCGCACACGGTAAAGTCGGTCTCCGACCCAGGAAGCAGTCGAGAACCGCATGCCGTTGGCAGCCGTCCGGAGGGACGCGTGCGCATGAGCGCACCCATGCTGGACACCTACCGTGAAGTGATCACGCCCGAAGGCGTGCCGCTGCACCTGCCGGCAGCCGGCCCGGTGCCGCGTGCGCTGGCCTGGGCCATCGACTTCATGATCCGCGTGGCGGCGCTGATGCTGCTGAGCATTCCGCTCACCCTGCTGGGCGAATTCGGCCAGGGCCTCTACCTGGGCCTGATGTTCCTGCTGATGTGGGCGTACACCATCGTGCAGGAGGCCTGCTGGGGCCGCACCCTGGGCAAGCGGGTGATGAGCCTGCGCGTGGTGGCCCAGGACGGCGCGCCGATCGGCTGGATGGCCTCCATCACCCGCAACCTGCTGCGCACCGTGGACATGCTGCCGTTCGGCTATGCGCTGGGGCTGCTGTCGAGCCTGTTCGACCGCAATGGCCGGCGCCTGGGCGACCTGGTGGCCGGCACCGTAGTGGTGCATGACAGCGGCCGGCCGTGGTCGGCCAGCGTGGCCATCGATACCGTGCTGGCCCCGCCGCAGCCGCTGCAGCCGGCCGAACAGGCGGCGATCATTGCCTTCGCCGAACGCGCGCCGCGCCTGTCCGGCCCCCGCCAGCAGGAGCTGGCCGCAGTGGCCGCGCCGATCAGCGGTGGCCAGGGCCAGGTGGGCGTGCTGCGCCTGTATGCCATGGCCAACTGGCTGCTGGGGCGCCGATGAGGCAGGAACAGTTCGTTGCCCGCTACCAGGCCGAATGGCAGGCGCTGGAACGTTGGCTGGCGCTGCGCGGTGACCGGCCGCGGCATGCGGGCCCTTCGCCCGATGCGTCCGCGCTCAACGATGAAGACATTCCGCAGCACTACCGCCGGCTGTGCCAGCAGCTCGCGCTTGCGCGCAAGCGCGGCTACAGCCCGCAGCTGGTGGCACGCCTGCAGCTGCTGATGCAGCAGGGCCATGGCCTGCTGTACCGCACGCCGCCGCCGCGCTGGCGCCGCGCGCTGGAGTTCCTGCTGGCCGATTTCCCGCAGCTGGTGCGCAGCCAGGCGCGCAGCATGTGGGTGGCCACCGCGCTGTTCGTGCTGCCGCTGGTGGGCAGCTTCGCGGTGATCCAGTGGCACCCGGACGTGATCCACATGCTGATGGACAACGGCGCGATCGCCTCGCTGGAGCGCATGTACAACCCGGCCTCGCCGAACCTGGGCCGCGACAGCGGCACGGACTGGATGATGTTCGGCTACTACATCATGAACAACATCAGCATCGGCCTGCGTACGTTCGCCAGCGGGCTGCTGGCCGGCCTGGGCACGGTGCTGGTGCTGCTGTTCAACGGGCTCACCATCGGTGCGGCGGCCGGCCACCTGCAGCACATCGGCCATGGCGACCCGTTCTGGCGTTTCGTCTGCGGCCATGGCGCGTTCGAGCTCACCGCGATCGTCATCGCCGGCGGTGCCGGCCTGCAGCTGGGCATGAAGCTGCTGGCGCCCGGCCGCCGCCGGCGCATCGATGCACTCGTCGAGGGCGGGGTGATTGGCGCAAAACTCTGCCTGGGCATCGCCGCGATGCTGCTGATCGCCGCCTTCATCGAAGCGTTCTGGTCGTCCATCGCCGCGATCCCGGCCTGGGGCAAGTACAGCGTGGCTGCGGTGCTGTGGACGCTGGTGTTCGTGTGGCTGTGGCGCGGTGGGCGCGGGAGCGGTCATGCGGATTGACCAGCTCAACGTCGCCCTGCGGGCGCGCTCCGAATGGGAAGCGATGGAGCTGGGCACCGCCCTGGTGCGCCGCCATGCGCGCGCCATCTGGCTGCCGGTCATCGCCGTGTCGCTGCCGTTGTTCGCCTTGATCAATGCCGCTGCATGGTGGGCCGATGCGTTCGGCTGGGCCTGGCTGCTGATGTGGTGGCTCAAACCGGTATCGGACCGGATCGCGCTGTATGTGATCTCACGCGGTGTGTTCGGCGACGAACCACGTCCGTTGCAGACCCTGCGCGCGCAGCGGCACTGGGGCTGGAGCGGGTTCTGGGGCTACCTGGGCTGGCGCCGCTTCAGCCCGTTCCGCTCGCTGCTGCTGCCGGTGAACCTGCTGGAAGGCAGCGATGCCTCGCAGCGCAGCGTGCGCCGCCGCGCCGTGCTCAGCGGCACGTTCGGGCATGCCGTGCTGCTCACCCTGATGTGCATGGTGTTCGAGCTGGTGATTGTCAGCGGCTGCATCGCGGCGATCTTCCTGTTCGTGCCGCTGGAACTGCTGTCCGATTCGTGGCGCGCGGCGTGGGAAATGGTCAGCGAAAACATGCCGGCGTGGGCACAGCTGGGGGTGAATGCCCTGTTCTGGCTCGCCGCCACGTTGATCGGGCCGTTCTACGCCGGCGCCGGCTTCGCGCTGTACCTCAACCGCCGCACGGAAATGGAAGCCTGGGACGTGGAGATCGCGTTCCGGCGCATGCGTGATCGGCTGCAGCAGGCCGCGCCGCTGCTGGTCCTGGCGCTGGTGCTGTGCTGGCCGATGGGTGGGCTGCATGCGGAAGAACCTGCGCAGGCGCCGAGCTGCGCTGCACCCGCTGGCATGGATGACGATGCTGGTGATGAGGAAGAAGAAGCATCTGATGCAGTGCCCGCCGACGATCCGTCGAACACCCCGTCCGTGATCTTCGGTGGCACGCCCGACACCGCCGGCTTCCGCCAGGCCGTGCAGCGCGCGTACGAAGATCCCCTGGTGGCGCCCACCCGCGAAGTGAAACGCTGGGAGCGCACCCTGAGCGAGGCCGAGAAGAACAAGAAGAAGGACGATGCGGACAAGAACCGCAATCCGCTCGGGCGCGGCCCGCGCCTGCCCGCGCAGATTGCCGAATGGATCCTGTGGGGCCTGGTCGGTTTGCTGGTGCTGGGGCTGATCGCCACCGCGCCGTGGTGGCTGCGCTGGCTGCGCGGCACCGGGGTGAGGCGGCGCAAGGCCACCGATCCGGTGGTCGAGGAAGCGGTGGAACTGCCCGAGGTGATTCCGCCGGATCCCGCCGCGCGCGCGCGCGACCTGTGGCAGCAGGGCCGGCCGCGCCAGGCGCTGGCGCTGCTGTACCGGGCCAGCGTGGAATCGATGAGCGAACGCGCCGAGGTGGTGCTGCCACCGGGCGCAACCGAAGCACAGTGCCTGCGCGCGTCGCGGCGCATGCCGGTCGAGGCTGACCGCACCCTGTTCGCCCGCATCGTGCGGGTCTGGCAGTACGCCGCGTACGCCGGCCGCCTGCCCGAGCCGGACGAGTTCGACGATCTGGCCACCACCCTGCAGACCCAGTTCCGGTGGCGCGCATGAGTGCCCGTCTGCGCTGGTTGGTGGTGCTGGCCGTGCTGCTGGTGGTGGGCGTGCCATTGGCGATCCTGTTCCTGCGCAGCCATGAACGCGTGGTCCATACCGAGCGCCTGCCGCCGCAGGGCGAGGCCAGCTACAACCCGCTGTACGTGCTGGGCCAGGCGCTGCGTGCCGACGGCATCACCGTGCATTCCAGCCCGCGCCTCGACCTGCCGCGCATGCAGCTCAAGCCGGCCGATACCGTGCTGTTGCTGCAGGACACCGCCGATGTGCCTGCCCCCACCGCGCAGGCGCTGCTGGCGTGGGTGGAACGCGGCGGCCACCTGCTGCTGCGCACGCCGCCGCCGTTCAAGGACGAAGACGCCGCGCAGGGGCCGCTGCTCGACGGGCTGGGCGTGGATACCGCGTACTACGAGAGCAACTGCAAGGCCTTCCACATTGCCGACGACCCGGGCCATTCCGAGTTCTGCAGTGGCCGCCGTTTCGGCGTGGACGTGCCCGAAGGCGTACGTGTCGAACGCGAATGGGGCGATGACGAGGGCCTGGTGTTCTCGCGGCTGCGCAAGGGCAATGGCACCGTCGATGTGCTCTCGGACATGGAGTTCCTGAAGGGCACCCCGCGGGTCTTCAACGCGGATGACCCCGCAGGCAGCCTGGCCGACGGCCTGCACGACATCGCGCACCGCGACCTGACCCGCCACGTGCTCGACCCGAACTACGCCGAAGGCACGGTGTGGCTGATCTACGGCTCGCGCCCGCCCACGCTGTGGTCACGCATCTTCTACCAGGGCTGGCCGGTGTGGGTGCCGTTGCTGCTGGCCCTGCTGGCATGGCTGTGGCAGCGCGCGCAGCGGCTGGGCAGCCTGCTGCCGGCACCCGCCACCGAACGCCGTTCGCTGCTGGAACACGTGCGTGCCAGCGGCGAGCACCTGCTGCGCTATGGCAAGGCACCGCTGTTGTACGACGCCACCCGCCGCGCCTTCCTGGCCCGGCTGCGGCGGCGCGCACCCACCGCTGCCGCGCTCAGCGGCGAGGCGCAGGTGCACGCCATCGCCAGCCTGCTGCAGTGGCCGCATTCCCGAGTCCAGACCGCTTTACAGGTGCCGCCATCGAAGGATGTGGTGGCCCTGCGTGAGCGCATCCGCCTGCTGATCCAGATGAGAAACCTGCTATGACCGACCACTCCGCTCCGCCGCCGTTGTCCCCGCCCGCGCTGACCGGGCAGAGCCTGGTTGAACGCGTCGATGCCGTGCGCGACGCCGTCGGCCGCGCCTTCATCGGCCAGCCCGAGGTGCTCGACCAGATCCTGATCGCGCTGCTGGCCGGTGGCCATGTGCTGATCGAAGGCGTGCCCGGGCTGGGCAAGACCCTGCTGGTGCGCGCCCTGGCGCAGGCACTGGAGCTGGACTACGGCCGCGTGCAGTTCACCCCGGACCTGATGCCCAGCGACGTCAGCGGCCACGCGGTGTACGACCCGAAATCGGAGAGCTTCAAGATCCGCCGCGGCCCGGTGTTCACCAACCTGCTGCTGGCCGATGAAATCAACCGCGCCCCGGCCAAGACCCAGTCGGCCCTGCTGGAAGTGATGCAGGAAGGCCAGGTCACCATCGAAGGCAAGGCGTTCGCGCTGACCCCGCCGTTCCTGGCGCTGGCCACGCAGAACCCGGTCGAACAGGAAGGCACCTACCCGCTGCCCGAAGCCCAGCTGGACCGCTTCCTGCTCAAGGTCATCATCGATTACCCGGCGCTGGAGGACGAGAAGCGGATGGTCGATGCAATCACTACCGGCCGCAGCGCGGCCGACTTTGACCTGTCGCAGGTACCGCGCGTGCTCAACGCCGCCGAGGTGATCGCGTTGCAGCAGGCGACCGCGGCGATCACGGTGGATCCGGAAGTGGTGGACTACGCGGTGCGCATCGTGGCGGCCACCCGCCAGTTCCCTGGCATCGCGCTCGGCGCCGGCCCGCGCGGCAGCATCGCGCTGGTGCGTGCGGCGCGTGCGCAGGCGGTGCTTGCCGGCCGCGACTTCGTCACCCCCGATGACGTGCGCGAGATCGCCCGCCCGGCACTGCGCCACCGTATTGCGCTGGCCCCGGAACTGCAGATCGAAGGCCAGTCGGCCGACGATGCGTTGACCGCGTTGCTGGCCAAGGTGGAAGCCCCGCGCAAATGAGGCCAGGCCCGCTGCTGCTGATACTGCTGGCCGGCTGGGCGCTGCTCGGGATGCCGGTGGCCTTCGGGCTGCTGCCGGTGTCGGCGTGGTGGGCATCCGCAGCGGCGATCGCGGTGCTGGCACTGGTGGATCTGCTGCGGCTGCGCGCACAGCCCTCGCCCACGGTGCAGCGCGAACTGCCGGAGGCGCTGGCGTTGAACGTCGAGCGGCGCACCACGCTGCGCTTCGAGTCCAGCCGCCGCCAACGCGTGGAGGTGTTCGACCTGGTGCCGGGAGCATGGTCGCTGCAGGGCCTGCCGCGTGCATTGACGCTCAAGCCACTGGTGGCCAGCAGCGTGGAGTACACGTTGACCCCGACCGCGCGCGGCCGCTTCGTGTTCGACGGCGTGCACCTGCGCCTGCATGCACCGTGGCGGTTGTGGCGCCAGCGCCGCCTGCTGCCGCCGGCGCTGACCGTGCGCGTGTACCCCAACTTCGCCCCGCTCACCCGCTTCGCGTTGTTCAGTGCCGAACAAGCCTCGCGCCTGGTCGGTGCGCACCTCAAGCGCCGCCGTGGCGAGGGTACCGATTTCCACCAGATGCGCGAGTACCGCATCGGCGACAGCCTGCGCCAGATCGACTGGAAAGCCACCTCGCGCGCACGCAAGCTGATCTCGCGTGAGTACCAGGATGAAAAGAACCAGCAGCTGGTGCTGATGATCGACACCGGCCGCCGCATGATGGCCAGCGAAGGCGGGCTGTCGCACTTCGACCATGTGCTCAACGCGGCGCTGGTGGTGTCCTACCTGGCGCTGCGCCAGGGCGATGGCGTAGGCCTGTTCGCCAGTGGTGGCGAAAGCCGCTGGGTGGCACCCCAGCGCGGCATGGGCGCGATCGACGCGCTGCTGCGCGCCAGCTACGACCTGCAGGCGCAGCCGGTGGCCACCGACTATCTGGCTGCTGCCACCGAACTCAGCCTGCGCCAGCGCCGGCGCTCGCTGGTGATGCTGGTCACCAACGTGCGCGATGAGGACATCGAAGACCTGCTGGTGGCGGTGCGTCTGCTGCAGCGACAGCACCTGGTGTGCGTGGCCAGCCTGCGCGAGCGCGAGCTGGACGTGGCGCTGGAGCAGGAAGTGGAGACGCTGCAGGACGCGACCCAGGCCGGTGCCATCGCGCGCTACCTGCAGCAACGCAACGACGCGCATGAAGCACTGCGCAGCCACCGGGTGATGGTGCTGGACGTGACGGCCGATGCGCTGCCCGGGGCGCTGGTGGAGCGCTACCTCGCCGTCAAGCGTGATGGGTTGCTGTAGGCACGTATCGACCAACGGTCGATACCTACCGGCGGGGTTTGGTGCGGTCGGCCGGACCGGCCGCAGCGCCGGTTTGATCCGGCAAACGGCCGCTTCGCCGGTAGGTCACGACCGTTGGTCGTGACGCCGGTAACCCATCAGACGTAAATCCGCGTTGGTGCTTCGTCGATGATGGCGTGCGGGACGAACCGGGCGCTGTCGCGGGTGATCCGGCTGTCATCTTCGCGGATGCCCATGCCGCAGGCCTGGTCGCCCACGATCCAGCTGCCGATCAACGGGTAACCGCCGTCGAACGACGTGAGCGGATGCGCGGCCTGGCGGATCGCCGGGCCGTTGTACGGACCTTCGCTCTCCTGCCAGCTGCCGTCGGCCAAATGCATGGCCACGTTGGCACCTTCGCGCGAGAACAGCGGCTTGCGCACCCAGCCGGCCGGCAGCGCGCTGCCGTCATCGAACTCGGCCGCCAGCAGGTTCGGGTGGCCACGGTGGCGCTGCCACAGCAGCGGCAGCACGCCCTTGTTGCTCAGGATCGCCTTCCACGCCGGTTCCAGCAGCTGCACGCCCGAGGTGGGCAGCGCCTGCCCGAACGATTCGGTCATCAGGTCTTCCAGCGGGTACAGCTTGAACAGGCTGCCGATCACCGTGTCGTCGAGCGCGGTGAAGCGCCCGTCTTCGGACAGGCCGATGTCTTCGATTGCGATCGCCTCGCCACGCAGCCCGGCCTGGGCCGCGCAGTCGCGCAGGTAGGCCACGGTGCCCTGGTCTTCTTCGGAACTGCCCACGGCACTGAAGTACAGTGGCGGCGGCAACTGCGCCGACAGCTGCCCGAAGCGCTCCACCAGCGCCTCGTGGATGGCGTTGAACTGGTCGGCGTGCGGCGGCAGGCGATTCTGGTTGCGCTGGTCTTCCAGCCACTGCCATTGGAAGAACGAGGCCTCGAACAGCGAGGTCGGCGTGTCGTAATTGAGCTCGTAGAGCTTGGCCGGACCGGTGCCGTCATAGGCGAAGTCCAACCGGCCGTACAGGTGCGGTTCGCCGCGGCGCCAGCTGTTGGCGATCCAGTCGCGGAACGCGGGCGGAATCGCCAGCTGGTCCATCAGCTGTTCGCTGCGCACCACCTCGTCCACCAGTTCCATCGCCATCGCATGCAGCTCGGCGCTGGGGTCTTCGATCTCCTGCTCGATCTGGCGCAGGGTGAAGGCGTAGTACGCGGTTTCATCCCAGTACGGCAGGCCGTCGATGGTGTGGAAGCGGAAACCGGACTCGGCGGCACGCGCGCGCCACTGGCTGCGCTCGTCGATTCGCACACGCTTCATTGCATCAACCGCCGTAGCTGCTGCGGCTGCTGCTGGTGTTGCCAAAGCCGCCACGACTGGCGGTGACGGCGCGGTTCGGGGTGGCGTTCACCGGGGCGAGGCCCGCCTTGCCGGCGCCGATGCCGCTGGCGGTGTTGAGGCCGCCGCTGCCGCCCGGGGCCGGGCGCGCCCAGCCCTTGGCCTTGTCCTGGTAGGCCGGGCTGGCCGCCGGGGCCTGCGCCAGGCCGGCGCCGCCACGGTTGCTGAGCATCTGCGACATGAAGAAGCCCATCATCATCGGGCCGATGAACGAATGGCCGGTGGAGGTCTTCTGTTCCACGCACTGCTCGGCGTTGTACTCGGCTTCGCATTCGGCACGCGAGGCGTACTTGGGGGCCGCATCAGCGGACTGCTTCTGCGCTTCGGCGAACGCCGTGCGGCAGGCGGACGGGTCACCGGTGGCGTCGGTACAGGCCTGCACCGAGGTGTACAGCCCCTCCTGCACCTGCACGGCCTCATCCTTCTGGCACGCGGTGAACAGCAGCGGCGCGGCGCTCATCAGCAGCAGTGCGGTGGTCCTGGAACGTTTCATGGCGGCATGCCCCCTGTGTACGGTTATCGCCTCAATCATGCCTGATCGCCGCCAACAACCAAAACCGGGAAAGTGAAAAAGATGAACGGCGTTTCAGGATCGCCCGTCCGGACGGTTGCAACAGCAACCGGAATTTTTGGGCAGAATCGAGTAGCAACGCGCCCCCACGGCCCGCCAGATCCTGCCAGCCCCCATGCCTGAATACCGCTCCCGTACCTCCACCGCCGGCCGCAACATGGCCGGCGCCCGCGCCCTGTGGCGCGCCACCGGCATGACCGATGCGGACTTCCACAAGCCGATCATCGCCATCGCCAATTCATTTACCCAGTTCGTGCCCGGCCACGTGCACCTCAAGGACCTGGGCCAATTGGTGGCGCGCGAGATCGAACAGGTCGGCGGGGTGGCCAAGGAGTTCAACACCATCGCGGTGGATGACGGCATCGCCATGGGCCACGACGGCATGCTGTATTCGCTGCCCAGCCGCGAGATCATCGCCGACTCGGTGGAGTACATGGTCAACGCGCACTGCGCCGATGCGCTGGTGTGCATTTCCAACTGCGACAAGATCACCCCCGGCATGCTGATGGCCGCCCTGCGGTTGAACATCCCGGTGGTGTTCGTTTCCGGTGGGCCGATGGAAGCGGGCAAGACCCGGCTGGCCGAGCACAAGCTGGACCTGGTGGATGCAATGGTGATCGCCGCCGATGCCAGCGCCTCCGATGAAAAGGTGGCCGAGTACGAACGCAGCGCCTGTCCTACCTGCGGGTCGTGTTCGGGCATGTTCACCGCGAACTCGATGAACTGCCTGACCGAAGCGCTGGGCCTGTCGCTGCCAGGCAACGGGTCGACCCTGGCCACCCACGCCGACCGCGAGCAGCTGTTCCGCCGTGCCGGTCGGCTGGTGGTGGAGCTGTGCCACCGCTGGTATGGCGGCGAAGATGCCAGCGCGCTGCCGCGCGGGATCGCCACGCGTGCGGCATTCGAGAATGCGATGACGCTGGATATCGCCATGGGCGGTTCCACCAACACCATCCTGCATCTGCTGGCGGCCGCGCAGGAAGCGGAGGTGGACTTCGACCTGCACGCCATCGACGCGCTGTCGCGACGGGTGCCGCAGTTGTGCAAGGTGGCGCCGAATACGCCGAAGTACCACATGGAGGATGTGCACCGCGCCGGTGGCGTGTTCGCAATCCTCGGGTCACTGGCACGCGGCGGGCTGCTGCATGTAGATGTGCCGACCGTGCACAGCCGCACCCTGGCCGATGCCATTGCGCGCTGGGATGTAGCGGTGACCGACGATGCGGGCGTGCATGAATTCTTCAGTGCCGGCCCGGCCGGCATTCCGACCCAGGTGGCTTTCAGCCAGGCGACGCGCTGGCCTTCGTTGGACCTGGACCGCGCCGAGGGGTGTATCCGCGATGTAGCAAACGCGTATTCGGCCGAAGGTGGGCTGGCGGTGCTGCGCGGCAACCTGGCCGAGGATGGCTGCGTGGTGAAGACCGCCGGCGTGGATGAGTCCATCCACGTGTTCGAGGGCAATGCGAAGGTGTTCGAAAGCCAGGACGCGGCCGTGCAGGGCATCCTGGCCGACGAGGTGCGGGCCGGCGACGTGGTGGTGATCCGCTATGAGGGCCCGCGTGGCGGGCCTGGCATGCAGGAGATGCTGTACCCGACCAGCTACCTGAAATCGAAGGGACTGGGCAAACAGTGTGCGCTGCTGACCGATGGGCGGTTCTCGGGTGGTACGTCCGGGCTGTCGATCGGGCATGCGTCACCCGAAGCGGCGGCGGGCGGCACGATTGGATTGGTGCGGGATGGCGACCGGATCCGGATCGATATTCCGGCGCGGCGGATTGATGTGCTGGTGGATGCCGCTACCTTGGCGACGCGGCGTGCGGAGCAGGATGCGTTGGGGTGGAAGCCACGGGAGGCGCGTCCGCGCAAGGTGACCGGGGCGCTCAAGGCCTATGCGTTGTTGGCGACCAGCGCGGACAAGGGCGCGGTGCGGGATCTGGGCAAGCTGTAGCTGGACAGCCGGGCTGGGCCCGGCTCTACTGGGTGCCTGTTGATACGCAGCCACGCATGGCGTGGCTCTACGCCATGGGGCCACCCCGCCAATTGTTGACCGATGCGCCGCCGCGACCCCCGCGCCAACCGCTGATCGATGCGCTGCGCGGCTTCGCGCTGCTGGGCGTGTTCCTGGTCAACCTGCGGTTCTATTCGCTGGATGCCTTGCTGGATGAGGCCGCGCAGCAGGCGCTGCGGAGTGCCACGCTGGATCATGTGGTGCGCACCGGGATGGGGTGGCTGCTGGATATGAAGGCGGTGACGATCTTCTCGCTGCTGTTCGGCATGGGCTTTGCCATGCAGATGGAGAGACAGCCCGGGCTGGTTCCGCATCTGCGCCGGATGGGGGCGTTGGCCCTGATCGGGCTGCTGCATGCCACGGTGCTGTGGTGGGGCGACATCCTGCTGACCTATGCCGTCGTCGGCCTGCTGCTGCCGCTGTTCCGGCACCTGGGCAACCGCGGGTTGCTGGTGGCCGGCCTGGTGGCGGCGCTGTTCCTGCCACCGCTGCTGTCGCCGTGGATGCGCGAGTGGGTGCTGACGCTGACGCCGCGCACGCAGATGTATGGGAATGCGCTGGATGCGCTGTCCAGCGGCACGCTCTGGCAGGCGTGGTGGCAGAACCTGGTGCTGGGCGGCTGGGTGCGGCTGACCAACTGGGCCCTGCTGCTGTTCGTGCTGGGCCGCTTCCTGCTGGGCTACTGGGCGGGGCGCCGGGGGCTGTTGCAGCGGCCCGAACAGCACCTGTCGCTGCTGTGGGGCCTGTGCGTCGGCGGCGCGGTGGTTGGGGTGGTGTTCCTGTGCATCGAGGCCGCTGCGCCCGCGCTGAAGGCGCAATGGCCGCTGCTGCGCGATGGGGTACCGGGCTATCTGCTGCGGGTGAGCTACCGGGTGGCACCGCTGGCGCTGGGCATCGCCATCGCCTGCGGATTCGCGCTGCTGTACCTGCGGCCGTGGGCCGAGCGCGGGTTGCGCGTGCTGGTGCCGGCCGGGCGCATGACGTTGAGCAACTACCTGCTGCAGAGCCTGGTGTGCGTACCGCTGTTTGCCGGGTTCGGGCTCGGTATCGGACCCTCGCACGGCCTGTGGCCAGTGCTGCTGGTGGCGGCCATCGTGTTTCCGCTGCAGCTGTGGCTGAGTGCGTGGTGGCTGCGGCGGTATTACTTCGGCCCGGCGGAGTGGCTGTGGCGCAGCCTGAGCGATGGGGAACGGCTGCCGATGCGTCGCGCGTAGCGCGTGCTCGTCAGCCGATGACGCGCTTGAAGGGCGGCAACGCATCGATGATGCGCTTGCCGTAACGGCGGCTGATCAGGCGCGAGTCGAGGATGATCACGCGGCCGGTGTCGGTGGAGGTGCGGATCAGGCGGCCGGCGAACTGGGTCAGCGTGCGCAGCGCGTGCGGAATGGCGATCAGGTTGAAGGCGTTCAACCCACGGCTCTCGAACCATTCGCTCAACGTGGAGGTCTGCGGATCGGTCGGCACCGCGAACGGTACCTGGGTGATCACCACCGTGGTGCAGGCTTCGCCGGGCAGGTCGAGGCCTTCGCCGAACGAGTTCAGCCCGAACAGCACCGAGCCCTCGCCCGCCGAGGTGCGGCGCAGGTGCTCGTCGATCATCTTCTGCTTGGCGGTCTCGCCCTGCACCAGCACCTGCTTGCGCTGCGCGGCCGGCATCAGCTCGGCCACCTTTTCCATCTTCCAGCGCGAGGTGAACAGCACGATGCTGCCCTTGCTCCAGTCCAGTTCCTTGACCAGGTACTTGGCCACTTCCTTCGGGTGCCGGTCGCGGTCGTCCGGTGTGACCGGGAAGTTGGGCACGATCAGCTCGGCCTGGTTGGGCAGGTCGAACGGGGACGCCAGCGAGACCATCTCTGCTTCGTTGGGAATGCCGTTGTCGATCGCGAGCGCCTGGAAATCGCCACCGCCGGTGAGCGTGGCCGAGGTCATCACCACTGAATCCACTTCGTCCCACAGCAGCTTTCGCAGCACGTTGGCGGCCGACACGGGCGAGCCGTGCAGGATCAGGTCACCATCGCGCGAGAGGGTGACCCAGCGCGCGAACGGCGGCTGGCCTTCCTTGTCTTCGCGGCGCCAGGCGGTCCACAGGTTGTGCTGCTGTTCGATCATTTCCAGCGCCATGCCCAGCGTGCGCTGCAGGCGCTCGCGCGCGGCGTCTTCGGGCTTGCCCTTGGCCACCTGCGACTGCGCGGCGTGGGCCCAGTTGAACAGCGCGCGGGTATCATCGGCCAGCGCCTCGATGTCGGCCATCCAGATGTCCGGCAGCCGCCCGTTCGGCGCGCGCCACATCGGTTCCTGCGCGGTCGGGTCCGGTTGCCAGCTGCGGTCGATCACGTCGCGGAACGCGCGCAGCTGCTTGCTGACCCGCGCGGCCACGTCGATGGCTTCGTTGGGCAGCAGGTTGCCCAGCTTGTCCTTGTCCACCGCGCGGTAGGCGGCGGCGATGAGGATCTGCAGGCGGCCGGTGCGCTTGGCCATCTCATCCAGGGCCAGGCTGGCCGCGCCCTGGTCGATGGCCACGTTGCCGATGTGGTGGCCTTCGTCGAGCACCAGCAGCATGTCCGACGGGGGGGCGATCAATGGCTGGCCGTTGTCGCTTTCGCCAATGGACAAGGCCGACAGCAGCAACGCGTGATTGGTGACCACGATCTGGGCGTCGCGCACGGTGTTGCGCGCGCGCAGCACGGCGCACTGGGCGGAGTAGGCGCACTTGCGTCCGGCACAGCCGGAGGCCGGGGTGGTGATGCGCGAACGCAGCGAGGGGCTGATGGTATCCGGCGCGTTGTCCAGGTCGCCGTTCCAGCGGCCTTCGATGAAGTCCTTGCTCAGCTTCTGCGCCAGGTCCATTTCAATCGGCGCCAGCGGGCGGTCGAACAGCGGCTGCTCATCCTCGAACATGCCTTCCTGCGCGCCATCGCCATGCGCTTCGGCGGCATTGCGCGTGCACAGGTAGCGGGTGCGGCCCTTGGCCAGCGCCACGGTGGCCTCCAGGCCGGTGGCCTTGAGGAAGTTCGGGATGTCGCGCTCGACCAGCTGCGACTGCAGCGCCACCGTGCCGGTGCTGATCACCAGCTTTTTCTTCGTGGCCAGCGCAATCGGCACGCCGGCGGTGAGGTAGCCCAGGCTCTTACCCACGCCGGTGGGCGCCTCGACCACGCCTACCCCGCCGCTCTGCGACAGCGCACGCGAGACCACGCCGATCATCTGGCTCTGCGAACGCCGCGTGCTGAAGCCGGGGGTATTGGCCTGCAGCTTGGCGTAGGCATCGCGGATGACGGTCTTGAGCTCGTCGTTCAGCGCGCGCGGGGCTTCAACTTTTTCGGTCACGCCGGGGAGGTCCTGCCTGGATCAGGCGGGTATTTTCTCATGCTCCGGGGTCCGGACCGGCGCGGTTTTTTCCGCGCCGGTTCAGATCCGTGACCGGGGTCGCCCGGTCAGGCCGCCGGGGCGGCGCGGTTGCGCAGCGCACGGGTCATCGCCCACACCAGCAGCACCGTGGCCAGGGCATCCACCAGGCCCAGCGCGAAGTGGCCGCCGCGCAGCCAGTACGACAGCATCTGTACGTTGCCGTAGTCGCCGGTCTGGACCAGCCAGGTCGGGACGATGTTCAGCGCCAGCCCGCCCAGGGTGCCGGCCAGCAGCAGGCCCAGCGCCCACAGGGCGACACTGCGGATGGCGCCGCGCGGGGTATCCACCACCCACACCAGCGACACCGCCAGCGCGATCAGCACCGGCAGGCGCAGCGCGGCCATGCCCAGCAGGCTGAGCAGCAGGTCCATGTTCACGCTTCACCCGCCAGCACGTAGTTCGCGCGCAGCTCGTCATAGACCGGGCCGGTTTCCGGACGCACCTCGTGCCACTGCTGGAAGCTGGTGGCGGCCTGCTCGACCAGCATGCCAAGGCCGTCGACGATGTTGCGGCACTGTGCCGCGCGGGCCCAGGCCAGGAACGCGAAGGAGGCCTCGCCATAGTTCAGGTCCACGGCGGTGGTCATGCTGTTGACCAGTGACAGCGGCAGCTTGAACTCTTCATTGCGGTCACGGCCCGCGGACGTGGCATTGACGATCAGCTCGAAGTCGCCGAGTTCGTCCATGCGGTCCCAGTACTGTGTCAGCACGCGGCCGGGCTCGCCGATCGCATCGCTCAGCTCGTCGGCACGCTCGGGGGTACGATTGACCACCACCAGTTCGCGGATGCCGGCATCCAGCAGCGCCGGGGCGACGCTGCGTGCCGAGCCGCCCGCGCCCAGCAGCAGCACGCGGCGGCCGCGCAGGTCCAGGCTGTGGCGGTCGGTGAGGTCACGCACCAGGCCTACGCCGTCGGTGGTGTCGCCGTGCCAGTAGTCGCCCTTGCGCAGCAGCGTGTTGACCGAACCGGCCAACTTGGCGCGCGAAGTGAACGTCTTGCACAGCCCGAAGGCGATTTCCTTCAGTGGCGCGGTGACGTTGGCGCCCACGCCACCGTCGGCGGCGAACGCCTCCAGCGCAGCCGGGAAATCGGCCGGCGCCGCTTCAATGGCGCGGTAATCCAGCGCGATGCCTTCCTGGCGGGCGAACGCGGCGTGGATGTGCGGCGACTGCGAGTGGGCGATGGGCTGGCCGAATACGGCGTAACGGGCGGTCATGGGTGTCTTAAACTCCGGGCCTGGATTGAAACGCAAACCCCAATGGAAGCGACTATGCGCACTCCCTTGTCTCTGCTCGCGCTGAGCCTGAGTTTACTCTCCGCACCGGGCGCGATGGCGCTTTCCGAGTTCGGCATCGAAGGCATGGGGGTGGTGTCGACCAAGGCCAACGAGGCCCAGGCGACCATCGCGCCGGATGGCAAGCGCATCATCTGGGCCAGCGACCGGCCCGGCGGCGCCGGCGGCTGGGACCTGTGGCAGGCCACGCTGCGCGACGGGCGCTGGCAGGACCCGGCGCCGCTGGCGTTCAACACTGCCGGGGATGAGGTGGATCCGTTCTTCAGCCACGACGGGGCCTGGCTGTACTTCGCCTCCAACGGCGGCAGCGGGCGCGGTGGGTTCGACCTGTATGGGGTGATGATCCGCGAGGACGGCAGCTTCGGCACCGTGCTGGCGATGCCGGTGACGGTCAACACGGCAGCCGACGAGCGCCGCCCGGCGCTGCGGCCGGATGGGCAGGTGCTGCTGTTTGCCCGCAATGGCAAGGGCACCCAGGGTGGGTTCGACCTGTTCGTGGCGACCGCGCAGGGCCGGGGTTTCAACGCCGCGACGCCGCTCCCGGCGCCGCTCAACAGCGCGGCCGACGAGCTGGGCGGTGATTGGCTGGGCAATGGCGGGGCGCTCGTGTTTACCCGCGTGGCCGGTGGGCATTCGCAGGTGTGGCAGGTGGGCTGCGACTACGGCGCGGCGGCGGTGCCGCTGGGGTTGTCGTTCAATACCGCCGACGGGCAGACCGGTGCGCCGGTGGTGGATGCGTCCAAGCCCAGCGAGATGGTGGTGGCTGGGCAGGCAAAGTCGCCGAAGGCCGGCGGGTTGGATCTGTACAGGTTGCGCACACCAGCGGTGGCTGGCTGCGGGTAAGGATGGTAGGTACCGACCGTTGGTCGGTACGCTTTTCCTTCAGTACGCGCGCAGCAAGGCGGCGCGCTGCTCTTCGTACTCGGTTTCGCTGATCTCGCCGTTGTCCTTGCGCTGGTTCAGCGCGGCCAGCTGGGCCTGCACGGCCGGCGGCAGGTTGGCTTCGCGGGCCAGGCGGGCGGCGGCCGAGGGTTGCTCGGGCGCGCGGCGGGCGGCACGCAGCACGCCGCGGATGACCAGGCCGATCACCACCGCGAACACCAGCACGCCGGTGCCCCAGGTCAGCCACTGCACCCATCCCATCGTCTGCATCATCCTGCTCCTGTCTGCGTGTTGACGCGTATTGTCAGCGTTCGCGCAGCCAACGCGCCACCTGCGGTGCGAAATAGGTCAGCACGCCATCGGCACCGGCGCGCTTGAAGCCGATCAGCGACTCCAGCACGCAGGCGCGTTCGTCCAGCCAACCGTTGGCGAAGGCCGCTTTCATCATCGCGTACTCGCCGCTGACCTGGTACGCGAAGGTCGGCACGCCGAACTGCTGCTTCACCCGGCGCACCAGGTCCAGATAGGGCATGCCCGGCTTGACCATCACCATGTCCGCGCCCTCTTCCAAGTCCAGCGCGATTTCGCGCATGGCCTCGTCGCCGTTGGCCGGGTCCATCTGGTAGGTCTTCTTGTCGGCCTTGCCGAGGCTGGCCGAGCTGCCCACCGCGTCGCGGAACGGGCCGTAGAACGCCGAGGCGTACTTGGCCGAATAGGCCATGATGCGAACGTTGACGTGGCTCTGTGCGTCCAGCGCGCGGCGGATCGCGCCGATGCGGCCATCCATCATGTCCGACGGCGAAATGATGTCCACGCCGGCTTCGGCGTGCGAGAGCGACTGCTTGACCAGCGCGGCCACGGTGATGTCGTTGAGCACGTAGCCCTTGTCGTCGATGATCCCGTCCTGGCCGTGGGTGGTGTACGGATCCAGCGCCACGTCGGTCATCACCCCCAGCTCGGGGAAGCGCGATTTCAGCGCTCGGATCGCCCGCTGCGCCAGGCCGTTCTCGTCCCAGGCGGCGGCCGCATCCAGGCTCTTGCCGGCCGGGTCGATCACCGGGAACAGGTCGATCACCGGAATGCCAAGTTCCAAGGCTTCCTCGGCCACTTTCAGCAGCTCATCGATCGACAGCCGTTCCACGCCCGGCATCGAAGCGACCGGCGCTCGGCCGGCCAGCTCGTGCACGAACACCGGGTAGATCAGGTCGTCGGTGGTCAGCGTGTTTTCGCGCATCAGCCGGCGCGAGAACTCGTCGTGGCGCATGCGGCGGGGGCGATAGTCGGGGTGGGCCATGGGATGCTCCAGACAATATTCGGTTACTGCAGCAGGTAGCGCTGCGGTTGCAGGGGTTCCGGCAGCGGGCGCACGCCCAGGCTGTCGAGCAGGTCGATTTCGATGGTGCGGACCATCGCATCCAGCGGCAGGTCGTTGGGTTCCAGCCCGAACGGTTCTTCCATTTCCTCGCCCAACTGGTCCAGCCCGAAGAAGGCATAGGCCAGCACCGCTGACACCACTGGAGTGGCCCAGCCCAGCGAACTGGCCAGGCCGAACGGCAGGAGCACGCAGAACATCCACGCGCAGCGGTGCAGCAGCAGGGTGTAGGCGAACGGCAGCGGGGTCAGCAGGATGCGCTCGCAGCCGGCCTGGATGCTGGACAACGCATGCAGGCGGGTTTCGAACTGGGCATACAGGATGCTGTCGACCTCGCCGGCATGCAGCGCGGCGGTGGTTTCCACCGCGATCATCGCCAGCAGCTGGTCCGGCACGTTCTGGCGTTGCGCGTAGCGCTCGCGGTCGGCCTCGGTTACCCAGGGCAGCCCGGCCAGCGCGGCGTCCTGCCCGCGCAGGCGTGCGGCCAGTGCATGTGCGAAGGCGATGGCCAGGCGGCAGATGCGGTCGGCGCGCGCCGGCTCTCCGGCCAGCAGCGTGCTGCACAGCCGCGCCAGGCTGCGCGATTCATAGATGAGCTGGCCCCACAGCTTGCGCCCTTCCCACCAGCGGTCGAAGCAGGCGTTGTTGCGGAAGCTCAGGAAGATGGACAGCACCAGGCCCAGCAGCGTGAACGGCGCCACCGACACACGCTCGATGCCCGGCGGGTGGGCCAGTTCGGCGAAGGTGGCCACCGCGACGGCCAGCACGAAGATGGCGGCCACTTTCGGCGCGATGGCAGGCACGATGGAGCCGCGCAGGATGTACAGCAGCTGCCAGCCGTGTGGGCGGGGACGAATGATCATGGGGCGGTCATTCTACGCCCTTGCCCGCGACATCCCGGCAGGTGCGACGGGGTGTCGCAGTCAGAGGATCCCGCCGCCGATGGACAGGCGGACGATGCCCACCACCACCACGACCGCGTTGAGCAGCAGGCCGGTCCACGCGCGGCCGCGTTTGGTCGGGTGGGTGAACAGGATGCCCAGCGCGCCGATGACCGCACCGACTGCGGCGAACGGGATCAGGAACCAGTTGCCCCAGCCCAGCAGCGGGATCAGGGCCAGGATCATCCACAACAGGGCCACGACGCCCCACAACAAACTGATCAATCCCATGCCCCGCTCCCCTTGCCTGAAAATGCTGGCGGCAGCGTAGCGACCCCCGCGCCAGTGGCGCGTGATGGCGGCGGCAAGATCGGGATGCGGCAGGCTCACCCCGGCGGTGTTAACGTTCGCCAGAACGGGGTTGGCGCCGATTCAGTGGCCGGCCCGGATGATCCAGGCGCAGGCCGACCAGGCCAAACAAGGGTGAACCCATGAACATTCGACTCCTTCCGCTGCTCGGCGTGCTGCTGGCCGTGACCGGCTGCGCCAGCACCTCCAAGGTGATGCTGGGCCAGACCCGTGCACCCACCGATCCGGCGCTGGTTCAGATCTATTCCACTCCACCGCCGGGTTCGATTGAAATCGCCCAGCTGGAGTCCACCAGCGCGGCAGGCTTCGGCACCCAGGGCCAGACCGATGCGGCGGTGATGCGGCTGAAGAAGGAAGCGGCCGCGCTCGGCGCCAACGGGGTGATCCTGATGGGCGTGGAGTCCAGCAGTTCGGGCGGCGGCCTGTCCGTAGGCGGCGGCAGCTACGGTTCGCACAGTGGCGGCGGCGTGGGCATCGGCATTCCGACCACGCAGAAGCGCGCGGCCGGCGTGGCCATCTGGGTTCCCAACCCGCCACCGGCGGAGCGCCTGCCGGTGCAGACGATCACCCCAACACGATAACGCAGCGCGTCACCGTGCCCCCGGTAGCGCCGGCCGTTGGCCGGCCCTCAGGGAACCTTCTACCGCTTGGGCCGGCCAACGGCCGGCGCTACCGGTTTTCCGGCACCGTTACCGGTGCTTGGGGATGAACACCTCGTTGACCGCCTTGGCCAGCTGGTCCGGCGGGAGCAGGCCCTGGTCGAGCAGGAAGTTGTTGAAGGCCAGGCGGTCGAACTTCGCGCCCAGCGCCAGTTCGGTCTGCATGCGCAGTTCCAGGATCCGGGTGTAGCCGTAGAAGTAGCTGCCCGCCTGGCCCGGCGACCGCACCATGTAACGGTCCAGTTCCTGGGTGGCCATGGCCTGCGACAGGCCCACTTCGTCGATCAGCACGCGCTCGGCCTTGGCCCGGTCGATAAGCCCCAGGTTGAGCATCGGATCAAGCATCGCGCGCGCGGCGCGCAGCAGGCGGAACTGCAGGGCGATCAACTGCCCGTCCAGCGGCTCATACGGCACCATTTCGGCTTCTGCATACAGCGCCCAGCCTTCCACGTTGACCGAATTGAACGCGAACATCGTGCGCGCCAGCGATACGCCGCGCTCCACCATCGCGGTGAACTGCAGCTCATGGCCCGGGCGACCTTCGTGCGCGCTCAGCGTCCACGCGGCCGAGCCGAAGTTGAAGTCGTCATACTGCGCGGCCTTGTCGCCGGCGGCCGGGTTGCCCAGCGGCAACACGAAGGTGCCCTGCTGGCCGGTGTTGCCCACCAGCGGCGCCGGCAGGAAGTGCGGGGCCGGCGAGGCAGCGCTTTCGGCGGCCGAGCCCAGCCGCATCTGCATCGGGCGCTGCGGCACGTCCACGATCTTCTGGGCGCGGATGATCGGGTCGATCGCATCGATCACGCCGCGGTAGTGGTGCTCCAGCTGGTCGTTGGCGATCTTGTCACCCTTCAGCGCGCGGATCACTGCCACCGGGTCGGTCGGGTCGGCCACCTTCAGGCCCTTGGCCTTCACCACCAGCGGGGCCAGCTGACGCATCGCCGAACGCGTTTCCATGAATTCCAGCTGCGCACGCTGCATCAGCAGCTTCGGGTCGATGTCGATGCCCACGCGCTTGAGCTGGAAGGCGTACAGCGGCTCGGGCAGGCGCGCATCGGCACGTGCCTTGGGCAGCACCTCCGCCTTGGTCCAGTCGCGGTACTCGCGCAGCTGGGTGGCGATGGTCTTCAGCGCTTCGTCGGCGCCGGCGACCTTGTACTTGTCGAACAGCTTTTCGATGCCGGTGATGTAGGTATCGACGTTGGCCAGCGACTGCTCGACCTCGATCTTCGTCGGCTGCAGCAGGGTCTTGTCGGCCAGGCGCTCTTCATAGCGCTGGCGCGACAGCGTGGTGATGGCGGTGGTGCCCGGCGCCAGGCCGGCATACGCCTTCAGGCGGTCCAGCGCCTTGGCGCGGCGCTCGGCCGGCACCTGGTCGGACAGCAGCAGGTTGATGCCGCTGAACACCGTCTGCGGGGTATCGCTCCACGGCAGCAGGTACTTTTCGTTGAGTTCGCTGCCTTCGATGTTCTCGTCGGCGGCGGCGATCATGATCGCCAGGTCCTGGCGCACGTTCGGGTCGCGCTCGCTGGCGAGCTTTGCCTTGAGCTGGTCGCGCGCCTTGGCCATCGCGGCGCGGTAGCGCTTGGCGTTGTCCGGCCCGAAATCGGCCACCTTGTCGTCGTAGCCCGGCACGCCGAAGAAGCCGGTCTCTTCCGGCTGGAACGGGCCCTGCGCATCGAGCAGGATCTGCGCCAGTTCGTTGCTGCGGGTCACCCAGGCCGCACTGGCCGGGGCCTTGGTGGCGGCAGGAGCGGCAGCGAAGGCCGGCGGCGCACTGAGCGCGGCGGGGACGGAAAGGGCCAACGCGACGGCAAGGGCAAGCGGCTTCATGCAGGACTCCAGTGAGCGGGTGCCTGCGACCCTACGCACTCGGGGAGGCAGCGGCAATCGGCCGGAGGTCATGGCCGCCGCCCGGCGGGCCCCCGCCCGCGCCCCACCGGCACTGACGGCGCCAGGTGGGGCTCCCGGAAGCGTGCGTTACGGCTTGAGGCAGCGGCCCAGGAAATCCTCGGCCAGGCGGTAACGGTGCAGCGCGTTGCTGCCCGACAGGCCGTGCTTGGCGCCCGGGTAGGTCATCAGTTCGAACGGCTGGCCGCGCTTCTGCAGCGCGCTCATCAATTCGGTGGAATTGGTGAACAGCACGTTGTCGTCGGCCATGCCGTGGATCAGCAGCAGGCGCGAGCGCAGGCCGTCGATGTGGGCCAGCACCCGCGCTTCTTCATAGCCCTTGGCGTTGCGCGCCGGCAGGTCCATGTAGCGTTCGGTGTAATGGGTGTCGTACAGGCCCCAGTCGGTAACCGGCGCGCCGGCCACGCCGCAGGCGTACTGGTCCGACGCCTTGGCCAGCAGCATCAGGGTCATGTAGCCGCCGTTGGACCAGCCCTGCACGCCGATGCGCGCCGGGTCCACCCACGGCTGCTGCTTGAGCCATTCCACGCCCTTGAGCTGGTCGGCCACTTCCACCGTGCCCTGCACGCCGTACAGCGCACCGCCGAAATCGCGGCCACGGCGCGGGGTGCCGCGGTTGTCCAGCGAGAACACCAGATAGCCCTGCTGGGCCAGGTACTGGTTGAACAGGTGGTCGCCACGGCCGGGCCAGCTGTCGGTGACGGTCTGGCTGGCCGGGCCGCCATACACGTACACCACCACCGGATAGCGCTTGGCCGGGTCGAAGCCAGCGGGCTTGATCAGGCTGTAGTTCAGCGCGGTGCGGCCGTCGGCCGCGGTGAGGGTGCCGAACTCCACCGGGCGCTGCGCATCCAGGTAGCGCGCGTACGGGTGGCTGGGATCTTCCAGGTTGTTCTCCACCAGCGTGGCGATCTTTTCGCCATTGGCACGGTGCAGCGCGATCTGCGGCGGCGTGGTGGTGTTGGACCAGCTGTCCACGTACACGCTGGCGTTCTTCGCGAAACTGGCGCTGTGCATGCCCGGTTCGCTGGACAGGCGCTGCAGCGCCCCGCCCTGCAGCGGCACGGCGTAGAGCTGGCTTTCGCGCGAGGAATCCACCCCGGCGCGGAAGTAGACCTTGCCGGCGTCTTCGTCCACGGCCAGCAGTTCGTCCACCGGCCAGTTGCCGCTGGTGAGTGCGGTCACGCTCTTGCCGTCATCGGACACGCGGTACAGGTGCTGGAAACCGCTGCGCTCGGACGACCACAGGAAACCGCCCTGCTTGAGGAAATGCAGGCTGTTGTGCAGCGGCACCCAGGTCGGCGACGTTTCAGTGACCAGGGTGCGCTGCTTGCCGCTTTCCAGGTCGGCCTGGATCAGTTCCAGGGTCTTCTGGTCGCGCGACTGGCGCTGGAAGGTGAGGTGCTGCGGGTCGCGCCAATCGACGCGGGCCAGGTAGATGTCCGCGTTGCGGCCCAGATCGACCCAGCGCGCGGCGGCATCGGCGCGCGGGGCGATCACGCCCAGCTTGACGGTGACGTTGTGGTCGCCGGCGGCCGGGTAGCGCTGTTCGATCATCTCGATGCGGTCGGCGTACATCTCATAGCGCTTCTGCACCGGCACCGGCGATTCGTCGATGCGCGCAAAGGCGATGGCCGAGTCGTCCGGCGCCCACCAGTAACCGGTGTGGCGGTCCATTTCCTCGTCGGCGACGAATTCGGCCACGCCATTGCCGATGGTCTCGCTGCCATCGCGGGTGAGCTGGATCTGGCGACCGCTGGCCAGGTCGATCACCCACAGGTTGCGGTCGCGCACGAAGCTGACGAAGCCGCCCTTGGGCGACAGCTTGGCATCGGTGGCGAAGCCCTCACCGTGGGTGAGCTGGCGCACGGCGGCCTGGCCCTGCTTGTCCAGGTCGTACAGATACAGTTCGCCGCCCAGCGGGAACAGCAGGGTGCGCGCGTCGGGCGACCACTGGTAATCCACGATGCCGGTCATGGCGGCAATGCGCTGGCGCTCGCGGCGGGCCTTCTCGGCATCGCTCAGGGTTTCATCGCCGGGCAGCACCACCTTCGAATCGACCAGCAGGCGGGTCTGGCCGCTGGCGATGTCATACGCCCACAGGTCCAGCTGGTTGCGGTCGGCCTCTTTGCCGCGCAGGAAGCTCACGCGCGAGCCATCCGGCGCCACCTTGGGCTTCATCAGGGTCGGGCCGGACAGCGGCAGCGGCCCGGTGATGGCATCCAGGGTGAGCTTTTCGGCGTGGGCGATGGTGGTCGAAGCGAGCATGAGGGCGAGCGAGGCAACAAAGTGGCGCATGGAAGGGTCCGGCGACGGCAGGCGGACATCCTAACGCAGGCGGCTGGGGGCGGCCTCGGAATCGGTCGCGCTGTCTGACGGGTCCCTTGGTTGGGGGAAAACGTCGGGACGGCGGCAGCGAGCCGCGTTGGATCGGTTTCGGATGACTTCGTCCGGCCAACGGCCGGGGCTACGAATTTTTACGGACGAATTGGGATTGGGATCAATCGACCATGGGGCCCATCAGAATCGGGGACCATCCGCCGTGACCATTGGGATCAGGGCGCATGCGCCGGTCGCGCCGGCCGTTGGCCGGCCCAGGTGGTGCCGGCCATTGCGATGTCACCCGACCCGCCTCAGCGCTGGCCGAACAGGTGCTTGCGCTCTTCGTCGGACAGCGGCTTGCCGGCATCCGGGTTGACCTGATGCTTCAGCGCGTAGGCCCGCTGGGTCGCCGGGCGCGCGGCAATGGCGTCGTGCCAGCGCTTCAGGTTCGGGAACGCGGCGAAATCGGGCGGCAGCTTGTCGTACGCGCCGATCCACGGGTAGCTGGCCATGTCGGCGATGCTGTAATCATCGCCGCCCAGATAGGGGCTGGTGGCCAGGCGCTTGTCCATCACCCCGTGCAGGCGGCGCACTTCGTTGCCGTAGCGCTCGATGGCATACGGAATCTGCTCCGGCGCATACACATTGAAATGGCCCATCTGGCCGCTCATCGGGCCCAGCCCGGCCATCTGCCAGAACAGCCATTCCAGTACCGCCACCCGGCCGCGGGTGTCGGCCGGCAGGAATTTCCCCGTCTTCTCGGCCAGGTACAGCAGGATCGCCCCGGACTCGAACACGCTCTGCGGCGCGCCCCCGTCGGTGGGCTGGTGGTCGACCAGCGCCGGCATCTTGTTGTTGGGGGAAATGGCGAGGAATTCGGGCTTGAACTGGTCGCCGCTGCCGATGTTCACCGGCTTGATGGTGTACGGCAGGCCCAGCTCTTCCAGCAGCAGGGTGACTTTGTGGCCGTTCGGGGTAGGCCAGTAATACAGATCGATCATGACAGGACCCAGCGGTTCAGGAATCCCGAGTCTAGTGCGTCAGCTGGCTTGGCAGGGTCATGCCGGCCCGCTACTCTGCGGCGTCCCCCGCAACGCAGCATCCCAGCATGAGCTCGACCGAAAAGCCCATCAGCCCCCTGTCGTCCCTGATCTTCGCCTCGCGCTGGCTGCAGCTGCCGCTGTACCTGGGCCTGATCCTGGCGCAGTGCGTCTACGTGTTCCTGTTCGGCAAGGAGCTGTGGCACCTGGTCCACAAGGCCAACAGCATGGGCGAGCAGGAAATCATGCTGCTGGTGCTGGGCCTGATCGACGTGGTGATGATCTCCAACCTGCTGGTGATGGTGATCGTGGGCGGCTACGAAACCTTCGTTTCGCGCCTGCGCCTGGAAAACCACCCGGACCAGCCGGAGTGGCTGAGCCACGTCAATGCCAGCGTGCTGAAGGTGAAGCTGGCGCTGTCGATCATCGGCATCTCCTCGATCCACCTGCTCAAGACCTTCATCGGCGCCGGCAACCTGGACGGCCTGCCGGCGTGCAACAGCCCGGAGTACGTCACCGCGGTGCTGGATGCCGTGGCCAAGTACGGCCCGGCCGTGGAAGCCTCGTTCAAGTGCTCCACCATGACCGGCAGCGGCGTGATGTGGCAGACCATCATCCACGCCGCATTCATCCTGTCGGCCATCGGCATTGCCTACACCGACAAGCTGATGGCCCACACCCCGAGCAAGTCGCTGGCGCACTAAGCGCCCGCCCTGCCCGCCCCGGCCCTGCAAAGCAGGGCGCGGGGATGCTAGATTGGGCACCTGCTGCACCGCGCCGGACGCTGGGAAACGTACCGGGGCTTCGGTCGGCCTGACCGCATCAGGCCTTACGTATCGTCGTTCTTCAAAGGGGAGTTGGATGTCGCACGTCAACACGAACGCCAAGGCGCGCCTGCTGGTGCCGCTGACCCTGGTGGTGGCTCTGGCCGCCTGCTCGGGCAAGGACGAAACGGCTCCGGCCGCGCCGACCGCACCGGCTGCCACGGCCGCCGCACCTGCCGCCGCGCCGCCGGCACCGGCGGTTTCGGCCAAGGTCCAGTCAATGGGGACCGAGGAACTGCGTGACCTCGCCAGCAAGGCCCTGCGCGAAAACCGCATGTACGGCCCGGCCGGCGACAACGCCATGGAGTACTACCTGGCGCTGCGCGAGAAGACCCCGGACGATGCCTCGATCAAGAGCGCGTTGTCGGACCTGCTGCCGTACACGCTGATTGCCGCCGAGCAGAGCCTGACCCGCGAGGACTTCACCGAAGGCCAGCGCCTGGTGGCGCTGATCGAGAAGGTGGACCCCACCGCACCGGCGCTGCCGCGCCTGAAGTCGGGCATCACCAACGGCATGCAGACCGCCCTCAAGCGCACCCAGGAAGAGACCGACAAGGTCAAGAAGGACGCTGAGAACAAGGTCAAGCTGCTGGCCGACCAGCAGCGCCAGCAGCAGGCCACCGAAGCGGAAGCGGCCAAGCAGATCGCTGCGCAGCAGGATGCCGCCCGCCGCGAAAGCGAGCGCCAGGACACCGAGCGCCAGGCAGCGGCCCGCCGCGAAGCCGAACAGCGCCAGCAGGCTGCCGCTGCCGCCCAGGCCGCTGCTGCCCGCCAGCCCACCGCCGCACCGGCCGCTGCCGCCGCCCTGCGTCCGATCAGCACCCCGGCGCCGCGCTACCCGACCGACGCACTGCGCGCCGGTACCTCGGGCGAAGTGCTGGTGGAAATCACCGTGGGCACCGACGGTTCGGTCACCAGCTCGCGCGTGCTGCGCGCCACCCCGGCCCGCATCTTCGACCGCGAGGCGCTCAACGCGGTCAAGCGCTGGAAGTTCGAACCGGTCAGCGCCCCGGTCACCACCCGCCGCACACTGTCGTTCGCACCGGGCGGTTGATCCACTGCTGATGGATACAACAAAAAACCCCGGAGCGATCCGGGGTTTTTTGTGGCCTCAACCGGAGATCGCGAGGCGCTCCTGGTGGTAACGGCGTACGGCGGCGTACCACAGCAGCCCGGCCAGGCCGAAGCCTGCCACCAGGTACACCGCCCACATCTGCGGGCTGATCGGTTCGTGGCGGATGATCTTCAGCAGCATCTGGTTCTGCGCCAGGAACGGCACCGCCAGCTGCCACAGCTCGGACTTCACCGGGTACACCATCAACGCGTAACCGGGCAGCATCGGCAGCAGCATCAGCCAGGTCATGTGGCTCTGCGCCTCCTTCATGCTCTTGGCCGCTGCCGAGAGGAAGGTCAGCAGCGAGGTGCCGATGAACAGGATCGGCATCATCACGAACAGCATCTGCAGCATCGACAGCAGGCCCATGTTGAGCTGCCGCGCGGCCGCACCAGTGGACAGCTGCGCGCTGAGCTTGAACGCCGCCAGCGTGAGCAGCAGCGACACCACGCCCACCACGCAGGCGGCGGCGATCTTGCCGCTGACGATGGCGCTGCGCCGGGCCGGGGTGGCCAGCAACGGCTCCAGTGACTGCCGCTCACGCTCGCCCGCGGTGGTGTCCATCACCAGGTAGGCACCGCCCAGGAACGAGGTGATGGTGAGCAGGATCGGCAACAGCAGCGACAGCATCACACCGCGCTTGGCCTCGGCCGTGGCCAGGTCCTGGGTAGCCACGTCCAGCGGGCGTGCCACCTGCGCGTCGATACCGCGCGCCAGCAAGCGCAGCGCGCCCACCTGCTGGCTGTAACCGCTGAGTGCCGCCTTCAGGCGTGCGGTGGGAATGTCGGCATCGCGGCGGGTGCTGTCCTGCACGATCTCCACCAGTGCCGGGCGCCCCTCTGCCCAGTCCTTGCCGAACTCCGGGCTGATGCGCAGTGCGATGTCGATCTTCTGGTCACGGATCTCCGCGGTCAGGTCCTTCGGCGGGTCCACCGCGTTGAGTCCCTGCGAGGCCAGGAAGCGCACCAGGTTGGGGGCGTGCTCGCGGCCGATGGTGGGAATGTCCAGCGGGGTGTCGATCTGGGTCTTGAACCGGGTCTCGGCCAGCTTGCCCATGCCCAGGATCAGCACCGGGTACAGCAACGGCCCGAGCAGCAGGGTGAGCGCCAAGGTACGGCGGTCACGCGAGAGGTCGCGCAGTTCCTTGCGCATGACGGTCAACAACGTGGCAAACGCGCTCATGCGTGCAGTCCTTCTTCATTGCCGATCGCCTTCACGAAGGCATCTTCCAGGTTCGCTTCGCCGGTCAGCGCGCGCAGCTCATCGGCCGTGCCGGCGGCCATCACCGTGCCCTTGGCAATGATCACGATCGTGTCGCACAGCGCGGCCACCTCCTGCATGATGTGGCTGGAGAAGATCACGCAGCGGCCTTCGTCGCGCAGCTCGCGCAGGAACCCCCGCAGCGCGCGGGTGGTCATCACGTCCAGGCCGTTGGTGGGTTCGTCCAGGATCACGTTGCGTGGGTCGTGCACCAGCGCGCGCGCAATGGCGGTCTTGGTGCGCTGCCCCTGGGAGAAGCCGTCGGTCTGGCGGTCCAGGATGTCTTCCATGTCCAGCGCCTTGGAGAGCACCTTGGTGCGCTCGCGGATGTGCGCGGCACTCATGCCGTGCAGCTCGCCGAAGTAGGCGATGTTCTCGCGCGCGGTCAGCCGCTTGTACACGCCGCGTGCGTCGGGCAGCACGCCCAGGCGGCGACGGACCTCCACCGGGTGGGTGGCCACGTCCAGTCCATCCACCAGCACCCGGCCCTGGTCGGGTGACATCAGGGTGTAGAGCATGCGCATGGTGGTGGTCTTGCCGGCGCCGTTGGGGCCCAGCAGGCCGGTGATGCGACCGTCCTCGGCCTGGAAGCCGACGTTGTCCACCGCCTTGATCAGGCCGGTCTTGGTCTTGAACGCTTTATGCAGGTTCTCGGCGACGATCATGGTTCCCATCCGTTGAACGAGGTGAAGGCCGGCACCGCGGTGAGGGTATCCAGGCAGGAGGCGTCGAGTGCCTTGGCGTCGGCCTTGTCCATGAACTGCGCCAGCAGGCGCGGCATGCAGCCGGCGCCGAGCGTGCCATGGCCCTGGCCCTTGGCCACGATGTGGCGGCCGTTGGGCAGGTGCTTGAGCACCTGTTCGGCGTAGCGCGGCGGGGTGACCGGGTCGAATTCGCCCGACAGCAGCAGCACCGGCACGTCGGTGCTCAACGGCGCGGTGAAGTTCTTCGGGCGCGTGCCCACGTTCCACACCGGGCAGGCCGCGAAGAACATGCGTGCCACTTCCGGGCCGAGCAGGCGGTCGCCGGCCGGGGCTTCCTGGTAGCGGTCGGCGTCTTCGGCGCAGATCACCGACCACTGCATGCCCTGGTTCATCTGCCCGGCCATGTTGCGGGTAGCCAGGCTGTTGAGCGACATCAGCGGCGCGTAACGGCCCTGCGCGGCTTCGTCCAGCACCACCGGCAGCAGCGAGGACAGTTCCGGCATGTACGAGAACATGAAAGCCAGGCTGGTCACGGTGTTGGCGCTGATCGGGTCGCGGCGTACTGCAGCGGTGCCCGGGTCACGGTATTCCACCTCCACCGGGGCCTTGGCAAGCGTGGTCATCACGTTGCGCAGCTGGGTGCGGGTATCGACCGGGAAACGCTTGGCGCAGGCCGGGTCCTTGCGGCATTGGGCCGACTGCAGCTCGATCGCCGATTCGAAGGTGTTGGCGAAATCGCCGCCCACCGCCAGGTCGTTCGGCGCCACCCCGTCGATCACCACCGTACGGGTGTGCTGCGGGAAGCGCGCGGCGTACTGCTGGGCCACGCGGGTACCGTAGGAACCGCCGACCAGGTTGACCTTGTCCACGCCCAGCGCAGCACGCACCGCGTCCAGGTCACCAATGGCCTGGGTGGTGGTGTAGAACCGGGTGTCGGCACGCTCGGCCAGCGCGGCAGCGCAGCGGGTGGCGAACTCGGCGATCACCTCGGGCGTGGCCGCCGCGTTCTCGTCGAACGAAAGCTCCTTGCCGTCGGCATCCACGCAGCTGAGCGGGTTGGATTTGCCGGTGCCGCGCTGGTCCACCAGGATGATGTCGCGCTTCTTGCGCACGTCGCGCAGCGACTGGTTGATGATGGCCGCCACCTGCGTGGCCGACTGGCCCGGCCCGCCGGCCAGGAAGAACACCGGGTCCTGCTTGCCCTCGCCTTCGTTGGCAGTATCCAGCAGGGCGATGTTGAGTCCGATCTTGCGGCCTTCGGGCGCCTCGGGGTTCTCGGGCACCTGCAGCGTGGCGCACTCGGCTTCCACGTTGTTGCTGGCCTGGGCGCTGGTAAGGGTGCAGGGCTTGAACGTCAGTGTTCCGTACTGGCGCTCGGCTCCTTCCGGCGGTGCATCCGGAGTGGCCTGGCAGGCCGCCAGCAGCAGCAACGCCGCACTGGTGGCCAGGGGACGGCAGGAAAGTCGCATTTCGATCGCATCCTGGATTGAAGGGTCTCAGCATGCCATGACGGATGGGCGGGCTGGATGTGACATGCCCGATTCGACGAGGGGTTTCGTCCCTGCGCCAGCGCGAGGAGACCGACCAGGATAGGGTGCTGAACTTGCCGGAGACGGGCCCGAAACCGGATTTGCAGTGGTGCGTGGTGCGAACACTTACATGGCAACGCGCTCCGGGTAGCGGTGGCGTTGCTACCTCTTCACCGGGAGCGCTGCCGGTTCGGCTGCCTCGTCGCTTCACCTTCCAGCGGGAAGCAATCGCCCCAAACCTCAATATCAAGGCCATTGAGGTTCCGATCCAGGGACACGCAGTTCTGGATCAACGACCGAAGCACGTAGCTGGGTGATCGTTCGCTGCGCCACGCGGAGAGCTGGAACGCGCGGCGTAGGGCGGGATCCAACTTCACCCGCAAGTAGACCTGCTTCTTCATGGGATGACGTCCTCGGGCAGGAACTGCCCCAAGTCGGCGTTGACCTCGCCGTGGAAGATCGTGCGTTCCACGAACCTGGGCACCCGTGGATCTTCGACTGCCGGCGTGCCCAGCAGCTTGATGGTGATGACGCCAGCGCAGGCTTCAATCTGCAGCTTGCGGCCCACGTTGAAGCCCATCTGCCGCAGCCACTGGCCGCGGATCTTGAGGTAGGGAACCTTCAGCTCTTCGTGGAAGTGTGCGGGTGGGGTGCACGGCGGGGATTGCGTACGGCGTTCGCGTGCGCGCCGGGCAATCGCGGATTGGGAAGGGTAGTCGTTGTAGCAGTCGTCGGGTAGTTGCCTTTTCATGGTCTGCCTCCAGCAGGAAGATCCCTCGCCGGGATGGCGAGGGAGTCGGGAGGTTAGAAACCGTAGACATGGAAAGCCGGCGGGCGTATTCCCCAGAGGGTGTTGTATTAGCCACCCTCCCGACACAACGCATACATTTTCCACGTCTTGGAGTTTCTACGCTCCGGAACACACCATGCGCGCCGCTGCCAACGATGGGAAATTGTTTGTGTCTCTTGATTTCGGGACTTCGGTAGACCAAACCTTCTCAATGACGCGAATGGCGCTGAAGGCGCAGCTACCAAGAGTCTGCGCATATGATGAAGATGAGTTCGGTAGGAACAATCGATCCAACTAGCTCTACGTAGGACTGAGAGCTACTGAGCGCTGCGGCGTAGCAGCCCGGCTCCCGTCCGGCGTCCATCAGACCACCTTCGGCGGACTTGATCGCCGTGCACGTCCGCTCGAACTACACAGGAGATCGCAAATAGCAGAGGGGATTCGTTAGTCGTCGCCGGTACGCACTCACGTATTCCCTGCGAACCGGCCCGCCAGGTGCATCACATCCAAGGGTTGAAGTCCTTATGACGTCATCAAGTTGCTAGTTCGGCGCAAGCCTGATTGACAGGAGGAAAACCCAGAATTGTCCGGCAAATACTCCAAGTGACAGTGATACTTGCCTGCTGCGAACAGATCCCAATCTCGTACTGCCTCCCCTGTCAGGGGATTGAGGTCCCCGCCTCCAATTCGAATGGGGTCGCCAAGCTTGGATCGCGCGACCGAGCGCGAATCGGACATCAGCAGCTCCGATGGAAGCAGAAGTGCACTGGGGCCATAGGCCGAGCTTTCGCCATGCATCTGAACAGTGTCGATTGATTCCCCGTCATCGGACACCAAGGAAAAGCCAAGGTCACCGGAAGTTACGTAAGTGCGACCTGCAATCCTGGTGGTTACTACGTCGACAGCCTCGTACCTGGTGAGGACACGATCCAGGAATGGAGCAAGCAGGGAGCCAACCAAAGTTTCAGCGGGCAGCATATTAACCTCCACGAGCGACCGCGCGTCGTTTGCCCGGTACCGGGCCAGGCGAGCGCTGTTGTAAAGAGAAAATGGCAACGACAACGTTGCCGGCGCGGCGGATCCCCGCAGCAGGAATCTCTCTACCGAATCGACCATTTCAGCCTCGCTTGCATTCAGCCATGAATTCTTTACGCCAATCAATGAATGCATCTCGACGTGGACTTCCTTTCAGCACCAAGTAGTACTGAACTCTGAGCGCCATCCCGAGAACTCCCTCGTGGAAGAAAAAGTCGTGATCCTGCACGCGCATCCCTATTGATGAGCAGAAGATCGGATCAGTGAACTTGCGGTAATACTCCCTTACCAAGTCTTCCGATTGCGACAAGCAGTAGCCAAAGCTTAAGCTCAAGCTTCCGACTATCATGTCGAAATAATCGTTGACATCCTCATCCATGGAAACACCAGGATCCATCTCACTGCCTCATGTTGAGAAATCACGCGGGGAAGGCTAACGCGACCCGGTCAGTGTCATCAGAGAACCCCACTTCCGCCTTGTTATGTGGTGTCGGCTCCGTCGTCCAGTGTCTCAGCGTCAAGAGCGATATCCGGTTTCTAAGAGCGTCAGTCAGCGGCCGCTTCATATGTACGACCTGCCGCACTTCTGCCCACCCCTCCGACACGCTCAAGATCTCGTTCCCTTCCGCGCTGGCAAGTTCGACGGCCTTGGCGATCTCGGAGGACATGATTCTTGGATGGTGCATGTAATCACCTCTTGGCCGCACGCCCCGATGAGCCGACGCTTCGGGAGAAATACCGCTGGAAAAATCGGAAGGGTCACTTGCCGTATTTCCAGTGTTCACCATGTTCACCACGTCCAGGTTTCCGTAGGGAAACATTCTGTCGCCGCATTCTCGTTCGCCCAAAGGATGCATGTCCAGCACGCATTCGCCGGCCTGATGCCCGACCGCAATCGATGGTCGCGGCACCGCCGATGATCCAGTGCAAGCGACCGCCCGTCGCCAGCTGGTCGATCGGCTGCGCGAGCTCGGCTATAAGGAGCGAAATGACAACGACAACGATTCCGGCGCGGCAGATCCGCGCCCAGTACGACGCTTCCACTCTCCGCGTTTACCAGGCCTACTCGGACGCCATCGCCGACAGCGCCCTCAAACACCAGACCTTCGTCGCCCCGCCCTTCAAGATGGAGCGGATGACGTGGATCAAGCCCTCCTTCCTATGGATGATGTATCGCGCCGGATGGGGCTACAAGGATGCGGGTCAGTCCCGCATCCTGGCCATCGACATCACCCATGAGGGCTTCGCATGGGCGCTGGCTCACGGCTGTACCAGCCACCCCGAACCGGGCATGGACGCACAGGAATGGGAGGCGCTCAAGAGCCGCTCACCGGTCCGCGTGCAATGGGACCCGGAGCGCGACCTGCATCACCGGCCGCTGGAACACCGTGCCATCCAGATAGGACTGAGTGGCGAGGCCGTGCGCCTGTACATCGGAGAGTGGACCCAGCGTGTCACCGATGTCACGCCGCTGGCTCATCGGATCTGCGGGTTGGTACGGGAAGACAGGCTGGATGAGGCCAAGGCGGCGCTGCCAAGTGAATCGCCGTACACGCCGACGTGAAGAAGTAGCCATATGACAAAGCAACTCGTAGAGACCAGCAAGTTCCTGAGCTACGTGCTGCGTCATCAGCCCGAGGCAATTGGGCTGACGCTGGACGCCGAAGGGTGGGCTGACGTTGATGCACTGATCGCCGGCGCAGCGTCCGCTGGCCGAGAGCTGGATCGGGCACTTATCCAGCAGATCGTGAGCACTAACGACAAGAAGCGCTTCACGCTCTCCGATGACAACAGCCGCATTCGTGCAGTGCAAGGCCACTCCACAGATAGCGTTGCCATACAGCACATTGCGAAGGTTCCCCCTGCACTGCTCTATCACGGAACGGCGACGCGGAACCTTGACTCGATCCTGGCTGAAGGCCTACGCCCGGGCCAGCGACACCATGTGCACCTTTCCGAAGACACCACCACCGCCACGACCGTTGGCCAGCGTTACGGCAGTCCTATCGTGCTGACAGTTGATGCGCTTCGCATGCATCATCAGGGCTATACGTTCTTCCAGGCTGACAATGGCGTCTGGCTGACCGACCACGTGCCGACGGAATTTGTAGAGCGGAGTGCGATCAAGGGCTAAGCCCCGGGTGAATGGTACGCCCTGATGCGTACAACAGTTCAACCTTCGGCACGGTTCAGCTCAGCCATGAGCCTGGATAACAATGCCCTGTGAACACCAGAGCCAGCTGTCTCGTTCATCACCGTCATGGTGTTCAGCTACCTAAGCTGCGTCTTGAGATGACATCTCACGGATCGACTTGGCTTGTTCGATGATTTCGGCATCAACCATGGATCTCGCGTGACAAGGGACAACTGCGCTTTCAAGCGGACTAATAGTGATGCTGCCGCCATTCGACGAAGGATTCATGGCCCGGTTCCAACTTCAGCACCAGGCAGTAGTAGATCCTCATCGCGATCCCGCCGGCTCCTTCATGGAAGAAGTAATCATCGTCCTGCACCGGAATACCGATGGAATGGCAGTAGTCCCGATTGCTGAACTTGACGTAGTACTCACTCGCGAGGCGTTCCGCTACCTCAATTGTGCAGCCATAGTTCCAGTACAGGGCCTTCACTATCCCGGCGAAGTACCAGTTCACATCGTCATCTGGCGACAGATCTGGTTTCACCATCTCCAGGAATACGTCAGGCAAGTCAATCAACCTCATGTTCGCAGCTCGCTCTATTCTGCGAGGCAGCAAGGTGCGCCGAAGATGGCTCTCGACTCCCTTGAGCGATTCCCTGATTTCGCGCTCGCCAAGCGCCTTCTTTCCGCCCCCCAAGCGATAGAGCGCCAACTTGTCCGCCACCTCCTGAAGGTGCACGTCATCTGGATAGAGTTCGTCCAGCAGAGCTTTGATCGCTCCTGCAGCCTCAGGACTCACGTTCGTTCGCGCCAGGAACTGCTGGACCGCGCCGAAAAGCCTCCGTACTGCTGCGCCGTTGGCGCCCATCCCGCCGATGTCGAAGACTGTCACGCTCGCCTCGGATAGTTCGGGTTAGCGAAGAATTTCCCGGTGAGCTTTCCGTTGGGGTCAACTTCCCAAGCACCGACGATGGCTTCGGGCGGAACGGCGTCATCAGGGCCGAAGCTACCCTCGATCTTGTATACGAAGCCGCCCGGGTGTTCCCGAGCCGCCTGGATCACCTCTTCGGCTACTTCGTGCTCCATGCTCCCCTCTCGGCATCCCCGCGTTACGGCGCGTTCGCGCAATCGTAGCGGAGTTGCGTTCCCCCACACAGGCCGAGCTGCAGGTGCAGGCTCACTTTCTGGAACTGTGCTCTGAGTCGGGCGCTGGCGTATCTGGCCCAACCCTTTTGCGGGAAGGGTCACAGCACTTCTCCACGAATCATGGCATCTTATGAAGGAAATCATAATTATGGTTTTGGCCATAAAGATCCATAATGAATACGCTTGCCGACATCCACTACTTCCCCCGCGAGGATCTGGTCCACACGGTCCATCAGGCGCTGGGCTCCGGGCTTACCCATGCCATCACCATGTTCGCCGCGCGGCGTATGGGGAAGACCCTCTTCGTGAGGAACGACCTCGTCCCGGCGGCTGAGGCGTGGGGCTGGCGGGCGTGCTACATCGATCTATGGGTCAGGCGGGACCATCCGGAAGTAGCTCTTGTGGAGGAGCTGGAAGCCGCCGCGCGGCCCAAGGGCCTTTTGTCCAAGGCGATCAAGCCTGACAAGGTGACCGCCAAGGCGGCTTACGCCGGATCTGGGGTACACGCGGAGTGGACAAAGACGGGTGCGCAAGCTGACCTGCAAGGCAGGCTCAGAACCGCAATGCAGAATCTGGCGCAGGCCAGCAACAAGCCGGTTCTGCTCATCCTGGATGAATTCCAGACGCTCGCTGCTGGAATGCACGAGGATTTCGTCGCCTGCTTCCGCGCTTCGATGCTTGAGCTGCAGCCGAAGTTGAAGCTCTTCTTTACGGGATCCTCCTGCGACGCACTCAATGAAATGTTCCGCAAGCGTAGAGCGCCGTTGTTTGATGCGGCGCTTTCACTGCCTCTGCCGCAGCTGGGCGACGACTTTGTGGCCAACCGCGCCCACATCTTTGCGCAGATGACCGGACGCAAGGTTGATCAGGTGGAGTTGGCCAGGGTCTTCGAACGCATTGCCCGGGTGCCGCTCTACCTCAACCAGATCATCCTGCACATGGTGGTTGGCATCACATCCGACCCGTGGGATGGCTTGCGCCGCTGGCAGCACGAGATAGGCGAAACCGGTCTACGCGAGCAGTGGCTGAGGTTGAAACCGATCGACAGGATCATCCTGCAACACCTGGCTACCCAACAGCCGGAGAGCCTGTTCAGTACGGACTTCAGCGCCATGGTCACGGATCGACTGGAAGAGAAGAACGCGTGCAACCCGCAGCGGGTTCAAACCGCCGTCAATCGACTGGTGAAGAACCTGGTGCTGGCAACCAAGGGTGAAAAGGGCGAGTACGAGATCGAAGACCGCACGTTGGCAACGTACCTCGCGAGTGGGTCGATTCCAGCCCGCTGAAGCTCCCTGCGCATATGCCCGAACGTCAGCCGCCCAGCCGCTCGTCGACAGAATCAAGCAGTCTCTTACCGTGAAGGACTGCGAGTACTGCAATCTGGTCAGCGCGAATTTCGTAAATGACTCGATAGCTGTAGAGGAAGCGCTCTCGCAGGCTTGTACTGCCAACCTCTGGCACTACCCTACCCGCAGAGGGATGGACCTCAATCACATTGCCCAGCTCAAACAGCGCTTCGATGATCCGTCTGGCGTGGCGCGGGGAGTCTCGTGCAATGAACTCTGCGATGGCGTCGATATCTTCGAGCGCCTCGCTCGTCCAGTTCAGCGGTCCAGCCATTTACCCAGCCGCTCGCGCGCCTGTTCTGTGGTGTGGACCCGGCCAGCATCCACATCCGCGCGGCCGCGCTGGATCTTCTCCAATACATAGACGTGGTACTGGATGTCTTCAAGCGTGGAATCGTCCGGCAGTTGATTCAGCAACTGGGCGACTTCCTGCTTGGCAGTCACGGGGGGCGTCATGGCGGTAGCTCCGGATCTGATGGGGCCATTCTAGCCCCCTTACTCCAGCCCAGCGTCACTTGCTGCTGACGTACTTCTCCCGCCGCACCTGCGGCGTCGGCAACCCAGCCTCCTTCAATGCCTCGAAGGTCGCATCCACCATGTCCGGGTTGCCGCACAGGTAGGCGATGTCGGTGGCCGGGTTCGGGGCGAATTCGGCCAGGTGCTGCTGCACGTAGCCGTGGCGGACGTCCGGGTGCGGGTTCTCGGGCAGCTCGCGGGACAGGCACGGCACGTAGCGGAAGCCCGGGTGGGCGGCGGCGAAGGCGTAGAAGTCTTCGCTGTAGAGCAGCTCTTCCGGGGTCCGGGCGCCCTGCAGCAGCACCACTTCCACCCCGCGCTCGGCCATGGCGGTGGCCAGCAGCGGCAGCATGGAGCGGTACGGGGTGACCCCGGTGCCGGTGGCGATGAGCAGGTAGCGGGCGTTGTGGTCGCCCGGCATCAGGCAGAACCGGCCGAACGGGCCGCTGGCGGTCACGTGGCCGCCCAGGTCCAGGCCCTCGAACAGGGCCGTGGCGGCGCCGCCGGGCACAAAGCTGACTGCAATATCAACGGCTTCGCCCGGGGCCATGGCGTGGTCGTGGATCGTGGCCAGGGAGTAGCTGCGCTTGGTGGCGGTGCCGTCGGCGTACTCGAAATGGACCTGGATGAACTGTCCGGGCTGGAAATCCAGCGGTTGGCCGTCATCACGCAGGAACTGGTAGTGGCCGACGGTGGGGGCCAGCATGCGCCGGTCGATCAGCTTGAGGGGGAATTGAACAGGCACGAATTTGGGAAACAGTGTGTAGCCGGGGCAGACCCTCGGGGGCTTCTATAATAGCCGCTCCCCCGCCCCTATCCAGCGCCGTCCCATGGGCGCGAAGGCAAGAGCTTGGCATCCCAGAACACTCCCGCGACCAGTACCGCCCCCGCCCTGCGGGTGCGCGACCTCCGCAAGACCTATGACAACGGCACCCAGGCCCTGAAAGGGGTTTCGCTGGACGTTGCCCCGGGCGACTTCTTCGCGCTGCTGGGCCCGAACGGGGCCGGCAAGTCCACCCTGATCGGGATCATCAGCTCGCTGGTGAACCTCAGCGAGGGCCAGGTGGAGGTATTCGGCAGCGACCTGGTGCGCAACCGCAGCGCCACCATGCGCCTGATCGGCCTGGTGCCGCAGGAAATCAACTTCAACCTGTTCGAGAAGCCCTTCGACATCCTGGTCAACTACGCCGGTTTCTATGGCGTGGCCCGTGCCGAGGCCGAGAAGATGGCCGAGGAGGAGCTCAAGCGCGCCCACCTGTGGGAAAAGGCGCAGGTGATGAGCCGGACGCTGTCGGGCGGCATGAAGCGCCGGCTGATGATCGCCCGGGCGATGATGACCCGCCCGCGCCTGCTGATCCTGGATGAGCCCACCGCGGGCGTGGATATCGAGATCCGCCGCGACATGTGGCGGGTGCTGAAGGAGATCAACGCGGCCGGCACCACGATCATCCTCACCACCCATTACCTGGAAGAGGCCGAGCACCTGTGCCGCAACCTGGCCATCATCAACCACGGCCAGATCGTGACCCAGGGGCCGATGCGCGAGCTGCTGGCCAAGCTGGACGTGGAAGGCTTCCTGTTCGATATCGACGGTGAGCTGCCGGCGCAGCTGCCGGTGATCGAGGGCACCACGATGGTGGCCATCGACGGGCACACGCTGGACGTGGACATGCCGCGCGCGATGGATCTGAACCGGGTGTTCGCGGCGCTGAACGCGTCGGGCATCCGGGTGCGGTCGATGCGGACCAAGAGCAACCGCCTGGAGGAGCTGTTCGTGCGCCTCACCGGCAACCAGGAGAACGCGGCATGAGCAGCACCCCGACCCCGGTCCTGACCGACGGCCAGCGCAACCGGATTGCGCTGATGACGATCGTGCGCCGCGAAGTGGCGCGCATCCTGCGCATCTGGGGCCAGACGCTGGTGCCGCCGGCGATCACGATGACGCTGTACTTCCTGATCTTCGGCGGGCTGATCGGTTCACGCGTGGGCGAGATGGGCGGCTACAGCTACATGCAGTTCATCGTGCCGGGCCTGGTGATGATGAGCGTGATCCAGAACAGCTACGGCAACATCAGTTCGTCGTTCTTCGGGGCGAAGTTCGGGCGCCACGTGGAAGAGCTGCTGGTAAGCCCGATGCCGAACTGGGTGATCCTGTGGGGCTACGTGGCCGGTGCGGTGCTGCGCGGGTTGATGGTGGGCGTGATCGTGCTGCTCATCGCGATGTTCTTCACGCCGGTGCGCATTCCGCACCCGCTGGTGACGCTGACCACGGTGCTGCTGGGCGCGACGATCTTCTCGCTGGCCGGTTTCATCAATGCGGTGTACGCCAAGAAGTTCGATGACGTGGCGATCGTGCCGACCTTCATCCTGACCCCGCTGACCTACCTGGGCGGCGTGTTCTATTCGGTGAAGCTGCTGCCGACGTGGGCGGAAGCGGCCACGCACGCCAACCCGATCTTCTACATGGTGAACGCGTTCCGCTACGGCCTGCTGGGTACGAGCGACGTACCGCTGTGGGTGGCGTACGCGCTGATGATCGGTTTCGTGGTGGTGCTGACCGCGCTGGCGCTGTGGCTGCTGAAGCGCGGCGTAGGCATGCGGAGCTGACCTGCCCCGGTAGCGCCGGCCGTTGGCCGGCCCTCGAAGTAGTTGGAGAAACGCATGCGCATACTTGTATTGGGTGCCGGTGGTACCGGCGGTTACTTCGGCGGTCGCCTGGCCCAGGCGGGGGTCGACGTGACCTTCCTGGTCCGCCCTGCCCGCGCAGCTCAGCTGGACAGCGAGGGCCTGGTGATTCGCAGCCCGCTGGGTGATGCGAGCTTCCCGGTAGCCCACGTCACCGCCGATGCGTTGCCTGCGCTTGCCGCAGAGCAGCCCTTCGATCTGGTGATTCTCAGCTGCAAGGCCTACGACCTGGACAGCTCCATCGAGGCGATTGCACCTGCGGTGTCGTCGCGTACGACGGTGCTGCCGATCCTCAACGGGCTGCGCCACTACGCGGCACTGGATGCGCGCTTTGGCCGCGATGCGGTGCTGGGTGGGCTGTGCTTCATCAGTGCGACCAAGGCCGCCGATGGGGCAGTGCTGCACCTGGCGCCAGCGGCGAAGCTGACCTTTGGCGAGCGTGACACGCCCGGCAACAGTGCGCGGGTACTGGCGCTGGCGGCGGCGTGCGTGCAGGCCGGGGTGGACCATGTGGCCAGCGATGCCATTGGGCAGGAGCAGTGGGTCAAGTACACGTTCCTGGCCACGCTGGCGGCGGCAACCTGCCTGATGCGGGCGGATGTGGGCACGATCGTGGCTACGGACGATGGTGCGGAGATCGTACGCGGGCTGTATGCCGAATGCCTGGCGGTAGCCGAGGAAGCGGGTGAACCGATTCCGGAGAAGGCGCAGGCCGTGGCACTGGCGGCGACCACGCAGGAAGGCTCGGCGCTGAAGGCGTCGATGCTGCGCGATCTGGAGGCCGGCCAGCAGGTGGAGGCCGAGCAGATCGTGGGCGACATGCTGGTGCGGGCACGCGCGGCCGGCCAGGCGGCGCCGCTGCTGGCGGTGGCGTATGCGCATCTGCAGGCTTACCAGCGCCAGCGCGCGGGCTGAGCATGGCTGCCGGCGCTGCACCGACGCGGGTTCTGGTGCTGGGGCTTGGCTACGGCGGGCGGCACGTGGCGGCGCTGTTACAGGCCCAGGGTGTGGCCTGCAGTGGGACGGTGCGGGAGCCGGAGGCGGCGCCCGACGATGGTGTTGTCCGCCACCGGCTGGTGGCGGGACAGCCTGTTGATGATGCGCTGCGTGAGGCCATCCGCAGCGCGGAGGCGGTGATCTGTACGGTGCCTCCGGATGATGCCGGTGACCCTGCGTTGCGGTTGGTGGCCGAAGCGCTGCGTGCCAGCACGGTACTTCGCTGGGTGGGCTATCTCTCTTCAACGGCGGTGTACGCCGACCGCGAGGGAGGCTGGATCGACGAGTCGTCGCTGGCCGATGCGGTGGATGACACGGCGCGGCGGCGGTTGCTGGCCGAGGCGCAGTGGCGCGGGTTCGCGCATGACAAGGGCGTGGCGTCTGCCGTGTTCCGGCTGCCCGGGATCTATGGGCCCGGGCGCAATGCGCTGGTTCAACTGGCGGAAGGCCGCGCGCGGCATGTGCTGCGGCCGGGGTTGGTGTTCAACCGGCTGCATGTGGAGGATCTGGCGGCGGTCGTTGTTGCCGCGATGGGTCGCCCGGGCGAGGCGTTGTATCTGCCCGCCGACGACGAGCCGGCGCCGCCGCAGGAGGTGCTGGCGTTCGCGGCGGAGCTGGGCGGGTTTGCAATGCCACCTGCGGTGGCGTGGGATGACCCGTCGGTAAGCCCGGCGTTGCGGCGGTTCTACGCCAGCAACAAGCGCATCAACAGCCGGGGCACGCGCGAAGCGTTGGGGTGGAAGCCGAAGTTCGCCACATACCGCGAAGGCCTTCAGGACGCCATCCGGTAGGGTTGGTTCCCAAACAACCGCCGATAGGAGTGATCGGTGCTTTGACGCATTGACCTCTCCGGCGACGTGCCTTCGGCATCGGTCATGCCTTCTACGGCCTGCCCATTGGTATCGGCGGTCGATCGGGATGCGACCCTACCAAGGCAGCGACACGGCAGGCCCGGGTCAGCGCGCGTCTGGCAGGCGGAAGAACGTGCGCGTCGCTGCGGTGGCGTTCGCTGCAGTCAGCTCCACATCCTCGCCGCGATCCCGCGCCAGTTCCTCGACGATATGCGCCAGGAACATCGGCTCATTGCGCCGATCCTTCGGCATCGGCTTCAAACTGCGCGGCAGCAGGTACGGCGCGTCGGTTTCAATCATCAGCCGCTCGGCCGGAATGTGCTTGACCAGCTCGCGCAGGTGCGCGCCACGGCGCTCGTCGCACAGCCAGCCGGTAATGCCGATGTACCAGTCCTGGTCCAGGTAATCGAACAGCTCCTGGCGCTCGCCGGTGAAGCAATGCACCACCGCGGCGCCGATGCGGCCGTCGAAGTTCTTCATCTGCGCCATGAAATCGGCATGCGCGTCGCGCTGGTGCAGGAACAGTGGCTTGCGCTGTCCATCGGCGGCGCGCACCTCGCTGGCCAGCTGCAGCTGGCGCTCGAAGGCACGGTGTTGGGCCGGGCGCGGGGCGAAATCGCGGAAATAGTCCAGGCCGCACTCGCCCACCGCCACCACTTCGGCGTGGGCGTGCAGCGCGCGCATTTCGGCATCGCATTCGTCGGTGTATTCCACCGCGTGGTGCGGGTGCACGCCGGCGGTGGCGTACAGGAAGCCCGGGTGCTGGCGCGCCAGGTCGAGGGCCATCGGCGAATGCTCGCGGCTGGCGCCGGTCAGCACCATCTGCACCACGCCGGCGTCGCGGGCGCGGGCCAGCACGGCATCGCGGTCGCGGTCGAAGGAATCGTGGGTGAGGTTGGCGCCGATATCGATCAGTTGCATGGGGCAGCTACAGGGCGATGAATCGCGCCATTGTAGCCCGGCCGGCTCGCCGGCCCTGCCGCCGGCCCGTATCCTTGCGCCATGAGTACGTCGAGTTTTCCGATTTCCGAGCTGCTGCCGCAGATCGCCACGCAGCTGGCCACGCACCCGCGCCTGGTGCTGGAAGCGCCCCCGGGCGCGGGCAAGACCACCCAGGTGCCGTTGGCGCTGCTGGACGCGCCGTGGCTGGAAGGCCGGAAGGTCATCATGCTGGAACCACGCCGGGTAGCCGCGCGCAGCGCCGCGCAGTTCATGGCGCGGCAGCTGGGCGAAGAGGTCGGCGGCACGGTGGGCTACCGCATCCGCTTCGAGAACAAGGTGTCCGCGCGCACCCGGGTGGAGGTGGTCACCGAGGGCATCCTCACCCGGATGCTGCAGGACGACCCGATGCTGGACGGCGTGGGCGCGCTGCTGTTCGATGAATTCCATGAGCGCCACCTGGCCGCCGATCTGGGGCTGGCGCTGGCGCTGGATGTGCAGGCGCAATTGCGCGAGGACCTGCGCATCGTGGTGATGTCGGCGACGCTGGATGGCGAGCGGCTGGCACAGTTTCTGGACGCCCCGCGCCTGAGCAGCGCCGGCCGCAGCTTCCCGGTGGCGGTGAGCCATTTCCCGGCCCGTCGCGATGAATCGCTGGAGGCGCAGGCACGGCGCGCGGTGGAGCAGGCCTTGGTCGAGCACCCCGGGGATGTGCTGGTGTTCCTGCCGGGCCAACGCGAGATCGCGCGCACCCAGGCGGCGCTGGAACAGGCGTTGCCGGCCGATATCCAGGTGTTGCCGCTGCACGGCGAGCTGCCGGTGGAGCAGCAGTCGCGCGTGCTGCAGCCCGATCCGCAGGGCCAGCGCCGGGTGGTGCTGGCCACCAACGTGGCCGAATCCTCGGTGACCCTGCCCGGGGTGCGCGTGGTGGTGGATGCGGGGCTGGCGCGCGAGCCGCGCTATGACCCCAACAGCGGTTTTTCGCGGCTGGACGTGGTGAACATCGCGCAGGCCTCGGCCGACCAGCGCGCCGGCCGCGCCGGGCGCGTGGCCGAAGGCTGGGCCTGGCGGCTGTGGCCGCAGTCGCAGCGGCTGGAAGCGCAGCGCCGGCCGGAGATCGCACAGGTGGAGCTGGCCGCGCTGGCGCTGGAGCTGGCTGCATGGGGCAGCGAGGACCTGCGTTTCGTGGATGCGCCGCCGGTGGGCGCGATGGCCGCCGCGCGCGAGCTGCTGCAGCGGTTGGGTGCGCTGGGCGATAGCGGCGCGCTCTCCGCGCTGGGCCGGCGCATGCTCACCCTGGGCACGCACCCACGGCTGTCGGCGATGTTGCTGGCGGCCGGCAACGGCACCGAGCAGGCGCTGGCCTGCGACCTGGCCGCGCTGGTGGAAGCGCGGGATCCGCTGCGCCACGGCGGCGATGCGTTGGCCGCGCGGTGGCGGGCGCTGGCCGCATTCCGGCAGGGACGCGTGCCGCAGGACGCCAATCGCGGCGCGCTGGCGGCCATCGATGCGGCCAGCAAGCAGTGGCGGCGGCGCCTGCGCTGCGACACCGCGCCGCCGTCTTCAGTGGAGGCCCACCAGCTGGGCGACCTGCTGGCGCACGCCTTCCCGGACCGGATCGCGGCGCGGCATCCCACCGACCCGCTGCGTTACCTGTTGGCCAATGGGCGCAGCGCGCGCTTGTTCGACCCCAGCGACCTGCGCGGTGAGCCGTGGCTGGTGGCGGTGGAACTGCGCTACGAAGCCCGCGATGCGCTGCTGCAGCGCGCCGCGCCGGTGGATGAGAACCGCCTGCGCCGGGATTTCCCGCAGCGCTTCCAGCAGCAGGACGTGGTGCGCTGGGACGCGGACAAGCGGGCGCTGGTGGCGCGCCGCGAAAGCCGCTTCGACCGCATCGTGCTGGACAGCCGATCGGCCGGGCGGGTGGATCCGGCGCAGGCCGCGCAGGCCTTGACCGAGGCGGTGCGCGAGCTGGGACTGGAGGCATTGCCATGGACCGACGGCTTGCGCCAGTGGCAGGCGCGAGCGCTCTCGCTGCGTGCGTGGATGCCGGAGCTGGACCTGCCGGAGGTGTCGGATGCGGCGCTGATGGAGACGCTCGCGACATGGCTGACGCCGGCGTTCAATGGCAAGACGCGCCTGGATGCGCTGGATGAGTCCACGCTGGGCGAGGCGCTGAAATCGCCGATGCCGTGGGCGCAGCGCCAGCTGATCGACCGGCATGCGCCGGTGCGCATTGCGGTGCCCTCGGGCATGGAGCGGCCGATCACGTATGCGCTGGAGGCCGATGGCAGCACGCCGCAGCCACCGGTGCTGGCGGTGAAGTTGCAGGAGCTGTTCGGGCTGGCCGATACGCCGCGCATCGCCGATGGCCGCGTGCCGCTCACGCTGCACCTGCTGTCGCCCGGTGGCCGCCCGCTGCAGGTGACCCAGGACCTGCGCAACTTCTGGGCCAACACCTATGCCGAGGTCAAAAAGGAAATGAAGGGGCGCTACCCACGGCACCCGTGGCCGGATGATCCGTGGACCGCCAGCGCCACCCATCGCGCCAAGCCGCGCGGGACGTAACGCCGGCTGACCGTGCGCCGCCGGTCCACCTGAATGGATCGCGCGGATTGGTTATCGTCGTGACCATACCGTGCCTGGCGGATAACACGCCCTACACGGCCCCCGCGCGACACTGGATTTCGAACCGAGGCAAAGGACCCCCCAATGAGCAGACTGACCGTGATTACCGACCGCGCCCTGGAGCGTGCACTGGATCTGGCAAGCAGCGCAGGCGATGGCCTGAAGCACGCCGGCAGCAACCTGCGCCACCTCGGCCCGCAGGCGACGGACTGGATCAAGACCGGTGCGGCGCTGGGTGCGGTGAAGACCGGCAGCAAGGTGGCCGCGAAGGCCGTGCGCCGTAATCCGGCGGCCACCATCGCCGTGGCCGCAGTAGGTGTAGGCCTGCTGGGCTACGCGCTGTACCGCAAGCAGCAGAAGAAGAAGCTGGCCAACGGCAGCGTGGTGAATGGGCAGGCCGAGCGCATCAGCGCGCGCAACCGCCGCAATACCACGGTGGTGGATGAGCACAGCGATATCGGCAGCGACGCCTGATCCATCAGGCACGTTGCAGTAGACGAAAACCGCCGGCCTGTCCGGCGGTTTTTGTTTGGATCAATCGATCCGCCGCCACTGGCCGGGCTGCAGGTCCTTCAACCCGTGCGGGCCCATCGCCACGCGGACCAGCCGCAGTGTGGGCAGACCCACCGCCGCCGTCATCCGCCGCACCTGGCGGTTGCGCCCTTCGCGCAGGGTGATGGCCAGCCAGGCATCGGGCACGGTCTTGCGGAACCGCACCGGCGGCGTGCGCTCCCACAACGTTGGGGTTTCCAGGTACTCCACGCGTGCGGGCAGGGTCGGGCCGTCGTTCAACTGCACGCCCCTGCGCAACGCCTGTACCTGCTCGTCGGTCGGCGTGCCTTCCACCTGCACCCAGTAGGTCTTGTCTTCCTTGTGGCGCGGGTCGGTCAGCCGATGCGCCAGCCTGCCGTCGTCGGTGAGCAGCAGCAGGCCCTCGCTGTCGTAGTCCAGGCGACCTGCCGCGTATACGTCAGGCGGCAGGCCGAAGCCGGCCAGGGTCGCGCGTGGCGGCTGGCTGCTGTCGGTGAACTGGCACAGGACGTTGAAGGGCTTGTTGAGAGCGATCAGCATGGGGCGGGACAGAAGTGACGAGGTGTCATTGTCCCATTACACGGCTTCGGACGCCGTGGTACCGACCAACGGTCGGTACCTACCGCTATCTCAACCGGTAGCGCACGACCGTTGGTCGTGCGCCCGCGTACCGGGCAGGGCCCGGCACTACTTCACGAAACGAAGGGTCATGCGATCGCTTTCACCGATCGCCTTGTACTTGGCATCATCGGCGGCGTCATGGTTGTTCACCGGCGGCAGGGTCCACACGCCGTTCGGGTGGTCCTTGGTATCGCGCGGGTTGGCGTTGATCTCGCTGCTGCCGGCAAGCTTGAAGCCGGCCGCTTCGGCCATGGCGATGACCTGGGCCTGGCCCACGTAGCCGCTCTTGTCGTCGGCCGGCACGTCGGCCTTGGCACGGTGTTCGACCACGCCGAGCACGCCACCGGGCTTGAGCACGCTGTAGAAGCCCTTGAACATGCCTTCGGCCTGGTTGGCGCTGCGCCAGTTGTGCACGTTGCGGAAGGTCAGCACGACATCGGCGGAGTTGTCGGGGCCGAACTTGGGGGCTTTGGGGTCGTAGCCCACGATCTTGGCCTTGTCGTAGAGCGACGGGGTGCCGGCGAACTTCTTTTCCAGCCCGTCGCGGCCGCGCTGCTGGTAATCGCGGGCCTTGCCTTCAGCAACCGCCATCGGGTCGACCACCGCCGCGACGTAGGTGCCCTTGTCACGCAGCAGCGGGGCGAGGATTTCCGAGTACCAGCCGCCACCGGGGGTGATTTCCACCACGGTCTTGCCCGGTTCCACGCCGAAGAACGACAACGTCTGCGCCGGGTGCCGGTAGGCGTCGCGCTTCACGTTGTCCGGCGTGCGGCCCTTGCCGTCGACGGCAGCCTGGACGGCGGCGGTGATGGCGGGCTGGGCGTTGGGGCCGGCTGGCTTGATGGCCATGGCGGGGGCGGCAAGCAGCAGCGTGGACACGGTGAACAGGCAGGCACAGCTGAGCGAACGGGCTTTCATCGGATCACCTACGGTGGCGGGATGCGGCGAGCCTAGCAGTCGCGATGTCAAAGGTGTTCACAAAACGTTAGTGCAGTGCAGCGAAGCGGAACACTGTTTTGTGGCCCGCGCCGCAGCGGTGTCATGGACAGGCACTTATGCTGTGACATTGGATTTGACTGGAGGATTGCCCATGACTGAACCGCGCGAACTCGGCCGTTCCGGCCTGAAAGTGCTTCCCATCGCGTTCGGCGGCAACGTCTTCGGCTGGGGCGCGGACGAGAAGACCTCGTTCGCCCTGCTCGATGCGTTCGTCGATGCCGGCTACAGCCTGGTCGATACCGCCGATGTGTATTCGGCCTGGGTGCCCGGGAACAAGGGCGGTGAATCGGAAACGATCCTGGGCCGCTGGTTCCAGCGCAGCGGCAAGCGCGACAAGGTGGTGCTGGCCACAAAGGTGGCCAAGTGGGCCGAACACCCGGGGCTGTCCGCCGACAACATCAGCGCGGCCGTGGAAGATTCGCTGCGCCGCCTGCAGACCGATGTGATCGATCTCTACCAGGCGCACGAGGATGACGAGTCCACGCCGCTGGAAACCACGCTGGCCGCGTTTGGCCGGTTGATCGAACAGGGCAAGGTACGTGCGATTGGCGCCTCCAACTACAGCGCCGAGCGGTTGCAGGCCGCGCTGAAGGTATCGGCGGACTACAAGCTGCCCCGCTACGAGACGCTGCAGCCGGAGTACAACCTGTATGACCGTGCCGGTTACGAAAGCGGGCTGGAAGCGGTGGCGCGCGAGCACGGGCTGGGCGTGATCAGCTACTACTCGCTGGCCAGCGGCTTCCTCAGCGGCAAGTACCGCAGTGCCGATGATGCGGCCAAGAGCAGTTCGCGCGGCAGCAGCGTGGTGGCCAAGTACGTCAATCCGCGTGGCCTGCGCATCCTGCAGGCGCTGGATGACGTGGCCGGCACCTACAACGCGACCCCCGCCCAGGTCGCCATTGCCTGGTTGATCGCCCGCCCGGGCATCACCGCGCCGATCGTCAGCGCGACCCGCGTGGAACAGCTGCACGACGTCCTCGCCGCTGCCCAGGTAGACCTGACCGCCGAAGACATCGCACAGCTGGAAAGTGCCAGCGCCGCCTGACCACGCCTCCGGAATAGACCGTACCAGCAACGGCCACCCCAGGGTGGCCGTTTCCGTATCACCCCACCACTGCCCCATCCTCGGCCACCAGCGCGTGATGCATGCTGACCCCGGCGCGCACGCCCTCCGCACTGGCCAGCGTGATGTTGCCCATCAACGTTGCATCACCCGCCGCGTAGACACCGGGCACCGTGGTCTGCTTCTGCGCATCCACCCGAACCAGCACACCGACCGGGCTCTCTTCCAGTTCACAGCCGAGCTGCTCCACCAGCGCCGAACCCATTTCCTGGCGCGCACTGACGAACAGCGCGCGCAGGTCGATGTGGCGTCCATCGGCCAGCAAGGCCCCACTCAACTGCGGCGGGTCGCCTTCCAGTGCCACCACCGTTTCCGTTTCGATCTGCACCCCGCGCCGCTGCAGCGTGCCCCGCTGCTCGTCGTCCAGTGCCATGCCCTGCGTGAAAAAGGTGACCTGGCCCCAGTCGGCGATCAGCGCGGCCATGATCGGCGACATCGGATGTCCCCCCAGCAGCCCGATCGCGCCACCGCCCACTTCATAGCCATGGCAGTACGGGCAGTGCAGCACGCTGTGGCCCCAGCGTTCGGCGAGGCCGGGCAGCCCGGGCAACACATCGCGGATGCCGGTGGCCAGCAGCAGCTTGCGCGCCGCCCATGTATCCCCGGCCGCCGTGCTTACCGCGAAACCATCCACGGTCGGCTGCGCGTCGGTGGCGGTGTCGTTGGCCCAGCGCACGCTGGGGTAATCCAGCAGCTGTGCCTTGGCCTGGCGCAGCAGGTCGCCGCCGGAGATGCCATCCAGACCCAGCACGCCATGCGAGTGGCTGGAGAAGCGGTTGCGCGGCAGCCCGCTGTCGATCACCAGCACGCTGCGGCGCGCACGCGCCAGCATCATGGCGGCGGAGAGCCCGGCGAAACTGCCGCCGACGATCACGGCATCAAAGGTCATGCGGAACTCCCTTGCTGTGCTGGGCCAGGTGCTGGGCAAAGGCGTCGCCCAGGGTCGCCAGCGTGGTGGCATGCAGGCGCTGTTCGAGCAGCGCCTGCGCCTGTTGGTAGCTCTCATCCAGCGCGGCATTCACCACCTGCTGCACCGGGCAGCCGCGCCCGGTTTCGCGCGCGCCGGTATGCAGCAGCGCCGGCGAGCCGATGGCGAGATAGACGTCGTGCAGGGTGATGGTGGCCGGGTCGCGCGCCAGCTGGCTGCCGCCACCATGGCCGCGGGCGGTGCGGACCAGCCCGCCCTTCTGCAGCGCGGCGAGCAGGCGGCGGATCACCACCGGGTGGGTCGGCAGGCAGGCAGCGAGCTGTTCGGAGGTGCGCGGTCCGTCCTGGCCGACCAGGTGGGCCATGATGTGGAGCGCGTCGGAGAATTGATTGCTGGATTTCATGTAACAACAATAGTTACATAATTTGACAGCGGCGGGTAGCCCCGGCCGTTGGCCGGCCCATGCACCGCTTTCAGCGGAGGAACGCCCGCCCGGTCATGGATTCGGCGAGATAGTCCAGGAAGCTGCTGATCCGCGCCGATACGGCAGTGTTGCGGTAGTACACGGCGTGGATGGGCTGGCGCACTTCCACGGTGAGCGCCGGCAGCACCTGCACCAGCGTGCCCGCATCGCGGTCGCGGTGGGTCATGAAGTCGGACAGGCAGACCACGCCCGCGCCTTCGAGGGCCAAGCGGCGCAGGGTTTCGCCGCTGGAGACCGCCACTGCCGGGCGGACGTGCAGGAGCGCGTCGGTGCGCCCGGGAAGCGGCCAGTGGTTGAGCGAATCCGGTTCGTTGAAGCCGAGCAGCGCGTGGCCGTCCAGTTCTTCAACCGTCTTCGGCGTGCCGTACTGGGCGAGGTAGGCCGGGCTGGCCAATACGCGAAGGCGGCTGTGCGCGAGCGGGCGCGCGTGCAGAGTGGAATCGGCCAGCGGGCCAATGCGGATGGCGACGTCGGTGCGGCGTTCCAGCAGATCGATGTAGCGCTCGCTGCTGTTGAGCTCCAGCTGCACGTCCGGGTACAGCGCCCGGTACCCGGCGACCATCGGCGCGATGACGTGCAGCACGAAGGGGGTGGCCGCATCCACGCGCAGGCGCCCGGCCGGGCGCTGCCGCCGCGCCGTCATGTGCTCTTCGGCCGCTTCCACCGAGGCCACGATGGCGCGTGCCTGGGCGAGGAAGGCATCGCCTTCTTCGGTGAGCTGAAGGCGCCGGGTGGTGCGGGTCAGCAGGGTGGTGCCCAGCTTTTCCTCCAGCCGGCCCAGCGCGCGGCTGACCCCGGAGGTGGTCTGGCCCAGTTCCTCGGCGGCGGCGGTGATCGAGCCGCTGTCGATGACGGCGATGAACGCCTGCATTTCGTCCAGGGTGGTCTTCATGGCCCCATTATTGACCATGAAGCAAGAGTCATTGGCGTGAAGACCGGTTTTTCCGCAAGAGTGCGGCGCGCAGACTGCGCACCTTCTTCTTCCACCGGTAACGCTCATGTCCCGTGGCATCCCCTTGGCCCTGTTGGCGCTTACGCTGGGTGCGTACGCCATCGGCACCACAGAATTCGTCATCGTCGGGCTGATCCCGACCATTGCCGCCGACCTCGGCGTGTCCCTGCCCTCCGCAGGCCTGCTGGTCTCGCTGTACGCGCTGGGTGTGGCGGTCGGCGCGCCGGTGTTGACCGCACTGACCGGCCGGGTGCCGCGCAAGACCCTGCTGGTGGCCCTGATGGTGCTGTTCACCCTGGGCAACGTGATTGCCTGGATGGCGCCCAGTTATGGCTCGCTGATCGTGGCGCGCGTGCTCACCGGGTTGGCCCATGGGGTGTTCTTCTCGATCGGCTCGATCATCGCCACGTCGGTGGTGCCGAAGGAAAAGGCGGCCAGCGCGATTGCGATCATGTTCACCGGACTGACCGTGGCACTGGTCACCGGGGTGCCGCTGGGCACGTTCATCGGCCAGCACCTGGGCTGGCGGGCGACCTTCCTGGCAGTGGCGGCGCTGGGCGTGGTCGCGCTGATCGGCAGCCTGCTGTTCGTGCCGCGCAACCTGCAGCGCAGCGAGCCAGCGACGTTCGGCCAGCAGCTTTCGGTACTGGCGCAGCCGCGCCTGCTGCTGGTGTATGCGATCACCGCGCTGGGCTATGGCGGTACGTTCCTGTCCTTTACCTATCTTGCGTCGATCCTGCAGGACGTCACCGGTTTCTCGCCGAACGCGGTGAGCGGCGTGCTGCTGGTGTACGGCGTGTCGGTGGCGATCGGCAACCTGTGGGGTGGCCGCCTGGCCGACCGCCGTGGGCCGATTCCGGCGCTGAAGCTGATCTTCGGGCTGCTGGCGCTGGTGCTGTTCGCCCTGACCTTCACCGCACACAACACTTGGCTGGTGCTGCTGACGGTGCTGGCACTGGGCGCGGTGGCGTTCGGCAACGTGCCGGGGCTGCAGGTGTACGTGGTGAAGCAGGCGCAGCGCTTTGCGCCGCAGGCCGCTGATGTCGCCTCTGGCCTGAACATCGCCGCGTTCAACGTGGGCATCGCAATGGGTGCTTCGCTGGGCGGGCTGGTGGTGGATCACCTGGGCCTGATGCATACGCCGTGGCTGGGCGCGCTGGTGGTGTTGGGTGCGCTGGGGCTGACCGTGCTGAGCGGGCGGCTGGACCGGCGTGACGGGATCGAGGATCGCGCCGAGGGCGTGGTTGTCGCCTCCCATTGAGCCTTCTCATTTGATTCGTTTAACGGTGCACGGCGTAGCCTGCACTCCCCCACTGAAGGAGTTTTCCATGAGCATTCCCGCATTCGGCCTTGGCACGTTCCGCCTGAAGGACCAGACCGTCATCGATTCGGTCCGCAACGCACTGGACGTGGGCTACCGCGCCATCGATACGGCGCAGATCTACGGCAACGAAGCCGAGGTCGGGCAGGCCATCGCCGAGTCTGGCGTGGCGCGTGAGGACCTGTTCCTGACCACCAAGATCTGGATCGCCAGCTTCCAGCACGATGCCCTGCTGGAGAGCCTGCGCGAAAGCCTGCGCAAGCTGCGTACCGATCATGTCGACCTGACCCTGATTCATTGGCCGTCGCCGAACGACGCGGCGCCGATGGCCGAGTACCTGGGCGCGCTGGCGCAGGCCAAGGCCGAAGGCCTGACCCGGCAGATCGGCATTTCCAATTTCACGATTGACCTCACCCGCCAGGCGATTGCGATCCTCGGTGCCGATGCGATCGCGACCAACCAGATCGAGGTGCATCCGTACCTGCAGAATCGGGCGTTGATTGCGTTCCTGCGTGAGCAGGGCATCCATGTGACGGCCTACATGAGCCTGGCCTATGGCGAGGTGCTGAAGGATCCGGTGATCCAGGCCATTGCCGAACGCCACGACGCCACCCCGGCGCAGGTCGCACTGGCTTGGGCGCTGCAGCAGGGCTTTGCGGTGATTCCGTCGTCGACCAAGCGCGAGAACCTGGCCAGCAACCTGCTCGCTGCGGACCTGCGGTTGAGCGACGAGGACATGGCGCAGATTGCCACGCTGGATCGTGGACAGCGGCTGGCGAACCCGGAAGGTATCGCGCCGGCGTGGGATTGACCTTTCGCTCAGGGGTCGCCGGACGCCTGGGTTGGTAGGGTTGGATCCCGATCAACCGCCGACCACGAGGATCGGCGCGGCGAACGCATGACCTCTGCCGAAGAGCGCTTCTTCGGCGGAGGTCATGCCACTACAGAACGCGGCACCGTTATCGGCGGTCGATTGGGATGCGACCCTACCAGCAGGCGAGCAACCACTCACGCATGGCAGCGCTTACTTCCTCGGGCTTTTCCATTGGCGCGAGGTGGCCGCAATCGGGCAGCACGACCAGGGTTGAGCCGGGTACCAGGGCATGCATCTCCTCGCTGATCGCCAGCGGGGTGATGCGGTCGTTGGCGCCGCAGATGATCAACAGCGGGTCGCGGTAGCCGGCAAGCACGTCGTGGCCGTCAACGCGATCGAGCGCGCTCTGGCGCAGGAACACTTCGGCACCCAGGCGTGCGGTCATGTCACGCACGCGTTGGACCAGCACGTAGTCGTCCAGCCGCGAGGCATCGATGTAGCTGCGCATCAGCTTGTCGCCGAAGCCATGGAAGGTGCCGGGCAGGCGCACGCTGGAACGCTGCGACTGGCGCTGGGCGGCGCGCTCGGGCGAGTCGGCATGGATGGAGGTGTCGATCAGCGCCAGCCGCAGTACCCGCTCCGGGGCCACGCGCAGGATCTGCTGGGCGACGAAGCCACCGAGCGAGAAGCCGGCCAGGGCGAAGCGTTCCGGGGCCTGGGCCAGTACGTCCTCCACCACCGCCTGCATGGTGTCGCCTCGGGTCTGGTCGCCTACGGTGCAGTCGGCGATATCAGACAGCGCAGCAATCTGCGCGCGCCAGAGTTCGGCGTCGTTGAGCAGGCCGGGCAGCAGCAACAGCGGTACACGATCGGTCATGCCGCTATTGTCCGCGATCCGGGTGGCCATGGAGTGTCGTGTGTGGCCCGGTGTGTTGCGCGGCGGGAGGTGAGAGCGCCACATGAAACAGTCACTTGGCGCAGTAGCGTGACTCAGTACCAGTCCGGTACCCCGGGCTGGCTAGGCTCAGGCACTTCCCTTTCCAGTGAGCCCTGCATGGATTCCATTCCCGGTATCACCGCCGCCACGCCAACCCCGGCGTCCACCAGTACGCCGAGTCTACCCTCAGCACCGACAGATGCCGGCACGCTGCCGTTGGAAACCATCATGCAGCGTGAGCTGGCCTATTACGAGGTGGTCACTCCTGCGCTGAAACCGGCGGTACAGGACGCGAAGCTGGATTCAGGCGAAAAGCGGCTGGCAGCCCTGGGGGACCAGCTGCGCTACATCACCAACCGCTGCACGGTCGGCAGCATCACGCTGGAAGCCTTCATCAAGCAGCACCCAGACGTGCTGGAGCGCGGCCGGGCGTTGATGGCTGCGTTGCCGGCGCCGGATGATGCGAAATTCACGTTTGGCTCGCTGGCCTATCAGACGATGCTGACCAACGCTGCCTTCCCGGATGACCGCTTGGGACCCATACCCCGCGAGCACTCGGCATTGTTCCTGATGCAGGCAACTGACCGGCCGGCAGAGTGACAGGCGCCGGTGTTCACTCAGTGGGTGACACCTTCGGGCGGTAACGCGACGTTGGCGTCCTTCACCGGCAGGGTCACCACCATGACGGTGGAGTCGTCGGGATCGAGCTTCGTCTTGAAGCCCAGGCTCTGGCACATCGCCAGCATGGTGCTGTTCTCGCGCAGCACCTGGCCTTCGACGATGTTCAGGCCCAGCCACTGGGCGTACTCGATCATGATGGTCATCAGGCGCCAGCCGATGCCATGGCCCTTGAGGTCGGAGCGGATCAGGATGCCGTACTCGCCGCGATCGTAATCGGCGTCCGCATGCAGGCGCACCGCGCCGAGCATGTCGCCACTGCGCGGGTCGATCGCCACCAGCGCGATGGAACGGGCGTAGTCGAGCTGGGTCAGGCGCGCGATGAATTCGTGGCTGAAATGCTTCACCGACTGGAAGAAGCGCAGGCGCAGGTCGTCGTCCGTGACGCGGGCGAAGAAGGCACGGAACAGCGCGTCGTCTTCCGGCCGCACCGGGCGTACGAACGCGGGCGCGCCGTCGGACAAGGTGATGGTGCGCTCCCACTCCTTCGGGTACGGGAACACCGCGAAGCGCGGATGGCCTCGGCCCTTGTGCAGCTTGCGCGAGGGCGCGATGGCCACGCGCGCGTCCAGTGCGATGACGCCGTCGCGGTCGGCCAGCAGCGGGTTGATGTCCAGCGTGCGCACTTCGGGAATGTCGGCGGCCAGCTGCGCCAGCTTGACCAGGATCAACGCGACGGCGCGTTCGTCTGCCGCCGGGACATCGCGGTAGGCCTTGAGGATGCGCGACACGCGGGTGCGGCCGATCAGCTCATGGGCCAGGCGCAGGTCCAGCGGCGGCAGGGCCAACGCCTTGTCGTCGATCACTTCCACGGCGGTGCCGCCACGGCCGAACACCACCACCGGGCCGAAGGTCGGGTCGTCGGCGATGCCGGCAATCAATTCGCGTGCCTTGGGCCGCACGATGGTGGGCTGCACCAGCACGCCATCGATGCGTGCGTTGGGACGCATCTCGTGGGCGCGGGCGAGGATGGAGCTGGCGGCGGCCTGCACGGACTGCAGGGTGCCCAGGTTGAGGCGCACGCCATCGACATCGGATTTGTGCGGGATGTCGGCCGAGAACACCTTAACTGCCACGGTGGCGCCCTGCTCCAGCAGCGGCTGGGCCAGGTCCATGGCTTCGTGCGGGTCGCGCGCCTGCATCACCGGCGCGGAGGGAATGCCATAGGCCGAGAGCAGCTGGTGGGTGGCGATGGGGTCCAGCCACTGCTGGCCGGCGGCGAGCGCGGCCTCGACGATGGCGCGCGCGGCGGCGGTATCCACCACGAAATCCTGCGGCAGGCTGGGCGGGGTCTCCATCAGCGCCGCCTGCGCATCGCGGTAGCGCACCAGGTGCTGGAAGCCGCGCACGGCTTCGGCCTCGGTCGGGTAGGTCGGCACGCGGGCGGCGTTGAGGGTGGCGGTGGCACGGTCGTCGTTGCCCAGCCACACCGCGAACACCGGCTTGTCGCGATGGTGGCGCGGGCGCAGGCCGAGGGTGCGGGTGAGTGCCTGCGCGGCGTCTGCCGATGAGGTGAACGCGGTGGGCACGTTGACCACCAGCACGGCATCGTTGCCGCTGTCGGACATCAGCGCGTCGATGGCGGCGGCGTAGCGGTCACCGTCTGCGTCGACCACGATGTCGACCGGATTGCTGCGCGACCAGCCTTCGGGCAACACGGCGTCCAGCTCGGCGATGGTGCCGGGCGAGAGTTCGGCCAGGCTGCCGCGCAGGGCCAGCAGCTGGTCCACGGCCAGCCGCCCTACCCCGCCGCCGTTGCTGAGGATGGCCAGCCGGCGGCCCGGGAAGGTGCCGAGGCGGCCGAGCGTTTCGGCGGCGGTGAACAGCTCATCCAGCGCGCTCACCCGCAGCAGGCCGGCGCGGTTGAACGCGGCGCCGTACACCGCGTCGGAGCTGGCCAGCGCCTGCACGTGGGTGTCGCCATCGGGATCGATTCGGATATGACGGCCGGATTTGACCACCACCACCGGCTTGGCACGCGCGGCGGCGCGCGCGGCGGACATGAACTTGCGCGCGTCGCGGATGTGTTCGACGTAGAGCAGGATGGCGCGGGTGCGGTAATCGGTGGCGAAATAGTCGAGCAGGTCGCCGAAGTCGACATCGAGCGCGTCGCCCAGCGAGACCACGGCGGAAAAACCGACCGAGCGCGCCACGCCCCATTCCACCAGGGCAGCGGCAATGGCGCTGGATTCGGAGATCAGCGCGAGGTCGCCCGCCTGCGGGAAGTGCGCGGCGATGCTGGCGTTGAGCCGTGCATGCGGGGCGATCACGCCCAGGCAATGCGGGCCGAGGATGCGCAGGCCCTTGGGCCGTGCCGCCGCTTCAACCTGCTCGCTGAGCGAACCCGGGCCGTGGCCGAGGTTGGCGGTGAGGATGATGGCCGCGGCCACGCCGCGTTCGGCGGCGGTGGCCACCACCTGCGGCACGATGCTGGCCGGGGCGGTGATGACGACGAGTTCGGGCACCCAGTCGAGGTCCTTCAGCCGTTTGACCGTGCTGATGCCGTCGATTTCGCCGTAGCGCGGATTGATCCAGGCGACCTTGCCGGGAAAGCCGGTGGCGCGCAGGTTGCGCATGACCGCGCGGCCGGCGGAACGCTCGCGCGGGCTGCCGCCGACGACGGCCACCGACTGCGGGCGGAATACGGATTGCAGGTGGTAGGTGCTCATGGGGTCGAACAGTCACCGGGACACGTGGTGACACGGTACACGGCTGGCGGTCGCGTTGGGATGATCTGGCGCAAGGATCGGCTGCCGCCGCATCGCCACGCCGCACGCGGCGTGGCGACATGGTGCGGTTACAGCAACGTGCCGCGCAGGATCATCGCGGCGATGCTGAAGTAGATCACCAGGCCGGTGACGTCGACCAGGGTGGCCACGAACGGTGCCGAGGCACTGGCCGGGTCGAAGCCCAGGCGCTTGAGGATGAACGGCAGCATCGAACCGGACAGCGAACCGAACGTTACGATGCCGACCAGCGCCGCACCGATGGTGAGCGCCAGCAGCTGCCAGTGCTCGCCGTAGTCGTGCAGGCCGAGCAGCTGCCAGGACACGATGCGGATGATCGCCAGCACGCCGAGGATGGCGCCCAGGGTGATGCCGGTAGGCACTTCGCGCAGCGCCACCTTCCACCAGTCGCGTAGGCGCAGTTCGCGCAGGGCCAGGCTGCGGATCAGCAGCGAGGTGGCCTGCGAACCGGAATTGCCGCCGGAGCTCATGATCAGCGGAATGAACAGCGTGAGCACCACGGCGCGGGCCAGCTCGTCCTCGTAATGCTGCATGGCGCTGGCGGTAAGCATTTCGCCGAGGAACAGCACGCTCAACCAGCCGGCGCGCTTGCGCAGCATCTCGAAGAAGCCAATCTGCATGTACGGCTTTTCCAGCGCTTCCATGCCGCCGAACTTGTGCGCGTCCTCGGTGGATTCTTCAATCAGCGCATCCAGGATGTCATCCACGGTGACGATGCCCAGCACCTGCTGGCGCGCATCGACCACCGGGATGGCGAGCAGGTCGTGGCGGCGGATCAGCTGGGCCACTTCTTCCTGGTCGAGCATGGCATCGACGGTCACCGGCGGATTGACCTGGGCCACCTCCAGGATCGGCTCGTCCGGCAGGCCGGTGATCAGCCGGCGCATGGTGACCACCTGCTGCAGGGCCTGGGTGACCGGGTCCAGCACGTAGATGGCGTACACGGTCTCGCGGGTGCGCTCGACTTCGCGGATGTGCTGCAGGGTGCGGCCCACGGTCCAGTCGGCGGGCACGCTGACGAATTCGGTGGTCATCAGCGCGCCGGCGGTGTGCGCCGGGTAGCTGAGCAGCTGCTGGATGGCCTGGCGCGAATCGGCGCTGAGCAATGGGATCAGGCGCGCGCGTTCGTCCTCGTCCAGCTCATGGACGATGTCGGTGGCACGGTCGTCGGCCATCAGGCCCAGCAGCGCGGCGGCCTTGGCCACCGGCAGCGCGGCCACGAGGTCACCGCTGCGGGTGAGCTCGGGCTGCTCGAGCATTTTCACCGCGCGCGGCAACGGCAACGCGGCCAGGGTGTCGGCGGCGCGCGGCAGGGCCAGGGTGTTGAGGTATTCCACCGCGTCGGCGGTGTTGAAGTCCTGCAGGGGTGCGCTCAGGGCGGCGGCATCCGCCACCGGGCGCAGGAGGTCTTTCTGGTTCATGGGGTTCGCCTTGTGGATCGCGATCGCGCGACGCCAACGCTGGCGAACCGTCCCGTGTCAGGCGGTGGCCATCGCTGGCGTCGAGCAAGGTCGACTTCTACTGTCGCTGGACATGGGTGTGGACTCCGGAAGGGTTTCGCTGGGCGCACCGTGCTGGCGCGGTCAGCGGGCGGCAGTCTGGACCCGCACGCAGACCGGGTCAACCCCTGACGGGCCCTCGTTCGGGCCCGGTTGAAGGTCATTGACGCGCGGGGCCGCATAATAGGCCGCCGGCGACAGGCCGATGATGCGATGCGCAGGTTTCCCCATGCATAGCGGTGCGCTGGTCCTGGCCCTGGTGCTGCTGCTGGCCGCGGTGATCGCGGTGCCGGTATTCAAGAAGCTCGGGCTGGGTGCCGTGCTGGGCTACCTGGCAGCGGGCGTGGTGCTCGGACCCGACGGGCTGGGCTTCGTGCAGGATGCCGACCGGATCCTCGGCGCGGCCGAGATCGGCGTGGTGATGCTGCTGTTCGTGATCGGGCTGGAGCTGTCGCCCACGCGGCTGAAGGTGATGCGGCGCTCGGTGTTCGGCGCCGGCACCGCGCAGGTGGCGCTGAGCGCGCTGGTGCTGGGCGGCCTGCTGATGCTGGACCACTTCCACTGGAAGGGAGCGCTGATCGTGGGCATCGCGCTGGCGCTGTCGTCCACTGCCGTGGGCCTGCAGCTGCTATCCGAACACAAGGGGCTCAACACGGATTACGGCCGGCTGGGCTTTGCCATCCTGCTGTTCCAGGACCTGATCGCGATTCCGCTGCTGGCGGCGATTCCGCTGCTGGGCGGGGCGCGCAATGAAACCCTGCAATGGAACGACGTGGCGGTGGCGCTGGGCGCGCTGGCGGTGGTGATCCTGTGCGGGCGACCGGTGCTGCGCTGGCTGTTCAACACCGTGGCGCGTACGCGCAGCCCGGAGGTGTTCACCGCGATGGCGCTGCTGGTGGTGCTGGGCACGGCGTGGTTCATGCAGACGGTGGGCCTGAGCCCCAGCCTGGGCGCGTTCCTGGCCGGCGTGCTGCTCTCGGATTCGGAATTCCGGCATGAACTGGAATCGCAGATCGAGCCGTTCAAGGGGCTGCTGCTGGGCCTGTTCTTCATCGCCGTGGGCATGGGCATCGACCTGGACCGGGTGGTGGCCGAGCCGTGGGCGATCGCGATCGGGGTGGCGGTGCTGCTGGTGGTGAAGTTCAGCCTGCTGTTCGGCATCGGCAAGCTGGCCAGGCTGAGCACGCGGCACGCGCTGCTGCTCGGCAGCGTGCTGTGGCTGGGCGGTGAATTCGCGTTCGTGGTGTTCAACGAAGCGCAGCGCGCGAACCTGCTGGGCAATGCCAACCACGACCGGCTGGTGGCGATCGTAGGCCTGTCGATGGCGCTCACGCCGCTGCTGTTGATCGCGTTGCTGCGCCTGCTGGGGCGCGAACACGAGGTGGCGCGCGACAGGCCCGCGGCCGACACCATCGACAACGGCGGCACCGAACCCAGCGTGATGATCGCTGGCATGGGCCGCTTCGGCCAGGTGGTGGCACGCCTGCTGACCGCACAGAAAATCCCGTTCGTGGCGCTGGAAGCGAACCCGGATACGGTGTCGGACCTGCGCCGCTTCGGCAACAAGCTGTACTACGGCGACCCGACCCGGCCGGAGATCCTGCGCGCGGCCGGCGGCGAGCATGTGCGGGTCTACGTGATCACGCTGGACGACCCGGAAGCGAACATGCGCGCCACGCGGCTGATCCGGCGCCTGTACCCGGACGCGGTGGTGCTGGCCCGGGCGCGCAATCGCCAGCATGCATGGCGGTTGATGGACATGTCGGCCGAACCGTTCCGCGAGGTGTTCGGCAGCAGCCTGGACATGAGCGAGCGGGTGCTGACCGCGTTGGGCCTTCCCACGGAGACGGCGCGCAACCATGTGCAGCGCTTCCGCGAGCACGATGAAAAACTGCTGCGCGACCAGTACCTGGTCTACGACGACGATGCCGCGGTCATGCAGACCTCACGCGATGCGAGGGCAGATTTGATGCGCCTGTTCGAAGCCGATGCGGAACGCGACGAAAAGCCAGACAACCAACGCGAAAATTGAACGGAACCGATCGAACGTATCCAACTCCCCCATCGTTCGCCAGCAATTCGTAGCGCCGACTGTTAGTCGGCGACGCGCGCAGCGCAGCCCGAAGATCCGAAGACACGCACCCAACGTCTGCGACGCACCGATCGCGGTTGATAACTGTCCGAAGCCGCGTGTCAGGGGTTCATCCCCGCCGCCGTTACCCGTTATCGCGCAGGAACCGGGCCATCGACGAAACGCCCGGCACGCGCGGTTCGAACTCACCGGCCACGTCGATGAAACCGCGCATCACCGCGATCTCGCGCGGGCTGCGGTTCAACGCGTCGCGTACGTCCGGATCCGCGCCTGCGCGCAGCAGGCGTTGCACCAGCAGCGGCAGGCCGTGCAATGCCGCCAGGTGCAGCGGACCGAACCCACGCGGATCGCGCGCATCCAATGACACGTCTTCATCGAGCAGCCGCTCCACGGCGGCCAGCACGATCTGCTCATCGCACGCGGTACCCGGCTCGGCGCGCGCGCCCAGCAGCAACAGCAGCGGGGTCACCGAACCGGCTGCAGCCTGGTCCGGCTCGGCACCGGCCAGCAACAGGGTGTCCAGCAGCGCCAGCAGGCGCGAACGATCCCGCGCACCAAAGCCGTACAGGGCCGCACAATGCAGCGGCCCCAGTTGCTGCGCATCGCCCGCATGCACGTTGGCACCGGCGGTCAGCAGGCGCGCGGCGATGTCCGGCAGGCCCAGCGCCGATGCCAGCATCAGCACGGTCACGCCACCGGGCAGCTTGTATTCCAGTTCCGCACCGGCATCCAGCAGCGCCGACACGATGTCGATCTGGCGCATGCTCACCGCCGCCGACAACGGCGTGGCACCACTGGCTGCAGCGTGCTGCGGGTTGGCGCCACGCGCCAGCAGCAGGTCGACCACGGCCAGGTGGCCGCCACCGGCGGCACGCAGCAGCGCGGTGCAGCCCTGCGCATCCACCACGTCCACGGCGAAGCCCAAGTCGTTCAACCGGCGCACGGCGTCGGCATCGCCGGCCATCGCGGCGGCGGGGAGATCGGCGGCACGCAGCGCGCGGCGCGGCAGCTGCCACACGCGCCAATCCAGCCAATCGGCCAGGTCGCGGCGGCCGATCGACAGCGCCACGCCCAGCGGGGTCTGGCCATCGGCAGCGCGGGCTTCGGGCGAGGCGCCCTGCTGCACCAGCAGCTTCAACGAGCCTTCGCGGGCCAGCGCGGTGGCCAGGTGCAGCGCGGTCATGCCGTGGCTGTCGCGCGCTTCACGGTCCACGCCGAGGGTGAGCAGGGCCTGCTGCAGACGCAGCCAGCCCAGGCGAACGGCGAGGGACAGCGGCGGATCGCCGGCCGGCGAGGCCGCAAACGGATCGGCACCGCGTTCGAGCAGTTCCAATGCAAGCTGTTCCAGCCCGCGCGCGGCCTGGTCGTGCTGGGCACAGGCGCTGAGCAGGCGCGCCAGGCCGCCGGCACCGGTCGGCGATACGCCCCGGCGCAGCAGCACCTGCAGCGCGGGCACCGCATCGATGCCACGCGCCAGCAGCGCGAACATCGGGGTATCGCCGCAGGCATCCAGGACCTCCGGCGCGGCACCATGCGCCAGCAGCCACTCCACCGCGTGCGGGTCCAGCGCCAGTTCGCCGTCGTGGAGCAGGCCGCCCAGTTCGTCCGGGCTGCACAGGCGGGCCAGCGAGGCCATGCCATCCACGTTGCCGAATCCCAGCGCTTCGCGCAGCAGGTCCAGCGGCGGGCGGTCCGGCAGTGCCGGGCTGCCCTGCCCGCTGTCATCCTCGCCCGCGCTGGCCAAGCCATCGCTCACTGCGGTGGGCAGCGGGTAGCTGCGGTCCAGCAGCGAGACGATCGCCCAGCGCCCGGCGGCGGCCGCGATATCCACGGCGCGGCGTCCCTGCGGATCGGACACGTCGGCGGCAATGCCCAGGTCCAACAGGCGGCGGACCAGCAACGGCGAGACGTTGTCGGCCATGCAGGCCAGCAGCACCGCGTTGCGGCCTTCCACGTCGACCGCATGCAGGTCGGGCTTGTGCGGCAGCAGGTGTTCGACCACGCCGGCCCGGCCACCGCGCGCGGCTTCCAGCCACGGCGTACGAGACAGCGCATCGCGCGATTCAAGGTTGGCGCCGGCCGCCAGCAGCACATCGATGATGTCCACGTGGCCGGCCAATGCCGCTTCATGCAGGGCGCTGCGGCGTTGGCGGTCGCGCGCGTCGGCGCGCGCCTTGTGCTTGAGCAGCAGCTGCACGCCGGCCGGATCGTCTTCTTCGGTGCCGGCCGCGGCCAGCAGCACGGGGGTGCCCTCGGCCGGCTCGGTGCGCGCACCGCGCTCCAGCAGGAACCGCGCCAGCCGCCAGTTGCCGACCTGGCAGGCCACTGCCAGTGGCGACCAGCCGTCATTGTTCAGTGCATCCACTTCGGCCGCGGCATCGCGCAGCAATGCGGCCACGCCGGGGTCGGAACTGCGCGCGGCGTGGTGCAGCGGGGTGTTGCCGTCGCTGTCTACCGCGCGCGAATCGGCGCCGTTGGCCAGCAGGGTCATCACCGCTTCGGGGCGGCCGTGCCAGCTGTCGCGGGTGGCGGCCAGCAGCGGGGTCATGCCCTTGTGCGGGGTGTTGACGCCTACGCCACGGGCGATCAGCTCGCGCAGCAGGCGCAGGTCGGGCAGCACGGCGGCCAGCACCACCAGGCTGCGCTGGTCGCGCCAGGTGGGATCGGGCAGACCCTGCGGGTCGGCACCTGCCGCCAGCAGCTGCAGGGCGCGGTCGACCCGGCCGCTGCGCGCGGCTTCGTACAGCGCCGGCAGGCGTTCGTGCTGGGCCAGCGGCTCCAGCGGCTGGCCCGGGTCGTCGTGCTGGGCGGCGGCGGCGAACGGGTCGCTGCCCAGGTCGAGCACGCTGCGGCTGCCCAGCGGATCGGCCGGCGCAACGCGCTGCAGGGCCAGATGGGCCAGCGGCGAACCGATCAGCACCACCAGCGCGAACGGCCAGCGCAGGCCATCGGGCACCAGCCCCGGCCATGCAGGAACCACCACCAGCGCGCAGATCGCCACCACCAGCGCGGCCACGACCAGCCCGCGCCAGGCGCTGAGATCTCGGCCGGCCAGGGTGCGCCAATGGCGCGCCAGGCTGCCGTCACTGCGTTCGATTTCATTCCACAGCGGCCAGGTGCGCCAGACGCCGAGCAGCGCGGCACTGACCGCCACGCTCAGGCCAAGCACGGCCGCCAGGCTGCCGCTGTCGTGCAGCGCGGCCAGCGGCCAGGCCACCAGCAGCGCCAGCAGGGCCGGGCCCACCGACCACAGCGCGAGCAGCGCCGGAAGGTCCTGGCGGCCCAGCTGGGGCAGCGCCGGCACGGCGCGGCTGCGCCGCCACCAGGACATGCCCAGCGCGAACGCCGGCTGCGCCAGTGCGGCACCCAGCGCAGCCGGCACCCCGCCCAGCACTGCTGCCAGCGACAGCAGGCCGCCCGTGGCGAAGGCGATGGCGGCAGCGCGGGTGCGCGGAATATCAGTCATCGCGGCGCGGCACCTTCACGGGCGCGACCAGCGGCGGTGGCATCTGCAGGTGGAAGCCGCGCGCCTGGAGATTGGCGCGCACTTGATCAGCGTCGGCCAGGGCGAGGCGACGGTCGGGGGTCAGGGCAACTTCCAGCACGAATGCGAACGGCGCCAGCGTGGCCTTCAGCGCATCGGGGATGGCATCGAAGGCGTCGCGGGCGGCGAGGTAGACGTAAGTGTCCTGCTTGCGTTGGCTTTTGTAGACGTAGGCTTGCATTGCCCGCGGGGCTTGGCCCTGGGAATAGATACGCCGATTGTGGAGTAAAGCAGGCAACTACGAAAGCCGGGCAGGCGCCAAGGTGTCGGTTTGCTGGCGCGCGGCAGATTCAGGTTCATCAATGTCGCGGCGGTGTTCAGGTCGGGCGGCCACCGCCGTTCCGGGGGAACGGCGGCGGCGATGCCAGCCGACTAACAGTCGGCTGCTACCGGTGAAGTGCTGCGAAGCGTCACTTCACCTTTGCGTAGGTGCCCTTCAGGGCGACGCCGGCCAGGATGGCGCCTGCGTAGCATTCGAAGTTGGTGGTGCTCTTGAACTCGTTCTTCTTGTAGTAGCTGACGACGTCGACCACGGCGTTGGCGCCGCGCGACTTGGCGCCGTCCTGCAGCGCCTTCAGCGCCGACAGGGCCACCCAGTTGCAGGCCTCGGCATCGCTCTTGTTGGCGGCATTGGTCTTCTTGTTGGTCACGTCTTCGCCGAGGCGCTGCTGGACGTTGACCTTTTCGCCGGCCAGGAAGAAGCGGACGCTGCCGTCGATGCCGGCGGCTTTTGCCTCCGGGGAGTTGATCAGGTCATGCAGCGGCAGCTCGACCCGGGTTTCACGGGCATTGGCGGTGCTGGCAACAGCAAGCAGGGCGGTGGCGGCAATCAGGGCAAAACGACGCATTCAAACATCTCCTTGTTGGTAAGGCGGGGTGTTGCTCGGGGGAAAGTCAGTCCTGCCAGCGGCGGAAGATCAACGAGGTGTTGATGCCGCCGAAGGCGAAGTTGTTGCTCATCACGTACTCGGGCTGCATCTGCCGGCCTTCGCCGCGGATGAAATCGAGCGCGCCGCAGCGCGGGTCGACCTCGTGCAGGTTCAGGGTCGGGGCGAACCAGCCTTCGCGCATCATTTCGATGGTCACCCAGGCCTCGAACGCGCCGCACGCGCCGAGCATGTGGCCGACATAGCTCTTCAGCGAGCTGATCGGCATGCCTGCGCCGAACACCTGGGCGGTGGCCTGGGTTTCGGCGATGTCGCCGTGTTCGGTGGCGGTGCCATGTGCGTTGACGTAGCCGATCTGGCCCGGTTCCAGCCCCGCGTCCTCCAGCGCCAGGCGCATGGCCTGGGCCATGGTGTCGGCGGTGGGCTGGGTGACGTGCTGGCCGTCGCTGTTGGTGCCGTAGCCGACCACTTCGGCCAGGATGGTGGCGCCGCGCGCCTGCGCGTGTTCCAGCTCTTCCAGGATCAGGGTGCCGGCGCCCTCGCCCAGCACCAGGCCGTCGCGGTGGGCATCAAACGGGCTGGGGGTGGTCTTCGGCGCATCGTTGCGCACGCTGGTGGCGAACAGGGTGTCGAACACCGCCGCGGCGGTGGCGTCGAGCTGTTCGGCGCCGCCGGTGACCATCACCGTCTGCTTGCCGCTGCGGATCGCCTCGTAACCGGACCCCACGCCCTGGCTGCCGGAGGTGCAGGCGCTGGAGGTGGTGTACACGCGACCGGACAAGCCGAAAAACACGCCGATGTTCACCGGCGAGGTGTGGCTCATCATCTTCAGGTAGGTGGTGGCGCTGATGCCTTCGGTGGTGTGCTCGTGGAGCATGCGGCCGAATTCGGCAGTGGCTTCATGGCTGCCCGACGACGACCCGTAGGCCACCCCGGCCAGGCCGCTGCGCAGCACCGGATGGCCGAGCAGGCCGGCCGCTTCCAGCGCCAGTTCGGTAGCGCGCACCGACATCACCGCCACCTTGCCCATGCTGCGGGTGGTCTTGCGGTTGTAGTTCGAGGGCAGCTCGTAGTCTTCGGCCGGTGCAGCCAGGCGCGTGTTGAGGCCGTCGAACACTTCCCAGCCGGGGATGTAGCGCACCGCGTTTTCCTGGGCATGCAGGCGCGCGCGGATGCTCGGCCAGTCGTGGCCCAGCGGGCTGATGGCGGCGGCACCGGTCACCACGACGCGACGATCGGGTCGGCTCATCAGACCATCCCTCCGTTGACCGAGATCACCTGGCGGGTGATGTAGCCGGCCGATTCAGAGAGCAGGAACGAGACCGCGTGCGCGACTTCGTCCGGCTGGCCCATGCGCCCGGCGGGAATGAGTTTCAGGGCGTGCTCAAGCACTTCTTCGTTGACCATCTCGGTCTCGATCAGGCCCGGTGCCACGCAGTTGACGGTGATCGCGCGGCTGGCCAGTTCCAGCGCCAGCGCCTTGGTGGCGCCGATGATGCCGGCCTTGGCCGCGCTGTAGTTGGTCTGCCCGCGGTTGCCGACCAGCCCCGACACCGAAGACAGGGTGACGATGCGGCCGGGCTTGCGCCGCCGCACCATCGGCATCACCAGCGGGTGCAGCACGTTGTAGAAGCTGTCCAGGTTGGTGTGCACCACCGCGTCCCAGTCCTCGGCGGGCATGGCCGGGAAGGCGCCGTCACGGGCGATGCCGGCGTTGCAGACCACGCCGTAGTAGGCGCCGTGCGCCTCGACATCGGCCTCCAGCGCGGTGCGGGCGGCCTCGCGGTCGGACACGTCGAACACCAGCACGCGGGCCTGGCGGCCCAGTGCCTGGATCTCCGCGACCACCTGCTGCGCTTCGTCGATCCTGCTGCGGCAATGCACCACTACGTCGAAGCCATCGCGCGCGATCCGCAGCGCCACGGCGCGGCCGATGCCCCGGCTGGCGCCGGTCACCAGCACGGTGAGATTCCCTGTCATGCCTCTCCACTCTCCAGATAAGCCATCGCATCGCGTGGTTCGAACACCGATACGTTGGCGACCGCCAATTCAACATCCCCTGCCAGGATCCGGCAGGCGAACATGCCCAGTCCATTTTCGCCCATCAGCTCGCAGTGTGCCTCCACCCGCAGGCAGCTGCCCGGCGTGAAGGCCGGTTGGTGGGCGGTATAGCGGCGGGTGCCGAGCAGGAACCCGATCGACGGCTCGCGCCCTTCGGCGCGCGCGCGGCAGCCGGCCCAGGCCGCAATCGCCTGTGCCATGTACTCGACGCCCACCCAGGCGGGCACCCCGGCAGGGGTGGAGAACAGGCCGTGCGTGGGCACGTCCACTTCCACCACGATGGATTCCGGCTGCCATTCGATGACCCGGTCGATCAGCCGCAGGCTGTCGCGATGCGGCAGCACGCTTTCGATATCGGTCGGCAACTGCATGCTCATCCCCGCGCCAGCGCCAGCACGGCATTGCTGCCGCCGAAGGCGAACGAATGGCTGAGCACATGCTGCAGCGGCTGCGCCGCGCGCGTGCCAGGCGCCACCAGGGCCAGCGCCGGCAGCGCCTCGTCGCCCTGCCCGTCCCACCAGTGCGTGGGCAGGCGCTGGTCCGGGTTGTCGGCCAAGGTCATCCAGCACAGCGCCGCTTCGATCGCACCCGAGGCGCCCAGGGTGTGCCCGGTCAGCGGCTTGGTCGAGCTGGCAGGCACCTGCGTGCCCAGCACGCTGGCCACGGCCAGGCTTTCCATGGCGTCGTTGTGGCCGGTGGCGGTGCCGTGCAGGTTGACGTAATCAATCTGGTCGGGGGCCAGGCCGGCGCGGTCCAGCGCCTGCTGGATGGCCTCGATGGCGCCGCGCGCCTGCGGGTCCGGCGCGGACATGTGGTGCGCGTCGGAGGATTCGCCCCAGCCGGACAGGCGCACTGGTCCCGGCTCGCGGGTCATCAGGAACAGCGCGGCGCCCTCGCCGATGTTGATGCCGTTGCGGTGGCGCGAGAACGGGTTGCAGCGCGCGGCCGACACCGATTCGAGCGCGCAGAAGCCGGCCACGGTGAAGCGGCACAGCGAATCGGCGCCACCGGCCACCACCGCGTCGACCACTCCCGAACGCAGCAGGCGCGCGGCGGACATCAGCGCCTTGGCGCTGGACGAGCAGGCGGTGGAAATGGTCCAGGCCGGGCCATCGCTGCCGATCCGCTCGCGCACGAAGCGCGCCGAGGTGCCCATTTCCTGCTGCGCGTAGTCGAAACCGTCCGGCCAACGGCCTTCGTCGGCCTGCAGGCGCAGCGCGCCTTCGGATTCGCCGATGCCCGAGGTGCTGGTGCCGATGATCACTGCGACGCGCTCGGCGCCGAAGCGCGCGATCGCCGCTTCCACCGCCGGGCGGATCTGCAGCAGCGCGGTTTCCAGCAGCGCGTTGTTGCGTCCGCGCAGCGCCACCGGCAACGACGACAGGTCCGGCAGCGGCCCGCTCACTTCGCCCAGCGCCAGGGTGCGGCCGGCGATCAGGGTGTCGTTGCCGCGCAGGCCCCCGGGCTGGTCGGCAAACAGCGCGTCGCGCACCTGCGCGCGCCCGCTGCCCAGTGCGCAGACCACGCCCAGTTCGTTCAGATAAACCGCGGTACTGCTCACTGTCGTGCCTGTCCCATGTCCAACGATTCAATCACCAGGTCATAGCCTTCGGCCAGGTTGCGCAGGCGCAGGCGGCCGCCGTCGAGCGGTTCCAGTACCAGCCACGCCTTGCCACCCTGCTCCAGGCGGCGGCCTCCGTCGGCCTCGACCAGGCTCCATCCCGCGGGAAGCTTCGCCCGGATGGCATCGGCCGGCCACAGCGCGAACTGAAGGTCATCCAGCACGCGTTCGCCACGAACCTGCGGCGGCAGCCACGGGGCGCGGGTCTGTTCCAGGGTGTGCCCGTCCCAGACCATGCGCACGCCGGTCTGGCCCATCGCCTGCACCGCCAACCGCACCTGCTCGCCATCGGCCTCGAGCAGCGCATCCAGCTCGCGCTCGTGGCTGCCGAAGCGGAACTGCAGGCGCTGCTGCAGCTGCAGCGGTTCGGCCAGCGCCGAGGGCGCCAGCTGCAGGGTCGGCAGCTGCACCAGGGGAGCGGGCATGCGGGTGCTGGCGCAGGCCGCCAGCAACACGCTCAACAGCAACGTCAGGATCAGCCGGTGCACAGTTCCTCCAGCACCCGCAGGCGGCGGCCGGTGTCATCGGCCACGTACGGATTGTTGGTGTCCCACGCGTAGCCGGCCAGGATCGCGGAGATCATGCGGCGCACATCCGGCTGCGGGTCGGGGTGGTAGATGATCTTCTGGAAGCCACCGGCGTACCAGGCCTCGACGAAACGGCGGAAGGTCTTCACCCCGGCGCGCAGCGGAATGGCGAATTCGCGCTCCCAGTCCACCTGCTCACCGGCATGCCGGCGCGCCAGGCAGTCGCTGGCCAGCTGCGCGGACTTGAAGGCGATGGTCACGCCGGAGGAGAACACCGGGTCGAGGAACTCGCCGGCGTTGCCCAGCAGCGCGTAGCCCTCGCCCCACAGCGAGCTGACGTTGGCCGAATAGCCGGTGATGGTGCGCACCGGCAGCACCGCCCATTCGGCGTTCTTCAGCAGGCGGGTCAGGTTCGGGTCTTCGCCGACGATGGCCTGCAGCTTCTCCAGGTCGGTGCCGTCGTACTTCTCGAAGAAGCTCGGCTCGGCCACCACGCCCAGCGAACAGCAGCCGTTGGAGAACGGGATGGTCCAGTACCACACGTCCACGTGTTCGGGATGGGTGGTGATCAGGATCTTGTTGCGGTCGAAACCGGCATCGGCCGGAATGTGGTCGCGCACGTGGCAGAAGATCGCGCCGCGCACCGGGAAGTTCGACGGTGATTCCAGGTTGAGCAGGCGCGGCAGCAGGCGCGCGAAGCCGCTGGCATCGAGAATGAAGCCAGCTTCGATGGTGTACTCGCTGCCATCCGGGCGGCGCACCTGCACGCGCGCCGGGCTGCCGGGCTCGACCGACAGCACTTCGTCGCCGAAGCGCAGGGTGGTTCCCATGCGCTCGGCACCGCGCGCCAGCACGTCGTCGAAATTGGCGCGCTGCACCTGGTAGGTGGTGCCCCAGCCCGGCGAGAACTTGTCGCGGAAGTCGAACTCGGTGGTGCGCTCGCCGCGCACGAAGGCCGCGCCGTTCTTGTACTGGAAGCCGGCTTCGACCACGTCCTGCAGCAGGCCGGCCGCTTCGATGTACTCCATGCTCTGCGGCAGCAGGCTCTCGCCGATGGAGAAGCGCGGGAACTGCTGGCGCTCCAGCATCAGCACCTGGCGGCCCTGCTGGCGCAGCATGGCGGCGGCCACGGAGCCGGCAGGGCCGGCGCCGATCACCAGGATTTCAGTTGTTTCCAGTGCTGCGGTCATCGATGCATCCTTGATCAAGAAGTAGGGGGAGTCCGGCGCGGGCGCTCAGTGCGGTGCGTCGTGCGGTGGCGGGCGGAACAGCGGCGAGATCAACCAGACCAGGCCGATGCCGAACAGCAGTGTGAGACCGAACGCGCGCAGCGCCGGCGTGGCCGACAGGCCCAACAGGCCGAACGACAGCCAGGTGCTGGCCGCGCCGACGCAGACCGCCAGCCAGGCGCTGGCATCGCCGCGGTGTTCGATCAGGAAGATGCCGTAATCGATGCCCATGCCGAGCAGCAGCATCAACGCCAATACATTGAACAGCTGCAGCGGCTGCCCGAACAGGCCCAGCAGGCCCAGGGTGAGCGCGCCGGCCGCCAGCGTGGGAGCGAACACGCGCCATGCCTGCGCGCGGTAGCGCCAGTACAGCACCGCGAACACCAGCACGATGCCCACCAGCAGCAGCGCGCTCATCAGCTTGCGGTAGTGCTTGAGCAGCGCGGAAAAATCGGCGGTGCGGTCGACCCAGCGCACGCCGTCGATACCCTTGGCCTGCGCTTCCAGCAGCGTCAGCGCATCGGCGCGGGAGAGGTCATCGACCATCACCACCGATGCCATGCCCTTGCCCACTTCGCCCAGCCACAAGTGGCGGAACGGCATGGCGGCGGGCGACGCCAGGAACGCTTCTGCCTGCAGGTCGTGTGCCGCGTAGTCCGGGCGCTGCAGGGTTTCGCCGACGGTGTCGCTGACGGCAGCCAGTACCTGCGGCTCGACCCGCGCGGTCAGCGCGGCATCGGCATGCTGGCGCTGTACCGACGGCAGCCACTCGCTGATCGCGCGGTAGCCGCCGATCTGCTTGTTGGCCGAGAGCACGCGCAGGCGCTCGATCAGCGCTTCTTCGCGTTCCAGCACCTGTTCGGCGGTGTCGCCCTGCACCAGGTAGAACTGCGCAGGGCTGGGCATGCCCAGCATCTGGCTGATGCGGATCTGCTGGTTGATCAGCGACATCGGCGAGGACTGCAGACTGCGCAGGTTGTCGTCCGCGGTCAAGCGCAGCATGCCAAGGCCCGACAGCACCACCACCGCACCCAGGAACAACCCGACCGGGCGGCGCCCGTGCAGGCGCGGCCAGCGCTCCAGCGTGGCGCCCAGCCAGCGCGCGAAGCGGGTACTGCGGATTTCGCCGCCATCCAGCCACGGGAACCAGAAGATCACGGTCAGGAACGCACCGGCCAGGCCCACTACGGAGAACAGCGCCATCTGGCGCAGGCCGGGGAACGGCGCCAGGCCCAGCGCGAGGTAGGCCAGCGCGCTGGTCACCAGGGCCAGCCACAGGCCGGGCAGCAGGTGCCGCAGCAGTTTCCAGCGGCGGTCAGCCGGCTCGGCCTGGCGTGAGGCGAACCAGTGGATGCCGTAATCCTCGGCGACGCCGACCAGCGAGGCGCCGAACACCAGGGTCAGCACGTGCACCTTGCCGAACACCAGCACGGTCACCGCCAGCGCCACGCCGCAGCCGATCAGCAGCGAGGCGGCCACCAGCAGGATCGGGCGCAGCGAACGGAACGCAAGCCACACCAGCAGCAGCACCGCCGCCAGCGAACCCCAGCCGATGGTGTTGATTTCCCAGTTGGCCTGCACCGCAGCGGCTTCGGCGTGCAGCGGCACCCCGGCGCGCAGTACTTCCAGGCCGGGCGCATGCTTGGCCGCAGCGGCGGTGGCGGCATCGAGCAGCAGGTCGATATGGCGCTCACCATCGAGCTGGAACGCGGAACCCAGCGTTTCGTACTGGATGACCGACCAGTGCTTGCCATCGGCGTCGAGCAGGCCGTCGTCGCCCATGCGCAGGCCGGAGGCGGCCGCCCGCTCCTGCCACCACTGCGGCCACAGCGACAGCGGGTCCTGCCGCCATTCGGTCAGGCGCGGCGCGCCCATCGGGCCGTACAACGCGGCCAGCGCGGATTCGGACAGGCTTTCGGCGGACTCATCCTGCAGGCGCTGGCGCTGCTGCCCGGTCAGCAGGCGGTCGCGGTACGGCGCGTAGAACGCGCGCGCCTGGTCGAACCAGCCTTCGATGGAGCCGCTTTCCTGCAACAACGCCTTGCCCTGCGGATCGTCGCGCAGGCGCTGGCGGAAAGCCTGTTCGGCGGCCTTGGTGGCCGCGCCGTCGGCGCTGCCGAGCAGCACCACGATCTGCCGCGCATTCGCATCGGCGATGCGCCGGGTTACATCGGACAGCAGGCGGTCGTGCGCATCCTGCGGCAGCAGCGCCAGGATGTCGGTGTCGATCCGCGATTCCTTCGACCACAGCTGCCACTGCTGCACGCCCAGCCCGACCAGCACCAGCAGCCACGCCACCGCCAGCCAGCGCCATGCGCGCTGCAGCCGGCCGTTCTCGCGCCAGGCCGAATTCAACGACTCATTCAAACCGGCGGTCCTCGTCGGCGCTGAGCTGCGCCGGGGTTTCGCCCAGGGCGGTGAAGTGGATGCGGGTGACATCCTGGTTCGCTTCGGTGATCTGCACCTCGCGCACGTAACGGTCGCCGCTCAGTTCGAGCGCGCTGAACACCTTGGCCAGCATCGGCGAGCGCGGGGTAAGGTGCATGCGCCAGCCGTTGTCGGGCAGCGCGTCGACCTTCACCGTGAACTGCGCGGACAGCGCCTGCGCATCGCCGCTCATCAGCGCGAACATGATCGCGTTGACCGAGCGCATCGCCGGCTGCTGGCGGCCATCCAGTTCAACCCGGCTGCTGCCATCGCGCTGGCGGCTGAGGATGCGGTCGCGGGTGACCACCACTTCGGAGGGGAACGGCTTGAGCGTGGTCCAGATCACGCCACGGTCCTGGGCCAGCACGAAGCGGCCCTGGGAGCGCAGCGGATTCTTGAAGCCGGAAACCTGCTTGTCCTGGCTGAATTCGCCGCGCAGCACGTTGACCTTGGCCACGCGCTGCTTGACCAGGTCCACGCTGGCGGCCGGCGCGGCGAGCACGGGGCTGGCCACGGCCAGCAGCACCAGCACGCCCAGCGTGCGCAGGAAACGGATCATGGCACCTGTACTCCCAGCCGTTCCCAGAGCACCGACGGGCACAGGTACAGCATTTCGTTGGTGGCCGCGTCGACCGCGACCTGGATGGTGTGGGCGCGGGTGAGCACCTGGCCGCTGTCGGCGTCGAAGATCTCGTAGGCGATCTTCAGGCGGTTTTCCCACTCGGTGATGGTGGCGCGCACGCGCAGCGCCTGGCCGTACAGCAGCGGGCGGATGTACTTCACCCGCGCGTCGACCACCGGCCAGATGTAGCCGGAATCGCGCATCTGCGGGTAGTCGTAGTCATAGCGTTGCAGCAGCGCGCAGCGCGCCACTTCGAAGTACTTGAAGTAGTTGCCGTGCCACACCACGTGCATCGGATCGCAGTCGTGGAAGGTCGGCGACAGCGCGACCTCGAAGCTCAGGTCAGGGACGGTCATACAGGCTCCAGCGCTGGCCACGGATATCGTCGAGCAGGCTGCGCAGCTCGCCGTCCAGGGCGCGGTCTTCTTCCACCAGCGCGATGCGTCCGCACAGGTCCTGGTACATGCCGGCCAGGTCGCCGTGCAGGGTGGCGTTCATGCCGACCCGCTCGCGCAGGGCCACGCCCTGGCGCGCGGCGATCAGCATGCCGGCCACCACCTGTTCGGTCAGCTCGATCACGCGCAGGCAGTCGCGCGCGGCGATGGTGCCCATGCTGACCTTGTCCTGGTTGTGGCATTCGGTGGAACGCGAGAACACCGAGGCCGGCATGGTCTGCTTGAGCGCTTCGGCGGTCCACGCCGAGACACTGATCTGCAGCGCCTTCAGGCCGTGGTTGATCGCCGCACGCTCACCGGTGGAAGCCGACAGGTTGGCCGGCAGGCCATGGTTGAAGCGCGCGTCCACCACCAGAGCGAGCTGGCGGTCGAGCAGGTCGGCCAGGTTGGCGATGGTGTTCTTCAGCGCATCCATGGCGAAGGCGATGTGGCCACCGTAGAAATGGCCGCCGTGCAGGATGCGCTCGCCATCGGCGTCGATCAGCGGGTTGTCGTTGGCGCTGTTGAGTTCGGTTTCGATGAACTGGCGCAGGAACGGCAGCGCATCCTGGACCACGCCGATCACGTGCGGGGCGCAGCGCAGCGAGTAGCGATCCTGCAGGCGCTGCTCGTTGCGGGGCGGGCGGTCGCTGTGCAGGTCGTCGCGCAGGCGCGCGGCGATCTGCATCTGGCCCGGATGTGGCTTGGCGGCGAACAGCATTTCATCGAAATGGTGTGCGTTGCCGTCGCTGGCCAGCACGTTGAAGGCGGTCAAGCGGGTCGCCAGCCTGGTCAGGTAATCGGCGCGGTCGTAGGCCAGGCAGGCCAGCGCGGTCATCACCGCGGTCCCGTTCATGATCGCCAGGCCTTCCTTCGGCCGCAGCCGCAGCGGGGCCATGCCGATCTCGGCCAGCACCTCGGCGGCCGGGCGGCGTGCGCCCTGGTACATCACTTCGCGTTCGCCGCAGAGCACGGCGGCCACGTAGGACAGCGGAGTGAGGTCGCCACTGGCGCCGACCGATCCTTCGGCCGGAATCAGCGGCAGCACGTCGTGGCGCAGCAGCGTGGCCAGGCCCTGCAGCAGCGGATGGCTCACGCCCGACATGCCACGCACCAGCGAGGCCAGGCGCGCGGCGATGACCGCACGGGTCTCCTGTTCGTCCAGGAAGCGGCCCAGGCCACAGCCGTGGTAGGTGAACAGATGGTGCGGCAGTTCGGCCACCAGTGCCGGTGGAATGTTGACCGTGCACGAATCGCCGTAGCCAGTGGTCACGCCGTAGATCACCCCGTCCTCGCGCAGCAGGCGATCGAGGAAATCGGCGCCGCGCTGGATGCGCGCGGTGAATGCCGGGTCGTCGCTGACCACGGCGTCGGCCTGGCGCTGCGACAGCGCGACCACGTCTTCAATGGTCAGCGGCGCATCGCCGAAGCGGAGCGTCCGGGCCGGGGTGGAGCCTGCATTACGTGCCATGAGATGCCTGATCCCAGAAGGGGAAGAAGTTGAACCAGTCCAAGGGGGCTTCGGTGACCTGGAGTTCCAGCCACCGGGCGAAATGTTCGGCCTGCGCGGTCAGCGCGGCATCGCGCGAGCCGCGCGGCAGGGTGATGCGGTCGCTGAAGTGCTCGAAGCGCACGCGGTAGCCCTTGCCTTCGTGCAGGCAGGCCATGGTGTACACGGGGCAGGCCAGCGCCGAGGCGAGTACATAGGCGCCGATCGGAAACTGCGCGGTATGGCCCAGGAACGGTGCCGGCACGGTGCGCCCGCCGCGCAGCGGCACGCGGTCGCCGACGATGGCCACGAATCCGCCGGCCTGCACGCGGCGCTGCAGCTCCACGGCGGTGGCCGGGCCCATGTCGGTGACCTGCATCAGTTCGACCGAGGCCAGCGGATCCAGCCGCTGCATGAGCCGGTTGAAGCGCTGCGCATGCGCGGTGTGCACCAGCACGGTGATGTGGAAGCCGGGCACCTGCTCGGCCAGCACCTGGCACAGTTCCAGGCAGCCGATGTGCGCGGTGAGGATCAGCCCGCCTTCGCGGCGTGCGATCTTTTCCAGCATCAGGTCGCGCTGCAGCTGGATGCGCTCGGGCGGGTAGCGCCCGCCCAGGCCGAGCAGCTTGTCCAGCAGCGTGTCGGCGAACAGCGCGAAGTGTTTCAGGCTGGTCCAGCGCCCCGGCGTACCGCCGAGCACCCCGGTGTGCGCCTGCAGCCGCTGCAGGTACTGCAGCGAGGCGCGGCGCGCCACGCCGTTGCTCAACCAATGGCACAGCACCACCGGGTATACGCACAGGCGGAACGGCCAGCGTCCGAACCAGCGGTGCACCCAGCACAGGAACAGCACCCCGGCGGCCGAGGTGGTCTCGCCCAGGTCGGCCCAGTGCGGGGCGTTGGCCGGTGCCGGTGCGTTCATGCCGCCCCGGTTCCTGCGACGCGGCGCCACAGCAGGCGCGGGGCGCGCCGCAGCATGCCGAAGAAAAGGCGGGTGTGCATGCGGCTGATGCGCACGTTGTCGCGCCACACATCGAAGTGCGACACGCCATCGCTGGGATAGGTCACCCGGGTGGGCAGGCTGATCACCTGCACGCCACGCCAGAACAGCCGCACCAGGATCTCGCTGTCGAAATCCATGCGCCGGCCGATGGTTTCCTCGCCCACCAGGCGGGTGACCGGGGCCAGCGGATACAGCCGGAAGCCGCACATTGAATCGCGGATCTGCAGCGACAGCGTATTGATCCAGACCCAGATATGGGTGGCATAGCGCCCGTACAGGCGTGCCTTGGGCACGCTGTCGTCGTAGACCGGAATGCCGCAGATCACCGCCTGCGGGTGCTGCGTGGCCAAGCTCACGAAGCGCGGAATATCGGCCGGGTCGTGCTGGCCGTCGGCATCGATCTGCAGCACGTGGGTATGACCACGCCGCGCCGCCTCAGCGAAGCCGGCCAGCATCGCGCCGCCCTTGCCCTGGTTCGCCGCCAGGCGCAGCAGGCTGACCTGGTCCGGGTGTGCCTGCGCCAACGCCTGCAGCACCTGCGCGCAGGCCGGGTGCGAGCCATCATCCACCAGCAGGCACGGCAGGCCACTGGCGCGCACGCCCCGCACCACCGCGCCGATGGCGTGTTCGTGGTCGTAGACGGGAATCACCACCAGCGGCTCAAGCATCGCCGAACACCACCCGCCCGCTGGCATGCACGCCGTGGTCGGAGACATAGCGGAAGCTCAGCACCGATTTCAGCGCATCCCAGCCCAACGTCAGCTGCAGGCGGTCACCCGGCCGCGCCACGTGCTGGAACTTCAGGGCGTCCATCCGCTCGAAACGCGGCGGCATGGCGAAGGCTTCGCGCGCGTAATGGATCGCCCAGTCCAGCTGGACCACCCCGGGCAGGATCTTCGCCTGCGGGAAGTGGCCATCGAAGGCGACCAGGTCCGGTTCGAGCGGGAGCACCAGCACGGCCGCGTCGGCGGCGCGCTGCTGCCACTGTGCCACCGGCAGCAGTGGCCGGAACAACGCTTCCAGCGCGGCGGCGGTGATCTTGCCCTGCGCGTTGTACGGCAGTTCGTCGATGAAGCGCCAGCGCCGCGGGCGGGTCACCGCATCATGGCTGTGGGCCAGGTGCGCACCCAGCGCCTGCGACAGCTGGCGGCGCTGTGCATCGGTCCACTGCGCCACGCCACCGTTGTGCGGCACCACCACGGCGGCAAGCTGTTCGCGCGCGCCCTGCAGCACCAGCACGCGCACGTCCTGTACCTGCGGGTGCGCGCGCAGCTGCTGTTCCAACGCGTCGAGCGAGACCCGGCGTTCTTCGATCTTGACGATGCGGTCGGCGCGCCCGAGCAGGCGGAAGCTGCGCCCGGCATCGGCCTCCACGCGGTCCTGGGTCTGCCACCAGCCGTCGTCGACCAGGTGCGGCGAGGACACGGCCAGGCAGCCTTCCTCGATCCGCCAGGACACGCCCGGCAGCGGGTGCCACTGCGGCTGTTCGGCGCTCCATTGGCGCCAGGCGATGCCACCGGTTTCGCTGCTGCCGAACACTTCGGTGGGTGCCACGCCGAGCAGCGCGCGGGCCTGCAGCGCGGCCTCGCTGGGCAGCGGGCCGCCAGAGGAAAACACCGCGCGCAGCTGGCCGCTCAGCGATGACCAGTCCAGCTGTTCGGGCAGGCGCTTGAGATGGGCCGGGGTGGCGACCAGCACCGAGGGCTGGTGCGCCAGAGCGCTGACCAGGTCTTCATGGAAGAAGCGGCGCGGCTGGATCGAGCGACCCGCCGCCAATGGCCACAGCACCCGGAACAGCAGGCCGTAGATGTGCTGGTGCGAGACCGTGCCGTGTACCTGCGCGCCATCGAGCTGCGCACCGAACGCGGCCTGCAGCGCATCCACCTCGCGGGTCAGCTGGCGCATGCGCTTGCTGATCGCGCTGGGCGCGCCGGTGCTGCCGGAGGTGAACACCACCAGTTCCAGCGCGTCTTCGTCCAGCACGGCCAGCTCGGCCTGAGGGTCGGCGGCGTCGCGCGGCTGCAGCGGCGCGAAATGCGCCGGCACGTCACCGGCGAAGCCGGCCACGCGCGGGGCCAGCCCGTCCAGGGTGGCCGGCAGGTTGTCGCCGCCCAGGAACACCCGCTTGCCGGCATGCCAGGCACCAAAAAGCGCGGCGGCGAAATCCAGGGTGTCGTCGAAATAGAGCGCCCAGTCGCGGCCAGGCGCGGCGGCGAACGCCTGCTGCCAGCCGATGACCCGGGTGCGGAACTGCGGGTGCGCCACGGCACTGCCCGCTGCATCGATGCCGACAATGCGTTCGGCCCGGGGCAGCTGCGCCAACCGGTCCAGCGCGATCCACTCAGCCATGCGCGTGTGCCGCCTTCACCCGCCGCCGCACCAGCCATTCACCACCAAACAGGACACCCATCATCACGTACGCCAACAATCCGTTGTAGAGCGCCCAGACCTGGTTGGAGGCCCAGAACGCCGTGAGCAGGGCCAGGCCCCCGTTGAGAACAAAAAAGCCGCACCACACCTGGGTGACACGGCGGGTATAGACCACGGCGAACGGCGGCAGTTCCGGCTCGGTCAAGCGCGCCAGCCGCTCCACCGCGCTGGGCGGGAAACGCAGGCTGGTGGCAAAGATCACCAGCATCACCGCATTGACCAGCGCCGGGTACAGCTTCAACGGCAGCGCCTGGTTGAACGCGGTGGCCAGCAGGGCCAGCACGCCGGCGCCGATCGCGGCGGCCCACCACACCGGCTGGCGGGTGGTCAGTGCGCGCAGCGCGGCCAAGGCGAACAGCAGCAGGGCCATCCAGCGCGGCTCGAAGCGTCCCAGCGAGAGATACACCACCAGCGGGTACGCCAGCGACAGCACTGCAAACGCCGCGACGCGTACCCGGACCATGGTCGATCTTCAGCGGCGGCCGTCAGGCGGCCGCTTGCCCGGGCAGCAGCCCATGCACCACATCGACGATGTCCTGCACGGTGCGGACCGCCTTGAAGGCTTCCGGCTGCAGGTTGCGGCCGAGCAGCGGCTTGAGCTGCACGATCAGGTCCACGGCATCGATGCTGTCGATGTCCAGGTCGTCGTACAGGCGGGCCTGGGGCGTGATGCGCACCGGTTCGATCTCAAAGCTGTCCTTGAGGATCTTGACGATGCGATCGAAAAGTTCGTTCTTGGTCATGGCAAATCCTGAGACGCCGTTAAGACTGCTGGCGTGCGGCGACAAACTCGCCAAGGGCACGCACGCTGGAAAAATGGCGACGGGTCTCTTCCGAGTCGGCGGACAGGCTGACACCGTACTTTTTCTGCAGGGCCAAACCAAGTTCAAGCGCGTCGATCGAATCCAGGCCCAGCCCCTCCACGAACAGGGGTGCGGCGGCGTCGATGTCGTCCGGAGTGATGTCTTCCAATGAAAGCGATGAAATGATCAATTCCTTGATCTCGTGCTCAAGTGCCTGCACGGCTTGGTTCTCCAGCGAAGTCAAAGTAGTGGGCAAGGTGATCGGTCACGCGCCGGGCCGCCAAGGCATCCCCCCTGGGCGTATCGTCGGCCCCGGTCAGGAACGGGGCGATCGGGAGATCTTCCCCGACTTCCAGCTGAACGTGAAAACGCCGTGATGGCACACGATACCATTTCTGGCCCTTGGTCAGGGTAGGCGGGGTGCAGGTGATCCTGACCGGGGTAATGTCCAGCCGGCCCCGCACGGCAATGTTGGCGGCGCCGCGTTGCAGCCGCAGCGGCTGTCCCGGGACAGTGCGGGTGCCCTCCGGGAAGATCACCAGGGTGCCCCCGGCCTTGACGGCGGCGATGCAGTCATCGATCAGCCCCGCCCCGTCGCTATTGGCCACGTAGCCGGCCGCGCGGACCGGGCCGCGCATGAAGGGGTTGCAGGCGACAGCCTGCTTCACGACGCAATCGGCGTTGGGCAGCTGGGCGATCAGCAGCACCACGTCGATCAGGGTGGGATGGTTGGCCAGGATCAGCAGACCGTTGCGCTGCAGGCGTTCCGCGCCCCGGATCTCGTACGTCATCACCCCCAGCCAGCGCATCAGCGCGACATGGCTGGCGAAACTGAATTGGACCAGCCGGCGCGCCAGGGTGCGCCGCCGGGCCGTGTGACGGACCAGCAGCAGCAGCGGAAACAGCAGCCCACCCAGCAGCAGCCCGCCGATCCCGAAGGCGGCGAAACTGACGCCGGTGCCGACCACGCGCCAGGCGTGGTCGAGGCGGGCGCGCCAGCGCTCAGCCATGGCGCTGCCAGGACCACTGCTGGCCATCGGCCTGGAACTGCAGCGCCGGCTCGCCAGACAGCAGGAAGCGCAGCGCGTCCAGGCTGTGCGGCAGCGCGCCGGGCGGGCTGTCCTGCCCGCCCCGGCCCCAGCCCAGCGACAGCCGGGTGCCCGGCGCATCGGCGCGGGCCAGCCGCCAGCACCAGGCGAAGAAGGGGTCAGGCTCATCGGCGAACCCGGCGTACACCGCCGGCAGCGGCGATTCGTAGGCGATCACGCGCACTTCCGGGGCGCCATCGGCGAGCAGCCCGAAGGCCTCCACGCAGGCGGCCTCCACCGTGCCCCGGCCGCCGGCCAGGGCCAGGTAGTTGCCGCGCTGGCCGCGCGCGATCGAATACAGCGCCGCCACCGCGTTATGCACCGACAGGCCGAAGCCGGTGGGCGACATCGGGGAATCCTGGCGCAGGGTATCGAGCAGTTCCATCGAACGGGCCACGTCGCCATGCCGGGACGCGAACACCAGCGGCACCTGGCCGGCATCGTCGGGCTGTTCGCACCAGCACGCGGCCTGGATGGCCATGCGGCCCAAGCGCTCGATGCGGCGGCGTTGCATGGCCGGCACTTCCGGCAACGCGGGCGTGTCGTCGCCTTCGGGCAACGTCGGTGCGTGGGCCCACGCCTGCCAATCCGATTTCGTGGTCAGTCCCGGTGCCCAGGCCGACCAATCCACAACAGAGAACTCGATCATTCACGCCAACATGGTTATGGGCACCTGGACAGCACGAGCCTTGGCGGCAACGCGGATCGGCTCCCCCATTCCAGCCGGCCCACGCCTGTCTTCGACATCGTCCGGCGTGTTCGGCACGCCGCGAAAGGAGCGCACGCTATCATGACACCCTCGGCACTGGCAGTTTTCACAATCTGAAATGAGTAGCACGATCCACAGCGTAGCGGCCGCGCAGGTCCTTTCTCCCTCGGCAGACCCCGCGCTGTTCCGTGCGTTTTATGCCCCCGCTGCTGAACGCGATGCCGCCCTGGCCGACCCGCGCACGCTGGCCGTGTTCGGCTTTTCAACCGCTGCCGCGCCCTGCGACGATCCGCGCTGGCTGCAGGTACCGCTGGCCGAACAGGGCCCGGCGCAGGTCGAGATCTGGCAGGGCTCCAGCCCGGTGCAGCACGGCGAGCGCGACGGCGTGCGCTGGTCGGCCAACGACACGTTGCTGTTCGGCGCGATCGAAATTGACGAGGTCGCCGGCGATATCGAGTCGGCCGCGGCAGACGCCTACGCTCGGATGAGTGGCTTTCTGGCCAACTGCGGTTTCCCGCACCTGCTGCGCACCTGGAACTACCTGGACGCGGTGACCGAAGGCGACGGCGACCAGGAACGCTACCGGCGCTTCTGCGTGGGCCGGGTGCGTGGGCTGCGCGAGCTGGACGAGGCCGCCCTGCCGGCGGCCACCTGCATTGGCCGTTTCGATGGCGTACGCCGCCTGCAGGTGTACTGGCTGGCGGCCCGCGAGGCCGGCCTGCCGCTGGAGAACCCGCGCCAGGTCAGCGCGTTCCGCTACCCGCGCCAGTACGGCCCGCAGTCGCCCAGCTTCTCGCGCGCCCTCCTGCCGCCGCTGGCGACCGGGCTGCCGCTGTTGCAGTCGGGCACGGCCGCCATCGTTGGCCATGTCTCGCAGCACACCGGGTCGGTGGCCGAGCAGCTGGAAGAGACCCTGACCAACCTGCAGAGCCTGGTGGACGCCGCGCGCCTGCAAAGGCCGGGGTTGCCGGCTGCGCTGGGCGCGGAATCCGTGTTGAAGGTGTATGTGCGCCGGGCCGAGGACATGCCGGCGGTTGCAGCGCGGTTGGCCGGACTGCCGGGCAGCCCTGCCTTCGTGGTGCTGCACGCCGAGGTGTGCCGCGCCGAATTGCTGGTCGAGATCGAAGGCCTGCACGGGTGACGCGCGTGACGACCAACGGTCGTCACGCGGACCCGGTCAATGGTATCCGGCGTCCGCGCGGACCTTGCCGCGGAATACGCGGTACGACCACGCCGTGTAGCCCAGAATCACCGGCAGCAGCACCACCAGCCCGACCAGGCTGAAGCCCATCGACGAGGCCGGCGCCGCCGCCTGCCACAGGGTCATGCTGGGCGGCAGCAGGTAGGGCCACATGCCCAGCACCAGCCCGATGAAGCCGAGCACGAACAGCGCCAGCGTCAGCAGGAACGGCGGCAGGTCGCGGCGCGGGTGCATGGCGCTGCGCCACAGCGCCACCGCTACGCCAAGGGTGAGCAGCGGCACCGGCGACAGCCACCAGAAGTTGCCGTCGCTGAACCAGCGCGCCATCAGGCGCGAATCCAGGAACGGCAGCCACGCACTGACCAGCCCCATGAACACGATCACCGCCACCACCAGCGGCCGGGTCAGGGTGCGGGCGAAGGTCTGCTCGCGGCCTTCGGTCTTCAGGATCAGCCAGGTGCTGCCCAGCAACGCATAGCCGAACACCACCGCCGCGCCGGTCAGCATCGAGAATGGGCTGAACCAGCCGAACGGCCCGCCCACGTACTGCCCGTCCACCACCTGCAGGCCCTGCACCAGCGCACCCAGGATCACGCCCTGGGCAAACGCGGCCAGCACCGAGCCCAGCCCGAAGGCCACGCTCCACAGCCGCCGCGAACGGTGCGCCTTGAAGCGGAATTCAAACGCCACCCCGCGGAACACCAGCGCCACCACCAGCAGCAGCACCGGCAGGTACAGCGCCGACAGCAACGCCGCATAGGCCTTGGGGAAGGCGGCCATCAGCCCTGCCCCGCCCAGCACCAGCCAGGTTTCGTTGCCGTCCCAGATCGGCGCGGCGGTATTCATCATCACGTCGAGCTGTTCTTCATCCTCGGCCATCGGCGCGAGGATGCCGATGCCCAGCACGAAGCCATCCAGCACCACGTACATCAGCACGCCAAAGCCGATCACCGCGAACCATGCCACCGGCAGCCAGGTCGTCATCTCCATGTCAGCGCTCCTCCAGCGGTTCGTCGGCACCGGACAGCGGCCGCGCCGGGGTGTGGCTGCCGTCTTCGATCGGCGGTTGCTGGTCGTGCGGCTTGGGCCCGGTACGGATGATCTTGACCAGGTACCAGATGCCCCAGCCGAACACGAACGCGTAGCCGACGACGTACACGCCCAGCGACAGCGCGGTCATCCATGCGCTCTGCGGGCCCACCGCATCGGCGGTGCGCAGCACGCCGTAGACCACCCACGGCTGGCGGCCCATTTCGGTGACGAACCAGCCCGACACCAGCGCGATGAAGCCGCTGGGCAGCATCCAGTTCCAGCCGCGCACCAGCCAGCGCGATTCCAGCAGGCGGCCGCGCCACCACTGGAAGGCCGAAGCCCAAGCCAGCAGCAGCATCAGCGTGCCCAGCCCGACCATGATGCGGAAGGCGAAGAACACCGGCACCACCGGCGGCCGCTCGCTGGCCGGAACCGAGGTGAGCGGCTCAAAGGTGCCATCGAAGGAATGGGTCAGGATGAGGCTGCCCAGGCGCGGAATGGCAATCTCGAAGTCGTTGCGCTCGGCCTTCTCGTTGGGCACCGCGAACACCACCAGCGGCACGCCTTCGCCCTCGCCTTCGGCATGCCAGTGCGCTTCCACCGCCGCGATCTTCATCGGCTGGTGCTTGAGCGTGTTCAGACCATGCATGTCGCCCACGAAGATCTGCACCGGCACGGTGAGCGCGGCGAAGGCCACCGCCGCCAGCAGCATGGTGCGCCCGGCTTCAACATGCCTGCCCTTGCGCAGGTACCACGCCCCCACCCCGCCGATCACGAAACAGGTGGTGATGAACGAGCCCAGCGCCATGTGCGCCAGCCGGTACGGGAAGGAGGGGTTGAACACGACCTGCCACCAGTCCTGCGGCACCACGATGCCATCGATGATGGCGTGCCCGGCCGGGGTCTGCAGCCAGCTGTTGGACGAGAGGATCCAGAAGGTGGACACCAGCGTGCCCAGCGCCACCATGCAGGTGGACAGGAAATGCAGGCGCGGCGAGACCTTGCCCCAGCCGAACATCATCACGCCCAGGAAGCTGGCCTCCAGGAAGAACGCGGTGAGCACTTCATAGGTGAGCAGCGGCCCGATCACGCTGCCGGCCACCTGGCTCAGCCGCGGCCAGTTGGTGCCGAACTGGAAGGCCATGACGATGCCGCTGACCACGCCCATGCCGAAGGACACCGCGAAGATCTTCTGCCAGAAGAAGTACAGCTCGCGCCAGATGGGCTTCTTCGTGCGCAGCCACTGGCCCTCCACGAAGGCCAGCCAGCTGGCCGTGCCGATGGTGAAGGCCGGAAACAGCACATGGAAACTGATGACGAACCCGAACTGGATCCGCGACAACAACAACGCGTCCACGCGACGCCTCCGCAGCATTCTCTGGAATCCGCACCAGTCTGGGCCGATTTCCGTGAAGAGGGCATGCGACCCGGTGACGCGCTGCTTCACTTTGTCGCAGCCGGTAGGTATCGACCGTTGGTCGATACGGCGTGTCCGGCGCCAGGAGCCCGGCGCGGTGCGCCGCCGCACGACCAACGGTCGTGCGCTACCGGTGGGGAGCCGATCATGGCGGGCATGGCCCATGACCTGTGGCCCCTTCCTCACCTCGTTGCGGCTGCTACGCTTGGCGGGTTTTCCTTTACGGTGCTGCCCGCAATGCCCAGAACGCTGCCCTTGTCCCTGCTGCTGCTTGCCGCCCTTGGCGGCGCGGCCCACGCGGCACCGACGCCGATCACCATCGAACAGGCCATGGCCGACCCGGACTGGATCGGTCCGCCGGTCGAGAGCGCCTGGTGGTCGTGGAACAGCCAGCAGGTGGAGTACCAGCTCAAGCGCACCGGCAGCCCGGTCCGCGATACCTTCCGCCAGCCGGTCAACGGCGGTACCGCCACCCAGGTCGCCGATGACCAGCGCGGCAGCCTGGACGTGGACGCCCCGGTGTACGACAGCGCCCGCCAGCGCAGCGTGTTCGTGCGCAACGGAGACGTGTTCCTGCGCGACCTGCGCAGCGGCGCGCTGACCCAGCTCACCCGCAGCACCGAGAAGGCCAGCGCGGTCAACTTCGCCCGCGACGGCGGGGTGATCTGGCGCACGGGCCAGAACTGGTTCCACTGGACCGCCGCCGGTGGCGTGCAGCAGGTGGCCAGCCTGAAGGCCGAAAAGAATCCGGACGATGCGCCCAAGGCCGACGTGCTGCGCGACCAGCAGCTGCGCACCCTGGCCACGCTGCGCAACGACCGCGCCCAGCGCGACGCACTGAAGGAGCAGGAAGCCAGCTGGCGCCGCGCCGACAGCACCCGCGCGCCGGGCCCGGTGTACCTGGGCGCCGATGTGGAGATCGTCGACAGCGCGCTGTCGCCCGATACCCGCAGCCTGATCGTGGTGACCAAGCCGAAGAGCTTCGATGAAGGCCGCGGCGGCAAGATGCCCAAGTACGTGACCGAATCGGGCTACGAGGAGTTCGAGGACACCCGTACCCGCGTGGGCCGCAACGACCCGGAACCGAACGCGCTGTGGCTGGTAGACGCCGTCACCGGCACGGTCAAGCCGCTGTCGCTGGACAGCCTGCCGGGCATCGGCACCGACCCGCTGGCCGCGCTGCGCAAGGCCGCCGGCAAGGACGCGCTGAAGGGCAGCCGCCCGGTGCAGGTGCTGGGTGGCCCCGGCGCGCCGGGCATCCGCTGGAGCAATGACGGCCAGCAGGCCGCGATCCTGCTGCGCGCCAACGACAACAAGGACCGCTGGATCGCCAGCGTCAGCCCGGCCGAGGCCAAGCTGCAGACCCGCCACCGGCTCACCGACGCGGCCTGGATCAACTGGAGCTTCAACGACTTCGGCTGGTCCAACGACAACCGCACGCTGTGGCTGCTGTCCGAAGAGTCCGGCTACTCGCACCTGTACACCCAGCAGGGCACGGCCAAGCCGCAGGCGATCACCAGCGGCAAGTGGGAAACCTCGATGCCGGTGCCCAGCGCCGATGGCCGTGGCTTCTACGTGCTGTGCAACCAGCAGGCCCCGGGCGACTACGAGGTGTGCGCGGTGGATACCGCTTCGCGCCAGGTGCGTGAGCTGACCTCGCTCAACGGCGTGGAAGACTTCTCGCTGTCCCCGGACGGCCAGCAGCTGCTGGTGCGCTACTCCGGCGCCTACCTGCCGGCGCAGCTGGCGGTGGTGCCCACCGCGGGCGGCCAGGCCAAGGTCCTGACCGACACCCGCACTGCTGCCTTCAAGGCCCGCGAGTGGATCCAGCCCAAGCTGGTGCAGGTGCCGTCCAAGCACGGCGCGGGCGTGGTCTGGGCCAAGTACTACGGCCCGGAGAACCTGGAGCCGGGCAAGAAGTACCCGATCGCCATGTTCGTGCACGGCGCCGGTTACCTGCAGAACGTGCACCAGCGCTACCCGGCCTACTTCCGCGAGCAGATGTTCCACAACCTGCTGGTGCAGCAGGGCTACGTGGTGCTGGACATGGATTACCGCGGCAGCGAGGGCTACGGCCGCGACTGGCGCACGGCGATCTACCGCAACATGGGCCACCCGGAGCTGGAAGACTACAAGGACGGCTTGGACTGGCTGGTGGCCACCCAGCAGGGTGACCGCGACCACGCCGGCATCTACGGCGGCTCCTACGGCGGCTTCATGACCTTCATGGCGCTGTTCCGTTCGCCGGGCACCTTCAAGGCCGGCGCCGCGCTGCGCCCGGTGGTGGATTGGCACCAGTACAACCACGGCTACACCGCCAACATCCTCAACACCCCGGACATCGACCCGGAGGCCTACCGCGTCTCCTCGCCGATCGAATATGCCGAGGGCCTGCAGGACCACCTGCTGATCGCGCACGGGATGATGGACGACAACGTGTTCTTCCAGGACTCGGTCAACCTCACCCAGAAGCTGATCGAGCTGCACAAGGACAACTGGAGCATCGCGCCCTACCCGCTGGAACGCCACGGCTACGTGCGTGCCGATTCCTGGCTGGACCAGTACAAGCGCATCCTCAAGCTGTTCGAAGAGAACCTGAAGTGAGCCACGACGCGGCGACGATACGGATCGTCGCCGCGGTCATCACCGATGCCGCCCGGCGCGTGCTGGTGGTGCGCAAGCACGGCTCGGCGGTGTTCATCCAGCCGGGCGGCAAGCCCGAGCCGGGCGAGGCACCGCTGGCCGCGCTGGCGCGCGAGCTGGACGAGGAACTGGGCGTGCAGCTGGACCCCGCCACGGCGGTGCCGCTGGGCGCCTACAGCGACTGGGCGGTGCATGAAACCGGCTGCCGGGTGCACGCCGAAGCCTGGTGGGTACAGGTGCTGGGCACCCCACAGGCGCGGGCGGAGATTGCCGAACTGGCCTGGGTGCCGTTGCGGCCACCGCACGGGCGCCGCTTGGCACCGTTGAGCGAAGACCATATCCTGCCGGCGGCCGCGCGCGTGATCGCGCCGGGCTGACCCCACCGCACACTGCCAGGACACCGGATGTCTTCGATTACGCCCCCGCTGCTGCCCGTTGCCCATCCGCGCCCGAAGGGGGATGGCACCCCGACCTTCCTTGCCCCGCTGGCCAAGTCGGTGTTGGTGGTGTGCATCGTGTCGGCCGTGTGCTGGGCCGGTGGCGCAGTGCTCGCCGCGCTGCTCGCCCAGTCGGCCTGGTTGAAGGACCTGCTGGACGGCGCCGACCTGTCCTGGATGCCGTCGTCGCTGCGCTGGTTCGGCCGGCATGCGGTCGCGGTGAACGTGGGCATGCTGGTCCTTTCCCTGGTGGGGGCTGCGGCATGCTGGGGCCTGCTGCGGCGCAACCGCTGGGCACTGTGGACCTTCATCGTGCTGCTGGTGGTCACCGCGCTGCTGAATTTCGTCGGTGCGTGGGTGATCGACGAGGTATTCCGCCAGCTGATCGTGCACCTGCCGCCGCACGCAGACGCCGATGCCGGCCAGCTGCGCCGCGACCTGCAGATGCAGCGCGTGATCTACACCGGCCTGACCGTGCTCACCGCGCTGGCGTTCGCCGCACTGCACGCCTGGCTGGTGGCCCGCGTGCTGCGCCCGGACGTACGGCGATGGTTCGCCGCAAAGGCCCGGTAGATCGAGGCCTGCCTCGCTGCCCTGCGGTAAAGTAGCCGCATGAACGAATTCGAGCGCGTACGCAGCTACCTGACCGACCTGCAGGACCGCATCTGCGGCGCGGTCGAGACCGCCGACGGCCAGGCCCGCTTCACCGAAGACCTCTGGCAGCGCGCCGAGGGCGGCGGTGGCCGTACCCGCATCCTGCGCGATGGCGCGGTGTTCGAGCAGGCCGGTATCGGCTTCTCCGACGTCTCCGGCACGCGTCTGCCGCCGTCGGCCTCGGCAAACCGGCCGGAGCTGGCCGGCGCCTCGTGGCGCGCCACCGGCGTGTCGCTGGTGTTCCACCCGCTCAATCCGTACCTGCCCACCACCCACGCCAACGTGCGCTACTTCAGCGCCGAGCGTGATGGGCAGCAGGTCGCGTCCTGGTTCGGCGGCGGCTTCGACCTGACCCCGTTCTACCCGTTCGACGAGGACGTGCAGCAGTGGCACCAGGCCGCCCACGACCTGTGCGCCCCGTTCGGCGAAGAACGCTATGCGGCGCACAAGCGCTGGTGCGACGAGTACTTCTTCCTGCGCCACCGCAATGAAACGCGCGGCGTGGGCGGGTTGTTCTTCGACGACCTGCATGGCGACTTCGAACGCGACTTCGCCTACCTGCGCGCGGTGGGCGATGGCTTCCTGCAGGCCTACCTGCCGATCGTGGAACGCCGCAAGCACACCCCGTACGGCGAACGCGAGCGCGAGTTCCAGCTGTACCGGCGGGGCCGGTACGTGGAGTTCAACCTGGTGTACGACCGCGGCACGCTGTTCGGGCTGCAGAGCGGCGGGCGCAGCGAAAGCATCCTGATGAGCCTGCCGCCGCGCGTGCGCTGGGAGTACGGGTTCCAGCCCGAGCCCGGCAGCGCCGAAGCGCGTCTGGGCGATTACCTGGTGCCGCGCGACTGGGTGGCGGGCGCGTAGCGCGGGCGGGTTACGAGGGGCGCAGCCACGCAGGGCGTGGCGCTACGGGCGTTGGAGCATGGCCGCGTACTCGGCCTGCAATTTCGGCAGCTTTTTCGCGTAGTGCAGGTAATTGCGTTCGGCCATGGATCTGTCTTCGCTGGCGCTGTCATCGAACAATCCGCCACCGCAGAAGTTGCGCAGCACCTGGTGGCGAACGAAGCGGTCCACAGCATCCTCGAGCATGATGTCGTGGGCCTTGACCAGCTTGATTTCATTGCGCGCGATGCGTTTCAGCAGCTTGTTCAGTTCGCGGGCCTGGACCTGCGGGTGTTCGGGGGCGGTGGACGCATACGCGTACGCGTACGACGGCGAGGACGATGCGCCCGGCTCGTTGGCGACGTTCTGTGGAATGGCGCGCGAGTCCGGCAGTCGTCTTGAGGCGTCCTGCCCCGCCGCCTGGGCGTAAGTGGGCAGTCCCCCGTCTGGCCCGATGACCTGGTCATACGTCGGAGGCGTATCGTCCGTATGCGGCGTATCGTTCCCGTGCAGAACTGCACCCGGGCGTTCCAGATAGACAGAGACCCACCGCCGGGTCGTGGAGCTCGATGAGAGCGTAGTGGTAACGGCATCAAGGGGCATCGCAGGCATCTCCATTGCGCGGGCCGACCGGACGGCGGCCGCTGATACCGGCGATTCCAGCAGCAGGCTTCCGGCTGCGCTTCCAGGTTTTGATCGTTGGCGGCCGACGGTACCCGGGCGAGGATGACCAGCCTGGGCCGGCCAACGGCCGGCGCTACCGCTTCTGGGTCACGATGGTGATGTGGCCGTTGATTTCCAGCAGCGCCATGGAGACTTCGCTGATGTGTGCGCAGCCCTGCTGGCGCATCGCCGCCTCCACGTCGGCACGGGTCACCAGTTCGCGCCGCAGCACCGAGTCCAGCAGCTTGCCGTCGCGGGCGATCAGCACCGGTTCGCCTTCCACCAGCGCTTCAACGCGGCGGCTGCGCTGGCTCAGCCAGCCCACGGCGTAGTTCAGGGAGATCAGGGTGGCCGCCAGCAGCAGCCCGCCGCCCAGCGAGGTGTCCTTGCCAAGCAGCGCGTTCTGCACCGCGTTGCCCAGCAGCACGATCAGCAGCACGTCGAACGGGGTGATCTGGCCCAGGGCGCGCTTGCCCGACAGGCGGACCATGCCGAGCACGACCACATACACCACGACGGCGCGCAGGATGAATTCCCACCAGGGCATGGCCAGGTCGAACAGGTCGCTCATGCGAACCCCGCAGAAGAGAGAGTGCCTGAAGCATACGGGTAGCGCCGGCCGTTGGCCGGGCTCCTGAAAATAAAAAGCCCCGCCGACCAGGGGGAGGTCAGCGGGGCCGGGGAACGGGCGCTTGGGGAGGAGCCCCCGTTCCGAGATCTGCTCCAGGGGATGGGAGAGATCCACAACAGGCATTGCGCCTGTCGAGGTCTATAAAAGCACCTCGAACATTGATAGTTCGTGAAGGGCGCCAATTAATACTGCGGTGAAACCTAAAACATTCATCGAAGAGTCAGTTTATCGGCCCGCAATGAACCAATTCAGCTTATTCAACGTGATTCACGTCTCAATGCGCCTCATCCCAGTTATCCCCGACCCCGGCATCCACCACCAGCGGGACGCGTAATTGAGCTGAAGACGACATAAGCTCGACCACCTGCGTGCGCAAGGTTTCCAGAAACTCGCTTTCGGTTTCGAATACCAGTTCATCGTGCACCTGCAGAATTATCCGGGCGCGGCCGCCCTGGCCCTGCAGCCAGTCGTCCACCTTCACCATGGCCCGTTTGATGATGTCCGCGGCGGTGCCCTGCATGGGTGCATTGATCGCCGCGCGCTCGGCGCCGGCGCGCAGGCCCTGGTTGCGCGCGTGAATATCGTTCAGATACAGCCGGCGGCCTTCGATGGTTTCCACATACCCCTGGTCGCGGGCCTGCTGGCGCATGCGCTCCATGAAGTCGCGCACGCCGGGGTAGCGACTGAAGTACAGCGCCACGTAATCCTGCGCCTGGCCCCGGTCGATGCCCAGGTTACGGGCCAGCCCGAACGCGCTCATGCCGTACATCAGGCCGAAGTTGATGGCCTTGGCGGCGCGGCGCTCGTTCGGGGTGACCTCGTCCAGCGCGCGGCTGAATACCTCCGCCGCGGTGGCACGGTGCACATCCACCCCCTGTTCGAAGGCGCGCACCAGGCCCGGGTCCTCGGACAGGTGGGCCATGATCCGCAGCTCGATCTGCGAGTAATCGCAGGCCAGCAGCTTGTATCCGGGCGGGGCCACGAAGGCGCGGCGGATGCGGCGGCCGTCCTCGGTGCGGATCGGGATGTTCTGCAGGTTCGGGTCCGACGAGGACAGCCGGCCGGTGGCCGCGCCGGACTGGTGGTAGCTGGTGTGGACCCGGCCGGTGTCGGGGTTGACCATCTCCGGCAGTTTGTCGGTGTAGGTGCTGCGCAGCTTGGCCAGCCCGCGGTACTCCAGGATCACCCGCGGCAGCTCGTGCTGTTCGGCGATCGCCTCCAGCGCCTCTTCGTTGGTGCTGGGCTGGCCTTTGGGTGTCTTCACCAGCGCGGGCAGCTTCAGCTCGTCGAACAGCACTGCCTGCAGCTGCTTGGGCGAGTCCAGGCTGAAGGTGCGCCCGGCCAGTTCGGTGGCCTTCTGCTGGGCGGCCAGCATGCGCGCGCCCAGGTCCTGGCTCTGCCGGCGCAGCTCGGCGCTGTCGATGTACACGCCGTTGGCTTCGATCCGGGCCAGAACCGGCACCAGCGGCATTTCGATGCTGCGGTACACATTGTCCAGCGCGGCCGATTCCAGCAGCTGCGGGTGCAGCACGCGGTGCAGGCGCAGGGTGATGTCGGCATCTTCGGCCGCATAGCGGCTGGCTTCGTCCAGCCCCACCTGCGAGAACGGGATCTGCTTGGCCCCCTTGCCGGCGACGTCCTCGAACTTGATCGTGGTGTAGCCGAGGTAGCGCATCGCCAGCGAATCCATGTCGTGGCGGGTGGCGGTGGAATTGAGCACGAAGCTTTCGAGCATGGTGTCGTCGTGGTAGCCCTGCACGTCCACGCCGTGCCGGCGCAGCACGTGCAGGTCGTACTTGCCATGCTGGCCCACCTTCTTCTTTTCCGGGTTCTCGAGCAAAGGCCGCAGCGCATCAAGCACCTGCTGGCGCGGCAGCTGCGCAGGGGCGCCGGGGTAGTCATGCCCGACCGGAATGTAGGCCGCACGGCCTGGCTCCACCGCCAGGCTGATGCCGACCAGGTTGGCGCGCATGGCATCGAGCGCGTCGGTCTCGGTGTCGAAGGCGATCAGCTCGGCCGCCTCGGCGCGGGCCACCCAGGCCTGCAGCTGCTCGGTGGTGAGCACGGTCTCGTATTCGCCCGGGGCCGACAGGGCCGCATCCAGGGCCGGGGCCGGCTCGCTGGCCGCGCCGCGCGCGTAGCCGGCGGCGGTGCCGCGCAGGCTCACCGGCGCGTCGCTGGCCGCCGCAGGGGCCGGGACCGGGCCACCCAGCTCCTTCAGCGCCTGGGTGAAGCCGTAGCGCAGGTAGAGCTCGCCCAGTGCCGGCACGTCCGGGTCGCGCAGCGCCAGGGTCTGCGGGGTGGCGTCCAGCGCCACGTCGGTGCGGATGGTGACCAGTTCGCGGTTGAGCGGCAGACGCTCCAGCGCGGCACGCAGGTTTTCGCCGATCTTGCCCTTCATGCCAGGCGCTGCGGCCATCACCCCGTCCAGGGTCTGGTACTCGGCCAGCCACTTGGCGGCCGTCTTGGGGCCGCACTTCTCCACGCCGGGCACGTTGTCCACGGCGTCGCCCATCAGCGCCAGCAGGTCGACGATCTGGTCGGCGCGCACGCCGAACTTGTCCATCACGGTAGCGTCCGAATCCATGCGGCTGCCGGTCATGGTGTTGACCAGCTCGATGCCCGGGCGGACCAGCTGGGCGAAGTCCTTGTCGCCGGTGGAGATGGTGACGGTCATCCCGTCGCGGTGGCCCTGCAGCGCCAGCGTGCCGATCACATCGTCGGCTTCCACCCCGGGAATGCGCAGGATGGTCAGGCCCAGCGCCTCGACGATCTGGCACATCGGCTCGATCTGCGGGCGCAGGTCGTCGGGCATCGGCGGCCGGTTGGCCTTGTAGTCGGCGTACAGGTCGTCACGGAAGGTCTTGCCCGGCGCGTCGACCACGAAGGCCACGTACTCGGGGCGCTCCTTCAGGGTGGCGCGCAGCATGTTGACCACACCGAACAGCGCGCCGGTGGGTTCACCGGCCGCGTTGGTCAGCGGCGGAAGCGCGTGGAACGCGCGATACAGGTAACTGGACCCGTCAATCAGGACTAATCGGCTCATGCGACGATTCTACGCGCCCCGCTGGGGCCATTCCCGGCACCGGCATCACAGGGCATCGGGCATAATCCAGACTCCCCCGACCCAGGAACCGTGGCCCATGAAAACTCTGCTGCTGGCTGGACTGCTTGTGCTGGCGGGTTGTGCCACCACCGGCGGCGGCGCTGGCGTGCCCCCGGTCGATGTGCGGGGCGCCGATATCGCCAAGCGCGTGATGGACAATGGCGATGTGATCGAGGAGTACCGGGTCAGTGGCCAGCTGCGCATGGTCAAGGTCACCCCGTCGCGTGGCGCGCCGTACTACATGTACGAAGGCAGCCAGCACGGCGGCGTGGACCGGAGCAAGGATGGCACCTCGCCGGTGTACTGGAAGCTCTACAGCTGGTGAGTTGGCCCTGCCGTACCCGATGACGACTCCTGAACGACGCAAACCCATCGACCCCGCCGCCCTGCGTGCGGGGCTGAATGACGAGCAGCGCCAGGCCGTGGACACCCTGGAGCATTTCGGCTGGTCGCTGCGCTTCGTGCGCCGGCCGCTGTTCCGCGACCCGATCCCGGTGCTGTTTGACCGGGCCGGGGAACGCTACGTGGTGGTGCAGCCGGACGGCAGCCTGGACGAGTCCATGGCGTTGAAGCTGCGCCCTTAGATCACCGGATGACCAGCACCGGCACGGTGCTGCGTGCGAGCACTTCGGCGGTCTGGCTGCCGAGCAGGACCCGGGTCACGCCGCGGCGGCCGTGCGAGGTCATCACGATCAGGTCGCTGTTGCGTTCCATGGCCGTGTCGATGATGCCGTCGGCGGCATAGCGGTCCAGCACGTGCACGGTGGTGGCGCGCAGGCCCTGCGCTTCGCAGGCGGCCTTGGCCGGCGCCAGCACTTTCTCTGCGGTCTCTTCGCGGTCGGCCTTGTACTCAGGACTGTTCATGTAGCCCACGCTCCAGCCCATGGCGTCATACATGCCGACGGCCCAAGGCTCGGAGACAGTGACGATATCGATTTCGGCGTTGAGGTCGCGGGCCAGTTCCAGCCCCTTGAGCAGGCCCTTTTCGGACAGCTCGGAGCCATCGGTGGCAATCAGGATCCGCTTGTACATGGCACGCTCCTTGGCAAAGGCAGTGGGGACACCATTGCACACCCGGCGTGGAGAGCGTGCCTTGAGGCGGATCAATCCGGGCGGTCGGCCGGGGCGCGGAGCATGGCCTGCGCGGCGTCGGTGAGTTCCTGCCGGACCCTCGCCGCGCGGTCGGGATCGGCGTGCACCCAGTCGGCGATCTGCGCCGGATCGAACCGTGCCAGCAGGGCGTCGCGGCGGCGGAGCAGGTGTGCGGCCAGCTCGTCTGCCGTGGGCCACGCCGGCGCCGCCCCGCCAGGGCCTTCCGGCCAGTGGCGCTCGATGACGGCGGTGAGCGCAGGCACCGGCAGCAGCCCCAGCCGGTAGCCCATTTCGGCAAGCGTATCGGCCACAGCAGGATCGAGGGCGAGCGGTGGCCGGAACAAGCTGGCGATGCTCTCGGACTGGAACCCGTAGGGCCACGCGGTAACGTCCTGCAACGGCCCACAATCGCCACACATTACGTCGAAATGACCGACGTTGCTGACATATGAAAGAGGAACAGGGAACAGCGACGGGGGCCGTTGGGCGATGGCCACCGCCTGGCTGGCCGCTTTGGGCAGCATCGCGCCCGTCTGGAGGTCGCGGAACCCGAGCGGCCCGCAGGCGCCGAAATCCAGCGACATGCCCACCCGCACCCCGTTCCGGAGGGTGTAGCCGAAGTTCTCCAGCCGGTAGTTGAGCTGGTCCCAGTTGCACAACCAGCGCGAGGCGATGAAATGACGCAGCTGTTCGCAGCGCAGCGGTCGCGGCAGCAGGCGGTTCATCGCGTCCAGCGCGTTGAACCGGCGCTGGTCGTTGGCGGCATGCTGTTGGGCGTCCTCGCCGCGCAGTGCCCACCACTCGACACCGGCGTCGTTCAGCAGCCTGGCGTTGTCGGATACGGCCTGCGCATGGTCGGCCCGCAGCGCCTCGTAGGTGCTGCGCGCTGAAGGATCGGCTGCCGCGACCAGCGCCGCAGCCGCGTCACTGACCAGGAAATCGCCCAGGTCCTGGAAGTCCGCCTCGAAGCGTGAGCCGACATGCCGGGACCCGGTCGGCAGGCCCTCGACAGCCGCCACCAGCCCGGTGTCGGGAGCGACCAGCCCGGTGAGCTGGAACAGTTTGCCCAGCGTGACTTCCATGGCGCTGCAGGTGGCGTCGGCCGTCGCCTTCACCCGCCAGCACTCGTCGCCCCGGGTGACGATCATGGCCGGCTGGCTGCCCGCTCCCCGCCAGGGCCGCGCTGGACAGTCGGCCAGATCGAGCATCTGCGGCACCCGGGCCGGTGCGTTGTGCAGATGTGACACCACCAACGCCGGCAGCGACCGGCGCGGCGTGCGGGCCGGCTCTGGAATGCCGGCAAGGGAAGGAAGCGAAGAGGTCCGCTGGATCGCGCTGGTGATCAAGGCCCGTGCCACGGCTGGAGTGGGCACGGACACTATCAGTGTTCGGCCCGCCCGCCGCTCGGACTGGTTGCAAAGCTCACTGCGGGAGGGACGAACGCCGGCGCGGCGGACCTGTGCGGGTCAGCACCAGCGCTACCGCCGCGACCGCCGCCGCAGTCACCCAGAAGCCCCACCCCTGCAGCAGCAGATCGCGCGCTGCACTGGGCGGCGTGCAGCGCATCCGCAGCAGGTCCAGGCTGCCGCCGCTGTCCAGGCAGGCGGCAGCATGTTCGAACAGGGCCAGCACCGGTGCCGCCCAGCCCGCCGACAGCGTCAGCGCGACCAGTGCCGCCATCAGGTACGGAATTCCCTTGTTCATGTGTGTGCTCCCAGCAGACAGCGCCAGACTCTGGGCGCACGACCGGGGACCGACAAGCGGCACGCGACGAAGCGGGGGAAAACGGGGATGAGTCGCGTTCGAGCGGAGGTAGAGCCGACTGTCAGTCGGCTGCTCTCCCGTCGAATGCGCGGCCAATGGGGTGGTTGCCCCATTGCCCGGTTGCTGCGTTGCCGACCAACGGTCGGCGCTACCGCAGCTCAGGCGATCTTGATTACCCGTGCGCCCTGGCACAGCGGGTAGGTCGCCACCAGCTCGGCGATGCGCTCGCGCAGGGTGTCGAACGAAGCGCCATACAGGTACAGCGCGGTTTCGCTCGGGCCCTGCCACCAGCTGCACACTTCGCCGTGGCCGTCGATGCGCTCGACGATCTGGTCGAACACATAGTTCGAATCGCACTGTTCGTAGACCTCGTCGGGCAGGTCGGTGCCGTTGAGGTACAGGCCCAGGCCTTCGGTGATGCCGAACGAAACGTCGGGCTCGCCTTCGCGCTGGATCAGCGAACCCTTGGGGGCGCCGAGCTGTTCGAGCAGTTCGATGACGGTCGGCAATGCGGCCGCGTCATGCAGCTGGATTTCCAGGTCGCCGTATTCCACCTCGCCCTCTTCGGTCAGCGCGGTGCCACCCCCCATGATTTCGCCGACGCCGGCTGCTTCAAGCATCGCCTCGAGCGGGTCTTCGAACAGCTGCAGGCGGTGCTCGGGCTGGAGCCGGGCATTGAGTTTGACGTTGATGGCGACGGGGGTGGTGGACATGGGGATACCTGGAATCTGGTGGGAAATTGTAGCGCCACGCATGGCGTGGCCCTACAGGTGCGGAACTACCTTCTTTTTCAGCAGCTCCACCAGCTCCGACTGCATGAAGTCGTAGTCATCCGGAATATCCAGGCAGATCACCCGCTTCCCGTTCAACCACTGCCGGTACCGGCTGGCCAGCCGCGTGCGGTGCGCCTGCTCCATCACGAAGATGACATCCGCCCACTGCAGCAGCTCGGGGCTGACCGGCACATCCGCATCGGCCAGCACGCCGGCCGAGGCGGTTTCCACGCCCGGCCAGTCGGCGAACACCTGCTCGGCCGTGGGGCTGCGCAGGCGGTTCTGGCTGCAGAGGAAGAGCACATGGCGGGTCATCCGTGACACGCCCGCTCAGATCACGGTGAGATTGGCGTAGGCCATCACCAGCCACTTGCTGCCGGCCTCGGCGAACTCCACCTGCACGCGCGCGTGCGCGCCGCTGCCTTCGTAGTCGGTGACCATGCCTTCGCCGAACTTTGCATGGGTGACCATCGCGCCCAGCTTGAGCGGCGGCGCTTCCATCGCGGCGTGGCCGGCCGGGCGGCTGGCGCCGAGCGAGGCGCCCCGCGAGACCTGCACCTTGGGGCGCACTTCGTTGAGCAGCTCACGTGGGATCTCGCGCAGGAAGCGCGAAGGCACGTTGTAGTTTTCCTGGCCGTGGATGCGGCGCGATTCGGCGTAGCTGAGCACCAGCTTCTGGCGCGCGCGGGTGATGCCCACGTACGCCAGGCGGCGCTCCTCTTCCAACCGGCCGCTTTCTTCCAGCGAACGCGCGCTGGGGAACAGGCCGTCTTCCATGCCGGCCAGGAACACCAGCGGGAATTCCAGGCCCTTGGCCGAATGCAGGGTCATCAGCTGCACCCCCTCTTCGCCCGCCTGGGCCTGCCCTTCGCCGGCTTCCAGCGAGGCGTAGGACAGGAAGGCGACCAGCTCACTCATGTTTTCCGCGCCTTCCTCGACGTCGTCCTCGCGCCGGGTGAAGCGCGAGGCCACCGAGACCAGTTCGTCCAGGTTGTCCGCGCGCGATTCCGAATCCAGCGCGTTGCGGCTTTCCTTCGACCAGTGTTCGCGCAGGCCGGAACGGATCAGCACATGGTCGATGCGTTCGGCCAGCGTCATCTCACCGGCTTCATGGTGCAGCTGGTTCACCAGGCTGAGGAAACCAGCCAGCGCGTTGCGCGCGCGGGCGGCCAGCTCGTTGCCCTGGGTGGTGAGCATGGTCGCTTCCCACAGCGAGATCGCCTGGTGGCGCGCCAACCGGCGCACTTCATCCAGGGTGCGGTCGCCGATGCCACGCGTGGGCGTGTTGACCGCGCGCTCGAAGGCGGCGTCGTCGTTGCGGTTGGTCATCAGCCGCAGGTAGGCCAGCGCATCCTTGATTTCGGCGCGCTCGAAGAAGCGCATACCGCCGTACACGCGGTACGGCACCTGCTCGGAGAGCAGCGCTTCTTCAAAGGCCCGCGACTGCGCGTTGCTGCGGTAGAGCACGGCGGCGTCACCGTAACTGCCACCGTCGCGCACCCACTGGCGTGCGCGCTCGACCACGTAACGCGCCTCGTCCATTTCGTTGTAGGCCGCGTACAGGTCGATGGGGTCGCCATCGCCGCTGTCGGTCCACAGCTCCTTGCCGATCCGGTCCGGGTTGTGCGCGATCACCGCATTGGCCGCGCCCAGGATGTTGGCGCTGGAGCGGTAGTTCTGCTCCAGGCGCACGGTCTGCGCGCCCGGGAAATCCTTCAGGAAGCGCTGTACGTTCTCGACCTTGGCGCCGCGCCAGCCGTAGATGGCCTGGTCATCGTCGCCGACCACGAACACGTGGCCGCTGTCGCCGGCCAACACGCGCACGAAGGCGTACTGGATGGCGTTGGTGTCCTGGAACTCGTCCACCAGGATCTCGCGGAAACGCGAGCGGTAGTGGGCCAGCAGCGCCGGGTTGTCGCGCAGCAGTTCGTGCGCGCGCAGCAGCAGCTCGGCAAAGTCGACCAGTCCGGCGCGGTCGCAGCGTTCCTGATAGGCCGCGTAGGCCTGGCGCATGGTTTCCAGCCAGGCATCGTTCGGCTCGGGCTGGATGTGCTGCGGGCGGCGGCCTTCGTCCTTCTGCTCGTTGATCCACCAGGCGATCTGCTTGGGCGGATGCTTGCTGTCGTCGATTTCCAGCTGCTGCACCACGCGCTTGACCAGCCGCAGCTGGTCGTCCGAATCCAGCACCTGGAAGCTGTCGGGCAGCTTGGCCTCCTGGTAGTGCAGGCGCAGCAGGCGATGGGCCAGGCCGTGGAAGGTGCCGATCCACGCGCCACGGCTGCCCTGCGGCAGCTGCACGTCGATGCGGTGGCGCATTTCGCCGGCGGCCTTGTTGGTGAAGGTCACCGCGAAAATGCCGTGCATGGGCACGCCGCAGACTTCGTTGAGCCAGGCGATGCGGTGGATCAGTACGCGGGTCTTGCCGGAACCGGCACCGGCAAGCACCAGATGGTGGCCGGGCGGGGCGGACACAGCTTCGCGCTGAGCGGGGTTGAGCCCGTCGAGCAGGTGGGAGACATCCATGGCCTCATTTTACCCCGCCCGCCGCCAAGCAGGGGCAGGTCAGCCAACCGGTTCAGCCGCCACCCGGTAGGTCACGACCGTTGGTCGTGGCGCATCAGCGCGGCCGTTGCCGCCTGCTGGGCCTGCACGCGCAGTTCCGGAATGGCCAGGCTTTCCCACAAGGTGCCGATACGCAGGCTGCCGACGACCTGCACGCCCGGCTGCGGCCTGCCCTGCCCGTTCAGCAGGAAACCCGCACTGTCACTATCCAACCCCAGCCCATGCGGGCCGGGACGCGCATGGCCATCGGCCAGCAGCTGCTGCAACAGCGGGTTGCGCATGGCCAGCGCGCGGGTTTCCACGCCGGTGGCGTTGATTACGGCGCCCACATTCAACGGCGGCAGGCCACCCGCGGCGCCGTGTGCATGCAGCTGCAGGGTGCTGTCCAGCACCAGCAGTGCATCCAGCCGCGCGCGGTGGCGCTGCAGCTGACCCGATTCCTCCAGTTCCGCCAGCTGCGCATGCACCGTTTCGGCGATGCGGTGGCGGTGCACGTCCCAGTACCGCACCACGTGGCGCAGGAAACGGCGCTGGTCAGCTGCATTGAGTCCCTGCCACAGCGCCTGGCCCAGTGGGCGGATACGGTCCATCACGCCCTGCCACGGAATACCCTTCGCCGCTGCGTCGCGCACATGGCCGCGCAGCGCGCGCATGCGGGCGCGCAATGGCATCGCCAGCAGCGGCTGGGGATCGAACTTGGCGATGCCGCCGTGCGCATGTGGCAGCGGCAGCAGTGCGTGCCGCGACAGCACGTGGATGCGGCCGCGATGACCCGCCGTGGCTAATGCCACCACGCTGTCGGCCATGCTCAGGCCCGAGCCGATGATGGCCACGTCGCCATCGCCGGCCAGCAGGCGCACGCCGTCGTAATCCCACGCATCCACCACGCGGCCGGGCGGCAGGGCCTCGGCACCGGGCGCGGGCAACGGGCGCATGCTGTTGCCGCAGGCCAGCACCACCTGGCGTGACTGCCATTGCTGGCCATCGGCCAGCCGCAACGCGTTCCGTGGCGTGCCCGGCTGCAGCGCGATGACCGGCACGTGCACCACGTGCAGCGTCGCCGGGCTCTGCGCCTGCGCTTCTGCAAGGCGATGCTGCAGGTACGCCGCGTAATGGCGGCGCGGAACGAACGTCTCGGTCAGTACGTCGCGCGGGACGCCTGGCAGTGCATCGGCCTGCAGCAGGTAGTCGACGAAATCACCCGGCTGTTCGGGCAGGCCGCTCATCTTGCCGGCCGGCACGTTGAGCAGGTGCTCCGGCCACGGCGTGGCGTAGGCGATGCCTTGGGCCAGCGTGGACGCGGGCTCGAACAGGACCACCTGCAGCGGCGCGGTGGCGCTGCGCAGCGCGTTGAGCGCGACCAGCGCACCGGCCGCACCGCCGCCGATGATGGCCAGGTCGGCCTGGAGCATGAGTTCGGAGTCGGTCATGGCCGCATTGTAGGACATGCGCCCGCAACGCCCCGTGCGCTACATCAGCGCATCGGCCAGCCGCGCGATGCCTTCGCGGCTGCGTCGCCACGCAGGCCGCAGCCGCCACGCCTTCAGGTCGAGCTGGCGCGACTGCCGCAGGTAGTCGTCTTCGATCTCGATCAACTGTCGTACCAGCCCCCGGTCGTAGCAGAGCATGCCGATCTCGGCGTTGAGCGCGAACGAGCGGATGTCCAGGTTGATCGAGCCGACCAGCGCGATGTCCTCGTCCACGGTGAGGTGCTTGGCATGCAGGAAATGCGGTTCGTACAGCGCAACGCGCACGCCGGCGCGCAGCAGTTCGTCGTAGTACGCCTCCTGCGCCCAGGCGGTGAGGTGCTGGTTGTTGCTGGCCGACAGGATCAGCTGCACCTGCACCCCCGACAGCGCGGCGATGCGCAGCGCACTCAGCGTGGCCTCGTCCGGTACGAAGTACGGGGTGACCAGCACGATGCGGCGGCGTGCCAGGTGGATCAGCGCATTCACCGCATCGCGGGCGTTGCTGAAGGGGTAGGCCGGGCCGCTGGGCAGCAGCTGGGTGGGCACGTCATCGGCGCAGACCGGCTCGACCATCATCACCTCCAGGCGCTGGCCGGTTTCCATGTACCAGTCGCTGGCGAACACCGCCTCCAGGTGGGCGACTGCGGGGCCGCGCACCCGCGCCACCAGTTCGCGGTTCGGGTAGCCGGGCACGAAGCCGGGCTGGGCCAGGTTCTGCGAGCCGATGTAGCCCACCCGGTTGTCGATCACCGCGATCTTGCGGTGGTTGCGCAGGTCCATGCGCCCGCTGCGGCGCCAGCGCAGCCCGCCGGGCAGCATGGCGCGCACGTCCACGCCCAGCGCCTGCAGGCGGTGGCGGTAGCGGCGCAGGCCACGCTTGGCGCCCACCGCATCCAGCAGCAGGCGGCAGTGCACGCCGCGAGCGGCGGCGCGCTGCAGCGCCTGCACCACGGCTTCGCCCACCGCGTCGTCGAACATCAGGTAGTACAGCAGGTGCACGCGGTCGCGGGCCTGGTCGATATCGTCGATCAGTGCCTGCAGCGAGGCGTCGTAGTCGGTCAGCAGCTCCACCGCGTTGCCGTGCACGGGCATGAAGTCGCCCTGGCGTTCGATCAGCGGCACCATTTCGGCGGTGGCGGTATCGGGCATCGGGTTCCAGCGCAGCGGCGGCTGCAGGGCCTGCTCCTCGCGGATCACCTGGGAGGCCTCGGCCTGGCGCTGCACGCGCTGGCGCGACAGCCAGGGGTGGCCGAACAGCAGGTACAGCGGCAGGCCCAGCAGGGGCACGAAGCCGACCAGCAGCAGCCAGCTGCGGGCGGCGCCGGGCGTGGTGCGGCTGGGAATCCAGAACAGCGCGGCCAGCCGGATCAGCCAGTCCAGCATCAACAACCATGAACCCAGCAGCCATTCGAACAGCATCGGTTCGCCCGTTTGGGGGTGTGCCGGCATTCTGCCATGGCCGGCGTGCACGGCCACGGAAACGAAAAAACCCGCCGTGAGGCGGGTTCTTCGTTGGCCATCGAGCAACCCCGTGAGGGATTACTTGATCTTGCCTTCCTTGTACGGGACGTGCTTGCGCACGACCGGATCGTACTTCGAGAATTCCATCTTCCCGGGGGTGTTCTTCTTGTTCTTGTCGGTCGTGTAGAAGTGACCGGTACCGGCGGTCGAAATCATACGGACCTTATCGCGCTTGCCTGCCATGATCGTCTACTCCTCAGACCTTTTCGCCGCGCGCACGCAGCTCAGCCAGAACGGAATCGATGCCGTTCTTGTCGATGGTGCGCAGTGCATGCGCGGAAACACGAAGCTTGACCCAGCGGTTTTCGCTGGCGACCCAGAAGCGGCGCTCGTGCAGGTTGGGCAGGAAACGACGACGGGTCTTGTTGTTGGCGTGCGAGACGTTGTTACCCGTCTGCACTCGCTTGCCGGAAACTTGGCATACGCGGGACATTGCGCACCTCGATGAAAGTATGTGTCAGCCCATAGCCCGGGCGACGGCGGCCTCGACGGTTTCCCGCCACACGTCATGAGAATCAAAGGGTTACGCTGACGAGGGCAGACCGGATGACGTGTTCCCGGCCACCAATCCGGACAAATCCGGACACAGCGAGCCGCGCATTATGCCGGAGCCGCCCTTTGGGTGCAAGTTGTCCACAACGGGCCCGGCCAGCCATGGCTGAACGGCCTGACCCTGCACGCTACGGTCGCAGCGGCTGGCGATACTGGCCCCTCTACCCGGGAGGATGGCGATGCGGCTGTTGGCGGTGACCTATGGAACGGAAGGCGACACCCGGCCGCTGGTGATGTTGTGCCATGGGCTGCAGGCAGCTGGACATGAGGTAATGGTGCTGGCCGAGGGTGGCACGCTGGGCAGCGCCCAAGCGCTGGGCGTTCCGCATGCGGCGCTCGAAGGCGACATCCACGACGAGGTGGTGGCGCTGGTGTCGCGGGGTAACAACATGGCGGCGGCATCGCGGGGCCTGGCGCGGATGGCGCAGCGGCACGTGCCGGCATGGATGCGACAGGCCGACGCGGCCGCGGCCGGTTGCGACGCGGTGTTGACGGGCGGGCTTGCCGCCTTCGTGGGCATGACGGTGGCCGAGCACCACGGCATACCGGTGATCGGAACCGGCATGATTCCACTCACGCCCACGCGCGCATTCGCCTCGCCCTTCCTGCCACGGCTGCGCCTCCCCGGTGTGCTCAACAAACTCAGCTACGGGCTGGTCAACGATGCCGTGTGGCGCACCTTCCGTCGGCCCATCAACGAAGCGCGGCGTGCGATGGGCATGCCGGCCCGGCGCACCCTGTGGCGTGACGTTCCAATGCTGTACGGGATTTCGCCGAGCCTGATGCCGCCGCCTGCCGACTGGCCGGCCAATCACCATGTGTGCGGGCAATGGCGTGCACCCGATGCGCCTTGGCAGCCGACGCCGGAACTGCAGGCCTTTCTCGATGAAGGCCCGCCGCCCGTATACGTCGGCTTTGGAAGCATGACGGGATTTGATCGCAACACGGTGTTGCCGGCACTGCTGCAGGCGCTGGCACCGCGGCGCGTGCTGCTGTTCCCGGGCTGGGCAGGCCTTCCAGACGGTCCGCTGCCAACGAATGTGTTTGTCATCGGCCCTGCACCGCACGAAGCGCTGTTCCCCCGCTGTTCGCTGGTGATCCACCACGGCGGCAGCGGCACCACGCATTCGGCCTGCCGTGCGGGGGTGCCTTCATTGGTGATGCCGTTTGCGGCAGATCAGTTTTTCTGGGCGGCGCGATTGCGGGAGATCGGCGTAGCTGCCGAACCGCTGTCGCCGAAACGCCTGGACACCGGGACGTTGGGGCGTGCTATTGCCGTTGCCGAGCATGTGGACACGCGGGCACGTGCAGCTGCATTGGGACGGGCCATGGCGACGGAGGATGGTGTGGCGACGGCCGTTCGGCTTATCGAGCAGGGGCAACGCCCGACCAACGGTCGGGCGCTACCCGCGTAGCGCTACTGCCTGCGGTGCAGCCAGCGGTACAGCACTGGCAGCACCAGCAGGGTGAGCAGCGTGGACGACACGATGCCGCCGATCACCACGGTGGCCAGCGGGCGCTGCACTTCCGCGCCGGCGCCGACGTTGAAGGCCATCGGCACGAAGCCGAGCGAGGCCACCAGCGCGGTCATCAGCACCGGACGCAGCCGGCCCAGCGCGCCGTCCCGTACCGCATCGGCCAGGGGCATACCGCCCTCGCGCAGGCTGCGCACGAAGCTGATCATCACCAGGCCGTTGAGTACCGCGACACCCGAAAGCGCGATGAAGCCGACGCCCGCGGAGATGGAAAGCGGAATGCCTCGTGCGGCCAATGCAAGCACGCCACCGGTGAGCGCCAGCGGTACACCGCTGAACACGATGGCGGCGTCCTTGACCGAGCCGAACGCCCAGAACAACAGCGCGAAGATCAGGATCAGGGTCACCGGCACCACGACCGCCAGGCGCTGGCTGGCCGAGATCAGCTGCTCGAAGCTGCCGCCGTATTCGATCCAGTAACCGCTGGGAACCTGCACATCACGGTTGACCGCCTGCTGCAGGTCACTGACGAAGCTGCCCAGGTCACGATCGCGCACGTTGGCGGTGACCACGATGCGGCGCTTGCCGTTTTCGCGGTTGATCTGGTTCGGCCCTTCGCTGTTGGCCAGCGTGGCCAGCTCGCGCAGCGGCACGGTGCGTGCGGTGCCGCTGGTCCAGCTGCCGGCCTGGCTGGATTCGTCGGCATCGCCTTCCAGTGCCGGGGCCAGCGATACCGGCAGGTCGGCCAGTGCGGCCGGGTCCTGGCGCAGGGCCTCGGGCAGGCGCACCACGATGTCGAAGCGGCGGTCGCCTTCGAACAGCTGCCCGGCGACCTGCCCGCCCACCGCAGTTGCCACGGTGGACTGCACCTGGCCCGGGTTGAGCCCGTAGCCGGCCAGCGCGCTGCGGTTGGGAGTGACGGTGAGCAGCGGCAGGCCGCTGGTTTCCTCCACGCGCACATCCGCCGCGCCGGGCACGCTGCCGGCCACGCTGGCGATGCGCCTGCCCACCTTCAGCAGCGTCTCCAGATCGTCGCCGAACAGCATTACCGCCACGTCGGCACGCACGCCGGAGATGAGCTCGTTGGTGCGCATCTGGATCGGCTGGGTGAACTCGTAGTTGTTGCCGGGCAGCTGTTCCACCGCTGCTTCCAGTTCCGCCAGCAGCGCCGCGCGCGGCTTGCGCGGATCCGGCCAGTCCTTGCGCGGTTTCATCATGATGAAGGTATCGGCCACTGACGGCGGCATCGGGTCCGAAGCGACCTCGGGCGTGCCGATCTTGGAAAACACCTTGCTCACCTCCGGGAACTGGACCAGTCGGTTCTCGATAAGCTTCTGCATCTCGATCGACTGGCTCAGGCTGGTGCCGGGAATGCGCATGGCGTGCATGGCCACGTCGCCTTCGTCCAGGTTGGGCACGAACTCGCTGCCCAACCGTGTCGCGAGCAGGCCGCAGCCCACCACCAGCACCAGCGCGCCACCGACCATCCAGCGCCCGCGCCGCAGCGAGAACGCCAGCAGGGGCTCGTAACGTCGGCGCACCCAGGTCATCACCCGGTTTTCCTTCTCCTGCATGTGGCCGCCCAGGAACAGGGCGATGGCTGCCGGCACGAAGGTCAGCGCCAGTACCATCGCGCCGCTCAACGCGAGCACCACGGTAATGGCCATGGGGTGGAACATTTTTCCTTCCACGCCCGACAACGCGAAGATCGGCAGGTATACGGCAGTGATGATGCCCAGCCCGAACAGGCTGGGGCGGATCACTTCGGCGGTGGCGCTGGCGGTTTCGGTAAAGCGCTCTTCGCGGGTCATGGCGCGGCCCAGCGCGTGCTGGCGCTCGCCGAAGCGGCGCAGGCAGTTTTCGATGATGATCACCGCGCCATCGACGATCAGGCCGAAGTCCAGCGCGCCCAGGCTCATCAGGTTCGCTGATACGCCCCCGCGCGCCATGCCGGTGAGGGTGAACAGCATCGCCAGCGGAATCACCGCGGCCGTGATCAATGCGGCGCGGAAATTTCCGAGCAGCAGGAACAGCACCACGATCACCAGCAGTGCGCCCTCCACCAGGTTCTTGGCCACGGTCTGGATGGTGCGGTCCACCAGGGTGGTGCGGTCGTAGCTGGCGGTGGCGGTGACGCCGGGCGGCAGGCTGCGTTGCGCCTGCTCCAGCCGCGCGGCGGCCGCCTGCGCCACATCCCGGCTGTTGGCGCCGATCAGCATCACCACCGTGCCCATCACCACTTCATGGCCGTTCTGGGTGGCAGCGCCGCTGCGCAGTTCGGGGCCGTCGGCGACGTCGGCCACGTCGTGTACGTGGATCGGCACGCCTTCCCGCCGGGCCAGCACGATGTTGCCGATTTCCTCCAGGTTGGCCACCTGGCCGGGAATGCGCACCAGGAACTGCTGCCCGTTGCGTTCGATGTAGCCGGCGCCGACGTTCTGGTTGTTGCTTTCCACGGCCTGGACCACGTCTTCCAGGGTGAAACCCAGCGCACGCAGGCGGGCCGGATCGGGCGTGATGTGCACCTGGCGCTGGAAGCCACCGATGGTATTGACCTCGGTCACGCCCGGCACGTTGCGCAGCTGTGGGCGGATCACCCAGTCCTGCAGGGTGCGCAGGTCGGTGGCGGTGTAGGCGCTGCCATCGGGTTTACGCGCCGCCGGATCGGCGTCGATGGTGTACATGAAGATCTCGCCCAGACCGGTGGAGATCGGCCCCAGCTGCGGGTCCAGCCCGGCCGGGATCTGCGATTTCACCTGCTGCAGGCGTTCGGCCACCTGTTGCCGCGCGAAGTAGATGTCGGTGCCGTCTTCGAACACCACCGTGACCTGCGACAGCCCATAGCGCGACAGCGAGCGCGCCTGCTCCATCCGCGGCAACCCGGCCATCACCGTTTCCACCGGGTAGGTAATGCGCTGTTCGGCTTCAAGCGGCGAATAGCCCGGGGCGGCGGTGTTGATCTGCACCTGGACGTTGGTGATGTCCGGGGTGGCATCGATGGGCAGCTTGGTGAAGCTCCACGCGCCCACGGCGATCAACGCCAGGGTCAGGCTCATCATCAGCCAGCGATGGGCGATGGAGGCGGCAATGATGCGCTCAAGCATGGCGATGCCCTCCACGCCCGGGGATGGTTGCGTGCTCAATGCTCATGCGACGCTCCCGCCTTGCCGATGTCGGCCTTCACCACGTAGCTCTGCCCGGTGACGACGTCATCGCCGAGGGTGAGGCCGTCCAGCACTTCCACCTGGTTGGCGTCGCGCGCGCCGAGGCGCACTGGACGGGCGGTGTAGGTCTCGCCGGTGCGTACGAACACCACGTCCTTGCCTTCCATCGTCTGCAGCGCGCTGAGCGGCACCACCTGCGAAGCGGGCCGGGTGGCGACCACGATGCGCGCCTTCACCGCCGCGCCCGGCCGCCACAGGCCGTCGTCGTTGCGCAGCGTGGCGCGGGCCACGGTGCTCTGGCTGGCGGTGGCGGTGCCGGGCAGCACGCGTTCCAGCATGGTGGCCTGGGTGACCCCGTCGGTCATCCGCGACACGGTGACCGGTACGCCGGCAGTGATGTGCTGGGTGTCGTTGCCGAAGATGTGCAGGTCCACCCACAGCGTGGACAGGTCGCCGATCTCGAACAGCGGCGTGCCCTCGCCCGCCACCCCGCCGACCTGCGCCTGGCGGGCCAGCACCACGCCGCTGATGGGAGCGCTGACCGTGTAGGTGGTCAGGCTGAGGTTGCTTTCGATGCTGGCCAGTACCTGGCCGGTCTTGATGGTGTCGCCCACGTTGGCGCGCAACGAGCGGATCGGGCCGGGGAACCGGGCCATCACCTGGGCCACGCGGCCGTCGACCGGGGTCAGCAGGCCCTGCACGTCGTGTTCGTCGGCGATGGTGCCGGCCGCGACCGGGGTGACCTTGATACCGGACTGCTCGGCCATCGCAGCAGGGATGGTGGTGCTGTCCGATGCGTCGTCGTGGTCCTCGCCCGCTTCGGTGTGGCGGGGTTCGCCGTGGCCGGCGTCCGGGCTGGCCGGTGCCGTGGGCGCTTCCTTGGCACAGCCGGCCACTGCGAGCAGGCACAGCAGGAGGGCGGCGATGCGCGCCGCGCGGGGGATCGAAAGGTTCATCGGCGGTCCTCCGTGGACACGGTCGCGGTAGCGGGAGCGGTGCTGGCATGGGCAAGCAGGCCTTGGCCGGTCAGCCGTTGCAGTTCGATGAGTGCGGTCTGCGCGGCGATGGCGGCATCGAGCTGGCGCTGCCGCGCCTCGATGCGCATGGCCTGCAGCTGCGCCCACTCCATGTAGCTGATGGCACCGGCACGCCAGGCCTTTTCGGCGGCGTTCTCGGCACGCCGCAGCTGCGGCAGTACATCGCTCGCCATGCGGGTGACTTCCAGCCGCGACGTTTCATAGCGTCCGTGCGCTTCGGCCAGGGTGGTGTACAGCTGCAGCGCGCGCGCATCGCGTTCCACCCCGTTGAGGGCGAGCTCGGCTTCGGCTGCGCGGATCTCCGGACCGGCGCGGCGCATGCTCCCCAGTGGCAGGCTGAAGCCGCCGACCAGCGCGGTATCGCGGCTGTCGCGGCTGTTGCGCACGCCGACCTGCCAGCTGATATCCGGCCGTGCCTGGGTGCGCGCCAGCTGCAGCTGGGCCTCGCGCACGCGGCGTTCGCCGGCCAGCACGGCCAGTTCCGAGGTGCGCTGCAGTTCGTCGGCGAGGATATCGAAGGGTTGCAGGGCGGGCAGCTGCAGCGGGTCGCCGCTGACCGCGTCGAAGCCGGGCTCGCGCTCACGCCACAGCGCCGACAGCGCGAGACGCGCGGCGCGGTCGGCCTGCATGGCGCGATCGCGATCCACTTCCGCCTGCGCCAACATCGCCTGCGCGGTCATCAGCACCGATTCGGGCGATGCGCCGGCCTGCAGCCGTAGACGCGCTGCCGCTACCGCACGCCGACGCTGGTCAATGTCGGTTTCGGCAATGGCAAGACGCGCGCGCGCCTCGGTAATGGCGAGGTAGCGCTGCGCGACGGCGGCCAACAGGTCCAAGCGCGCGGTTTCGCGCTGCGGTGCGAGGGCATCCAGGTTGGCCTGGGCCAGCACGCGGCGCGCATCCAGCTTGCCACCGCGCTCAAGCACGCCGGCCAGGGTCACGGTCAGCTCGGCGGCATCGAAGCCGCGACTGCTGCCGGTGCCGAGCGCGTTTTCCAGCTCGACGCCGACCGACAACGGTGGACCGAACCCGGCCGCAGCGCGGCGGGCCTCCAGGATCGGGCGCTGGGCATCGATCACGCGCAGGTCCGGGTGCTGGCGCGCCACGCGGGCGATGGCCTCATCCAGAGTCAGCGGCGCTGCCGACGGCGATACCGCCGGTGGCGGGGAATCAGGTAAGGGGGTAACAGGCGCGGTGCCCTGCGCAGACGCGCACGGCACGAACGCAATGGCAGCAACGGCTGCCAGACGCATCCACATGGGAATCTCCAGAAAGCGGTTCAGAGGTGAAGCCGCGGCAAGGCGCCGCGTGGCATCACACCGCTATCGGGGGGCGCAGCAGGCTCTCAGGCGGCTGGGCGAGCAGCTGCGCGGTCAGGCCGGCCGGCACGGCGTGCGCCGGTGCGGCCGGTAGCGACCAGGCCGATGCCGCCAGCGGCAGCACGCCGCCATGACCATGGCAGTGTCCGCAATGGACCAGCGCGTGCAGCAGGCGCGCGCCGTCATCCTCGTCCGCATGGTCAGCCTCTGAAGCGGCCGCGGCCACGTCGACCGGTTCGGCATGCGACACCGCATGCGACAGACCGGCGACCCCGGCGTGCGACAGCGCATGCAGGTCGCCCAGTGCCGACGCGAGCGCGCCACCGGCCGTGCCGAACAGCACCACCGCCAGCATCAGCAGGCGGACAGGCAGCGACAGGCGGTGGCGCAGGCGGGACATCATGGCCGCAGGGTAACGACGGCCGCCCCCGTTACACAATCGCAGCGGCGGCGCGCGTTCATGCCGTACGGGCCGGCGGTGGCGCGTGGTGCGCCTGGCGCAGCGCGCGCAGCCGCAGCGCATCGGCCGCACTGCAGGGTGCGGGCGTGTCCGGCCGCGCGCGACCGTCAGCCGCCGGCACCTTGAGCAGGTAGTCGCACTGCAGTTCGCCGCCGCTGCTGCGCACGGCGGGCGGCACGGTCCGGCCAGGATCGCAGCCTGCCTGCAGCCGCTGGCTCCAACCGGGGCTGGTCTCTTCCACGCGAAGGCTGGGCACGCCCAGGCGCTCGGCGATGCCGACAATGTCGTTGAAGGTACCGGCGTGGGCGTTGCCTACCAGCGCCACCCAGCGCTGCGGTCCCGGCTTGCCGGCCTGCCTGCGCTGGTCGTGCGCGATCCGCGCGGCCGCGACGTGGTTCAAGAGCTTGACCCGGATGTCCGGAAGGGCGGCCGCGCTGATTCCGGCGTGGTCGTGGACACCCCGCAGGTGGTAGCTGGCCATCAGGTCGAGCGCGACGACGCGCATGCCGACCTTGAAGGCGGCGTCGACCAGATCGCGGAAGGTCGCGCCGCAAGGCGCGTGGGTCAGGTGGCCGCTCTGCTGCCCCGCCAGGAAGCGCGCCAGGTCGGGGGAAAGCGTGCCACTGCGGTGCAGGCGGTCGAGGTCGGCCTGGTGGAGGTCGCCCTGGAGGTGCTCCAGGTACAGGGTGTCGACCCCAAGGTGGCGCAGCAACGCCATGTGATCGATCAGCAGGCGCCTGCTGGACGGGCTGCACGGAACCTCGCCCAGCACCAGTCCTTTCGCGCTGCCGAGCAGCTGCCGCAGCAGGTCCGCCTGCGTGCGTGCCGGTGCGAGATCGGGCGGGTCATGCCGACCGGTACACGCCGGTGGCGGGCTGTCGAGGGCGACCTCCGCCAGCTGCGCGCGTTTGGCGAAGAAGCTGTCGAGCGCCGCGCGCTCGGGGGCTGCAAACGGCATGGTGTAGTCGGGGTCGAGCAGCCTGCGGTGCCGCTGCAGCAACGCGGCCAGGGCCTGGCCGTGCTCGGGGGCGAGCGTGAAACGCTGCAGAGGATCCGGGCCGGCTGCACCCGCGGACGTGGAGGCACGGGTGGGCGGTGGACGCGGGCCGTCAGGCAGGTTGCGCAGGCTCAGCAGGGTCGGTTCCGCGTGGCGATGGGCCGCCTTGTTCGCGGTGGTGTGGCAGAACAGGCGGTGGTGCAGTGCGGACAGGGCATCCAGCATGGTCAGGCTCCTTGGGGGGAAATGCGCGCCCGGGGGCGCGCCCTGACCAGCCTAGTCATCTGCTACTGCAGCGCTGCGACGCGCTATGCAGTTTCGTCATCGCGGCGCAGGCCGTGTGCCGATGCGTGCGCGAGCGCACATCGGCACCGACCAGTTGCGACATCAGGGCGCGCGGCGCGCGTCGATGTACGCGCGGATCTGCGCATCCAGCACCGGCAACGGCACCGAGCCCTGGCTGAGTACCGCGTCATGGAACGACTTGACGTCGAAGCGGTCGCCCAGCGCCTTTTCGGCCTCGCCGCGCAGGCGCACGATCGCGATCTCACCCAGCTTGTAACTGAGTGCCTGGCCCGGCCACGAGATGTAGCGGTCCACTTCGGTGGTCACTTCGTGCTCGCTCAGCGCGGTGTGGTCGCGCAGGTACGCCAGCGCCTTCTCGCGGGTCCAGCCCTTGTGGTGCACGCCGGTATCGATCACCAGGCGCGCGGCACGCCACATTTCATAGGTCAGGCGGCCGAAATCCTCGTACGGGGTTTCGTAGATGCCCATTTCCACGCCAAGCTTCTCGCTGTACAGGCCCCAGCCTTCGCCATAGGCGGAGATGTAGGCGTTGCGGCGGAACTCGGGCTGTTCGCCCTGCTCTGCCGCCAGCGCACCCTGCAGAGCGTGGCCCGGGTCGGACTCATGCAGGGTCAGCGCCGGCAGGTTGTACAGCGGGCGCGCTGGCAGGTTGTAGGTGTTGACCCAGTAAGTGCCCATGCCGCCACGGCCGGCGGTCCAGAACGGGGCGATATCCGGCGGCACCGGCACGATGGTGAAGCGTGCGCGCGGCAGGGTCATGTACTTGCCGATCACGCCGTCCACGCGCTTGGAGATCCAGGCGGCGCGGTGCAGCAGTTCGTCAGGGGTCTTGGCGTAGAACTGCGGGTCGGTGCGCAGGAAAGCCAGGAAGTCGGCGAAGCTGCCCTTGAACTTCACCTCCTTGATGACGTCGTTCATTTCCTTCTGGATGCGCGCCACTTCCTTCAGGCCGATCTCGTGGATCTGCTGCGGGGTGAGGTCCAGCGTGGTGTATTCGTGGATCTGCTGCTGGTAGTACGCCTTGCCATCGGGCAGCGCTTCGGCGGCCAGGGTGGTGCGCGCCTGCGGCACGTACTCGCCGACGAAGAAGGTGCGCAGCTTGACGAAGGCCGGCACCACGCTGGCGCTGATGGCCTGGCGGGCCTGCGCCTGCAGCTCGGCCTGTTCGGCGGCGGGAATGCTGGCCGGCAGTTTCTTGAACGGCGCATACAGCGGCGACTGGGTCGGGTCCTTCAGCTCGGCCACGGTGGCGATCGAGACTTCACGGCCATCGAGCACCGCGCGCGGCACGCTGAAGCCGCGCTTCAGGCCGGCGCGCATGTTGTCGGTCTGCTGGTCAAAGTAGCGGGGTACGTCGTTGAGCCGGGCGATGTAGTTGCGGTAGTCCGCGGCGGTCTTCAGCTCGCGACGCGCCATGAACGAAAGGTTGGACCAGAACGAAGAATCCGAGTTGAACGGCATCTCGTAGCCGCGCAGGCGCACTTCTTCGGCCAGGTTGAACACCTGGTCGCGGTAGATCGCGTAGTTGACCTGGTTGGTGGGCGAGAGCGCCTTGGTATCGACCTTGCCGAGCTGGGCCAGCACGTCATCCCACACCGCAAGGCGTGCCTGCTGCGCGGCCGCGCCCACGTCCGGCATGCGGGTGGCCGTGGCCGGGCCATCACCGTCTTCACTGGCTTCGCCGCCACCGGCCTGGCGCCAGGCCCATTCCTTCTCGTAGATGGCGCGGAACGCCGCGTCGGCCGGCGATTCGGTGGCCAGGCTGGCCGGCGCGACCGCCGGTGCCGCAGGGGGTGCGGCCAGTGCCGCATGGGCAGGAAGGGCCAGGGCGAGCAGCAACGCAGCAACGAGCGGTGATTTCACGAGCAGGGGTTCCCGGGGGACGGCAAACCCCGATCATGGCACCCCGATCCAGCGCGCGCATGGATCAAAGGTCCTGCCCGCAAAGCGGGCAGGACCGGGGATCGGCCGCAGGCCGAGACCCGAGCGCCGAAGGCGCGGGTAGCGCCGACTGTTAGTCGGATGCTCTTGATCTTGATGTTGTTCCTGATTCCCGCGAAGAGCAGCCGACTAACAGTCGGCGCTACCGGGCGGGCACCGGGTATCGGGTAGGCGCCGGGTATCCGCCGGGTACGGGGCGTACCGGGTAGGCGCCGGGTATCCGCCGGGTACGGACCGTACCGGGTGTACGCCGGGTACGCGCCGATACCAGCGAGGTTCGCAGCCCTCAATGTTCCGCCTTGTCCCGCTTCCACCCACGGTGCTGGATATCCAGCTTCAAGCTGTAAAGCGCGGTAAACGCCGGAAACAGGTTCTGCAGTACCCCCACCGAATCCTGCTTGGCCGAAAACAGGAAGTAGCTCAGCGTCATCAGGCTGCCCACCACGCTCATGTACCAGAACAGGCGCGGGATCACCGGCTTGCCGGCCCGGCGCGAGGCGACGAACTGCACCAGCCAGCGGCCGCCGAACATCAGCGCGCCGGTATAGCCGATCAGCTTCCAGCCGGTCACGTGCAGCCCGGTCCAGAACAGCCAGCTCAGCGGTTGGTCGAGCCAGTGCAGTTCCATCAGCGTTCTTCCACGGCCGTGCGCTTGCTGCGCGTGATCAGCCAGGCCACCCCGCGCAGGTCGCGGATCCCGACCAGCGCGCGGCCGAGGTTGTTGTACTTGGACACCCCGGCGGTGCGGTGGCGGTGGTTGACCGGCACGCTCACCGTCTTCCAGCCCGCCCGCTGCATCAGCGCGGGCAGGTAGCGGTGCATGTGGTCGAAGTACGGCAGCTCCAGGAACGCGGCACGCTCGAACAGCTTGATGCCGCAGCCGGTATCGGGGGTGTCGTCACGCAGCATGCGGGCGCGGATCGCGTTGGCCCACTTGCTGGCCCAGCGCTTGCTGCCGCTGTCCTGGCGGTTGACGCGCCAGCCAGCGAACAGCTTCACCTGCGGCTCGGCGGACGCCCGCGCGGCCAGCAGCTTCGGAATGTCCGCCGGGTCGTTCTGGCCGTCGCCATCCAGCGTGGCGATCCACGGTGCGCGGGCGTGCTTGACCCCGTTCTTCACCGCGGTGCTCTGCCCGCTCTGGCTGACATGGTGCAGGACCCGCAATTCGGGGTTGGCCGGCTTCAACGACTCCAGCACGGCCAGGGTGTCGTCGCGCGAGTGATCGTCGACGTAGACGATCTCGAAGTCCACCTGGCCGCGCAGCGCCGCGGTGATCTCTTCGATCAGGGGCTGTACGTTGTCGCGTTCATTGAATACCGGGACGACGACCGACAACTGGGGTTGGCTCATGATCGGGCTCTGCGAAAGGCCAGGAATGAAAAAGACCGCGCATTTTCCGAGATCAAGGTTATCCGAAGATGAACCCGGCGATGTGAGTCAGGCGCGATCACCGAAATAGTCGCGGCACCAGGCCACCACCGGCGGCAGGCCGCGCTCGATCGGGGTGACCGGTTCATAGCCGAAAGCGTCATGGGCACGACGGGTGTCGGCCATGGTGCGGACCATGTCGCCGGGCTGCATCGGCTTGTAGACCTTCTGTGCCGGGCGTCCAGCGGCGGCCTCGATGACCCCGATGAAGTGTTCCAGCTCGATCGGGGTGTGGTTGCCCAGGTTGAAGACACGGTGCGGTACGTCCTCGCTGGACGGATGCGCCAGCGCGCCGAGGATACCGGCCACGATGTCGGAAACATGTGTGAAATCGCGCTGCATCCTGCCGTCGTTGAACACGTCGATGGGGCGCCCGGCCAGCACCGCGCGCGAGAACAGCAGCGGCGCCATGTCGGGGCGGCCCCACGGGCCGTACACGGTGAAGAAGCGCAGGCCGGTGGCGTGCAGGCCATACAACTGCGCGTAGGTGTAGGCCATCAACTCGTTGGCCGCCTTGGTCGCCGCGTACAGCGAGCGCGGCTTGTCGATGCGCTGGTCTTCGGAGAACGGCGGGGTGGCCGAATCACCGTAGACCGAGCTGCTGGAGGCATACACCAGGTGGGCCACGCCGCGATGGCGGCACAGTTCCAGGATGTTGACGAACCCGGTCAGGTTGCTGTCCACGTAGGCGTACGGGTTTTCCAGCGAATAGCGCACACCGGCCTGCGCGGCCAGGTGGATCACCCGGGTCGGCTGCACCTCGTCGAACAGCGCGGCCAAGCCATCGCGGTCGGTCAGGTCCAGCGCGCGGATATCGGCGTCCGGGCACAGTGCCGCCACGCGATCGCGCTTGATCTGCGGGTCGTAGTAGTCGTTGTAATTGTCCAGGCCGACCACCGTGTGCCCGGCATCGAGCAGGGCACGCACGGTATTGGCGCCGATGAAGCCTGCAGCGCCGGTCACAAGAAGGGTCATGGCAGTCGTCCCGGAAAATCCAGGCGACAGAATAGCGCCGTTACCGATACGTCACTACAGGCTCAGCGGCGCTTCGCGCGCCAGCGTGGCCTTGCGTTCCTTGCTGAAATCCCACCAGGGACGGGGGGCTTCGCCCTGCATGAAGCGCACGATGGACAGGAACACATCGATCACGCACGGGTCGTGCAGCACCCCGGTGCGCATGCACAGCTGCGCGTACATGTCGTAGGCATCGCGGCCGCGCACGTGCGCGGGGACACGGATCCCGATCAGACGAAGATCCTTCTCACAGGCCGGCCCGACATTTGGCAGGTCGGTCAGGCGCAACAGATTGTTGCGATCGACCTTGGTGGGGTTCATCAGGTGAGTGGGTTCCTCTTGCGTGGTGGGGGACTCAGCCCTTGCGTACGCGGAGCTTCTCGAGCACGCCGTCCAGCGTGTCCAGGTCGGTGTAATGGATGATCAACTTGCCCTTGCCGCCACGGCCGTGGTTGATCGCCACGCGGGCGCCCAGCGATTCGGACAGCTCGGTTTCCAGCGAAGCGATGTCGGCCTGCGGGGCGGCCGCGCTCGGCTTGCGGCGCAGCGAGGCAGGCACCTTGCCGGCAGCGAACTGCTGCGCACGGTGTTCGACCTCACGCACCGACCAGCCCTGGTCGGCTGCTTCCTGGGCCAGCTTGCTGGCCAGTTCCGGCGCCAGGGTCAGCAGCGCGCGGGCATGGCCCATTTCCAGCCGGCGGGTTTCCAGCAGCAGGCGGATCGCCACCGGCAGCTCCAGCAGGCGCAGCAGGTTGGACACCGCCGCGCGCGAGCGACCGACGGCCTGGGCGGCTTCGGCGTGGGTCAGCGCGAACTCGCTGATGAGCCGCTGCAGCGCTTCGGCTTCTTCGAGCGGGTTGAGGTCTTCGCGCTGGATGTTCTCGATCAGCGCCATCGCGATGACGGTGCGGTCTTCCAGCTCGCGCACCACCACCGGCACTTCGTCCAGGCCGGCCAGCTGCGACGCGCGCCAGCGGCGTTCGCCGGCCACGATCTCGAAGCTGTCCGGGCCCAGCTGGCGGACCAGGATGGGCTGGATCACGCCCTGCGCCTTGATGGAATCGGCCAGCTCGGCGAGCTTGGTTTCGTCCATGTCGCGGCGCGGCTGGTACTTGCCCGGCTGCAGGTGCTTGACCGGCAGCTTGCGCAGCACTTCACCCGGCAGCGGTTCGATCACGGCCGCGGCCTGCACCTGTGTCACCGCGCCCTTGGGCCCCAGCAGCGCATCGAGGCCACGGCCGAGGCCGCGTTTCTTGCCGGGGGCGGGCTTGGTGCTCATCAGGCGGTCTCCATGGCCTTGCCGGCCGTGTTGCGTTGGTGGTGGCGGCGGATGATCTCGCCGGCCAGGCCGAGGTAGGCGACGCCGCCGCGCGAGGCGCGGTCGTAGCCGACGATGCTCTGCCCGTGGCTGGGCGCCTCGGCCAGGCGCACGTTGCGCGGCACGATGGTGCGGAACACGCGGTCGCCGAAGTGGTCGGTCAGTTCGGCCGACACGGCATTGGCGAGGTTGTTGCGCACATCGAACATGGTGCGCAGCACGCCCTCGATCTCCAGGCTGGGATTGAGGTTGGCGCGCAGCGCATCGATGGTTTCCACCAGCGCGCTCAGGCCTTCCAGCGCGTAGTACTCGCACTGCATCGGCACGATCACCGAATCGGCGGCGGCCAACGCGTTGAGGGTCAGCAGCGACAGCGCCGGCGGGCAGTCGATCAGGATGAAGTCGTACTCGTCCTGGATCGGGGCCAGCGCGCGCTTGAGCCGCTGTTCGCGTTCGCCCTGGTCCATCAGCTGGATCTCGGCGGCGGTCAGGTCGATGTTGCCCGGCAGCAGGTCGAAGCCTTCCGGGGTGGTCACCCGGACTTCGGCCGCGGTGCTTTCGCCCAGCAGCAGGTCGCAGGTGGAGGCGGCAACTTCGCGCTTGTCCACGCCGCTGCCCATGGTCGCATTGCCCTGGGAATCGAGGTCGACCAGCAGCACGCGCTTGGGCGCAGCAGCCAGGGCGGCGGCCAGATTGACGGCAGTCGTGGTCTTGCCGACGCCACCTTTCTGGTTGGCGATGGCGATGATGCGGGCCATGCGGGTGAGCCTCATCGGCAGGGGGTGGGACTGGGCATTATGCGGGCATGGGGCGTGTCGTGTCTCACGGACCGGCCACCACCACCAGATGGCGCTCGCCGGTCAGGCCCGGAACATGCAGTGGCAGCACCTGCTCAACCCGCCAGCCGGCCGGCAGCTGGGCGATCTCGTCATGCGGGTGGACGCCCTTCATGGCCAGCAGGCGTCCGCCGGGGCGCAGCAGGTGGCCGCCGACGGCGATGATGCCGGCCAGGGTGTCCATGGCGCGGGCGGTGAGGTTGTCATAGGCGCCCGGCTCTGCCAGCGCTTCAGCACGGGATTCGGCCACGCGGGCATTGGTCAGGCCCAGCTGGCGCACCGCTTCGCGCATGAAGCGGGCCTTCTTGCCGTTGCTTTCCACCAGGGTCACCTGCAGCTGCGGGCGGGCGATGGCCAGCGGAATGCCGGGGAGCCCTGGGCCGGTGCCCAGGTCGGCCAGGGTGCCCTGCTCCAGGTAAGGCTGCATCGCCAGCGAATCGAGCAGGTGGCGGGTCACCATCTCCATCGGGTCGCGGATGGCGGTGAGGTTGTAGGTGCGGTTCCAGCGGTCCAGCAGGGCCAGGTAGGTCAGCAGGGGCGGCGCCAGGGTGGCATCCAGGCCCATGGCAGCCAGGCCGCGCTCAAGCGCATCGGCCACGCCGGCCGGGAGTGTGTGTTCGGTCATGCGCCCATTATCGCAGGCTGCGGACCTGCTGACTGCGCGGATTCGGTGCGCTCAGAGCGCGTGCCAGGCCAGTGCGGCGCGGAAATCGTCCGCGGCCTGCCATTCGTGCAGGTGCCAGCGCTGGGCGGGGCCGAGTTCCGGGTCGCACCAGGCCAGGTGCAGGGCGCCGTCGGCGGCGGGCGCCAGCTGCAGGCGGTGCAGGCCGAACGAGATGCCCTGCCCCTGCGCCTTGAGGATGGCCTCCTTGGCGCACCAGACCCGGAAGAACCAATGGGTGCGGGCGTCTTCGTCCAGCCCGAGCAGCCATGCCACTTCGGTCGGGTGGAAGAAGCGCTCGATGATTTCGGCCATGCGCGGCCGTGGGCGCAGCGGCTCCAGATCCACGCCCAGCCGCACGCCCTCGCCCAGCCCCACCAGCAGCAGGCCATGGCTGTGACTCCAGCCGGTGCCGATATGCGCCAGCGGGCCGTGCAGCTCCGGGCGGCCGCGCGGATCGCGCTGCAGCGGCAGGTCTTCGGGGCTGCCCCCCAGCTGCTCAGCCAGCAACACCCGCGCCTGCGGCTCGCCACGGGTACCGGGCACGTGCGGCAGGCGCCAGACGGTGACCGGGCCGAACCGCCAGGGCCCGTCCAGGGTCGCCGGCAGGCTCATGCGAACACCCCGCCAATGCGGCTGCACGACGACTTCACGGGGGCTGCCGTCAACTGGCTCCGTCTCATCGGCACACAAACTCTGGAGTGGACAACATGGGCATCATCATCTGGTTGATCGTCGGTGGCATCGTGGGCTGGCTTGCCAGCATCATCATGCGCCGCGACGCGCAGCAGGGCATCATCCTCAACATCGTGGTCGGCATCGTCGGCGCGCTGATCGCCGGCTTCCTGTTCGGCGGTGGCATCAACGAAGCGATCACCATCCGCACGTTCCTGTTCTCGCTGATCGGGGCCGTGATCCTGCTGGCGATCGTGAATCTCTTCACCCGCCGCAGCGTTCGATAACCCCACAGGGCAGGTAACGACCGTTGGTCGTTACGCCTTTCCAGCAAGGCCCGGCACCCGCCGGGCCTTGTGCGTTTCAGCCCAGCTGCACCCACGCCGGGGCGTGGTCGCTCGGCCGGTCCCAGGTGCGCGGCTCGCGGTCGATGCCCGAAGCCAGCGCACGCGCCTTGAGGGCATCCGACACCAGGGTCAGGTCGATGCGCAGGCCCAGGTTGCGGCGGAACCCGGCGGCGCGGTAATCCCACCAGCTGAACACGCCCTCTTCTTCGCTGTGCAGCCGGAAGGCATCGTGCAGCCCCAGCTGCAGCAGCTTGTTGAGCGCGCCGCGTTCGGCGGTCGAGGTCAGGATGTGGTTCTCGTTCCAGACCAGCGGGTCGTGCACATCGCGCGCGTCCGGGGCGATGTTGAAGTCGCCCATCACCACCAGCTCCGGGTATTTCTGCAGTTCCGAGGCCACCCAGGCGTGCACCGCTTCCAGCCAGCGCAGCTTGTAGGCGTACTTGTCGGTGTCCACGTCCTGGCCGTTGACCACGTACAGGTTGATGATGCGCACCCCGTTGACGGTGCCGGCGATCACCCGCTTCTGCTCGTCCTCGAAGCCTGGAATGCCGATCTGCACGTCCTGCGCCGGCTCGCGCGACAGCAGCGCCACGCCGTTGTAGGTCTTCTGCCCGGCGAACACGCTGCGGTAGCCCAGCCCGGCCAGCACCGCGTCGGGGAACTTGTGGTCCTCCATCTTGGTTTCCTGGATGCCGACCACGTCCGGCGCGAACGCGGTGAGCCACTGTTCCAGGTGCGGCAGGCGCACGTTGAGCGAATTGACGTTCCAGGAGGCGATTTTCATGGGCGCATTGTAGCGGGTCGGCGGTTCCGTACCGACCAACGGTCGGTACCTACCGGTCGACCGCGAGCCTCGGCCGCGACGCATGCGGAGCGGTGCTGCCCCTCGGGTAGGTACCGACCGTTGGTCGGTACCTCCATCAGCGCAGAATCACCCTGAGCAGGCCGGCAATGCGTGAATACGGCGGTTTAAGCATATCGCTCGCCGCCCACCGCGACTGCCACAGGATCGGCAGCTGCTTGCTCATCGCATCGAACCCGGCACGCCCGTGGTAGGCGCCCATCCCGCTGGGGCCGACGCCGCCGAACGGCAGGCCGTTGATGGCGAAATGCAGCAGGGTGTCGTTGACGGTGACGCCGCCGGCCACGATCTGGCCGAGCACGCGCTCCACCACGGGCCGCTGTTCGCTGAAAACGTACAGCGCCAGCGGCCGGTCGCGGCCCTGCACTGATTCCAGGGCGGCATCCAGGTCGGGATAGGCGCACACGGGCAGGATCGGGCCGAAGATTTCCTCCTGCATCAGGTCCAGGTCGGCCGGCGGGTCGAGCACGATGGTGGGCACGATCAGCCGCTCGCGGCGCGTGCGCTCGGGATCGATGCTGGCCAGTTCGATCACCGGCACGCCGCGTTCGCGCGCCTGGGCCAGGTAGCCGAGCAGGCGCTGGTACTGGCCTTCATTGATGATGCGGGTGTAATCGTCGGTATTGCTGAAGTCACCGTAGCGCGCGCGCACCTGGGTCTGCAGCTGCTGCACCAGCTCGCGCTGGCGGCGGCTGTCGACCAGCACATAGTCCGGCGCGATGCAGGTCTGGCCGGCATTGAACCACTTGCCGGTAGCCAGCCGCGCGGCGGCCTTGTCCAGCGGGTAGTCGCTGCACACGATGGCCGGTGACTTGCCGCCCAGTTCCAGGGTGAGCGGGGTCAGGTGCTGCGCGGCGGCGGCCATGACCTTGCGGCCCACCGCCGTGGAGCCGGTGAACACCAGGTGGTCCAGCGGCGAGCCGGCCAGCGCCGAGGCCAGCGCGGCGTCGCCCTGTACTACCGCTACGCGCTCGGCCGGGAACACGTCGGCCAGCAGGTCGTGCAGGAAGGCGCTGGTGCGCGGGGTGTGCTCGGAGGGTTTCAGGACGACGTGATTGCCTGCCGCGATGGCAGTGGCCAGCGGAATCAGCGCCAGGTTCACCGGGTAGTTCCAGGGCGAGATCACCCCGACCACGCCCAGCGGTACCGGCCGCACCTGCGCCCGCGCCGGCCAGAACCGCCAGCCCACCCCGACCCGGCGCGGGCGCATCCACCCGCGCAGGTGCGCCAGCAGGTGGTCGATCTCATTGAGCACGGTCATGCCGTCGGCGATCAGCGACTCATGGGTGGAGCGGTGGCCGAAATCGGCTGCGATGGCCTCGGCCATCTGCGGCAGGCGTGTCTTCAACGCAGCGCGCAGGCGCTGCAGGTCGCTGCGGCGCTGTTCCAGCGACGGGCGGTTGGCCTGCCAGGCGTGGCGCAGGGTATGCAGAATGGCCTGTAGGGCGGCAGTGTCGGTGCTGGGGTGGTCCATGGCCGGAATATAGCAATGGTTGGAGCCGACACCGCGAGGGCACGCATGGCGTGTCGCTACACATCGGACGCACTGTAGCGACACGCCATGCGTGTCCTCGCGGACCCAAACGAAGAAGGGCCGTGGCAATGCCACGGCCCTTCTGGTTCACACCATCACCGGGTTACTTGGTGATGTCCACACCCTTGGTTTCATGCAGGAACAGGCCGCCGACCACGACCGTCATCAGCGCGATGATGATCGGGTACCACAGGCCGTAGTACAGGTTGCCGGTGCCGGCCACCAGCGCGAACGAGATCGCCGGCAGGAAGCCACCGAACCAGCCGTTGCCGATGTGGTACGGCAGCGACATCGAGGTGTAGCGGATGCGGGTCGGGAACAGCTCGACCAGGTAGGCCGCGATCGGGCCGTAGACCATGGTCACGTACAGCACCAGGATCCACAGCATGAGCACGGTGCCGGCGATGTTGATGCGCGCGTTGTCGGCCTTGGCCGGGTAACCGGCTGCGGTCAGCGCCGCCTTGAGTTCGCCACCGAAGGCATCGCCCTTGGCCTTGAGCTCATCCTTGGTCAGGCCAGCGGCCTCGAACGAGGTCACCTGGCTGTTACCCACGCTCACCAGCGCCAGCGAACCGGCGGCGGCAGGCTGCACGTCGTACGGCACACCGGCCTTGGTCAGCGCGGCGGTGGCCACGTCGCAGGAGCTGGTGAACTTGCGCAGGCCGACCGGATCGAACTGGAACGAGCAGGTGTTCGGATCGGCGATGACCAGGGCCGGCGAGCTGCTGCGGGCTTCTTCGATGGCCGGGTTGGCGAAGTGGGTCAGGCCCTTGAACACCGGGATGTAGGTCACCGCGGCCAACAGGCAGCCGGCCAGGATGATCTTCTTGCGGCCGATGCGATCGGACAGCCAGCCGAAGAAGATGAAGAACGGCGTACCCAGGGCCAGCGCGCCGGCAATCAGCAGGTAGGAGGTGGTGGCATCGACCTTGAGCATGCTGCTCAGGAAGAACAGCGCGTAGAACTGGCCGCCATACCACACCACGGCCTGGCCGGCTGCGGCGCCGAGCAGGACCAGCAGCATCAGCTTGAGGTTGCCGTCCTTGAGGCTGTCACGGAACGGGGTCTTGGAGCCCTTGCCTTCGGCCTTCATCTGCTGGAACAGCGGCGACTCGCTCAGCTGCAGGCGGATCCACACCGAAATGCCCAGCAGGATGATCGAGACCAGGAACGGAATGCGCCAGCCCCAGGCTTCAAATGCCTCGTTGCCCAAGAAGTAGCGGCAGGCCAGGATGATCAGCAGCGACATGAACAGGCCAAGCGTGGCCGTGCACTGGATGAAGCTGGTGTACAGGCCACGCTTGTCGGCCGGTGCATGCTCGGCCACGTAGGTCGCCGCGCCACCGTACTCGCCACCCATCGCCAGGCCCTGGGCCAGGCGCAGGACGATCAGGATCACCGGCGCCGCGAAGCCGATCGACGCGTAGTTGGGCAGCACGCCGACCAGGAAGGTCGAGATGCCCATGATCAGGATCGTGACCAGGAAGGTGTACTTGCGGCCGATGCGGTCGCCGAGGCTGCCGAAGAAGGCCGCGCCGAACGGACGCACGAAGAAGCCGGCCGCGAAGGCCAGCAGGGCGAAGATCATGCCCGTGGTTTCGTTGACCCCGCTGAAGAACTGCTTGGCGATGATCGCCGCCAGCGAGCCATACAGGAAGAAGTCATACCATTCGAACACGGTGCCAAGGCTGGACGCGAAGATGACCTTCTTGTGGCCCTTGGTAAGTTCTGCTTTTGCAGGTACGGGTGTGGTGGACATAAGACGCTTCCCCTCCGAAGCAATCATTGGTGGCAGGTGCCGACAATGCGTCGGCACCCATGCTTAAAAACTGTACTTCGTGGTGAACTGCACGCGGTTGATGTCGCCCTTGCGGCCATCTTCGATCTCGCGCACGCCGTACATGTACTCCGCGCCGATATCGACCTTGGGCATCGGCGTGTAGAAGATGTTGCCGCGGATGCTCTGCACGCTCTTGGTGACCAGCGGGCCCAGCACGCTGTCGTTGTCGTAGTCGCTGCGGGCGTAGATCAGGTTGGTGCGCAGCTTCGGGGTGAAGGCGTGGCGCCAGCCGACATAGCCGGCCAGCACGCCAGTGGGGTTGAGTTCGTCCTGGGCCACGTCGTAAGCCGTATCGGCGGTGACGCCCAGGCCAACGTAACGGGCGATGCCTTCGCCACCGCTGATCTGGTAGTGCAGCTGGTCGCTGCCGCCCATCACCCACTTGCCGCCCAGGGTCAGGCCGCCGCCGATCTTGTCGGCGTCGGCACCGGTGGCCTGGTTGTCGACCTTGAGCTGACGCACGATACCGCCCACCCCGAAGGTGCCCCAGTCGCCCTTCCAGCCATAGCGCAGGGTCAGGTCCGGCAGGGAGCCACGGTCGCTGTTGCTGGCCACGTTGGTCCACGCCCCGGTGACGGGATTGCGGGTGCCGGTGAGCACGGTGGTTTCCGGGTTTTCCAGCGCGACGCTGAAGCCGCCCTGGGTGTAGCGGATCTGCGCCTGGCGCACGAACAGCACGCCGTCGGTCGGACCGACGAAGTCGGCCGCTTCCGGCAGCGAGGCGGCGTCCATGAAGTTCGACCAGGTCTGGCCGGCCATCCAGTTGTTCCAATACATATACGCGTGGCGCAGGGTCACGCCGTAAGTATTGGTGGCGGTCTGGTTGCCCAGCGAGTTGCCGAAGAAGTCCATCTCGAAGAACGCGCCGGACTTGTTGCCCTTGTCCGAGACGTTGTCGATGCCCAGGTTGAAGCGCGAGAACTTGGCGTGGGCATTGAAGTCCACGTCGGAACGCTCGCCGCTGCCGCCGGCACCGGCCACCGGGGTCTGGCCCGGCAGGTACAGCGCGCGACCGGTAGCATCGTCGGCCAGCTGGCCATCGCCGGTCTGGGTGGCCAGGAAGTCGGCCTTGATGAAGCCGCCGATCTTGACCGTGGTGCCCGGCGCGGCGCCCGGGGTGATGGTGGTGACCTGGATCGGCTGCTTGCCGGCGGGCACGGTGGCGGCGGCAGGCTGTTGCGCCTGCACGGTCTTCACCGCAGTCACGTCGGTCTGGGCCTGGCTGATCTGGGTCTGTTGCTGCTGGGTGGTGGACAGCAGCAGCTGCACCTGGCGTTCCAGCTCGGCAACGCGCGCTTCCAGTTGCTTCTCTTTGGCGGTTTCGGCAAACGCCATGCCAGGCGCCACCAACGCGACCAACAGGCAGGTCGCCAACGGCTTGCGCATGGTCTTCAACATACGGGTACTCATGTTGCCCTCTCTCCCGGGTGGCAAAGTGATCGCCGCGTGTGGGGTCACGGTCGAGCCGAGCGTGCGGCCGGTTGACGCACCCCGGCTATTGGCAATTGGTCGAACCCGCTGTCACGACCAACGGCCGTGACCCGCCGGCAATCGCTCGTTACGACCAAGGTCTAACCATTCCCTTACCTCGTGGCGCGGTGGATGCGGCAAACTGAGCGGGATGAATCGCGGGTTATGCTGCGATCGCACAACCCAGTCCTAGTGCAAGTGAGGGTGCCATGGCCGATCTTTACCCCGTCAAGGCGGACGTTGCCGCCAAGGCGCGCATTGACAAGAACACTTACCAGCAGCTCTACCGCGAATCGGTGGACAACCCCGACGCGTTCTGGGGCAAGGCCGCCGAGCGGCTGGACTGGTACAAGAAGCCGTCCACGATCCGCAACGTCAGCTACCAGCTCGACGATTTCCGCATCAAGTGGTTCGAAGACGGCGAACTCAACGCCAGCGTGAACTGCCTGGACCGCCAGATGGACAAGCGCGGCGACAAGGTTGCGCTGCTGTTCGAACCGGACAGCCCGGATGCGCCGGCGCAGGGCGTGACCTACCGCGAGCTGTATGAGCGCACCTGCCGACTCGGCAACGCGCTGCGCAACCTGGGCGTCAAGAAGGGCGACCGGGTCACCATCTACCTGCCGATGATCGTCGACGCGGCCGTGGCCATGCTGGCCTGCGCGCGCATCGGTGCGATCCACTCGGTGGTGTTCGGCGGCTTCGCGCCCAATTCGATCGCCGACCGCGTGATCGACTGCGGCAGCAAGCTGATCATCACCGCCGACGAAGGCCTGCGTGGCGGGCGGAAGATCCCGCTGAAGGCCAACGTGGATGCCGCGCTGAAGCTGCCCGGCACCACCACGGTGGAAACCGTGCTGGTGGTGCGCCATACCGGCGGCGCGGTGGACATGCAGGCCCCGCGCGACCGCTGGTTCCACGACGTGGTGGACCCGCAGCCGGCACAGTGCGAACCGGAGCGGATGAACGCCGAAGATCCGCTGTTCATCCTCTACACCTCCGGTTCCACCGGCAAGCCCAAGGGCGTGCTGCACACCACCGGCGGTTACCTGCTGTACGCGGCCTACACCCATGAAGCGGTGTTCGACCTGCGCGAAGAGGATATCTACTGGTGCACCGCCGATGTGGGCTGGGTCACCGGGCACAGCTACATCGTGTACGGCCCGCTGGCCAACGGCGCCACCTCGCTGATGTTCGAAGGCGTGCCGAACTACCCCGACACCTCGCGCTTCTGGCAGGTGATCGACAAGCACCAGGTCAGCATCTTCTACACCGCACCTACCGCGATCCGTGCGTTGATGCGCGAAGGCGATGCGCCGGTCAAGCGCACTTCGCGCGCCTCGCTGCGCCTGCTGGGCAGCGTCGGCGAGCCGATCAACCCGGAAGCCTGGCGCTGGTACTACGACGTGGTCGGCGATGGCCGCTGCCCGATCGTGGATACCTGGTGGCAGACCGAAACCGGCGGCATCCTGATTTCGCCACTGCCCGGCGCGATCGATCTCAAGCCCGGGTCGGCCACCCTGCCCTTCTTCGGCGTGCAGCCGGCGCTGGTCAACGCCGATGGCGAGATCAAGGACGGCGCCACCGAAGGCAACCTGATCATCCGCGATTCGTGGCCGGGCCAGATGCGCACCGTCTACGGCGACCACCAGCGCTTCATCGACACCTACTTCCGCACCTACCCGGGCAGCTACTTCACCGGTGACGGCTGCCGTCGCGACGAGGACGGCTACTACTGGATCACCGGCCGCGTGGACGATGTCATCAACGTGTCCGGCCACCGCATCGGCACCGCCGAAGTGGAAAGCGCACTGGTCTCCCACCCGAAGGTGGCCGAAGCGGCCGTGGTCGGCTTCCCGCACGACATCAAGGGCCAGGGCATCTATGCCTACGTGACCCTGGTGGCCGACGAAACGCCGAGCGAGGAACTGCACAAGGAGCTGGTGGCGTGGGTGCGCAAGGAGATCGGCCCGATCGCCTCACCCGACCACCTGCAGTGGGCACCGGGGCTGCCGAAGACACGCTCGGGCAAGATCATGCGCCGCATCCTGCGCAAGATCGCCGAGAACGCGCCCGACCAGCTGGGTGACACCTCGACCCTTGCCGACCCGTCGGTGGTGGCATCGCTGGTGGAAGAGCGTAAGGTCAAGTAATTGGTTCCCACCTCCCCCATGACAACCCTGCTGATCGCCGATGACCACCCCCTGTTCCGTGAAGCCCTGCGCGGCGCGGTGCAGCGGGTGATGCCGGGCGTGCTGCTGTACGAGGCCGACAGCGTGGAAGCGCTGTACCAGCTGGCCGACCAGCATGCCGATGCCGACCTGGTCCTGATGGACCTCAACATGCCCGGTGCGCAGGGCTTCAACGCGCTGGTGCACATGCGGGCGCTGCACCCCCAGTTGCCGGTGGTGGTGGTGTCCGCGCGCGAAGAGCCCACCGTGATGCGGCGGGCGCTGGACCACGGCGCGTTCGGGTTCATTCCCAAATCGGCCGACTCGGACACGATCGGGCATGCGCTGGGCACGATCCTGGACGGCGAAACCTGGGCCCCGCCGGAGGCGCACAACGTGCCGCCGACCGGGCGCGAGGAACGCGAGGTCGGCCAGCGCCTGCGCGAGCTCACCCCGCAGCAGTTCCGGGTGCTGCAGATGCTCGGCGCCGGGCGGCTCAACAAGCAGATTGCGTATGACCTCAACGTGTCCGAGGCCACCATCAAAGCGCATGTGACCGCGATCCTGCGCAAGCTGGGCGTGACCAACCGCACCCAGGCGGTGTTGATGGCCGGCAAGCTGACGCTGGATGACGAGCCGTTGGTGTTGCCGCCGGAAGAGGATTGACCGCGGGTTGCGTGGCCGCGTGGCTGCGTCGTTGCGTCGTTACGGTAGAGCCGACTGTTAGTCGGCTGCGGAGACATGCAGCGGACTAACAGTCCGCTCTACCTTCGGCTGCGGAGACATGCAGCGGACTGACAGTCCGCTCTACCTGCTTCGGCTTATAGCCGAAGCTATACATCCCAGCACGCCCTGCGCAATTCGGCGATTTGGGCGGTAAACCGCGTTCGCGGTGCTAAGCTTCGCGTCCCCTTGGGGAGTAGCCTGTTTCCTGCTGAAGGAAACGCCCGTATCAACATGCTCGGCCAGTGCGCCGTGGTGCGGGCAGCCAGTGATGGTTGGCGAGACCAGCGGTCCGCGTGCGCAACGACAGGTTGGGCGCGAACGTGGGCCGTTGTCCGTCATCGCCCAACCTGCACTGTCGTGTGATGTCCCCCATTTCGATGCTGTTGATCGGCTTTGCCATGTCCACCGATGCCTTCGCCGCGGCGATCGGCAAAGGCGCTGCCATGCGCAAGCCGCGTTTTCCCGATGCGCTGCGCGCCGGCCTCATCTTCGGTGTGATCGAAGGCCTTACGCCGGTGATCGGCTGGTTGCTCGGTCGCGCCGCGTCGTCCTACGTGCAGGCCTTCGATCACTGGATCGCCTTCGTGCTGCTCGGTGCACTGGGCGTGCACATGATCATCAACGGCGTGCGGCACGACCCGGACGCTGACAGCGACGACCCCGAAAAGCACCACGGTTTCTGGCACCTGGCCGTCACCGGCTTTGCCACCAGCATCGACGCCCTGGCCGTCGGCGTGGGCCTGGCCTTCCTGGACGTGCATATCGGCGTGATGGCGACGGTGATCGGCCTGTGCACGCTGGTGATGGTCACCACCGGCATCATGCTGGGTCGGGTGCTGGGCGACATGATCGGCAAGCGTGCCGAGATCGCTGGCGGCGTAATCCTGATCATCGTCGGCAGCGCCATCCTGTATGAGCATCTTTCTGGCGCCGTCGGCTAGATCAGGTGCGTGGGCGGTGGTAGTCGACGATGTCGACCAGCACGTAGCCATGTGGAGTTTTACGGTACAGCAGGCGCTCCGTGTTACGGCCCGGGCTCTGCCGGCCTTCCCAGTGGATGTCGGTCGCTTGATACGGCATGCCCTGGTAGCGCACCGGGTGGCCGCAAGGACGGCGGTCGGCCAAGTCACCTTTGATCCGGTCCAGTTCCCGCAAGGTGCGGCTGTCGGCGGCCAGTCCACGCAGCTTGGCGCGCAGCAGCGGTCCCAGGTGGACCTCGGCGCGGGCGTGATGGACTGAGCCGGCTGACTCCGCCGCCGGTGTCGGCGTCGCTGCCGATGCCGATGCATCACCGGATTCACAGTGTCGCCGCGTCTGGCGACGATGGGTGACGCCGACCAGTGCGCTGGGCTTCAGTGTCTCCAGCCTGTGCCCTGTCCGGGTGGGAGCAGAATGCACGCGCATCTCGCCCTGGCATTCGTCGGTGGTGAACGCATGCGCATCACGCAGCGCGGTATTGGCAAGGTCCACGCGCAGGTACGGGCAGTGCAGCTGGCGCAGCACGGTGCCGGCGCGCGTGCCTGCCTGGTTCAGCGCGGTCGCGATGGCCGTGCCCTGCCCTTCGCGCGCGGCCACCAGGTAACACGCGGTGGCATTGCGCTTGGCGAGCAGCATCACCGCACGATCGCGGCAATGGGTCAGGTAGAAATGACGGATGACGCCTGCAATGAGCGGATTCGGTGGCACCCTGCGGGTCTGGCAGTATGCATTGAATTCACGGGCGACCCGGCTGAAATCCCGCTCCAGCTGCGCGGCGAGAGACTTCAACGCGTCCAGGTCATCAACGCTGGTGCCGGCCTCATGGAGCAGCTCGCGGACGGCCGGGTAGTCGACCAGCGCCTTCTCATGCGGCTGCAATTGCCGCGCAGGCTTGTCGGGGTCCAGCCATCGCATCGCGTTGGTGCAGCCGATCCCCATCCAGCCGGAGATCAACGCGGGCTTCACGATCTCGGCAACGCTCCATGCGGGACCGGCGGCATTGGTGCAACCGCGGAATACCAGCTCGAATCCTGCGCCCACCACGACACCCAACGTGCCTGCGAGGGGAATCGCCGCGCCGGAATGCAGCGGGGTGGCAAGAAGGGAACGCAGCGAGGGAACGGGCACGGAAACTCCGCAGCAGGTGGTCGGCTGCGCAGCATAGACAGCGCGACGGCACGAGCGTGCCGCAGCTGTCGCCTTCAACCTTGCAGGGTCGAGTGCGCCGCCAGGTACGCGCGCAGCGAGGCCGGCTTGATTGGCTTGGTCAGCAGGCGGTACCCCCGCTCGCGCGCCATGCGCTTGAGTTCGTCGCGCCCATCGGCAGTGAGTAGCGCGCCGGGAATGTCGCGCCCGGCGCGCTCGCGCAGCGCCACCAGCGTGTCCAGTCCATCCAGGCGGTCGTGCAGGTGGTAATCGACCAGCATCACGTCCGGCTGTGCCTGCACTTCCTCCAGCGCCTGGTCCACGGTGCTGGCAGTGATCACCTGCACCTGCCAGCGGCCGAGCAGCGCGCGCATGCCGTCGAGGATTTCCTGGTCGTTGTCCACGCACAGCACGCGCATGCCGGCCAGCGAATCGGTGCGGGTGCTGTGCTCGGGCACGCTGGCCTGCGCGTCGCTGGCCGGTAGATCCGGCACCTGCGCACGGGGCAGCAGGATCGAGAACATGCTGCCGCTGCCCACCTGGCTGCGCGCGTTGAGGCGGTGGTCGAGCAGGCGCGAGATGCGCTGGCAGATCGACAGGCCCAGCCCCAGCCCCTGCTCGCCCCAGTCGAATGGCTGCTGGTAGCGATGGAACTCGTTGAAGATCTGCTGCATGTGGTGCTCGGGGATGCCCGGCCCGGTATCCCACACCTGCAGTTCGATCTCGTCGCGGCGATGGCGCACGGCAAGCACGATGCGGCCCTGGCGGGTGTAGCGAAGCGCATTGGCCAGGAAGTTCTGCAGCACCCGGCGCAGCAGGCGGCGGTCACTGCGCACCCAGGCCGGGCGCGCGAACAGGTCGAGGCGCAGGCCGCGCCCGGCCGCCACCGGCGAGTACTGCGCGGCCAGTTCGCGCATCAGCAGGCTCACGTCGAAATCGCCTATCACCGGGTGCAGGCCGCCGGCATCCAGCCGGGACACGTCCAGCAGCCCGTCCAGCAGTTCTTCGGCGGCACGCAGGGAGGCGTCCACGCGCTCTGCCAGGTGCCGCTGTTCATCGTTGTTGTGGTGGCTGTCGCGCAATGCCGAGGCGAACAGGCGCGCTGCGTTCAGCGGCTGCAGCACGTCATGGCTGATTGCGGCCAGGAAACGGGTCTTGGACTGCTGCGCCACTTCGGCTTCATGCGAACGTTCGGCCACGCGCTGTTCCAGCGTCTCGTTGGCTTCCAGCAGCGCGGTCTCGGCGTGCTTGTAGTCGGTGATGTCGTTGTAGCTGGTGACATAGCCGCCGCCGGGCAGCGCCTGGCCGCGCATCTCGATCACCCGGCCATCGCTGCGGGTGCGCTCGAAGATGTGCGGCGAACCGGCGCGCATGTAGCCGATGCGGCGGTTGATCTGCACGTCGATATCGCCCTCGCCCAGCTCGCCGCGCTCGGCGTTGTAGCGGATCAGGTCGGCCACCGGGCGGCCCACGTACAACATGCCATCGGGGTAGCCGAACATCTGCTGGTAGCGGCGGTTCCACGCGGTCAGGCGCATGTCCGGATCAACCACGCTGACCCCGGCGCTGATGTTTTCCAGCGTGGTGGACAGGATCTCGCGGTTGAAGCGCAGTTCCTGCCCGGCCTCATCGAGTACCGCCACCACTTCGCCCAGGTCCATGCCCGAGCCGCGCAGCAGGCTGGTCAGCAGCAGGCGCGCGGAGGCCGCGCCGATCGAGGCGGCCAGCAGGCGTTCGGTGAACTGCACCCAGGCCCGGTCCGCCGGGGCCGAGGCCTGCAGCTCGCGGCCCAACGACTGCGCCTGCTCGAAGAACGACCGGCGCGCATGGCGGTCGCCGACCACGCGCGAGGCCAGCGCCAGCAGGTCGCCCACATGCACATGGCCCGGCCAGGCACCGGCCACGGAGGGACGCTCGGCATACGGGTCCAGGAACGGCGCGGCGCGTAGGCGCTCGTCCACGCCCGGGCGCCAGCGCACCGACACCAGCAGCATCGCGGCGGCGTTGATCAGCAGCGACCAGAACGTGCCATGGGTGAGCGGGTCCCAGCTGGTCATGCCGAACAGCCCCTGCGGCCGCAGCCAGGCAATGCCGAACGGTCCGTCGCTCAGCCAGGCCGCATCCATCCAGCCGGCGTGGGTCAGCGCCGGCAGCAGCAGGGTGTAGATCCAGGTGCCGAAGCCGAGCAGGATGCCGGTCTCCACGCCCCGGCGGCTGGCACCGCGCCAGTACAGGCCGCCGATCAGGCCCGGCGCAAACTGGGCCACCGCGGCGAATGCCATCAGCCCGTACGAGGCCAGCGTGCTGTCGTTGCTGCTGCCGCGGTAGTAGCTGTACGCGGCCAGCGCCAGCAGCAGGATCGCCATGCGGCGGATCCACAACACCCGCGAAGCGACGTCGGCCGCTTCCTGGTGGTCGCCACTGCGGCGCAGCAGCACCGGCATCACCAGGTCGTTGCTGACCATGGTGGCCAGCGCGATGGAGGACACGATGACCATGCCGGTGGCAGCCGAGAAGCCGCCCACGTAGGCCACCAGCGCCAGGAATTTACGGCCTTCGGCCAACGGCAGGGCCAGCACCATGCTGTCGTCGGCGATGCTGCCGCCGGTGCCGAACAGGGTCACACCGGCCGTGGCGATCGGAATCACCATCGCCGAAATGATGATCAGGTAGCCGCCGAACATCCACCGCGCGCGGCGCACATCGCGCACGTCGCCGCATTCCACCACCGCCACGTGGAACTGGCGCGGCAGGCACACGATGGCCAGGAAGCTGAGCAGGGTCTGCGAGATGAAGCCCACCGGCGGCAGCCCGGTGAACAGCGTATGTGCGCTGCGCACCACGGTTTCGCCACGGTCGGCCAGCCACAGGTAGGCGAACAGGCCCAGCGCCACCATCGCGATCAGCTTGATCATCGATTCCAGCGCGATGGCGAGCATCATGCCGTGGTGGTGTTCAGTGGCGTCGACCTGGCGCGTGCCGAACAGCGTGGCGAACAGCGCCATCAACAGCGCCACGTACAGCGCCGGGTCGCTGAACCAGCCGGTGGGCCCGACGCTGCCCGTCAGCACCTGCAGGCTCATGGCCACGGCTTTGTACTGCAGGGCGAGGTAGGGAACGATGCCGATCAGCGCGATCACCGCCACCAGCGCGGCCAGCCGTCGCGAGCGGCCGAACCGCGAGGAGATGAAATCGGCGATGGACACCACGTTCTGGCTGCGCGCGATCAGCGCCAGGCGTTCGATGATGCGCCAGCCAAACAGCAGCAGCAGCAGCGGACCGAGGTAGATCGGCAGGTAGCCGATGCCGTTACGCACCGCCGTGCCCACCGCCCCGTAGAAGGTCCACGACGAGCAGTACACCGCCAGCGCCAGGCTGTAGACCACCGGGCGCAGCCACGGGCGATCGGGGTACATGGGACGGCGGTCGCCCCACCAGGCCACGCCGAACAACAGGGCGGCGTAGGCCACCGACACCAGCAGCAGGATCCAGCTAGAAACCACGGGCATGTTTCCGCAAGCGCAGGCCGCAGTGTAGCCGCTGCACGCCCCTGCTCACGCCGCCAGCGGACGCGACGGCAGCTGCAGATCGATCCGGGTGCCCTCGCCCGGGCGGCTGTGCACCTGCACGGCACCGCCGGCCGCCTCCACCAGGCTGGCGGTCACCGCCAGGCCCAGGCCGGTACCCTGTCCCACCGGCTTGGTGGTGAAGAACGGTTCCAGGCAGCGCGCGCGCACCGTTTCGCTCATGCCTTTGCCGGTGTCCTGCAGTTGCAGGACCACGCGTCCGTCGGTATCGGGCGGCTGCAGGCGCAGCGTGAACCGGCCACCGTCGGGCATGGCCTGGCTGGCATTGACCGCCAGGCTGAGCAGGATCGATTCGAGCTGGGCCGGGTCGAAGTGGATCAGCCGCTGCACGTCGCCGGTTTCCACTTCGCAGTGCACGCGGTCATCGAACACCTGCTGCAGCGTGGGCGCCATCGCCGCCAGCGTGGCGGCCGCGTCCAAGAGCTGCGGTCGGCCCGGCTCGAGCCGGCTGAAATCCAGCAGGCGCCGGCTCACCGCGCTGGCCCGCCGGGTCGCCGAATCCGCGCCCTGCAGGGCCGCCTGCTGGGTCTCGCCCTCGCTGCGCCGCGCCTTGGCCACGTAGCCCTGGATGAGCGTCAGCAGGTGGTTGAAATCGTGCGCGATGCCGCTGGCCAGGCGACCTACGTTGTCCATCTTCATGGCATGCACGAGCTGGTCGCGTGAACGCTCGCGGGCCTGCATCTCCACCTGCAGCTCGTCGCGCTTGCGGGCCAGTTCCTGGCTGCGCTGGTGGGCCTCCTGCAGGCTTTCCCGCAGGCCGGTCACGCTGTGGTGGAGCAGCCAGGCAGTCATGACGGTGCCGAATGCCGACACTGCCAGGTCACTGGTCGCGTGCAGCACCCGGTCGGTCCGGAACAGGCCCGACGCCGCGTCGACCCAGCCGCCCAGCGCCATCAGCCCACACAGCCATGCCGCGGTCCAGGCCAGCGGACGGCGGCCAAGCACCGCCGCCACCAGCAGCACCGGCACCAGCTGCACCAGCTGCACCCGCAGCTGGGCGGCCAGTCCCCAGTACCCGTAGGCCAGCACCAGCAGCAGCAGTTCACCGGCCAGGAACACCACGGCGGCATGCAGGCTGCGGCCGGCCCGGTGCTCGATCAGGCACAGCAGGCACAACAGCAGGTGGGCCGCGGCCATGGCCGGGACCATCATGTCCAGGCCCGCCCCGAGCCGAAACGCCGTCCACGCCGCCAGCAACGGGTGGTACAGCCCCACCAGCAGCAGCAGGCCGCCCAGCATGGCATCGGTACGCCGACCAAGCCCGGCAGGGCGTTCAGCAGCGGCGGCGCGGGTGGAAGGCGACGACTCGGGCATGCGGCAGGGAATGGCGGGCGGCGCCGGCGCGCGGCGGCAACATCGGTATATTAGCAGTGCGCTGTAGATCGTCTGCACTCGACCGGGGAAGTCGTTGTCGCCATGCCTATGTTGTCGCTAGTCCGGCGCGGACTGCCTGCGCTTGCCGTTGTGCTGTCCTTGGCCGCGCCGCCCGCCCAGGCACAGCGCCCGCTCGACGCAGCGCCGCAGATGGCGCAGGTGGAACAGTGCCATGCCCTGCTCACCAGCGAACCGCAGGCCTCGCTGCAGCTCGCACGCAGCCTGTTGGCCGCGCCCTCGCTGTCCACCTCGATGGAAATCGGCGCGGTCGGCTGCCTGGGGGTGGCGCTGCGGGCGCTGGGGCAGCTGGACCAGACCACCGACCTGCCCGACCGACTGCTGGCGGCCGCGGCGCGCGCCGACGCCAGCCCCGACGATATCCAGCGCGCCCGGACCATGGCCGCGCACCTGCTGCTGTGGCGCGGCGATCACGCGCGCGCGCTCGGCTTGACCGGCACCCTGCTGGACGATGCGGTGCGGCAACGCGACGTGCAGGGCCAGATCGGCGCGTTGATGCAGATCGCGATGATCCGTGGCGACGCGATGGGCGATGCCGAAGGCGCCCTCACCTACCTGCACAAGGCCACGCAGCTCAGCGACCACCTGCACCGGCCGCCGAACCCGGGCGACCTGATCCTGTACTACAACTATGGGTATGCGCTGCTGATGCTGCAGCGGTACGAGGAAGCCTCCGCAGCCTTCAAGCGCGCTGAAGCGATCGGAACGCGGCTGAGCGGCCAGGACGTGTTCCTGCATCGCATCGCCAGCCATCGCGCCGAAATCCTGCGCGTGTCGGGGCAGCGGGAGGCCGCCGAGGCAGCGCTGCGCGGCGTGCTGGCCTGGCAGGGAAAGCAGGATCCGCAGGGCCAGGTGGTGACCCTGCAGCGCCTGGCACGGCTGGCGATGGACCGGGGCAACGCCGCGGTGGCGCTGCCGCTGGCCACCCAGGCACAGGGCCTGGCAGAGCACGGGCGGTTCGTGGAAGAAGTCCGCAACGGCCTGGACCTGCTCGGTGACATCCACACCCTGCTGGGTCACCGCGAGGAGGCGCTGCAGTACGTGCGCCAGGGCCGCGCAATGGACCAGGCGCGCAGCAAGGGCGAGACCCTCACCCAGCTGGCCAGACTGCAGGCCTCGGCCGAACGCAGCATCCATCCCGCCCAGGTCAATGCCGAACAGGACCTGGGCCGGGTGCGCGTGCTGCGCAACAGCGCGGTGATCGCTTTCCTCACCGTCGCGGTGATTGCCACGGTGCTCGTGCTGCGGCTGCGCCAGCAGCGCGGCCAGCTCACCGCGCTCAGCCGGACCGACAGCGTCACCGGGCTGCCCAACCGCCGCGAGGCCGAGCGCAGGCTCGACGAACGCGCCGCAGGCCACGACGGCGCAGCGCGCAGCGCGCTGCTGCTGATTGAACTGGACGACTTCAAAGCGCTGAACGAGCGCCATGGACAAGCAGCCGGCGACAGCGTGCTGCGTGCCGTGGGCGAATGCCTGCGTGCGGCCTGCGACCGGCACGACCTGCTGGCACGCTGGGGCGGCGCGGCCTTCCTGGTGGCGCGCCACGACACCGGCGCGGAAGCGGCACAGGCCCTGGCCGGGCACCTGCGGCTGGCCATCGAGCGGCTGGTGGTGGATCTCGCCCCCGGTCAGCACCTGACCCTGACCGCCAGCGTGGGCATGGCACCCCTGCCGTTGTTCGGCGATGCACCGGCGGAGCGGGATGACAGCCTGCGCGCTGCCGACCGTGCACTGCAGGGCGCCCGCCAGGGCGGGCGCAATGCATGGGCAGGGATATGGGGCGAAGACGGGACGCAGGCACCGCATCTGTATGCGGTGCTGGGAAATCCGGAAGAGGCCGCGGCAGCCGGGTGGGTGCGACTCAGCGGCAGCCGGCCCATTCGCTGGGATGTGTGATGGATCCGACGTCAGCGGATGACGTCGAACCGCACTTCCACCCGCCGGTTGGGCAGCAGGCATTCCAGCAGCGCCGCGCGCGGGCGCACGCCGTCGCACTGCTGCACCTGCTGCGTGTCACCCCGGTACTCGTAACGGATCGTCGCCGGGTCCAGCCCGCGTCCGATCAGCAGCTCGCGCACCGTGCGCGCGCGCCGCTCGGAGAGCGCCTGGTTGGCGTCGAACCCGCGCCCCTGCAGGCGGTCGGCATGCCCGACCAGCGTGACGCGCTGCAGCTTCAGCTTCTCCGCGGCGATGCTGGCCAGCGCGCGGTCGATGCTCTCCAGCGAGTAGGTGCGGATGTCGCGGTAGCCGTCGCGGTCGAACTCGAACAGCACGTTGGCCACCAGTGGGCCCGGTGCGGCGATGGCCGCCGGGGCCGCGTCGCACTGGCGGGCCAGCGCTTCGGCGTCGTTGACCAGCTCCTCGGCAATCTGGATGTACGGCTTGGAGTGCCGCCACTGCTGCTGGTTGAATTCGTTGCCGGCGTGCACCAGCTCAACCTCGCCGCAGGCCACCTGCTGCGCCGCGCAGGCAAAGCCCGGCGTGCCATGCAGCACGCGCAGGCGCTGCCACAGGTCGTCGCGCAGGTACTTCGCGTTGTTGACCAGCGGCGTGTCGGTGGGCAGCGGGCTGGCGCCCTGTTCCATGCCGATGATCAGCCGCTCGGATTCACCCAGCGCCGCCTGCGGGAAATCGCTGCGGTCATTGCGGCTGTATTCGTGGAAGGACACGTCCAGCCAGCACTGTGCCTTGGACAGGTGGTAGTCGCGGATCGGGCGGCCGCCATCGTTGAGCGCCTGGATGCGGCCCTGGGTGGCCTCATACGTGGCATGGTCGGCATGGATCGCCTCGTCGGTGATGCGCTGCTGCTGCGGCAGCAGTTGCGCCGTCTGGGCGTGTGCGGCACCGGCAAGCGCGGCAAGGACCGCCGCGCCCAGCAGCGGGCGCGCAGAACGGAAGATCGGGTTGGCGTTGTTCATCAGGGCATCCTCAGCGTGCCGGGTCGCGGTAGCGGACGGGGTCCGGCCGGAAAAGGTCTTCGTCGAACTTGAAGCGCAGGCGCACGAACATGCCCTGCTGGGTGTACTCATATCCGTTCAGGTCGCGGTCGCCGGCAAAGCCGGTCCAGTTGTAGCCGGCCGACAACCACAGGTTCTGGCGCAGCAGGCGGCCGACTTCCATGCCGTAGGCGTACTGGTTGGCGCCGCTCTGGCCGCGGAAAGTGGAGCCGAGCACGCCGATGTCCCAGTTCTCGGTGATGTCATAGACCACCCGCCCGGACAGCAGCGTGGCGCGGAAGTCACTGTTGACCCGACCCCCGTCGGCGTAGGCGAACTGATCCTGCTGCCACTTGCCGGCCACGCGCCCGGTGAACCACCACGGCCGCGACGGATGCCAATCGGCATGGGCAGAGACAATGTGCGCGCGGGTGCGCACGTCCTGGCTGCTGCCATCCACGGTGCTGCCGTCGACCAGGGTCAGCCCGCTCTCGTCGCGCTCGAGCTTGTACTCGTAACGGGCCAGCGCGTTGATCCGGTTGCGGTCGGTATCGCGGTAGGCCACGCCCAGCTGGAAGCGGTCCTGCAGCACGTCGCCGCGTGCGTCATACCGCGTGCTCAGCAGGTAGTTGCGGGCCAGCAGGGTCCAGTCGCGGCTGAGCTTGCGGGCCAGCATGAACTGCAGCAGCGTGGTGTTGAACGCCTCGTTGGTGTCGGTATCCGGCACGTCTTCGGAGATACGGTGTTCGGCCCGTATTGCACCGCGCCACAGCGGGTTGGCGCCGTAGTCCAAGGCCAGCGCCAGGCCGGTGCTGTCACCGGTGCTGCCGTCGATCACCTTCACGTGCTCGGCCGAACTGGACAGGCGCAGGCCCTCGGCGATGTCCCAGTTGTTGCGGATACCCGAGGCGGCCTGTACGTCGCGGCCACTGATCGCGTCGCGCAGGCGGTACTCGCTGAAGGTCTGGGTATCGCGCAGGTAGCTGCTGTCGATACCGAACACCAGCGCGTCGGCCTCGCGGTCGGTGGTGGTGATGCCGTAGGCGCTGGTCAGGCCGGTCTGCTTTTCGTAGCGGCCGTACAGGCGGCTGCGTTCGAACACCTGGTAGTCCAACCCGGCGGCCAGGCGCCGACGTTCTTCGCCGCTCACGCTGTGCTCGATCTCGGCACCACTGCTGAGCTTGTCGCTCAGGCGATAGCCCAGGCCGAAGCGGGCGCTGTCCGATTCCAGCTCGGTGCCCACCGGCAGGTCGCTTGTGATCGGGCTGCCGGTGCTGCTGCCGTTGATCACCATCAGCCCGGTGGCCGGGTCCAGCGCCTGCTGGCCGTAGCCGAGCGCGCCGCCACCGGCACCGGTGGCGAAACCGCCGGTCAGCCCGCCGGCATTGCCGAACGGTACCCCGGACGACCACGGCGAGGTCACGCCGATGGTCTCGCGGATGCTGCGCACGCCCAGGTCCACGGTCAGTCGTTCAGTAGCCCCAATGCGCACGCCGGCGCCGCCAGCATCGCGCTTGCCACCGTCCGGGTTGCGGTCTTCGCTGCGCAGGCCTTCCACGTACAGCTCCAGCCGCGGCCCAAGCTGGTAGGCCACCCGCGCGTTGTACTCACCGCGGCCGCCGTACAGCGGCGCGGCCGGGTTGTTGAACGCCGGATCGGTACGGGCGGCAAACAGGCGCGCTTCCAGCTTTTCGGTCTGGTGCGCGAATTCCACGCGCCAGGCATCACCTTCCACGTCGCCGGTGACGTCCTTCAGGCCCTGCGAGGTGATCTGGTTGATGCTGTTGGTATTGACCTCGCTCTGGGTGCGCGCGAACTCGGCCACCAGCAGCGTGTTGTCGCCGAAGCGGTAGCTGGCATTGGCGCTGCCCATGCGGAATTCCGCGTACGGATTGCGGTCGTCGACCGCCGCCGCGCCGACTTCCAGCCGGTCGGTGAGCTTCACCTGCGCGTCGGCTCCCACCACCCAGAACTTCTCTGTGTCCTGGTCCAGTTCATAGGTGATGCGCAGCGAGACCGGGTTGAGGTCGCTGTCGAAGGCCGGCAGGAACTGGTTGAGCAGGATGCGGCCGGAGAACGGCTCGAAGCTGTAGTCCACCAGCCGCGCCAGCGGCCGCACCGACACGATGCGGGTGGGCTGGTTGCGGTCGCGCGAGATGACTTCGACACGCTCACTGCCTTCCAGCACCGCGTTGTTGCGCAGCGCGTAGGGACCACTGCCCTGGCTGCGGAACTCTTCGATCACCTGGCGCAGGGAATCTTCAATGGCGAACACGTTGCTGCGCACGCGCTCGCTTTCGAAATGCCAGCCCAGCCCGGTGGCGGTGCGGTTGTAGGTCCCCAGGCTGCGCTGCGGAATCGGACCGCTGCCGCCGATGCCGGTGGCCGTGGCCAGCCCGTCGCCGGTCTGGAAGTCGCCGTAGAGCAGGTAGCTGCGCTTGTTGTCGATGCGCACGTACAGGCGCTCGGCCGAGCGCGCGTCGAAGCCGCGCAGCGACGCGTCGCCGTAGACCGGGTAGAACTCCTCGGGCTGGATGTCACGCAGCAGGCGGCCGCGGGTGTCCTTGTCGGAATCGTAGGCGGCAGTGAGCAGCGCATCGCCCTTGATCCGGCCCTTGACGAAGAACGCGGTGCGCGCGGCGGCGTTGGCCTTGCCGTTGTTGAACTGGCGCTCCCAGCGACGGATGTCGCGGTCGAACGCGTCGTTGTGCTCCACCGGCGAAACCAGGCTGCCATTGCCGTGGCGACGGAAGTTGACCACGCCTTCGATGAGGCCGGTGGCGATCATCTCGCGCATCTCCGGCACGAAGCCGATGCTGCCCTGCGCGGTTTCGGCCCCGGCGGTGATCCGCAGCAGCACATCCTGGGGCTCGTGCGGCGCGACCAGGTCGAACTCGGCCACGCCATCGACCACCTGCAGCTGCACGCCGGGGGTGACCTTGTCGGCATCCAGTGCGCCCGGGCCGAGCTCATCGGTGCGCGAGCCGGGCAGGCGGATCCGGCCGCCACTGTTTTCAATCGTCGCGTAGCTGGTGCCGGCCAGCGGCAGGCCGCTGGGGTCCAGCAGCTGCACGCGCACGTGCACCGGGCTCTGGCCATCGGCCGGCACGCCGTCGCGGTCTAGTTCGACCACGATGCGGTCCAGCGTGCCCGCTGCGGCGCGCACCGCAGCCGGCGCGGCGTCCAGGCTGGCGGGGCTGCGCGGGTACAGCGTGCTGGCATCGCCCAGCACCGGGGTGAAGCGGCCCGGGGTGCCCACGCTCTGCGCCATGGCGGGCAGGGTCGCCAGCGCACAGGCCAGCAGGCTCAGGCGCGGCAGCTGGCGCACTACGGAAGCACGGCTCATGGCTGGCCCTCCGTGGCGGCGGGCGGTGTGGCTCTGGGATGCACGATCGGTCTCTGGTTGGCCGTATCGGTCGCCTGCTGCGGCGCCCGTGCGGGTTTGCTCTCGAAGCGCAGCGGCGCCTGGCCCGGTTCGGTTTCCGGCGCCTGCACCTCACCCTGGGTGCGGCGTGCTTTGACCTGCTCCAGCACCGGGTTGGCGCAGCTGCCTTCGATGAAGTCGGCGCGGTGCAGCTCGCCGTTCTTCAGGTCGAGCAGCAGGCTGTCGGCGTCGCCCAGGTTGCGGTTGCTGCTGGTGGTCAGGCGCGCGCCGACCGGCAACGTGCTGGCGTCCACCTTCAGCGTGTGACTCTGCGGCGGCAGGCCGCAGAAGCTGTACTTGCCTTCCGAATCGCTGATCACCCAGGTGCCGTCGGAGAAGTACAGGCGCACCCCCGGAATGCCCAGCTCTTCGCGGTCCTGCAGGTGGTTGTTGTTGCAGTCCATGAACACCTTGCCGAGCACACAGGCCTGTTCGGTGAACACGCCACCGGTGACACGTACGCGGTATTCGGCACGGTTGGAGGCCAGCGAACCGGGCAGCGGGGTGACCGCCACCGGGTCGATGCAGCCGCCGCTGATCGAACAGCCATGGGCCTGCGCCCGGTTGATGCCGTCGCCCTGCTGCGCGCCCACGCCCACGCGGACCCGGTAGGTCAGCACGATCTGGCCACCGACAGTGATCGGCCCCAGCGCAAACCCCAGCAGCGGGCCGGGCTTGCCGGCCGGGTCGGCCACCGCACGGCCGTCGGCACGCGCGGTGCCGTCGATGTAGGTGAAGCCACGCGGCAGGCGGTCGATCACGTTCAACGCGGCCAGCGCACTGCCGGCGGTCTGGCGCACGGTGATGGTGTACTGCACGGTGTCGCCGATTTCGGCGGTCTGGCGGTCGCCGGTCTTGGTGATCGCCAGGCCCGTGGCCACCGCCGTATCCAGCGGCAGATGGTTGTGCACGATCGCTGCGGTGGCCGAACCCGCGAACAGGGTCAGGTAGTACTCGGTCGCCGTACCCACCGCGCCGGTCGGCGCCTGGGTGTTGGTCTGCACGACATGGTTGGCACCGCCACCGCCGGCCGGCGACAACGCGCCCGCCTGCGGCGGAATCATCGTCGACACGAAGGTGTAACCCCCCGGCGGCGTGACGGTCAGCTTGAACTCGCAGCGGGCCGGCGCGGCCGGCGCGAAGGCGAACTGGTAGAAGCCTTCGCTGCCGACGGTCATCGCAATCGTGTTGCCGTCAATGCGATAGCCACCACCGGCTGCATTGAGCACGCTGGTTCGCGGGTCATACCCGCTGCACAGGCCAACCGGCGCCAGGGTCACCACCGAACCGGGAACCGGGTCGCGGGTGGTGGCGTCGTACACCACGCCTGACGGGTCCACCGGCAGGCTCTGCTGCGCGAGGTGGTCGCCGGCGCGCAGCACCACTTCCAGCTGGCTGGTGCCGTTGTCGGTGGTGCGGCAGGCGCTGACGCCGCCGCGCGCGATCGCCGCGTCGGCGTCGCAGGCTTCCTGCACGCCGCCGGCATTTTCGCGGGTGACCGGGAACGGCCACAGCACGGTGGAGCGCGGGTCGCGGAAGCGGATGTTCCACTTCACGCCTGGCACCACATCGCCGAAGCGGTAGCTGCCATCGGCCGCACTCACGGTGGTCTTCACCACCTGGCCGTTGGCGGGGTCCACCAGCTCCACGATCCAGGCCGACAGACGACGGTCGCCGCCATCCAGCAGCTGGTCATCGCTGCCCACGTCGAACCACACGGTTCCACCGACCGACGCGGCCAGCTGCACGCTGTTGGGCACGCGGCAGGCGTTGTGGATGATGGTGTCCACGCACGCCGGCAGGTTGCCCACTTCGCCCTCGAACGCAGCGCGTTCGGTTGCGGTCGGGGCGCGGAACGGGTTCTCGCCGCCGCCTTCCACCAGCACGGCGTTGTTGACTGTGCCGGCCTCGGCCGCTGCGGCGGCCACGCGCACCACCACGGCGATGCTGTCCGGCGATACCGCACCGGCAGCCAGCACGCGCTGGCTGGTGCAGCTGAAGCGGGTTGCGCCGGGTTCGCCGGTGCAGGTCCAGCCGGTCCCCACCGGCAGGCTGTCCAGGCTCAGGCCCGTCGGCAGGCGGTCGTGCACCGTGTACTCGCCACGGCTCGGCTGTTGGCCGGCGTTGCGCACCTGGATGGTGTAACCGGCCAGGTTGTTGACCGTGAAGCGCGTGCTGGTGGACGCCTTGCTGACCATCAGGTCGGGCGAATCGCCGATCTCACCGAAGTTGTACTCCATCGCGTCCATGCCCAGTGGCAGCACGATCTGGCTGATCGCCGACGGCACGCTGGCGCGGTCGCTGGCCGCACCGACCAGGGCGGCGTTGACGGTGCCGACGCTGGTGATGCCGTTGAGCGTCTGCGGCGGCTGGGTCGGCTCGGTCACGGTGTAGGTGCCCGGGCGCAGGCCCTCGAAGCGGTAGCGGCCTTCGGCATCGGTGTTCAACGTGAGCGATACCGGCTGGCCGAGGTCATCGGTGCCGGTCAGCACCACGCTGACCCCGGAGATGCCGCCTTCGCCGCTGTCGACGCTGCCGTTGTCGTTACTGTCGTTGTAGACGCGGCCGGCAATGCTGGCGGTCGGAATCTCCCCGAAGTTGTTGTTCACCGACTGCTGGTTCACGCCCAGCACCAGCGCAGTGATCTGCGAAGGCGCCGTGCCCGGCGCGGTCACGCTGCCACCGGTGCTGCCGGCCACGGTGCGGCCATCGCGGGTGCCGGTGGGCTGCTCCGGTTCGGTCACCACGTAGGTGCCCGGCGGCAGCTCGGCGAAGCTGTAGCTGCCGTCGGCGTCGGTCACGGTCTCGCGGCTGATCGGATTGCCGGCCAGGTCGGTGCCGGTCAGGGTGACCCGCACATTGGCCAGGCCGGTTTCGCCCGGGTCGACCACGCCGTCATTGTTGCGGTCGGTCCAGACCTTGCCGCTGATGCCGCTGTTGAGCGGAATCTCGCCGAACAGGTTGTCCACCGAGGCGCTGCCCGGGGTGCTCAGATCGATGGTGCTGATCGCGCTGGGCACGGTGGTGATCGGGGTGGCAGTGCCACGCGGCGTGCCGCCCACGGTGCCGGCGGTGGTGATGCCGTTGCTGGTGCCGGCCGGCTGCTGCGGTTCAACAAGCGTGTAGGTGCCCGGGCGCAGCCCTTCGAACACGAAGCGGCCATCGGCACCGGTCTGCACGCTGACCGAGACGCTGGCGCCGGTGTCGTCGGTACCGGTGACCTGCACGGTCACCGCTTCGATGCCGGTTTCAGCGGCACCGTTGCGCACGCCATCGTTGTCGACGTCGAAGAACACCGCGCCGGCGATGGACACCGGCAGGATCTCGCCGAAGTCATAGGCGGTCCCTGCCTTGCCGGCCGGCAGCGTGATCGCGTTGATCGCGCTCGGCACGCTGGCCACGGCCGTGGACACGCCCACGATGGCGCCGTCGATGCTGCCGGCACGGGTGAGGCCGTTGAGGGTCGGGCCGCCATTGAACGACGGCTGCGTGGCCTGCTCGGTCACGCTGTAGGTGCCGGCCAGCAGGTGGTCGAAGCGGTAGCGGCCGTCGGCATCGGTCGCCACGGTGACCACGGCGTTGCCCAGCGCATCGACCGTGCCGGCCGGCAGCTGCAGCTGCACGCCCGGCAGGCCCGGCTCGCCGGCGTCCTGCACGCCGTTGTTGTTGCGGTCCAGGAACACGGTGCCGGACAGCGACGCGGCCAGCTCGCCGAAGTCGTTGCCGCTGGCGCCGGCGGCGGGCAGGTTGGCGATCAGGATGACGTTGCCCGGCTGCTCGCGGCCTTCGCCCAGCCCGGTCGGCTGGGTTTCGGTGATGCGGTAGGCCTGGCCGGCGATCGCGCCAGGGTAGCTGTACTGGCCATCGGCATTGGTGACCAGGGTGACAGTGGTGTCGTCGGGCGTGCCGAACACGCCGTCGGCGCCATTGCCGACGATGGTCACCTGCACGCCGGGCACGCCGATGTCGCCGGCGGTGTTGTCGCCGTCGTCGTTGCGGTCCAGGTACACCGTGCCGCTGATCGGCGCATTGGCCAGTTCGCCAAACAGGTAGCCGCTGGCGTCCTGCCCGGCGTTGATGGCGATCGCGGAAATGACGTTGGCCACGGCCGTGCTGCCGGGGGTGGCCGCATTGCCGGCCGCATGCTTGCCGTCCAGGTAACCGGCCGGCTGCGTTTCGGTCAGGGTGTAGCCGGTGCCGGCCTGCGGCGGCAACAGGTCACTGAAGCGGTAGCCGCCGTTGGCATCGGTGGTGGTGGTCAGCGCGACCGGATTGCCAAGCACGTCCGTGCCCGACAGGGTCACGGTGACGTTGGCGATGGCGTTTTCACCGGCGTCGCGGCGGCCGTTGTTGTTGTTGGCCGCCACGTTGGAGAAGTCTTCGTAGACCTCGCCGCTGAGCGAACCGAGCGCCTCGCCGAAATCGTTGCCACTGGAACCGGTCAACGGCAGCGCGTTGAGGGTGATGCTGTTGGTCGCGTTTTCGGCGGCGTTCGCATACCCCTGCGGCTGCGTCTCAGTGATGCGGTAGTTCTGCCCGACCACCAGGCCATCGAAATCGTAGCGGCCCTGCGCGTCGGTCTGCACCACCACCGGTGGCAGGTCGTCGCCCGTACCGAACACGCCGTCGGGGCCCGCGCCGATGAGGGTGACGGTGACGCCCTGCAGGCCGCCATTGGCCTGCGAATTGCGCGTACCGGCATCGCCGGCGTCGAAGTCGCCGTTGCCGTTGCGGTCCAGGTACACATGGCCGGAGATGGCGGTGACCGCGTCTTCGCCGAAGTTGAACGCAGTGGCATCTTCGCCGCGCGACAGGTCGATGTTGCCGATCCGGTCGGTGGTGGCGGCATCGCCGGCCGCGCCGGTGGCCACGGTGCAGCCTGCGCACGCCGCCGTACCCACCAGGCCCGGATTGATCGCGCTGGGACGGTTGCGGTAGCTGCCGGTCGGCAGCACTTCGCGCAGCGTGTACACCTGCAGCGGATTCAGCCCGGGGAAGCTGTAGCTGCCATCGGCAGCGGTGGTGGCACTGGCCACCACGGTGCCGGCCGCGTCGAGCAGTTCGACGGTGGCATTGGCAATCGGGGCGTCGCCGGTGTTGCGGGTGTTGCTGTAGTTGCTGTCGACGTAGACGAAGCCGGACAACGCCGGGCGGCGCACTTCCGGGAAGTTGTAGCGCACGGCGTCCACCCCCGCGCCCAGCGCGATGGCGGTATAGAGCGAGTTGGCGCTGATCGCCGGATCGACTACGGCATAGGCACCGCCGGCCGACGGCGCCAGGCCGCCCGACGCGGGCGGTGCCACCGGGCCATTGACGTAGGCGGCCGGCTGCACCTGGGTCAGCGTGTAGCCGTCCGTGCCGGCCGGTGCGAGGTTGTCGAAGCGGTAGGCGCCGTTGCCGTCGGTGGTGGTGGTGAGCGTCACCGCGTTGCCGTAGGCATCGGTGCCGGTGAGGCGCACTTCGACACCGGAAATGGTCGGTTCGCCGGCCTGCGGCGTGCCGCCATCGGTGCCGCTGCGCTCGCGGTCCTGGAACACCACGCCGGTCAGCGAGGACCGCACCACGGTATGGGTGCTGGTGCCTTCGTCATTGCCGGGGGTCGGGTCGAGCTGGTCGCTGGTGGCGCGCGCGGTGTTGATGCCGGCGCCGTTGGCCGGCAGCGTGGTCCAGCGCGCGGGCACCAGCACGCGGACGCGGCCGTCCAGCGCCAGGTCACCCATGCGGCAGGTAAGGTTGCGACCGGTCACCACGCAGCTGCCGGTGCCGTTGCTGACCACGCCGGCGTCGGCGGTGTTGCCGGCCTTCTGCCAGCTGGTGCCTTCGCCGCCGCCGATCACCTCCAGCCCTGCCGGCAGCGTATCGGTCACCACCACGCCATCGCCGCGCAGCGGATTGTCGCCGCTGCGGTCGCGCGACAGGCTGTGGCCGGGGCCGTTGTTGACCACGTCCAGCACGTACCAGAACGGCTGGCGCAGGCTGATCGTGGCGGCAGCCGCGGGCAGCGGCTGGGTCGGGTTGGCATTCGGCGCCAGCACCACGCTGGTCTTGGTCATTGCCAGATCCGAGCGCGTGCGGATGCTGGTTTCCTGCACCGCGCTGTTGTTGCTGGTATCGCGCTCGGTTTCGGCCGAGCGCGCGGTGACCGCGTTCAGCAGCGTGGCGCCGGTGGCCGGCGGCGCGCTGAGATACTGGTACACCAGGTACAGGTAGCTGGTCTGATTGGCGGCGATCGCGCCCTGCTCGGTGGTGGACACGCCCACGCTGGGCATGCTGCACGACAGGGTCTGCGGCGCCGTGGTGGGGTTGCTGCTGCCCGGGGCAACCGTACAGCGGACACCCGGTGCTTCCATCGCGCCCTGCGGCGTGGTGTTGGTGCCGGTGCGACTGCCTACGAAGGCCACGTTGGCCCCGCTCGCGGGGGTGATGGTGTCTTCAATCACGGTGCGGGTGGCCAGCGATGGGCCGTCGTTGCGCACGCTCACCTGGTAGGTGATGTAGTTGTTGGCTTCCTGCCCGACACGCGAGTCGTAGCCCAGTGGATCCACCGCGCCGTCGAAGTTCTGGTCGATCTTGTTGACGATCAGGTCGACTTCACCGGCGGTGAAATCCAGCGCGGCGGCACGCAGGTCATCGTCGGTGCGGCTGTTGTAGTTATAGCTGCGCCCGCTGCCGTCGACGCCGCTGGCTGGTACGGGGCTGCCGGTGTTGTCCGGATCGAAATGGAACGAGCCATCGTTGGTGAAACGGCGGCCCGTGTTACCGCTGTTGACGTTCGGGCGGATCACCACCGTCATGGTCTGGGTGGAGTTGTTGGCCATGTCCTGCGGCGCACAGGTCAGCCGCAGCGTGGCGGGCGCGCCGCCGGTGTTGAACCACGAGGTGCCGCCCGGGGCGGGCGCCGAGCTGATCGCCGCATCGTTGGAGGTCACGCTGCACGCGGTGCTGCCGCTGCCGGTGCGCACCGCGGAAATCAATACGAAACCGGCGTCATTGGCCGGCAGGGTGAAGGTATCGCTGAACACCACGCCGCGGGCCGTGGACGGACCCCGGTTCTGGTAGGTGATGCGGTAGGTGGTGTTGACGCCGGCGCGGCCCGGGCTGCCGGAGGTGATGTCCTTGGCAGTGGTGGCCATGTTGGCCACCGGGTCGATCTGCACCCAGTCCGAGGCGCTGTTGTTGCCCGGGTTGGCTTCGCCGATCGACCCGCTCACGGTCGGATCGATGCTGACGCCTGCGGTGTTGCAGAAGCGGCCGGCTGGCATCGCCACGCCACCGCAGGTACCAGCGCCCTGGCTCTGGCTGTCGAACAGGCCGCGGTTGACGGTGAACACGATGGTGGCGGTGGCGCCGGCCGCCAGCGCGGTGCCGGCGGAGCGGCAGATGTAGCCGCTGCCGACCACATCGCAGGTCCAGCCGGCCGGCACGGTGTTCTTGGTGACGGTGGTGCTGCCGGTGACAAAGCCCGGGATGGGGTCGTTGACCACCACGCCGGTGGTGGTTGCGCCGTTGTTGGTGACCTGCAGCGTGTAGCTGACCCCACCATCCGCTTCCCGGATCACGTTGTCGGCGTCGCCAGCGCCATTGGTGCGCTTGGTGATGGACAGGTCCGCTCGGGCGTCGGTGGCGCGGCTCTGCCCGCCGGTGCAGTCATTGCCGGTGTTCGGATCCAGGTTGATGCCACCGGCGGTGGTCGGTTCGGCCGAACCGCCGCTGCCGCCGGTACAGGCGGTATTGGCCAGCGTGCCCTGCAGGCGCGCAAGCGTGTACAGGGTCAGCGCGGCGGAGTTGCCGTTGACCGCGACCGGGTAGCCACCAGTCTGGGTGCAGGTGACGACCTGCGCCGGGGCCCCGCTCCAGGCGCGGTCCACGCTGCAGCTGAAACCGCCCACGGTCACGGGCACGCCCGCCGGGTAGGGCTGCCCACTGGCATCGACCCATTCCTCGCCCACGGCAAGCGTATCGACCAGCTGCAGGTTGCCGGTGACCGTGCGCGGGCCCAGGTTCTGCGCGCGCAGGGTGCTGGTCATCACGCTGTCGGTGCGCAGCCCGGTGTTGTTCCACACCGGTACCAGCGCCGGGGTCTTGGTCTTGGTCATGCGCAGATCGGCGCCGTCGGGGATGACGGTCAGGCCGACGCTGCCTTCGTTGTTGGTCAGCACCGGGTCCGGCGTTGCGGCGCTGATCTGGGCGGTGTTGGTCACCGTGCCGCTGCTGTTGGTGCCGGTGGACGGCACCTGCGCCTGGATCGCGATCTGCGCCTGCGCGCCCGGTGCGAAGCTCGCGGCGTTGCAGGTGACCACGGTGCGCTCGGCGTTGTTGGTGCACGACCAGCCGCCGGGTCCGGATACCCCGTTGACCTGGAAGCCTTCCGGCAACGCATCGCGCAGGACCACGGTGGTGGCCGCGCTGGGACCATCGTTGCGCGCGGTCAGCGTATAGGTGACCACCGAACCGGCGGCTGCCGGCGCGGGCGATACCGACTTGGACACCAGCAGGTCCGCACCGGCGGTCACCTGCGTGGTTACCTGGGCAGCGTTGTTGTCCGGCACCGGGTCGGGCACGTTGCCAGCGTTGACCACCGCCGAATTGACGATGTTGCCGGTGCCGACATTGACCTTGCCGCGGAACGAATAGCTGGTGCTCGCGCCTACCGCCAGGGTGCCGTTGTAGGTGCCGTTCTGCTGGGTGAAGGCCCAGTCCGCACCGGTCGGCGCGCCGACCAGGGTGACATTCGGCGGCAGCGTATCGGCCACCCGGAAGCCGGTGGTGACGCTGGGGCCGGCGTTGCGCACGGTCAGGGTATAGGTGATTTCGCCGCCGCCGATCACCGGATCGGGCGTGGCGCTCTTGCTGAGTTCCAGGTCGGCCGCCGCCTGGATGGTGGTGTTCTGGCTGGTGCGGTTGTTGGCAACGTTGGTATCGCTGCCGAAGAACGGGTCGGTGTTCTGCAGCGTGCTGATCGGCGTGGTCGCCGGCGGCAGCGCGCTGGCGAAGCCGATCGCGGCGCGCACGGTGATGGTGGCCGGCTGCGAGGCGATGGTGGTGACCGGCAGCTTGAATTCGTAGGGCGCCGTGGAAGCATTCAATGCCGGGTTCGTGCACACCACGCGGGTGGTGCCGGCAGCGCCCGCCGAGGCGCTGCAGCCCGCCGGGGCGGTGCCGCCCAGCGCGGTGCCGGCGGGCAGGTCGAACAGGGTCACGCTGCCGCTGGCGGTATCGTTGGCGCCGTTTTCGACCTTGACGTTGTAGATCACCGTGGTGCCGGCCGGCACCGGGTCGTAACCGGTGTCGGAGAAGTCGGTGATCTGCAGGTCGATGGCGAGTGCGGGTAGTGGCAGCACCATCACCAGGGCCAGCAGGGCGCGGCGCAGCGACAACCGCCAGGACTGCGCCTGCGTGCGCTCAAACGGCGTTGCCGCCGCGCAGATACCTGCGCGATCGCTCTGGATGGACATGCGTTTTCCCCTGTTCCGGTCGTTGCAGCGTTCACAGGGAACGCCGCACGATGCGTACCCAACGCAACCGGTCCAGACGTCCCCTGTCAGATGAATCCCAGGCCTGCAGGCGACAGACGTCGCCGACGGTGCCGGGCGGGGCGGATTGTGATGTTGCCGTGAAGGCAAGTCAGTGCCGGCGGCTCACGCACGCTCACACCGGCTCACACAGACCCGCGCGGATCAGGCGGTAAGCAGGTAGCCCTGGCCGCGCAGCGCGCGGATCGGCAGCTCGACATCGGTGGCGCTGCGCACGCGCGTGCGCAGGCGATGGACCAGCACATCCAGGCGGTGCGGATCGAAATCCCACGGGGTGTCGGTGATGTTGGCGATCAGCTGCTCGCGGGTGACGGCGCCGCCGTTGGCCGCGAACAGCAACTGCAGCACGCCGCGCTCCATCATCGTCAGTGCCAGTGTGGCGGCGGTCGGTGCGTGCAGGGTCCAGCCGTCATCGGCCAATCGCCAGCGTGGCTGCGCCGTGGCGGGGGCCGGCGCGGTGGAAGGAGGCGACAGGCGGCGGCGCAGGCTGTGCAGGCCGGCTGCCAGCACATCCAGGTCCGGTGGCTTGACCAGATACAGGTCGGCGCCCTGGGTCAGGCCCAGCGCCATGTCGCGCGGATCGCCACGGCCGGTCAGCATCACGATGCCGATCGAGGCCGAAGCGCGAAGGTGGCTCGCCACCGTGTAGCCGTCTTCGCCAGGCAGGCCCACGTCCAGCACCACGATGTCGCAGCGGTCGCTCAGCAGCGCGCGGTACAGGGCTTCGGCGCTGTCGAGGCCACGCACGGTCGCGCCGCGCCAGGCCAAGTCGTCCAGCAGCAGTGCAAGCAGCTCCGGGTCGTCTTCAACCACCCAGACCTTCAGCCCTTCAAGTTCCCGTACTGCAGTCACGTGGTGCGTCGCTTCCTCCGGATCCAGCCTGCAGTCTAGCCGCCGCCCGGGAACCCGCCAAATGCTACAAAAGCCGCAGTGCGGGGGCGTGTGGGTGCAAGCGACAGTGGGGCGTCGTGGTTGCCGCTTGTTCGTGTGGATCGGGGCAGGCAGCGTTGACCGCCCCTCGTTCCCACGGAGTTCCAGCATGCCCGTAGCCACCTCGCCGCCCGCCATACTCACCCCGCTCTTGCGCCACCGCCTGGAAACCTCGCTGCCCGCGGACCAACGCGAGGTCACCTGCAACGCGCTCAGCAACCTGCTGTATTCGGTCTGGAACGCCCGAGCCGTCACTGAAACCCCTCCGCCGGCTGACCGTACCAGTCGTTGGCCGATGGCGCAGATCTACCAGCGGCTGGCGGTTCCGGTAGCCGGTTCCCCTTTCGGTCCGCTCAGTGCGGATGAACACCGCACGCTGCAGCTGGTGCACTACCTGCACGAAGTGGAAGCGGCACTGCCGCTTGATCCCGGAGGCGATCCCGCCGTGCGGCGGCCGCAGAGCCAGATCCATGCCCACGTGCTGCATGAACTACGCCGCGAGTTCTCGTTGCTGCCGGTGCCGGTAACGTTGACCTGGCGCGAGCTGGCAGTCAGCGATATTGCCGTCAAGCTGCTGGCCAAGGCCGAGCGGCTGGGCTTTCAGCCCACAGAAGTACGCGCACTGGGTGCGCAGCAGTTGGACGCGGTGACAGGTGTTCACCGCGGCGGCATGAAGCTGACCCTGGTGGCGTGGAACGGCGCCGCGCCTCCCGAGCGCTCGCACGCTGCAGCCAACCCCAACGTCTGGGACCCCGGCAACCCGCTGGGCAACGAACTGGATCTACTGCTCGCGCCCCTGCAGATGGACTGGACCGGCCTGACGCCGCTGCCCCGTTGAAGGGCGACGGCCTACTCGGCCGGCACGCCCATTTCCTTCAACAGTGCCGGCGCCGGGTAGACCTTGGCCAGCAGCCAGCGCAGGTAACGCATGTCCACGTGCACGGCGCGCTTGAAGCGCGGGTCGAACCACCAGCTTGCGCTGACCGATTCCCAGTTGCTGTCGAAGTTCAGCCCGATCAGCTCGCCGCGTGCGTTCAGCACCGGCGAGCCGGAGTTGCCGCCGGTGGTATCCAGGTTGGTCAGGAAGTTGACCGTCTGGGTCTTCAGCACCGGGTCGGCGGTGCTGCCGAAATCGCCCTTGGCGATGGCCGCCAGCAACGGCTTGGGCGCATCGAACGGGAATGCATTGGTGTTCTTCTCGACGATGCCGGCCACGGTGGTCACCGGATCGAAATGCACCGCATCGCGCGGCGACAGCGCTTCCACCTTGCCGTAGCTGATGCGCAGCGTACGGTTGGCGTCCGGGTAAACCGCCCTGCCCTGCTTTGCCCGCCACGCAAACAGGGCCTGCATGTAGGCCGGGCGCAGGCGCAGCTGCTCACCTTCGCGCTCCTTGCGCTCACCCTCCAGGCGCAGCTGCGCGGCCACCAGCGGGCCGGCCAGGTCGATCAGCGGGTCGTGCGCCAATGCCTTGCCTTCCTTGGCAGCGGCGAAGCGGCTCAGGCGTTCGGCTTCATCACCCAGCCGGGTGCCGCTGTACAGCGTGTCCAACGCCTTGGCCAGCGCGGCCGGGGTACGGCCGAATGCGGCGTCGAACTCGGGCACGCGCTGCGCATCGGGCAGCTGCTGGTAGCGGGTGAGCAGATTCGTCAGCAGCGCCTTCTCGACCTCCGGCGCATAGCGCCGCTGGACCTGCTTGAGGGTGCCTTCAATCAGCGCCTGATCACGCTGCTGGTAGCCGCTCTCGCGCTGGGCGTCGGGCTTGGCCGATTCGATGCGCAGGCGCTCCAGCAGCAACGCCGAACGCAGCAGCTGGCTCTGCGCGGCGGCCTGTTCCAGCACGAAATCGCGCTCGCCCATCGACGCGCCCTGCGACAGCGAGCCCAGCAGCGCCTGGATGTCCGGCTGCCAGGTCGCATCGGTGGCCTTCAGCATCGCCGCCTCGTCGGTCGCGCGCTGGGTCTTGGCATCGCTGCGCAGCAGGCCTTCGAGCTCACCGGCGGCACGCTTGCGGTTGTTCTTCAGTGACTGCAGCTGCGCGGCATAGCGGGTGCGCGCCTGCGCATCCTTGGCCGTGGTCGCTTCGATGGTGTCGATCATCTGCTGGAACACCGCCACCCGGCGCGGCAGCACCGCATCGATCTGGCCGGCGAACTCGGCTGCCGTGCGGTGGCGGTAGGTGATGCCCGGGTAACCGGCCAGCATGGCGAAATCGCCGGTCTTCGGGCCATCGATGGCCATCTTCAGGTGCGCCGGCGGGTGGTAAGGCACGTTGTCCGGGCTGTACGCAGCCGGCTTGCCGTCCTTGCCCACGTAGGCGCGCAACAGGGTGAAATCGCCGGTGTGGCGCGGCCACATGAAGTTGTCGATCTCATCGCCGTAGTTGCCGATCGCGCGCGGCGGCGCGTACACCAACCGCACATCGCTCAGTTCCAGCTGGCGGATGCGGTAGAAATCGGTGCCGTAGTACATGTCGGCCACGCTGCAGCGCACGTTGCCTTCCTGCTCGCACTCGGCCACCAGCCGCTTGCTGGCGCGGTCCACTGCGTCGAAGTAGGCGCGGCCGGTCTTGCCGCGCGCGTCGCGCAGCACCTCATCGGTGACCTTGTCGAAGCCGGTGGTGACCAGCACGCGGAAATCCGGGTTGGACGGGCGCTCGTCGCTGCGGCCCTGGGCGATGAAGCCGCCGTCGATCAGGTTGTGCTCGGCGGTGCTGTTGTACTGGATCACGCCCATGGCCACATGGTGGTTGGTCAGCAGCAGGCCATCGTCGGAGACGAACGAACCGGTGCCGCCACCGGCACGCACCACGGCGCTCAGCGGCGCGGCGGTCACGTTGGCCAGGTCAGCCGGGTTGCCCTTGAACCCGGCGGCCTTCAGCGGCTTGGCCAGGTCCGGCAGCTGGGTCGGCATCCACATGCCTTCGTCGGCGTGGGCGCCGGCGGCGAGGGTGAGGCCAAGGGCCAGGGCGGCGCTGAGGGGCTTGCGTGCGGGCATGGGTGCATCCAGTACGGCGGAACGAGCGGGCACCTTAGCCACTGGGCGCGCGCGGGGCAACGCCCGATGGTCAGGGGTGGGCGGCAGCGCCCATTCAGCGGAGGTGCGCTTCCGACGATCGTAGTGCCATCACCGGCTCAATCGTTGATGGGTACAACGATTCCCGGCAAGTTCGGATCCGTTGAGAAGATGAAACGACTCTCATGGAGGTTGCCGACTTGTTCCATTGCACTCATGTGACCAAAAACGCGCGTCGAATCGGCCTCCAGGAACCGTAGGGTCCATTGCTCGTTGTCTACCTCCTTTCGAGTCTGCACCGTCCCCATGCACATACTTAATCCACAGGAAAAGCTGGCCACCGCGCCATCTGCGCCGACTGCCTGCGTCAACGCACTGCGATAGTGAGCTGCCTGATCCTGCGCCTCCATGCTCTTGGCGGCGTCGGAACTCATTTCATCCAGTGCACGGAAGAATTGTTCGCGTGATTCAAGAACCTCGTCGGCGCGGACGCGGGATAGACCACCATGTTCGATGAACCTGGTCTCTGTCGCCAGGTAGACGGAGTTGGGAGGTTCCAAGGACTGCTGGCCGACAGCACGCGTCTGCGCGTTGATGTCAGGCCGCTCGTCTCCAGCACGAGCATCCTTGATCTCCAGTTGATTGGCGTACCCTGCACTCGACTTGGGCTCCAGATTCACGGCGTTTGGATTGGCAGCCTCCTCGTGCGAGCAGCCAGCACACTGGCTCAGGACGAGGAGTAGCGTGGCGCGTATCGCGCGGGGCATCGCAACGCCCCGCTCCATGCGGCTCGGAATCAAGTTTTCCATCTCACCTCCACGGACAACCGTACGCTTCACAGGTCCCAGGCGGGTAAGTAGGAATCGGGCGTCGCGAAGGTCCCTGAACCCAGCCGCCCGCCGCATCCACTACCCATGCATTTCCGCCCGACACTGCGACCTGACAACTTGTTTGGCAATAGTATCGATCCCCCTTGAATACGATCGTAGATGCTGCCTCCACTCCCCCTGCGCTGAGGGCCAAACCCGTCCCGACCAGTAATCCGCTGACGACACTGGATTTCATTGTCTTCTCCATCTTCGTGGACGAATTGCCACGGGAGAAGTGTTCGGGCAGCCCGTCGCTTGCTCACTCGTACTACTCCTAAATTCGGCGTGTTACGTTCAAGTTGTGGCCTCGATCTCATCTCACCAACGCGCGTCGGATGGATCATGGTCCAATGACCAACATTCGTCGCATCTTTGTTCAGATTCCCAGCTACCGAGACCCACAGCTTGTTCCGACGCTCATTGACATTGCCCAACAGGCACGCGCTCCGAGACAGCTTCGTATTGTGATTTGCTGGCAACATGACGCTGAGGAATCAATCGACACCTTTACCTGCCAGGGCTTTCAGTTCCTGTCCTCGCAATCAAATGGCCCCTACGACGTGCACTTTCTGGAGTTCATTGGGGTCCAGATCGAGCTTATCGACGTTCCCTTCCTGGAGGCGAAGGGCGCTGGCTGGGCGAGGAGCATTGCTCAGCACAGATTTGAAGGTGAGAAGTACAACTTGCAGATCGATGCCCACCACCGGTTCGTCTCCAATTGGGATGGCCAGATGGTCGCAATGCTTGAGGACTTGAGAAGCCGCTCCGCCAAACCGCTACTGACGGGCTATCCACCTTCTTTCTCGCCTGCATCCTACCCAAGTGGCCGACAGGAGCAGTCGGCCGTAATGCTGGCTGACGAGTTCACACCTATGGGCATAGTCAGGTTCAAGTCGGTGATGCTTCCAGGTGATGGAAGGTTCTCAGCTCCATTGAGGGCTCGATTCATGAGCGGCGGATTTGTCTTCTCGGACGGGATGTTTGTTGACGAAGTCGGACAAGATCCGAACCACTTCTTCTTCACAGAAGAGATAGTCATGGCGGTACGAGCTCATAGCCATGGCTATGACTTCTTTCATCCCCACGTGCCGCTTCTCTGGCACGACTACGAGTCGTCCGCACCAGAGGTATGGGAAGATCTCACAGAGGACCTGAAGGTTGGTGGCTCCATCGCCAAGAGCGCTGACGATATGGCGCATGTCTCGGTCCAGCATGCGAGATTCCTGCTCGCGATCGATTCTCCGAGCTCAGTGACAAGATCGCCGTATGGGCTGGGTAGCCGTCGGTCACTTCACCACTACGAGCGATTTGCGGGACTCAGCTTCTCGCATCGCGGCGTTCATCGAGACTCCTTGCTACCCGGCGAGCCGGACGAAGCGCACGTTCTCCTGGGCACCAAAGACTGGGAGTCCGGCTTGATATGCAGGCGGATGTTGCGAATCTCAGTTTTCCTCACACTGATCGACGACATTGAGGTTCATGAGGTTGAAATCATGATGCAGAATCATTCGGGTGCTGAATCCCTCGTCAGACGACTAACTTCGACTGATATCCTGGCCTTGGTCGAGCAACGTGCCCTTACGTTTGTTCGTAACTTCTCGGCGAGCCCAGATCAGTTGCCGACCAAGCTTCTGCTCAACTGCCGTACTAACCATGCAGGTGCGGAGCGCTTCTTCTCCATCACAGCAGACGAAGTGAGTTCTTGACGGACGCGGGCCGTGACTTGTCCGGTCCACGCGTTGATTGTCTGCCGGTGCGTTCATTCTGGGGTCGATTCCCAAACGACCGCCGACTCTTGTCGCGATCTCTTTGGCGCATGGACCGGCGCCATCGCACGGCTGGCGGAGGCGCGATGCCGATCATCGCAATGCCATCACCGAATGCGGATGCAGAGCCGGCGGTCGATTGGGATGCGACCCTACCAGCGCGCGCGGGTGGAATCCTGCGCGGCCTGGTACCAGCCCGGGCGGCAGGCGACGCGTACTACCGGGTTGACCATGCGCAGCAGCAGGCAGCCGGGTGCGATGTGCAGGCTCACGCGCGAGCCGGTTTCCATGCCGGCGGTGGTCATCCACATGCCGCGCAGGTGCAGTGGGGGGATCAGCACTTCGCCGGGCCTGGGTTCGTCGTCGTCTTGACGGTCTGCGCCGATGAGGACGGTGCGGGGCATGCGCCAGTGGTAGGTGACGCGGGATCGGGCGTCGGCGCGAGAATCATCGTTGTTGTCGTGCATGGTAGGCCTCTCCTGGATGTCTCCCTCGCCGGGATGGCGAGGGAGTCGGGAGGCTGATAGCCGTGTAGAACTGAACGGTGCGACGTATTTCCACGAGGGTGTTGTATTCGGTCACCCTCCCGACGCATTACATCCACTTTCCGGAGCTATCAGACTCCTCAACCCACCATGCGGACACGACGACCATAACGGAATTCGGTTGTATCTGTTGATTTGACCGAACCGGTAGGCGGTGCCTAACACTGTGTCGGGAATGAACTGCGAGTGCCCTGCATCCATTGCGGTGCAAGCACATTGCGAAGTGTGATGCGGTAGGCGAACTTTCTTTCTGTGCGCTCTGCGCAGCATGAAACGCCAGGATTTCCATGCCGCATTCGGCATGCCCCGCGCGGTAGGGTCGGTTCCCAAACGACTGCCGACAATGTGGGCGATCGCTTTGACGCATGGACCTGTGCAATTGCATGGCTGACGGAGGCGTGATGCCGATCATTGCAATGCCATCAACGGTCGCGGATGCCGCGTCGGCGGTCGATTTGGATGCGACCCTACCGGTGTCGGACTCGCAATCACACGGGCTGACGGAGGCGCGCTGCCGATCATTGCAATGCCAGTACCGGACGCGGGTGGCCTATCGGCGGTCGATTGGGATGCGACCCTACCGATGCCAGGTCCCCACACGTCCGGTGGGCAGTGGCGCCGATCATTGTCTGCAGCCAGGCAGGGCCTGGCTCTACTTTTCTTTTCGCCAGTTGAGCGAGCCGCGGTTTTCCACCGTGCTGGATTCGATTTCGATGTCGAAGCCGCGGCGCAGCAGGTACTTCAGCGTGAGTACCGAGCCGCTGCCTACCAGCGAGACGCCGTAGCCGACGTACAGCTTGGGCGAGATGTACTTGCCCACGCCGATCACCGAGCCGCCCAGCGCGCGTGACTGGCTGACGCCGGCGTCGTCCAGGCCGAGCTTGGCGCCCAGCTGCGAGGCCAGCAGGCCGCTGCCGGCCGACAGCGCCGCCGAGGCCGCGTTCACCTGCTGGGTCTGGTCGCTGCTGGCGCCGGTAAGGCTGCGCCCCAGCACCAGGAACGCCAGTGCTTCGGACTGCGACATCGACGGGTCCGACCACACGTCCACCCGGGGCGACTGCGCGCGGCCGGTCACGTCGATGCCGGCGGTGACATCACCCACCCGGCGCTCTGCACGGATGTTGATGCGCGGGTCGGACACCGCGTTGAAGTTCCAGTTGAGGTTGCCGCGGGTGATGGTCAGGTCCTGGCCATAGGCCTTGTAGCGGCCACTCACTTCCAGCGCACCGTTGGCGGTCATCTCGCGACCGGGCCGCGCCCACACCTGCATCTTGCCGCCCAGCCCGCCCTTGAGGCCGAAGCCGGCCATGCGGACCTTGTCGCCCAGGCTCACGGTCAGGTCCATGTCCAGCGGCAGGCTCGGGCCTTCTTCCGGATCGGCCGGGTCCAGCACCACCACGTCTTCGGACACCGAGGTGCCGCGATCCAGCCGCTCCAGGTCCAGGTCGGCTTCGGGCACGTGCACGGTGCCGCGCAGCTGCATGGCCGCCTTGGCCAGGGTGAAGTCGAGGTTGGGGTTGGCCACGATGCGCAGTTCCGGCGTGTTGGACAGCAGCACGTTTTCGCCGTGGATATGCAGCTGCAGCGGCTGTGCATCGCCGAACCACGACAGCCCGCCGTCGACGTACAGCGTGCCCTTGCCCGAGTTCGCCTGTGCGGTGATCTTCGCCGAACCATCCGGCTGCGCGGTGAAGCTGCCGCTGCCCTGGTCGAAGGTCAGCCCCAGCGCCGGGAATTCAGCCTTGAAGTTGCTCAGCTTGGCGTCGCCGCCCAACGACGGCGTGCCGCGCGTACCGCGCAGGCTGACGTGGCCTTCGATCAGGCCGGTGGGGCGCACGATGTCCGGCGAGAACAGCTCGATCCAGTACAGCCGCGACATGTTGAGGTACAGCTCGCCGTTGAGTGGCGCGTTGGCATCCCAGCCGGTCTGCACCTTGGCATCGACGAAGCCGTTGCCCTGGAAGCCGACACCGAGCTTGGCGTTGATCTGCGCCGGGGTCATTTCCAGCGTGGCCGAGAACTGGTCGTAGCGCACCAGTTCGCCGCGCGCGTTGTCGCCCAGGCGGATGCCGCCCTCCAGCGAGGCGATCCTGGCGCTGCCTTCCCACGCGTTGCCGCGCGGGCGGATCTGCCCATCCAGGGTGATTTCGCCGCGCAGGTGCAGGCGGCGCCCGGATTGCGGCGGCAGCCACGGCTGCACCAGCGCCAGCGGCAGCGCATCGCCGCGCACCTTCAACCCATCACGCGGCCAGTTGGCGCTGGCGCACAGCGCGCCGCCGGTGGCCGCGCCCAGGCAGGTGTCGGTCAGGGTGAAGGTGCTGCCCTGGATACCGAAGGTGGCCGGTGCGCGCAACGCCCATGCATCGCCCTTGATCGGTGCGATCCGCAGCGCGGCGATATCGCCCCGCCATGCATTGCCCTGCTGGCGTACCCCGCCCTCCAGCGCCACCGCACCCAGTTCGTTCTTCGCCTGCGCATCCAGCCGCAGGTTGGACACGCTGCCGCGCGCGTCCACGTTGATCGTGTCCAGCAGCATGCCGGCCTGCACCTTGGTGCCCTGCAGCGCCAGGGTGCCGTTGCTGCCCTGCCACGGCAGGCGGCCACGGATGCTGAGCGCTTCAGCGCTGTAATCGGCATAGCGCAGCCCGCTGCCGACCAGGTCGGCGGTGATGTCCGGCGCGGTGCGCGGTCCGCGCACCTGCACCTGGCCACGCAGCGTGCCGGTGCTGCCGGGCATCAGGTCATCCAGTTGCACCGGTTCCAGCTGCGCCTGCACATCGAGGCGGTCGCCGACGCTGCCGCGCGCGGTCAGGCGGCTGTTGCCCACCGCCAGGCGCACGTTGCCTTCGCCCTGCTGCCCGCGCAGCGCGAAGCGGCCCTGCGCATCCACGCGGCGGTTGCGCAGCATGCCGTTGATGCCGGGCACGTCCACGGTGGCTTCGTAGATCCCGGCGGTACCGGCCGGGCTGCCCGCCGGCGGCGGCAGCTGGCGGCCCTTGGAGGCCACGTTGCCGGACAGGCGGCCATCCCACCCGGGCACGAAGTAGCCGGGATCGAATGCAGCCAGCTTGGCGGCCACGTCCCAATCCAGCTGCGGCGCCCACGCCACCTGGCCGGTCACGTCGAGCGCGCCGCCGGGGGTCTTGGCCTGCAGCTGCTTGATCCGGGCGGCGGTGTCGCTGCCGCGCACATCGAACGTCAGGTCGGCCGATTGCTGTTCGCGCTCCACCGAGGCCGTGCCGACCGCCGCCCAGTTCTTGAGCGTGCCGGCCAGGCCCATGCGCGCTTGGTTGAGCGTCACCGGTACCGGTTTGGCGGCGCCCGGCGTGGTGGGATCGGCCTCGGGCACGAAGGTCAGGTCGTTGGCGACGATCGCAAAGCGCAGGCTGGCATTTTCGCGGTCACGGAAATCGGCGGTGCCCTGCAGCCGGGCCTGGCCACCGAAGCCCTTCACCACCAGCGGTGAGACGGTCAGTACCTGGTCGGCCAGGCCGACATTGGATGGCGCCAGCTCCACCGCCAGGTCGCCCTGCTGGATGCGGCCCTGCAGGTTGGCCTGCCCGCCCTTGCCGGTGGCCTGGAAATCCAGCGACAGCGGCGTGCTGGTACTGGCATCCATGCCCGGCACCAGCAGTGCCAGGTCCAGTTCCTTGCTGCGCGCACTGGCCTTCCACACCGGTTCGTCGCGGCCGTCGAAGACCAGGCTGGCCTGCAGCGGCGCGGGGGCATGCCCGGCCAGCGCGATTTCCATGCGGTCCAGGTTGCCACGGGCCACCAGCCCAAGCCGCGCCGGGGTGCGCCCGCGCGGTGCCGGCAGCACCGCGCCGATGGTGATGTCGGTGGAATAGTCGTTGCGCGGCACATAGCGGCCGTCCACACGGAAGTCGCCCAGGTCGCTGTCCACCTTGAGCTGGCGCGCGCGGAATTCGCCGTTGGCAATTTCCAGCCCACCGCGCAGCCTGGTGATGTCGATCAACGGTTCCTGCGCCTGGGTGATGCGGAAGCCATCGATGATGATGGTGTCGGCCTGGATCGCCAGCGGCATTTCGATCTGCGGCAGCGAATCGGGCCACGAGGGCATTTCGAACGGTTCATCGCTCTTGGCCAGGTTCAACGTGGCGTTCTTGATCTGCAGCGCATCCAGCTGCAGCTTGCGGCCCAGCAGCGGGCGGATATCCGGATCCAGGTACGCGCGCTCTGCGGTGAAGTGGATGTCGTCGTAGCGGAAATCCAGGTTGTGCAGCACCAGCGGCCCGGCCACCGGGCCATCCACCTTGCTCCAGGTCAGCGTGGCGCCCACCGGCAGCCGCGCCACCACCTGGGCCAGCAGCACATCGCGGCCGGCCACGGTCTGCAGCAGCCAGTACACCAGCAGCAGCGCCAGCAGCACCAGCCCCAGCACGGTGAAGCCGGACCATGCCCAGAAGCGACGCTTGCGGTAGAAGCGCACGCGCGGCGGCGGCGGGGTCGGCGTGGTCGGGGTCGGCGTGCTCACAGGTCCGCTCCCACGCTCAGGTAGAGCTGGAACTTCGAATCCGGATTGTTCAGACCGTGCGCGATGTCCACGCGCACCGGGCCCACCGGTGATTTCCAGCGCACGCCGAAGCCCACGCCGGTATGCAGGTCGATGGTGTTGTCGAACGCGCTGCCGGTATCGACGAACACCGCGCCGCCCCACGGCCCGCCCTTGAAGTAGTGCTCGTACTCGGCCGAGGCGGTCACCAGGTTCTTGGCACCCAGTGCGAATTTATCCGGCGGAGGCGTGCGCGGGCCTACTTCACGGAACGCGTAACCGCGGATGCTGCGGTCGCCACCGGCGAAGAAGCGCAGGCTGGGCGGCATCGCCACCAGGTCGCTGGTCCAGGTGGTACCACCTTCGCCGCGCAGGATCAGGCGGTCGGCATCGCCGACCGGGATGAACCAGCGCAGCATCACGCTGGCCTGCACGAAGCTGGTATCCGAACCTGCGCCTTCGATGCCGCCACGCATGGTCGCGCTTCCACTGATGCCCTTGCGCGGGGCCAGGCGGTCATCGACATTCACGTAGTCGGCCACCAGCTGCGGATACACCAGCGTGGAGGTGTTGTAGATCGCGTTGGTGAATTCGGTGCCCGAGGCATAGCGCCAGCGCTCGCGCAGGGCGTTGATCGAGGCGATGGCCGTCCAGTTCTCGTTGATCTCGCCGCTGCGGCTGCCGATCAGCTTGAAGTTGCGAAGGTCGATGTAGTCGGTCTGCTCGTCATACGCGCTGGCAGTGAGCCCGTACCACCCGTCCAGCCACTTGAACGCCGGGATCCGGTAGGTGGTGACAAGACTCTTGCGCTTCTGCGCGTAGTCCAGCTGGGTGTTCATCTTGTGGCCGCGGCTGTTGAGGAAGCGCCGCTCCAGGCCGCCGCGCACACCGGCGCCGCTTTCGCTGCCGTAGCTGATACCTGCCGTATAGATGCTGCGCTTGGCCCGGGTCAGGGTGACATCCACCGGCACGTTGCCGTTCTCGTCGGCCTGGTCCGGCTGCGGCTGGATGTCGATGACGCTGAAGTAATCCAGCTTGGTCAGCGATTCGCGCAGGCGGTCCAGCTTGCCTTCGTGGAAGTAGCTGCCCTTTTCCCAGTACACCAGCGGGTCGAACAGGCGCTCCACGAAGTAATCCTGGTGGAAGCGGATATCGCCCATGTTGTAGCGGCGGCCGCTGTCCCAGGTGAGATCGATGTCGGCGGCATTCTCGGCGCGGGTGATCTCGACCCGGCGCTGGGTGAAATCGGCATCGAAGTAGCCACGTTCGGCCAGGCGCCGGGTGATGGTCACGCGGCTGGCGTCGTACAGCGTGTGCTCGAAGCGCTGGCCCTTGCGCGGCCGGAAGTTCTCCAGGTCTTCCTGCAGGTACTGGTCCAGCTGCGCCGGACCGGTGATGTCGATGTTCTCGCGGCGTACCAGGGTGGGCGGACCACGATCGACATGGATCACCACGCGCAGGTTCTCACCTTCGCGCGGGCTTTCCACCGTGATCACCGGGTTGTAGTAGCCGAACGGTTCCAGCGCGCGCCGGGTCTGGCGCTCGGCCTGCGACAGCAGGTATTCCAGCCGCGACTCGCCCTGTTCCTTGCCAATGGTGTCGTACAGCGACAGCGAGACTTCGATGTTCTCGATCATCTCGGCATCGTCGCCCCTGTCCAGGCCGGTGATGTCCACCTTCTCGATGGTGCCGCGCGCATGCGCGGTCGAGGCGATGGCCAGCGACAGGAACAACAGCGGCAGGAAATATTTCAAAGGCGGCATGGGCACAGGATAGCGGGATCGTGCCAAAAACGAAGCCCGTCGCTGCGGTGCATGCGGCCTCGAGCATCACGCCATATTCACGCAGGCGGAAGGTGAGCCAGAAATTGTGACCAGTCCATCGAGGGGGACACTGAGATTTCGTAGGCCTCACCGCTGTCTACGCCGGACTCGATGCAGATGCTGAAGAACGCAGGCGCCCCCCTGCCCGGCACGCAGGCGTAATAGCAGTCGCCGTTACCGTGGTTGTTGTAGCGGCCGAAGATCAGCACCCCGTCGCGCAGGGTCAGATTCCCGCCGCAGGCATCGAGCCCGTGATCGCGGTCCCCGGGCGCCAGGTTCCGTTGCACCGGCCCGCTGGCATCAGCGTCGTGCAGGAACCCCTGTTCGAGATAGGCGCGCAGGTCGTCGGCGATCCCGCTGCGGAACAGGTCGCGGGCGAACGCGGTGGCCTGGCTGCCGAACAGCAGGAAATCGTGCTCGCGCGTGCCCAGGGCCTGCTCGCGGTCGGCCCCGAGAACGGAGGCGTCCGCTGCGGTGAGGCCCGGTGTGCTGGAAAGTGCGGCAGGACGGCCGGCGCCGTTGATGATCATTGCAAGTGCTCCCGGAATCGGTGGTCCAGCGGCGGCCGGGGCTCGCACCCCGGCCGTCGCACCTTGACATGGTGCCGCATCCGCATGCGGCGCGCCTCAGAATCCCTCGGCTTCATACTCCGTCCGCGTCCAGAGCCGCGGCACCGGCCGCGGCGGCGGCGATGCCAGCAGCTGCTCCTCGGCCCATTGGCGGACATCGGGCTTCTTCAACTCGGCGGCGGCCATCTGCCGAATGTCGTTTTCGGAATGGCCTGCACCCTCCCATGCGACGCGGTGCTTCTCCATCACCCGCAGCATGGCCTGCTCCGACCGCCACTCCAGAGCCTCGGTCGGCGTGTCGAAGTGATAGAACAGGGTAAGTTTGACACCGGGCAGCATCTCCTCCAACTCGGCCAGGCGGCGATCACAGCTGTAGGAACAGGGGTTGCTGTCGGACAGGATGCCGACCTTTCCCTTGACCTTCGGTATCGGGCCCCTTCCATCGAGAAGGTCCGCGATCGCAGGCACCGCCTTCTTCAATGCGTCAAACCAGCCCTTCAGGATCTTGCTCTCGCTGCATGAGCGGATCTGATACAGGTAGTAGTCGCCGGGAGTCAGGGATTTTGCATTGCTTGCCAGCAGACTTCCCTCGCCAACGTACTGCCGCATTGCCTCCGAGAGCGACTTGCCATCCAGTGCGTCGAACTCCGCGTCGGTCAGCTCGGCGAACGACCGGGCCTGCTTCCCGCCCGGCACCGTCACCTGCAGGTCGCGCTCGGTCAGGGTAATCTTCTTCGACGCCTGCCCCGGTTCGGCCAGCTTGCCTACCGACGGCATCAGGTCTGCACCCAGCGGATAGTCCGCACGGAACAGGCCGCTCTGCATCGGCTTGCCCTCGGCCTGTGCAGCGGGCAGGAACACGCGGCGCACCGGCACCGGCTTGACGAAGTTTTCCGGGTGCATCCATGCCCGCGGCACGGTACTCAAGGCGAAACCACTGTCCGGGAAGTCCGGTGATGGACCCAGCGGCACCCCGTCGTACGCGATGTCGTCGAGACGGTAGTAGGCCGCGTTCATCAGGTCGTAGCCGTTCAAGGTGCGGAAGTTCTTCTTCTGCAGCTCCTTCATGCGTGCGGCGTCGACCGCTGGCAGGGATTGCTTCTCCAGCTTGAGCTGCATCATGCGGCTGGTCAGCGCCTTCAGTTCGCGTTCTTCCGCGCGCAGGCCGGTGTAGGTCCGGTCCAGTTCGTGCCGCATCGCGCCCAGGCTGCGCTGCATGTCGTCACGCAGTGCAATCATGTCCGGACCCAGCGAGATGCTGTCCGGGGGATCGCAGTCCGCCGAACGGCGGGTGCGTTCGTGGGGCCGTGCCTCACTGTTGGGGCTGCTGTCGGGCACCGGCTTGAGCGGTCCCCTCAGGCTGCAGCGCTGCGCGATCGGCATCTGCTTCATCTGCTCGACCACTTCGCGCCGCAGCGTGGTTGCGTCGCCCAACCGTCGTTTTTCGGGTGCGGCAAGCTGTTCGAACAACGCGTCCTGCCAGTGCGTATGTGCCTTGTGCTGCGCATCCGACACGATCAGTGCGCCGCCCGTGCCAGGGCTGAAGACCAGCCGTGCTTCGGCAACCCCGGGCGTTGCCGAGCCGACCAGCAGCACAGAACCGCCCGGGCCATCGTCACGCACCTTGATGGTGCGGCCCGGCAGTGCCGACTGCAGGTGGGTGCCCAGTTGCTGCACATCGGCAAGTGTTCCGAAGGCGTCGTTCACCACCGCCTGGCGTTGCTGCCGCTGCGTCCGGCTGGTGAGCGTGTCGGCCACGATCGCGCGGATGTCCGTGGAGAATATCCACGATTCCACCTCGCGCTTCTGCAGGCCGTTGGAGCGGGTGATGATCTCTTCCGCCTCGGCCTTGGTGAGATCGGGGAAGTGTTTGACCAGGTTGTCCGCTGCCGTTGGCAGGCGGTGCTGGGCGGCGATCCAGCGTTGCCAGGTGAGGCGGCTCTGCGCCGGGTCGGCCTTGATCACCCTGCCCAGCTCGTTGCGCACCGCCTGCAGCAGCGCGTCGCGGCCGGTGTCCGCCGGTAGTTTCAGCCGCGTGGCCAGGGCGGTTGCGTCGGCAGCGTCGACCAGGGCCTCGATGCCGGGCAAGGTGCGCGTGTCGGCCACTTCCACCATCAGCCCGACGGGACCGCGGCCGAAACGTGCGCCTCGGGTCCACTCGCCGATGGTGTCGACATAGGTTTCCACACCCTTGCCGTTGCCCAGTACAGGGCTGTCGGCCCAGGCGCGCATGATGATCGCCTCGTCGCCGGGCATGCCCAGCGATTCAGGGTCGCCGAGAATGCGCTGCACACGCTGGTCGATGGTGAGCTCCTGCACCACGTGGCGCAGGTCGGCACTGGGTGAGGAATCACGCGAACGCACGCCGAACACCGCCTCCAGCTCGTCCAGCTTCTCCGGCGGCAGGTTTTCCGCCTCCGGCAGGCGGCTCACCCACCCGCGCCCGCCCACCGGCGACAGCGTGGTGGTGCCGCGGTGCGTCGGCGGGCGCTCCTGCCGGTACCAGGCGTTGTTCCTGAATTCCACCGGCGGACCTGGCGCCTCGGATGCATCAGGCATGCGCAGGCGCACATCGCGGCCATCGGTCACCGCTTCGACGAAAAGACCTTCCTGCCGGATATATGTACGGTCCCGCTGCCGGTACAGCAGGCCGCCACCGGCGAGCGGTTGTTCCAGCATGGGCAGCGCTGCGGTCGCCAATGCGTTGTCCGACACCGCGAAGCCCTGGTTGACCAGTCCGTCGGCGCTGAACCCCCGCCGCTGCAGGCGCAGCTGGCGCACTGCAGCGGTCGCCTCGGCGATGCTGCCCAGGCTGCGCTTGCCGAGCTGGTACAGCAGGCCTGGGATCGCGGTGATCTGGGCCGGGTCGAGCAGGTCGACCACCCCCCCGCCGATCTCGAGGATGCCGTCATCGACCAGGCCGCGCTCCAGGTAAACCAGGCCCCGGTGGAAACTATCGACCACCACCCCCAGCGTGCCGGCCAGGCACAGCAGCGTGCCGGTGCCGCCACTGGCGAGAGAACACAACGCGCCCACGCCGATCGTGCCGATCATCCTGAGCGTCTCGGCCAGCTGCTCGTGCGGGCTCACCGTAAGCTCGTCCACATCGTCGATACGCGCGGCGATCAGCGTGGCCGCCGCCGCCTGCGGCCCACGCGTGGCCGCGAAGCCGAACGGGATGCCGCGCGAGCTGGCGGTATGCTCGAACGCCCCGGCCAGGTCCGGGTGGTAGCGATACTGCGCGCGGGCGCGAACGTAGGCTTCGGCCTCGGGTCGGCGCAGCCAGAGGGCAAAGGCGCGCTCGTCCAGCACCTGGTCGCCGTAGGGGGTATCGGGCAGGAACACATGGCGACCGGCAGGCGTCTGGATCGCCCACAGCCCCACCAGCGGGTGGCCTTTGAGCGTCACTACCTGCAGGGTCGAGGTCTGCTTGCCGACCGGGTCGAGCTGCGTGTGCGCCGTTTGCAGCGCGGCGTGGGTGGCGGCGTCCAGCAGGCCGTCCTGTCGGGCCACCTCGATCATCCACGCGGTACGCGCGCGGATCTGGTTGCCCAGCGCAGCGGCGAAGGCCCTGCCCTCCCCGGTGCGCGGCAGCGCGCGCAGGTGCTCAATGTAGGCCGTGGCCAGCCGGTTGCTGGTGGCGAAGCTCTCCAGCTCGCCACAGATCGCCCGGCGCAGCGCCGGGTCGGCCAGCCGCGCGGTGAGCTCGGTGTCCACCCCGCCCTGCGCGTCACCGCGCCACGCCACCAGCTGCATCGCGTCCAGCGTCGCATCGTCCAGCCAGGTGGCTTGCGGCAGCCGGGCATTGGGCATGCCGGCCGCGTCGGGCGCCCAGTCCGGGGCATTCAGCGGTACCGGCGGCCGGGGCAGCCCGTGCTGCTGCCAGCCGCGGGTCGCCCAACGGGTCAGGTCCATGTGCTGCTCGCCCAGCTGCAGGCGGACCCGGCTCGGATCGAAGCCCGCCAGCGAGCCTTCGAAACCGGCCATCCGCAGCGCGCCCACCATGGCGTCGGTAACGCTGGGCTGCGCGTGCGTGTCCAGGGTCTGCAGGGCGCTGTCGCGGCGCTGCTCGTAGGCGGCGTCCGCCGCTACGTTGGCAATGCCCAGCGGGCTCCAGCGCAGCAGGTTGCGGCCCAGCTGTTGCTGCGCCAGCGCCTGCCCGTGATTGACCAGCGTGTCGGCCCACTGCTGGCGCGCCCCGTCGGCGTGGTCGACCGGAGTGAAGGCAAGGGTGAAGCTTGCGGCCGGGTTCCATGCCTGCGGCCCGCGCTGGCCGCTCTGGTAAAGCGCGAGGCGCTTTTCCCAGTCATCGACCAGTTTCAGCAGTTCGCGACGGTGCTCCGGCGGCGCGGCCTGCACGATGTCGTCGCCCAGGCTGCGTTGCACCCCGCCTTCGGCGGCGAAGGCACCGCTGCGGGCGCGCTGGGTATCCAGGAACTCGCGGAACGCGTCTTCGTCGCCGAATGCCTGGAAACGCGACAGGTCCGAGCGGTACAGCACCACCTGGCCGCGCAGCCCCTCGTCCTTGGCGGCGCTGCGCAGCACCAGGTAGTTCGGCACCGGCACCGTAATCGCGCTGCCGTCGGGCAGCCGGTCCACATAGGTCAACGTGGCGCGTTCGACCGCGCCGGTGCCCTGCAGGAAGCCCAGCACCACCTCCGCACCGCGCCGATGCGCGTCGCCGCTGCCCAGCCGGCCCAGCGCCTTGGCCTTGAGCGCGTCCAGCACCAGCTGCGCCTGCACGGCTGCACTGAGCGCCGGCCGCGCCTGTTCGACTCGGGCGGCGATGTCCACGCGCAGGCGGCTGGCGTCGGCACTGGCCAGCGCCTGCCTGAGCTGGGCCCACTCACGCGGGGTGACCGGCAGGTCATCGCGCAGGAACGACGCCTCACCGGCGCGCGGCCGCGACAGGCAGTACGCGAGCAGCGGCAGGCGGTCGTCCACCTGCATCCCGGCCACGTCCTTGTGCGGCAGACGCACTTCGATGTCCATCCAGTTTCCCTGCCACCCCGCTTTCTGCAGCAGTTCTTCCATCACCGCATCAGCCGCGTTGTCCACCGCGTCCAGGGTGGGGGCGATCCTGCGAAGCGCCTGCCAGTGGCCGACCAGCAGTTCCTGTTCCGAGGCCGACAATCGCGCCACCCATTCCCAGCCGGGCTGCGTGGCGATGTCGCGCGCTACCGCTACCGACCACAGACGCATCGACTGCAGCTGCTGCATCAGGGCGGGATCGGCGCGCAGTGCATCCAGCTGCGCGGTCGACACACCGTGCCGCTGCAGGTCGGTTTCCTGTTCGCCTGCGCTGTAGGCGGTGGCGGCGGGTGCCGCGCGCCGCGCGCGACCGCTACGCTGAGTGGGCTCCAGTTCGCCCAGCAACAGGTCCAGCCCGGTACCCCAGTGGCCGTCCCGCAACCCAACCACCTCGCCGGCCAGCTGTTCGGCGAGCGCGATCGGCGTGGCGGCGGAGGTGTCGGGCCAGAAATAGCGCTTCAAGCCAATCACTGCCGCACCCGCACCGGTTACCGTCGCTGCCGCTGCCAGCGCCAGCGGCGTCCGTCGCAGATTGGGGAACATGCGCGCGGTGGTAGCCGCTCCCGTCGCCACTTCAACTGTTTCGGGCGACATCAGCGGCTCGGTGACCACCTCGCGCAGTGCCGAGCCACTCATCAAGGTCATTTCCACTGAGGGTGCGGCCTGTGGCACCGACTGGAAGCCACCCCGTGCCGCATGGCCCAAGGTGGCAATGCCGGCGCCCAGCCACGCAAGCCAACCGCTCTGCGGGCGGCTGCCCGGTGACGTCGCCGCATCGGCCGGCTGCGGTGCGGCAAGCGCGGCGGCAGGTTCGCGGGTCGGCCCCCCTGCCTGCAGGGTGCCGGGCGCGCGTGACGCTTCAAACGTCACCGGCTCAAGGCTGTCGATGGTCGGGCGGATTCGTGGCGGGCCCGACCGCATGCCCCGGTCCGCCCAGCGCTGGAACTCGATCCGTTGTGCCTTTTCCTCCGGGCCTGGACGCAGTGCGCGTTGGTCGCGTTCGACCGGCGCGTCTGTTTCCCCATTGGCGGCCACCGCGCCCGGTGCAAGCAGCGCCCCGCCCACGCCGTTGAGCACGGCGATGCGTTGCCAATGCAACGGCAGTTCGGCGATGAAGCGACCGATCCCCTGCAGCTTCCCCGCCGGCTTTGGCAGCGAGCGTTGCACCTGCCAGAGCAGCGCGGCCACCGCCAGCGCCGACACCAGGTGTCCGCCGCCGAGGTTGGGGCGCAGCTGCGCGTCGGCTTGGCCAATCTGCTCATGCAGGTTCCACAACCCGGTCCGGATCGCCTCCGGCAGCGACTGCACCAGTGCGTCGAACTGGTCATGTGTGCGCAGCGACGGCAATGCCGCTGCCAACGATGGCAGAACCGCCGCGAGGCTGCTCCAGCTGCCGTTGATGGCGGCGCGGGCGAGCTGTCCCGCCGTCAACGCATTGCCGGCCCAGCTGGGCAGTTCGGCCAACAGGGTGCCCCAGGCCGCGCGACCGAGCACGCCATCCAGCAGGTTGATGCCGAGGTCGCGCAGGACGGCCACGTCATGGCCACGCGCGGCAAGTGCCTGCTCCATACGCTCGGTCACCACGTCGCGCGCTTCCACGGTGTTGGCAGCAGCGAGGTGCGTTTCCAGCATGCGTACCAGCGCGCGGCTTTCAGGCGCGCCGGTGGCGAGGATTGCATCCCTCACCGCGGCTTCGCGCGGACTCAGCGGTACCGCCCGCGAGGAAACCGCCGGTCTCTTCGGCGCCGTCGCATTGCCGACCCTGGTGGGTGTATGTGTGTTGTGCACGTCCTTCTCCGCATCGGTATCGGCCAGCGCGGCGAAGCGGTTGAGGGTAGAAACGGCGGGAACGACGTGGGGCAGCTTGGGCATGCGGCGGTACTTCCGTGCAAAGCGGGGGCGAGCCGCGCAGGACGCACGCGACGTGTCGGTGCCGCGTGGAAGTGCGGCGCCGGATGATCACGCGGCGCTGGGAAATACCGATTGCACGAATTTATCGTTTTCTGATTTTTCCTAAGAAACGCTCAATCAATATTCAGATTGATTGCAGTTTTCGTCGCATTCGAGCAAATGCGCATAAAAAGAAAGCGCCCGAACCAGTCGGGCGCTTTCAAGGGTGAGACGCGATCAGGCTGTTGCCGTCAGCTGGACAGATGCTCGATCGCCGCCACGCTGCCCAGGCGGTCGCCCAGGCGCTTGAGCAGCGCCAGACGGTTGCCGCGCAGTGCGGGATCTTCCGCGTTGACCATCACCGCATCGAAGAACGCATCCACCTGCGGGCGCAGGCGGGCCAGGCGCGCCAGCACGCTGACGTAGTCCTTCTGGTGCAGGCTGGCATTGCTGTCGTCGATGGCCGCTTCGACGGCTTCAGCCAGTTCGCTCTCGGCCGGTTCGGCCAGCAGGGCCGGATCGACCATGCCGTGAATCGCCCCCTCGGCCTTGCGCAGGATGTTGCGGATGCGCTTGTTGGCGGCGGCCAGCGCTTCGGCTTCCGGCAGCGCGGCGAAGATGCCGATGGCGTCGATGCGGCGGTCGAAGTCGTACAGCGAGGCCGGCTTCAGTTCGGCCACGGCGTTGAAGTGCGTGGCCGGCACACCCTTGTCGGCGTAGTAGCCGCGCAGGCGGTCGATGATGAAGTCGTACAGCTCCTCCGGCATGGCCTCGGTCTTACGCTCGGCACTGGGCTGCACCGCCGCCGGCAGGCCGGCAAAGGCCGTTTCCAGCAGCGCGCGCAGGTCCAGCTCGAAGCCGGATTCAATGATCGTGCGCGCCAGGCCCAGCGCGTTGCGGCGCAGTGCGAACGGGTCCTTGTTGCCGGTCGGCTTCAAGCCTGCGGCAAAACCACCGGCCAGGGTGTCGGCACGCTCGGCGATGGCCAGTACCTTGCCCAGGTCCGACAGCGCGATGTCATCGCCACCGAAGCGCGGCTGGTAGGCCTCATCGATCGCCAGCGCGACGTCGGGCGATTCGCCACCCGTCACCGCGTAATGGCGGCCGGCAATGCCCTGCAGCTCGGGGAACTCGTTGACCATGCGCGACTGCAGGTCGTTCTTGGCGAGCACCGCGGCGCGCCTGGCCAGTACCGGATCCGCGCCCACCTGCGGTGCAATAAGCCCGGCCAGTGCCACCACGCGCTGCACCTTGTCGGCCACTGAGCCGAGCTTGGCCTGGTAGGTGACGGTCTTGAGACCCTCGCCCATGGATTCCAGGCCCTGCTTGAGGTCTTCGTCGAAGAAGAACTTGGCATCGGCAAAGCGCGGGCGGATCACCCGCTCGTAGCCCTTGGCCACTTCGGCCACGTTCTTCGATTCGATGTTGGCGATGCCGATGAACTTCTCGGTCAGCTTGCCGCTGTTGTCCAGTACCGGGAAGAACTTCTGGTTGATTTCCATCGTCTCGATCAGCGCTTCCTGCGGGACCGCCAGGAAATCGCGTTCGAAACTGCACAGCACCGGCGCCGGCCATTCAACCAGGTTGACCACCTGTTCCAGGTTGTCATCGGTGATGCGCGCCTGGCCACCGGCGGCGGTGGCTTGGGCATTTACCGCCTCCACGATGCGGCTGCGGCGCGCGTCGGCGTCCACCAGCACATAAGCGGCCTGCAGCGAACTGACGTAGTCGTCCGGCGAGGACAGCCACACGGTCTTGTCGTGCATGAAACGATGGCCGCGGCTCATGCGGTCGGACTTCAGGCCCAGCACTTCGGCCTCGATCACGTCCTTGCCGTGCAGCAGCACCAGCCAATGCACCGGGCGAGCGAAGCCGTAGGCGTGCCTGCCCCAGCGCATCGGCTTGGGAATGGGCATGGCGGCAATCGCTTCGGCCAGGATCTCCGGCAGCAGCGCCGCGGTGCGCGCACCCGGGGTCACCGAACGGTGCACGAAACGCTCGCCCTTGGCATCGCTGGTGCGCTCCAGCGCGGTCCAGTCGATCCCGGCCTTGGCCGCGAAACCCTGCAGCGCCTTGGTCGGCTGGCCATCGGCGTCCAGCGCGATGTTCAGGTACGGGCCCAGCACTTCACCGCGCTGTTCCGGCTGCTCCACGGCCACGCCGGGCAGCAGCACCGCCAGCCGGCGCGGGGTGGACAGCGGCTTGGCGTCGCCGCGTTCCACTTCCACGCCACGCTTGGCCAGGCCGTCCACCACGCCATCGAAGAATGCCTGGGCCAGGCCCGGCAGCGCCTTCACGGGCAGTTCTTCGGTACCCAGTTCAATCAGCAGCGGCAGCATCGTGCTCATGCCCGCACCTCCTTGGCCGCCACCGCTTCGAGGCGCTTGGCTTCATACAGTTTCGCCACCGCCTGGGCCAGCGCGCGCACGCGCAGGATGTAGCGCTGGCGCTCGGTCACGCTGATCGCGCGGCGCGCATCCAGCAGGTTGAACGAATGGCTGGCCTTGCACACCTGCTCGTAGGCCGGCAGCGGCAGGCCCACCTCCACCAGCTTCTGCGCTTCCTTCTCGCACGCGTCGAAGCGGTGGAACAGTTCTTCCACGTCGGCGTACTCGAAGTTGTAGGTGCTCTGCTCCACTTCGTTCTGCAGGTACACATCGCCGTAGGTCACCGGCGTGCCGTCGGGCCCGTAGGTCCAGACCAGGTCATACACGTTGTCGCAGTTCTGCAGGTACATGCACAGGCGTTCAAGACCGTAGGTGATCTCGCCCAGCACCGGCTTGCACTCCAGGCCACCGGCCTGCTGGAAGTAGGTGAACTGGGTCACCTCCATGCCGTTGAGCCAGACTTCCCAGCCCAGGCCCCAGGCGCCCAGGGTCGGCGATTCCCAGTTGTCCTCGACGAAACGCAGGTCGTGCACCAGCGGGTCGATGCCCAGTGCCTTCAGCGAATCCAGGTACAGCTGCTGGATGTTGTCCGGGCTGGGCTTCATCGCCACCTGGTACTGGTAGTAGCGCTGCAGGCGGTTGGGGTTTTCGCCGTAGCGGCCATCGGTCGGGCGGCGCGAGGGCTGCACGTACGCGGCATTCCAGCTTTCCGGGCCGATCGAGCGCAGGAAGGTGGCCGGGTGGAAGGTGCCGGCACCGACCTCCAGGTCCAGCGGCTGGATCAGCACGCAGCCCTGCTGCGCCCAATACTGGTTGAGGGTCTGGATCAGGCCCTGGAAAGTGATCGGAACGTTCTGGGTCGCGGACATGCGGCGGAGTCTTGCCTGCTCAGGGGGTGCGCTAGTATAGCGACGGACCGCCCGCCGGCATTCCAGGCAAGCTGCCATCACGCCGTGCAGGCCCCGCTCCGAGGATTCTGGCGCCATGGAACACCGCTCACCGGCAACGCTCGCCCCCGTTCCTGCTCCGGGGCCCCTGCCGCCGGGCCGGCTGGATTTCGATCAGGTGGCGGCCGCCATGGTGGCCGACGGGCTGGTCGCGGCCAGTGATGTGGAGCGCATCCGCTTTTCCGGTCAAGGCGCCCGCAATGCCAGCGAGGTGCACCCGCTGGTGCTGCTGGCCAACCTGAAGCTGGCGGCCGCCTCCGGCGGAGAGCTGGGCCTGGAACGGCTGACCGATTGGCTGGCCACCCGAACCGGCACCCGCTACCTGCGCATCGATCCCACCCGGGTGGACGTGGCGGCGGTGACCGCGCTGGTCTCCCATGCCTATGCCCGCCGCCATCGGTTCCTGCCGCTGGCGGTGGACAGCGAGCGGCTGCTGGTGGCCACCAGCGAGCCGCTGGCCCAGGAGTGGCTGCTCGACCTGCAGCACCTGGCCCGGCGCCGGATCGAGCTGGCCATGGTCAACCCGCTGGACCTGCACCGCTACACGATGGAGTTCTACGGGGTGACCCGGTCGGTGCGCGGGGCGCGCGGCGATGTGCGCGGCGAGGCCAGCGGCATCCTGCCCAGCTTCGAGCAGCTGGTGGAGCTGGGCCGCTCCGGCGATGTGAACGCCGATGACCAGCACGTGGTGCACATCGTGGACTGGCTGCTGCAGTACGCCTTCGAGCAGCGCGCCTCGGACATCCACCTGGAACCGCGCCGTGACATGGGGCGCATGCGTTTCCGCATCGACGGCGTGCTGCACAAGGTGTTCGAGGTGCCGCCGGCGGTGATGACCGCCATGGTCAGCCGGATCAAAGTGCTGGGCCGCATGGACCTGGCCGAGCGTCGACGGCCGCAGGATGGCCGCATCAAGACCCGCTCGCCGGGTGGGCGCGAGGTGGAAATGCGCCTGTCGACCATGCCCACCGCCTTTGGCGAGAAGTGCGTGATGCGCATCTTCGACCCGGATGCGGCCTTCAAGAGCATCGACCAGCTCGGTTTCAGCCCACAGGAAGCGGCTGGCTGGACCGCGCTGGTGGAGCGCCCGCACGGCATCGTGCTGGTCACCGGCCCGACCGGTTCGGGCAAGACCACCACCCTGTATTCCACCCTGAAGCGGCTGGCAACCCCGGACGTGAACGTGTGCACGGTGGAGGATCCGATCGAGATGATCGCGCCGGAATTCAACCAGATGCAGGTGCAGACCAACATCGACCTGGACTTCGCCGCCGGCGTACGCACCCTGCTGCGGCAGGATCCGGACATCATCATGATCGGCGAAATCCGCGACCTGGAAACGGCCCAGATGGCCGTGCAGGCGTCGCTGACCGGCCATCTGGTGCTGTCCACGCTGCACACCAACGATGCGCCTTCGGCGATCACCCGGCTGCTCGACCTGGGCGTGCCGCATTACCTGTTGGCCAGCACCATCAACGGGGTCCTGGCCCAGCGCCTGGTCCGCACGTTGTGCCCGCACTGCAAGGTGCCCAAGCCGCTCAGCGCGGCCCAATGGGCGGTGCTGGCTGATGCCGATGAGGCATTACCAGAGTCACCCACGCCATATGCGCCGGCCGGTTGCCTCGACTGCCGGCGCACCGGCTACATGGGCCGGGTAGGCCTGTATGAGTTGCTGCCATTGAGTTCGCGGCTGCGCGGGCTGATCCGGGCGGACATGGATCTGGCCGGTTTCAACCGGGCCGCACGTGCTGAAGGAGTACGAACCCTTCGCCGCGCGGGGCTTGAAAAGGTGGCGGCAGGGCTGACTACAATCGAGGAAGTCCTCAGCGTGCTGCCTCCCCCCGATGAACCGCTCGCCTTTCCTGATTCTTGAAACCGGCCAACCGGTCGCTTCGCTGCGCCGGTACGGCCGTTTTCCGCACTGGATCCGGGTCGCGGCGGGGCTGGATGCGGACGAGACGGTGGTGGTGGACGTGGAGCACGGCGGCGAGCTGCCCGACCACCGCGATTTCGCCGGGGTGATCATCAGCGGCTCGGCCGCCTACGTGACCGACCGCGCCGACTGGAGCGAGCGCAGCGCGCAGTGGCTGCGCACCGCCGCGCATGACAACCGCCCGGTGTTCGGCATCTGCTACGGCCACCAGCTGCTTGCACATGCGCTGGGCGGTGAGGTGGCCTACAACCCGGCGGGGCGCGAGTCGGGCACGATCGAGCTGGCGCTGGAGCCCTCGGCGGTGGACGACCCGCTATTCGCGGGCCTGCCGGCGCGCTTCCCGGCCCATGCCACCCACCTGCAGACGGTGCTGCGCGCGCCGGAGGGCGCGGCCATCCTGGCGCGCTCGGCGCAGGACAACTGCCACGCCTTCCGCTGGGGCCAGCAGGCCTGGGGCGTGCAGTTCCACCCGGAGTTCGCCACCCACCACATGCGCGGCTACGTGCGGGCGCGTGCCGAGTGCATCGGTCGCCACGGCGGCTGCGCGCGCAGCGTGGCGCGCGGGGTCAGTGCGGCCCCGCTGGCCCGCCAGCTGCTGCGCCGGTTCGTCCGCCAGGCGCGCAACAACTGAAAGACCGCCGGGAGCGACCTTTCCTTCAGGTGATGGGCACGGAAAACAGGGATAATCGTTGGTATTCGGGGCGTACGCGCCCTTCCCCCTGTTCCGGAATGGTATGAGCGAAATTCGCAAGCTGCCCGCCTCGGCGGGCGCCCAATGGCTGCTGGACGCGTTCACCCTGTATCGCCGCGCACCGCTGCAGCTGGCGGTCCTTGGCGTGATCGGCATGCTGGTCAGTTCGCTGATCCTGGTGCTGGCGCAGGCATTGCCGAGCTGGCTCGGCGTGTTGCTGCAGCTGGTGTCGGTGGCGGTAGGCCCGCTGGTGTTCGGCGGCATGCTGGTGGCGGTGAGCGAAGTGGCCCAGGGCCACCGCGCCATGCCGACCCACCTGCTGCAGCCGATCCGCGACCGCCGCGTGAGCCACCTGCTGGTGCCGCTGGCGATCCAGCTGATCGCGGTGATTGCGCTGGGTACGCTGTTGTACGTGATGATGGGCCCCGACGGCCTGACTGCCACGGCCGAGATGTTCCGCAAAATGCAGGAGCTGCAGCAGTCCGGCGCCACGCCGAGCAATGAGCAGACCATGGCGCTGATGGCCGGCGTACCGGTGGTGCGCATCCTGCTGTGGCTGCTGATTGCATTCGGCACGTTCGTGGCGCTGAGCATGGCGATGTTCACCCAGCCGGCGCTGGTGGTGTTCGACCACCAGAGCGGCATGCACGCGCTGCGCATGAGCCTGCAGGGCTGCATCCGCAATTTCGGCGCGATGGCGGTGTTCATGCTGCTGGGCCTGATCGCGGCGATGTGCATCTACTTCGTGATGATCATCGTGATGCAGCTGGCGCTGATGGCCGGCGGCGCCGGTGCAGCCGCGTTCGTGATGCAGCTGACCAACACCGCGGTGATCATGCCGCTGTACGTAGGTGCGGTATACGCCGCCTGGAACCAGATGTTCGCCCACCGCGGCCGCGCCGCCCCACCGCCGGTACCGCCGTCGAACGGGCCTGGGAATATTTTCGCTGCTTGATTGAGAGCAACAGCGACAGCAACAGCAGCGTTTCAGTTGCTGCGGGCTGGGGCCGGGCGACGGGCAGCCCCCTCCGGGACACGCCGTGAATCCATCCCTGGAGGCTTGTCAAAAACATCCATGTTTTTGACAGTCCCTCCGGGGGCTACCCGCCGCCCGGCCCCGTCATGCATCGCGCTGTGCGGAGGGAAGAGCAGCGTCGCATGGCGTCGCTCTACCGTGCGCGTGCGTATCCGGTAATGCATTGAAAGAATCAAAGACGTAGAGCGACGCCCTGCGTCGCTGCTTTGCTTTGTTTTTGCTCTGCTTTCGTATCCGCACCCGCAATGCACGAGAGGGGAGGCCGGCGGGCAGCCCCTGTAGGGACTGTCAAAAACATGGATGTTTTTGCCAAGCCCCCATGGATGGGTTTACGGCGTGTCCCGTAAGGGGCTGCCCGTCGGCCTCCCCAGCACGTAGCAACCGAAACGCTGCTGTTGAAGCTTAAGAAGCCTGAGGCTCATCGCTCTTCGCGGGCACCAACCACCGCGAAGCATGTATCCCAAGCTCATAAAGCAGGCACATGGGAATCGCCAGCATCAACTGGGAAACCACATCCGGCGGCGTCAGCACCGCAGCCAACACGAAGATGCCCACGATCGCGTACCCACGGCCGTCCTTGAACTGCTGCGGCGTAATCCACCCCAGCAGAGTCAGGATCACCATCGCCACCGGCAGTTCGAAACTGCTGCCGAACGCGAAGAAGATCGCCAGCACGAAATCCAGGTATGCATTCGCATCCGGGGTGATCGCAATCACTTCCGGGCGGAACGTGGTCAGGAAGTGGAAGACCGCCGGCAGCACCAGGAAGTATGCGAACGCGCAGCCGATGTAGAACAGCAACACCGAGGTTGCCAGCAACGGCACCGCCAGGCGCTTTTCGCGCGCATACAGGCCCGGCGCCACGAACGCCCACAGCTGGTACAGCAACCACGGCACCGCGATGAACACGGCCACGAAGAAGGTCAGCTTGAGCGGCGCGAAGAATGCACCGGCCGGGTTGGTCGCGATCATCGACTGCCCGTTGGGCAGCTGAGAGATCAACGGCTGCGCCAACCACGTGTAGATCTGCCGCGAGAACGGCATCAGCCCCAGCAGCACCACGCCCAGCCCGATCAGCGCCCGCATCAGGCGCGCGCGCAGTTCGATCAGGTGTTCGATCAACCCGCTTTCCGGCGACTCGTTACCGCTCATCGCGGGGCCTCCGTCGTCGCAGGCGGCGGATCGCGCGGCGCCTGCCCGTCGATGCCCGGCGGTGCCATCGCATCACGCGGCTCTTCAGGCACGGCCTCAGGCTCGGGTGCCACCACGTGCTGGGCCACGCTCGCCGGCGAACCCGGCGCGGGCCCGGTCATGACCGGCTCGTCGGTGCTGGCTGGCGTATCGCCATCGCGCTGCACCTGGTTGCGCACCTGCTCGGCTTCGCGGCGTACCGCCTCACCACTCGCACGCAGCTGCGCCTCGGTATCGCGCACCGAATCCTGCGCATCGCGGAACTGGCGCTTGATCTCGTCTGCGTGCAGCTCGCGTTCCAGCTCCTGCTTCACCGAATCCCACTGGTTGCGCGCGCGCCGCACCCACAGCCCCGCGAAGCGGGCTGCCTTGGGCAGACGCTCGGGACCCAGCACGACCAACGCTACTACCGCGATGACCAGCAGTTCACTGAAACCGATGTCGAACACGCCATGCCGCCCAGATCAACGCCGGTCGCGGTCGTGCTCGTTCTGCGATGTCGTCGTCGGATCCTGCGGACGCGACTCATCGCTCAGGTGCGCGGTCGGCTTGTCCTCGTCGCGCATGCCCTTCTTGAATTCCTTCACGGCACTGCCAAGGTCCTTGGCGCCACTGGTCAGCTTCTTGGTGCCGAACACCAGCAGAACGATGACCAGTACCACCACCCAATGCCACAAGCTCATACTGCCCATGATGTTCTGCTCGCATTACCCGGTTACAAGGACCTGAGCATAGCGCACCGCCGGTAGGGCGGCGCGCGTGACGAAAGTCAGTTGCCGTCCAGCGATTCGGTACGCACTTCGCCTTCGCCCACCGGCTGGAAGCCCTGCTGCGGTGCCGGCTGCGCCGGAACGGCCTGCAACGGCGCGGTGGTGGCACCGGCATTGGCCTGTTCAGTTACGACCGGCGCTGCCTGGGGCTGCGGGGCCGCCGCACGTGGGGCCGGTGCACTGCCAGCGGTGCCGCGCTTTTCACGTGCCGAATACGTCGCCTCTTCCAGACGGTCGCGGAAGGCCACCACGTCCATCGACGGCGCTTCGCCCATGCGGCCCTCGAACACCATGCGCGGCGTGGTGTTGCTGCCGTACGCGTCCAGGTTCGCCTTATCGTCGATCTGCAGCACCGCACCATCCAGCGCCACGCCGGCAAACAGGCCGCGCGCGCGCGACCACGACCAGATCTCGGCCTTCAGCTGGCCGTCGGTGGCCGCAGCGGCATTGCGGCCCACGGGACCGGCCGCCACGCCGGCATCGGCGCCCAGCGTGAATTTGCCGTTGACGAGATTGTCCAGGCTGCGGTCGTTGCGGAACACCAGCACCACGTCCGAAGACTGCACACCGGCCTGGAAGCCGATGCTGCCGCCGGTGAGCTTCATGAACACCGGGTTGGACCAGCTGCCATCGGCGTTCTTGACCGACATCAGACCGTGGCCACGGCGGCCGCCGATCACCAGGCCTGCCTTGATCGTGTCGGGAATGACCACGATCGCACGGCCTTCGTCCAGCAATTTGTCCGGAATGCCCTGCTCGGGAATATCCTGGATGTCATTCAACACGCGCACCGCGTTGCGGGCGCGCTGGTCCTCCTCCGGCCCGGCCATCGCCTGGGTCGACAACAGGCTGGCGGAGATCAGCAGTACAAGGCTCAAGCGGCGCATGGGTGCTCCAGAAAGGGGAAATACGGACAGCGTCGATACGCTTTCCCCGAAATTAGTGGGGTTCTGATGAATCCGCAATGAGTATGTTCGGTTCAATCGAGCCGCTCGATAGCGGTGATGGCGCGATTCGATCCCGGCCGTCGCGCAGACCTGCGAGAATGGTCCCATGCTCGACGCACCCGATACCGCCGTGCTGGCGGTCAATCTAGGCACACCCGAGACGCCCACCGCCCCGGCGGTGCGGCGTTACCTGGCTGAGTTCCTCAGCGATCGGCGCGTGGTCGCGATTCCGCCGCTGCTGTGGAAGCCCCTGCTGTTCGGGCTGATCCTGCCGCTGCGCAGTGGCCGCTCGGCAGCCAAGTACGCCCAGGTCTGGCTGCCCGACGGCTCTCCCTTGATGGTCTACACGCGCCGCCTGGCCGAAGCCATGCAGCAGCTGATGCCCAATGTGCGCGTACGCCACGCCATGCGTTACGGCGCGCCCGCGCTCACCGCCGAGCTGGACCGGCTGGCTGCCGAAGGCATGCGCCGGATCGTGGTGCTGCCGTTGTACCCGCAGTATTCGACCACCACCACCGCCTCCATCGAAGACCAGGTGCGTGACTGGCAGCCCCGCCATCCGGGCGTCACCGTCACCCTGGTACGCGATTACGCGGTGGACCCGGACTGGGTAGCGGCAGTGGCCGGCAGCATCCGGCAATGGTGGGAGCAGCACGGCCGCGGCGAGCAGCTGGTGTTTTCCTTCCATGGCATTCCGCAGCGCCTCGCCGATGCCGGCGACCCCTATCCGCAGCGCTGCGAAGCCAGTGCGCAGGCGATCGCGCAGGCACTGGGCCTGGCGGATGGCGAGTGGAAGCTCACCTACCAGTCGCGCTTCGGTCGCGAGAAGTGGCTGCAGCCCTATGCCGAACCCACGCTGTGGGCGATGGCCGAACGCGGCGTCAAACAGATCGACGTGGTCTGCCCGGGCTTCGCCACCGACTGCCTGGAAACGCTGGAAGAAGTAGCGATGGGCTTCACCGAAACCGTCGCCGCGCGCGGTGCGCAGATGCGTTACATCCCTTGCCTCAACGCCGATCCCGCGCACGCGCTGGCGTTGTCGCGGCTGAGCATCACGGCGTTGGCATGACGCTCGAACCGTTTGTACTGCCGGTGGCGGGCACCCGCGTGGCCGGCCTGCGTTCGACGCCGACGGCAGGCACGCGTGTGCTGGCGCTGCACGGCTGGCTCGACAACGCCGCCAGCTTCGTGCCGTTGGCCGCAGCACTGCCCGGGCTGGACCTGGTGGCCATCGACCTGCCCGGGCACGGCCACAGCTCGCATATGCCGCCGGGCACGCAGTACAACACCCCGGGCGCGATCTGCCATGTGCTCGACGTAGCCGATGCATTGGGCTGGGAGCGCTTTACGCTGCTCGGCCATTCAATGGGCGCCGGCATTGCCAGCCTCACCGCTGCCGCCGCGCCCGAGCGCGTGGAGCGGTTGATCGCCATTGAAGCGCTCGGTGGCCTGCGTGGGCCGGAAGATGAAACCGCGCAGCGCCTTCGCGAGCATGTGCGCGCCGTGCGCGCGTTGCCATCGAAGAAGCTGCGCGTGTTTTCCGATCTGGCCGCACCGGTGCGCGCGCGCATGATGGCCAACCAGCTCAGCGAGCCCTGCGCGCGCCTGCTGGTTGAACGCGGCGTCATGCCGGTGGAAGGCGGCTACAGCTGGTGCAGCGACCAGCGCCTGATGCTGCCCACCGCGATGCGGTTGAGCGAAGCGCAGATCGACGACCTGCTGGCGGCGATCGAATGCCCCACCCAGGTGATCTACGCGACGCCGGCACAGTCGTACTACCCTGAGCCGCTGCGCAGTGAACGCATCAAGCTGCTTCGCGACGGCCGCCTGGATGTGTTCCCCGGCACCCATCACCTGCACATGGAGCACCCGGCACTGGTGGCCGACGTGATCACGCGCTTCCTCGCCGGCTGACCGCTGCGACACCCTGTCGCACTCAACTTCCAGCGGCGCCAACCGATACCGATGCAGCAGGCACGCGCAGCGTGCCTGTGTCGTCGCTTGCTCCGCCGTGTGCGAAGCCGCGTGTCATCCGGCTTCCAAGGAAGGAGTGCTCTCCCCCATCCACGTCTGTGCAAGGTCTTCCGCCGCTGGGTCGCCGGGCCTCGCATCCGTTTGTCCGCGTTTCAGCGGATGACGTTCCGTTCCGAATTGCTTCTGGAGTTGTCATGTCTGCCAGTCCCCACCCCTCCTCACGTCCACCCGACGCCATGCTGCTGTCACCTGCGTTGCACCCGCGCGGGCAGCGCATCCTCGCGGGGTTGCTCTCCACCGGGCTGGTTTGCGGCCTTGCCGGCGCCCTCTGGCAACACCAGTCCGTCACCGTGCTTGGCATCGCGATGGCGACCGGCGCGCTGGTGGTGCTGGCGCCGCGGGTGCGGCGCAGCAGGGACGCGCTGCGCGCCGAGCTGGCGCGCGTATCAGCAGGTCATGCGCAGCTGCAGGCGCATTGCACCCGCCAGCATGCCGGCGCTGCGGCCGACGCTACCCTGCGCCTGGCATTGGAGGTCTCGCACACGGCGGTGATGATTGCCGATGCGTCCCACGTGATCCGTTATGTAAACCCCGCCGTGGTGCGTCTGCTGCGCAACCAGCAGGCCACCCTGCGCGAGGCGTTTCCGGATTTCGACGCTGACGCCCTCGTGGGCACCAGCATCCATCGCTTCCACGCCAACCCGGATCGCATCCGCGCCATCCTGGACACCCTGCAGGCCACGCACCATGGACGCGTGCGGATCGGCCCCGTGCACTTTGCCCAGGTGGTGAGCCCGATGTTCGACGCGGCCGGAGCGCGCGTCGGCTTCGCCGTGGAATGGCACGACCGTACCCAGGAGCTGGTGCTGGAGACGGCCGTGGCCGAGATCGTCGATGCCGCGGCGCGCGGCGACCTGGACCGGCGCCTGCCACGCGCCGACAGCGGTGCCGCCTTCATGGATGGCCTCACCACCGGCATCAACCAACTGCTGGAGCGGGTGGGCAGCACCGTCGGCGATCTTCGCCGCGTGTTGTCGGCCTTGGCTGAGGGTGATCTGGGCCAGCGCATGGAGGGCGACTACGAGGGATCGTTCGCCGCCATGCAGCGCGATGCGAATGCGACGGCGATCCAGCTGGGCAGCATGGTCGAACGCATCCGGCGCAGTGCCGGCGCCATCGCGCTGGGCGCTGAGGAAATCGCAAGTGGCAACCATGACCTCTCCACCCGTACGGAGCGGCAGGCAGCACATCTCGAGGAAACGGCCTGTTCGATGGAAGAGCTTACGGCCACGGTTCGACAGAACGCCGAGCATGCACACAAGGCCAGCGCGCTCGCGCGAGGGGCGCAGGAAGTGGCCGAGCGTGGCAGCGCCGTGGTGGGGCGCGTGGTCAGCACCATGGACAGCATCCACGGCGCATCCAAGCGGATCGGCGAGATCACCGGCGTCATCGATGGGATCGCCTTCCAGACCAACATCCTTGCCCTCAATGCGGCGGTGGAAGCGGCGCGCGCCGGTGACCAGGGCCGTGGCTTCGCGGTGGTGGCCAGCGAAGTACGCAGCCTGGCACAACGTTCGGCCGAGGCGGCGCGTGAGATCCGGCAGTTGATCGATGCATCGGTCAGCGAGGTCGCCGATGGCGCCCGGTTGGCGCAGGACGCCGGCCACACCATGCAGGAAATCGTGGGCAGCGTGGCGGGGGTCAGCGAGATCATGGCGAGCATTGCGTCGGCCTCGCAGGAGCAGGCCGCCGGCATCGACCAGATCAACCAGACCGTGGTGCAGATGGACGAAGCCACCCAGCAGAACGCCGCGCTGGTCGAAGAAGCCAGCGCTGCCGCGCGCGAGCTGGAGCAGCAGGCAGCAGGCCTGACCGAGGCCGTTGCAGCGTTCCGTTGAGGGGTTGTGCGTATCGACTGACAGTCGATACCGACCTGGTAGATCACGACCGTTGGTCGTGATGCGCGAAAGGCGCCCTGCGGGGCGCCTTTTTCATGCGTTGGGCGGGTGCCACTGTTGGTCGGCACGCTTTGACGCAAAGAAAAAACCCCGCTGCGTAAGCAGCGGGGTTTTTGGGGTGTAAACCCTGGCGATGACCTACTCTCGCATGGCTTGAGCCACACTACCATCGGCGCAGCTGCGTTTCACTTCC